>JADGBE010000009.1 GCA_015231615.1 Desulfamplus sp. | reverse complement strand
AGATAGCAGTAGTTCAACTGACAAGGCTTCATCTGAGGCCAAATTAGACTCATCAGATAAAATTAGTGCAACAGAAGAATCAGGCAAACCTGAACAAGAAGATTCAGGTGATAAACCGGGTGGCACACCAGACAGCCATTCCCGCCATGGCGGCATAGACCACGGTAATGATGAAGAGTCTCAGTCAGCAAAGGCAGATAGTGGTGCAGATAGTAGTAGTTCAACTGACAAGGCGTCATCTGAGGCTTCTGACAAACTAGACACATCAGATAAAATTAGTGCAGCAGAAGAATCAGGCAAGCCTGAACAAGAAGATTCAGGTGATAAACCGGGTGGTACGCCAGACAGCCATTCCCGCCATGGCGGCATAGACCACGGCAATGATGAAGAGTCTCAGTCAGCAAAGGCAGATAGTGGTAGTTCTACGCCAGTAGAGGCATCTGCACAAGAGACTCCAGTATCATCAGCACCTGAACCAGCATCTGCGGTTTCAACTGCATCTGAATCAACTACAGCCACTGTTGATAGCTCCACACCAGCAGAAACAACTACACCAGAGGTTTCGGCATCATCAGCACCTGAACCAGCATCTGCTGCGGAATCGACTGTTGATGCCCCGCAAGATTTTGCAAATGATGACATGTTATTATCTACGGAGACTGATGCAGGCTCATCGAGTAGTGCTGCAAGCTGGACTGATGCTGTGGATTCGGATACTTCTGGTGCTGTCAGTAGTGGCGGAACAGAGAACGGGTGGGTAGGAGAGGTAGAAAATGATAGTTTTGAGTTTACTCAATCTGACTCAACTTTAGACGATAGCGGTGGAACTCCACAGGAAGTATTTGTGCCTACTGAGGTAGCAACTGATAGTGGAGATAGTAGTGCTATTATGTAATTTTTGGTAGTTCTATATAAATCAATGATAAATTAAAGAGCATTTTTTTGTTTGTTTTTCGGAAAAAATACGATAATAAGAGTTGTGGGTTTTTTAAGTTGCACTTGATTCTTCAGACTGTTGAAATTACACATTTTGCCTAATGCGTAATTTCAACATTAGTAAGATTACGGTGATATTTTATGAATCTAAATTAAACCATCAAAAATTCCTGCAAAATAAGGAAACTCTATGTCCCATCTAAAAAAAGCTGTAATGTTCACGTTTAAACTTTTTTGTTTGGTAACTTTTCTGTTTTCTATTGTAATGATAGTTGGTGGTGAGTGTGCTGAAGATAATCCATCTTCTTTTTCGAAACTCATACAGGAGGGTCTGAAACGTAATCCACAGGTGGCAAGCATTGAAGCAAGATTTGCTGCTACATGCAGGAACAAGGAGATTTATCTTTCGGATTTTTTACCTCAGGTAAGCCTCAACGGCTCAAGTGCCTATGAAACAAATCGTACGGAATCAACTTCCTCTGATGAGTATCCTGCCAGGGTGGAACTTAATCTGACGCAGCTTATTTTTGATCGTAAAGCTATTATTAAATACGGTAATGCAGGTATCGAGATACTTGCCATGGCTCTTGAGGTTAAAAATATTCGTGAAAATGTGCTTCTTGATATGCTCACGAATATGATCAATTTGCAGAAATCCAGAGATGCTGCTGCTCTTTTAAAGAGTTATTATGAACTTACGAACGTCCATCTTACAGCTACTAAATTGCGAAGCAATATAGGCGAATTGACAATCACGGATGTAAACCAGACATTGTCCCGTCTTTCGCTTGCTCATGTGGACTGGCTATCATCACTTAATGAAATCAAACGTCAGGAAGTTGTTTTTGACGAATATTTTGGCACAACTCCACCTGAACATATCGTTCTGCCTCCTTTTGCGGATTTAATCGGACAGATTAAAGATGATGAGATTGTAAAGATGGTTATGGCACGACCTGACATTCGGGCACAGGAATATTCTGTGGTGCTTGCAGAAAGAGATGTTGTCATGGCAAAAGGCGGTCATTATCCAACTCTTAGCCTGAACTCATCTTCTTACAGAGAATGGGTTTCTGATACTGATACAACAAGGTCTGAATACGGCTATGATGTGGGTCTTCAACTCTCTTTGCCACTCTATTCTGGAGGCAGAACTACTGCCCTCACCCGTCAGGCTTTGGATATGAGTCGGGTAGAAAAAGAGAACATGAATCAGTTACTCCTTCAAGGTGTCCGACAGGTTAAAGAGGCTCTATCTGATCGTAACAGTGCAAAAGAGGTGCTTTCTGCGTATGACCGTGCCGTGGTTGCAGCACAATCAACTCTGGAAGGTATTGATGTTGAATTCAAGGCTGGAACTCGGACATCTACTGATCTTCTTGATGCCCAGAAGGAGTTATTCAATACAAAGTTGATGCAGATTGCATCTCATTACAAGGTTATGCTGGCAAGCATCCAGTTGTTAAAAGCTGTGGGAATACTTGAAGAGAAAGTAATAAAGAGAGAATAGAAGTGAGAAAGAGCGGGGATTCATGAAGATTGACTATTTTAAAGACAGGTGGAGTCATTTCAAAGGAGTGATGACCGATCCTTTTCTGGCGGGTAACATGTTTGACCTGACGATTGCCTCCAGCCTTATAAACCTCCTTTCCCTTGCACTACCCCTTACCCTAATGCAGGTGTATGACAGGATTCTGGTTAATAAAGCTATTAGCACCCTGATTTGGCTTGTGGTGGGATGTGCCTTGTGTCTAATTATGGAGACATGTTTACAAATTACCCGCAGTGCAATAACTGGCTGGATCGCTGCCCGCTTTGAACATCAGGTCGGATGCAGCACTGTAGAGCGATTTTTGAACTGCCGCCTTGAGGATTTTGAAAAAGATGAATTTGGTGTCCAGATGGATCGTCTTGGTGCCATATCTACTCTTAGAAGTTTTTACGGAGGTCAAATCTTTCAGATTTTGATGGATTTACCATTTGCATTTCTTTTTCTTTTTGCGGTCTGGTATGTGGGTGGCACTCTTGTCTATTTTCCCCTTGCGGTAATTATCTCTTTCCTAACAATTACGCAATTTTTTAAATTCGGTTTTGAATCTGCCAGAAAAAAGCAGCAAGACCTTACAGATCGCCGTTTTAACTATCTTATCGAACTTTTCGGTGGCATACACTCGGTTAAGGCACTTGCCATGGAAGAGCAGATGATAAGGAGGTACGAGAGCCTTCAGGCTAATGAGGCACAAAATGTCATGAAGGTTACCCGATGGAATTATCTCCCTGTTAATCTGGCTGCCCTTTGTGGAAAAATTATCATGTTCGGCATACTCGGATTCGGGGCATCCTTTGTCATTGACGGCACACTTACGATAGGCGGATTGACAGCATGTACAATGCTTGGAGTTCGTGCGTTTCAGCCGATCCAGAACGCTGCCGGATTTTGGATGCGTTTTTCTGCTGCAAAAATTGCCAGAGGGCAGCTTCAGCATATTGCCTGTATGCAGCCAGATGTTACTCCTGACAAGCCCCCGCTCCCTATGGATATAGCAGGTAGCGTCAACCTTAACTCAATATCATTTTGTTTTCGTAATGATCTGCCCATGATCATTAACAATCTATCACTTAGTATAGAAGCCAGAGAGTTTATCGGGATCAATGCAAAGGGGGCAAGTGGCTCTACCACCTTGTTTTATCTTATAATGGGTGCTTTACGTCCTGAAAAGGGGACGGTCTATATTGACGAATATAATCTTGCAGAATGGGATATATCTGACTTGAGGGGGCGAATTGATTATCTGCCCCAGTCTGGTGTTGTGTTCAAGGGAACTATTATTGAAAATATTACCCTGTTCAACCATGCTAAATACTCTGTTGCCCTTGATGCGGCTGGACTTCTCGGTCTTGACGATCTTGTTGCCCAGCTTCCCATGGGATATGAGACTCAGGTTGGCGGGCATCTCACCAACCTTTTTCCCTTCCGGGCTTATCCAGCGGATAACTATAGCAAGGGCTTTAGTTAATAGACCGCGTATTCTTATTCTTGATAAGGTTGATGCTTCAATGGATCGTGAGAGTCAGGATATTTTCCATAATTTTCTGAAAAGAATGAAGGGACACTGCACAATCATCATGGTAAGTAAGAATCAAGGTCTTTTGAATGAGGCAGACAGGGTTTATGAATTGCAAGGCGGAACTCTCGTCAGCATTACGGATGCCAATAATGGTAAGGAGGTTGAATGCCCTTGACGACCGATAATGAAATGCTAAAAAAAGCTGCTTTAAATAATGCTTCGCTAAAAGAGAAATCCTCTGACTCTGACAAGTCTAATAGAGAAGTTTCAGAGAAGGTATTACTAAGTAAAGCTGATGACAATAAAACCATATCAAATAAAATAAGTGATGATGCTTGGATTCGTTGGGTCATGCAAACTGCCCGAACTTGGGATGATCTGGCAAATGTTATTAAACTTACTGGTATTGACGAAGTAGATGAAGACCATAAGAAAATGGCCATCTACGCCTTAGAGATAAACAATCTTGTCAGCATATTTGAAGAAGATGGTTTTAGTTTAAGCTACATCAAACGGCAAAATGAATTTTTAGAAAAATTTTATAATTACACAGTAACTCATTTTAAGAGAGAAGAAGCCATGATGAAGCCATTTGGTTTTTCGTGGTTTGAAAGGCATCAAGACCAGCATGGTGAAATTCTCTCTCAAATGCGAAGCATGATTGACGATTGTAATGCGGGTCGGGCAACCATATCGCTGAACCTCAAGGTTGCTGTTCTTGAATGGGTTATGGTGCATATTAACAAGGTTGATTATCATGATTTTTCTTTGAAGAACTGGCGACCCCTCTTTTTAAATGCAACTAAACTTGAAGATGTAAGCCATCTTATAAAGAAGACGGGCGTTGAGATACTGGATAAAGAGCATCTTGATCTTGCGGCTATTGTTATAGATTTTGATCAAATGCTTATGGAAACAAGTCCGAACGCAGCTCTTTCCATATCGCAGATTGAAGCTCTAAAGAGCTATTTTGCTGCTTTTTTAAAAGGAGCATTAGCCCATTTTGCTGATGAAGAGAAGTTTATCTGTGAATACGATTTAAAAGGTATGGAAGAACAGAGGGAACAACATGCAAATTTTATAGTCATGCTCGAAGAGTACAATGAGGCGTGTCTTACAGGAGATATTGAGAAGCTCAAAGGATTCAAGTTAAGGATAATTGAGTGGTGGATTCATCACATTAATCAGGTGGATTATCGCTCTTTTGGGCTTGGAAATTGGGCTGCCAAGATGCTTGAAAAAGCTCGGGTATGGGATGATGTGTCAGGTTTTGTCAAACTTATGGGCATTGAAGAGATTGACGAGTATCATCGGAAGATGACTGAGTATGCCTTAGAGTTTTCTCATATAATTGACAGGACAATTAAAAAACCTAATGACTCCTCTCTTGCCAAAGAAGCTACAGTTATATTTGAAAAATTATATAAATGTGCAGAAGAGCATTTCAGCATGGAGGAAAAAATTGTCAAAGAACGTTATCCTAAATTTCTTGATGGGCAGCAGGAGCAGCACGTAATATTTCTTGAGCAGCTCAGGACTTACATGGGCGATCTTGAAGCCAGCAGGGTTCAGCTCACCCAAAAGATGAAGGTAGGAATATTGAACTGGTGGGTTAATCATATCAATGTAACCGATTATAACACTTTCATCGCTAATAAAGAGAGGGTATGATGAAACAAAATATCCTTACTTTCATCGCTAATAAAGAGAGGGTATTATGAAACGAAATATCCTTACTTTTATCACTAATAAAGAGGGGGTATGATGGATCGAAATATCCTTGATTCTTTCAAAGAGAAAAGTCAGTTTGCCACCTGTCTGGTTCCTATGCTTGATGCCATTGGATGGAAAGGAGACTCTGCTGATCTCTTTCAGGCTTTACCACATACAGGAATGGTTATGGATCAGTCGGACTTTATTAATATTCTTGCCAATCTAAAATACGAATCCCGCCTTATTCAAACAAGAGTCTCATCGCTTGACCATCGCCTCATGCCCTGCCTCTTTGTTTCCAATAAGGGAGAGGTCTCTGTAATGGTTCGCCGAGATAAAGATGGTATATTCTCTTTTATCGGCAAAACAGGAACATACGGTCTTATCCCTGTATCAAGACAAAAGGGTATAGCTGTGGTCTTTATCGGCATGACTAAAGAGAGCCTCGCCCTTCATCAGACCCAGTCCAACTGGTTCAAGCAGGTAATGGGTCGTTTTAGTAATGCTTTTGGAACGGTTCTTTTTCTCTCTCTTATTTTAAGCATTCTTTCGTTTCTCTCTCCTCTTTTAGTAAAATCCATTTATGATCAACTTGTGTTGACAGATTCTAATCGTCCCCTCTTTTTTCTGGGCATGGGTATTGTTCTCTTTGTAACTGCGGATGCTGGTTTTCGCCTTTTGCGTTCTCATCTTTTAGGTTATGTCAGTGTGCGTCTGGGGAATATTGTTGGTAACGAAGTACTACGCCGTATCCTCTATCTACCTCCTGCCATGACCGAGTCAGCCTCTCTTGGTTCCCAAATTGCCCGTGTCAGAGATTTTGAAACAGTACGCGATTTCATGGGGGGGGCTGGGGTGGAAGCTCTCTTTGATCTGCCTTTTATCTGTCTGCTTATTGGCGGAATGCTTGCCATCGGTGGTACTGTGGCTTATGTGCCTGTAGCCGCAATATTACTGTTCATTGTTCTCGGATTTATTGTAATTCCAGCCATACGTAACCAGAATGCTGAGTCGAGCAAAGCTGGTGCTAAAAAACATGAATTTGTCATGGATATGCTAACTAAACTTAGAACCATAAAATACACAGGCAGCAGGAAATATTGGGCTGTCCGTTATAGAGAGTTATCGGCTGAAGCATCCATGTCTAATTATCATTCAATACGCCTCAGCGGAGTTGTGAGTGCCCTTTCTCAGATGCTGGTCAATGCCGCAGGTCTTGCTACTATGGCAGTGGGGGTTAATAATGTTCTGGCAGGAAAGATGGGTATGGGTGCCCTCATGGCTTGTATGCTTTTGGTAACAAGAGTGCTTGCCCCCCTTCGTACAGGATTCGGTGTTATTACCCAATTGGAGAATATTAAAAAAAGCATCCTCCAGCTTGACCGCCTGATGAATCTTGCGATGGAAAAACAGTTTGACAACGCTACCAATATAATTGGTCGTAAAAAGATTCAACGGGTCGCATTCTCACAGGTGGGGATACGCTATTCACCAAATGCTCATCCTGCTCTTATCGGTGTAACCTTTGATGTTAAGCCGGGAGAACTCATGGTTATCGTGGGGCATGACGGGGCAGGAAAATCAACCATCTGCAAGCTGATTCTTGGTCTATATCATCCACAGGCAGGTGGTATAGTAATTGATAATATGAATATTCGGCAGATGGATAATATTACTCTTCGGACAGGAATTGCCTATGCACCCCAAACTCATCACCTCTTCCATGGCTCTATTGCCCAGAATTTGTTGATAGCCAAACCTACAGGTAGTGAAGATGAGTTGCAAAAAGCTGCGAAAAAAGCAGGAATCCTTGATGAAATAATGGCTATGCCCAAAGGCTTCGCTACTCAAATTGGTACCCATAATATTGAGCAGCTACCCAATTCCTTTAAAAAGAGGCTTATTCTTGCCCGAGATTTTTTAAAAGATTGTGCCTTTCAAATTTTTGATGAACCAGAAAAAGGTCTTGATATTGAAGGAGAATCCCATTTCATTGAGACCATCAAAAAACAAAAGGGAGATCGGACAATGATTGTAGTAACCCATGATCCCGCTTTTTTTGAAATTGCTGATAAAGTTATATGGCTTGAAAAGGGACGTATCCGTATGGAAGGTTCGCCTGCCAAAGTGGCAGAAGAGTATATGAAGGCTATGGCATGGTCGTAACTCATACTATAGTTTTCCAGATAATTATTTTGCCCCTCTCCAATGGGAGGAAGTAATTATTCTTTCTTCCAATTGGGGAGGGCGGCAACAGAAATTTTATCTGGAATATTATTTCAGTTTGAACAGGAGAATATAATATATGAAGTCTGGAATTCGTAAAATAGGTGATACTTCCCATAATCTTGCCAAATCCATACTCCTTGAGGAGACAGGAAGTCCCACCATAGTCAGGTTGACCATTGTGTTTATAGCGTTTATTTTCGGAATTTTTATCTTCTGGGCAATCAATGCAGAGATAGATGAAGTAGCTATAGCTGTTGGAGAGACCCTTCCATTGGGGCAGGTTCAAAAGGTTCAAAGCATTGCCGGCGGAGTTGTTACCGAAATTTTAGTTGAGAACGGTCAGTTTGTAGAAAAGGGACAGCCGCTGTTTAACTTAGATCCAATCCTTACTCAATCAGAGCTGTCTCAGACTTTAGACAGAGAGAATGTATTGCTTATTCAAAAAGAACGCCTTACTGCTTTAATAGACAAAAGAGAGCCTGATTTCTCATCATTTGCCCCTATGCCTCATATACTACAGGTTGAGAATAATATTCTTACTTCAACCAAGATTAACTATAATACTACTCACGAACTTTTCCAAAACAGAATATCCCAGCAGCAGGCAGCTTTGACAGAGTTGAATGAACAAAAAAAAGCTTTGTTGGAGCAGGAAAAAATCCTTAAAGAAGAGCTTTCCATGCGTGAAAAACTTTTTGAAAAACAGTTGAATTCAAAAATTATTCTGCTCTCTCTAAAAAGACAGATAAGCCAACTGCAAGGTGAGCTTGCCTCCCTTCCCCCCAAGAGAGAGCAGATTCTCAAAAAGATTGAAGAACTTAAAAATCAGGCGGCTGAATTTGACCAAAAAAATCATGAAACCTATCTTCAAGAACTCAATGTTGTTGAAAAAGCATTAACAGAAATTAGAGAAGAGATTACCAGAAAAAGAGAGACTGCCGGGTATATGGAGATTCATGCACCAAAATCAGGCATTGTTCACGCACTTCAGATTAATACCATCGGGGCTGTTGTGGCAGCCGGAGGTCTTCTTCTCGAAATTGTTCCAAAGGATCAGGTATTGAGGGCAGAGATACAGATTTCTACCAAGGATGTCGGACATGTTCACCCGGGTATTCCTGTAACACTAAAGTTCAATACTTATAACTACTCTATTTACGGAACTCTGGAAGGAGAGCTTCTCGAAGTTTCAGCAACCACTGTTCTGGATCGTATTGGAAATCCCTACTATAAAGGAATTGTAAATTTACCCCATAATTATTTGGGCAATGATCCCAAACTCTTTCCTATACTTCCGGGTATGACCCTGCAGGCTGATATTAAAACTGGCAGAAAAACGGTTATGCAATATCTGTTGAAACCTGTATTTCGTTCTGCATCTGAGGCGTTCAGAGAAAAATAATAATAGATAATTTCTTCAAAGGCACTTGTCGTTAAATTTAAAAAAACAAATATGCGATAAAAGATTATCAATATGGAAATTTATAAAAAATATCATATACAAATAGTAATTATGATATTGTCCATTTTTTTATTTGGTACATTGAGATATTACTTCATTGAAGATGGCTGGACACTTTTCGATGCTTTTTAAGCAGGGTATTCGATAATGCAAGTAATGTAGATCAAAGTACGACCGCAGATAACTTGGTTCATACAATAGATTATGGAGTAAACTAAATATATTATAGAGTAAAATTAAACATTAGGATCAAATCTGTCATAGGCTTTGAACAAATAATCAATCAAGCTAAGGCTTTACACCGATACTCCCACTTCAAGTTGTAAAGCACCTTTAGCAGCAATATTTCTTGAAGTTAGTCTTCAATTCAATTCTTCCAAATCCCCTCAAAAAATCATATTCACCTGCAGTTGACCGCCAAAAGCTTCAAACCAGAATCAATTTAGCTTTTATATATTCAAAACTCAGCTTGCCCAAAATTAACACAACTTCATTTATTGCGAAGCTCGGGTTAATACCCCGCCGCTTGCGGCGGAGAGCTTCATTAGCTGTTTAGGTTAATTTTTACTCCGTTAAGAAAAAAATTACATCTTTCCTCTTGACTACATAAAAATACTCATTACTTTTTGTTTAAAATTTTGTTTGGTAATACAACATTGCGTATAAAGTTAAGTAATATAACAACAACATTTAGGCAAATATAAACAATGTAGATACGATCTATAAGGAGGAAGAGCCATGATAGGAAGAACAATGTTTAATTTTCCAGCGACAAGAGTTGCATCAGCGAATTGGAGACATCCATTTTATGAAATGGATATTTTGAAAAAAGAGATGGATAGATGGGCAGACTTGATGAACGGTAGAAGAGCTTTTGGAGGTCGTAATTCAGGAGTATTTCCAGCCTTAAACATCACTGAAGATAAGGATAACTACTATATCCGTGCAGAACTTCCCGGAATGAAACCAGAAGATATTGATATTCAGCTTAATGGCAGAACTATCACCATCTCAGGTGAATTAAAAACAGAGCAGAGCGAAAAAAATATAAAATATCATAGAAAAGAACGTGATACCGGGAAATTTTCAAGAGGGGTTATGCTTACCGGAGATATTAATGGTGAAAATGTGAATGCGAAGATGGTAAATGGTCTCCTTACCGTTAGTGTTGGGAAAGCTGAAATTGCAAAATCAAGAAAGATAACTATAAATTAAATTTATAATCATTAAGTAAAAAGGAGGAGAATAAAATGGCTGAGACAAAAGAGTTACAAGTAAAGGAAAAACAGGAAGTTGCAACTCCTGCAGAGCATACAAAACCGGGTCTTATCTTCACTCCAGCAGTTGATATATATGAAAATGATAATGAAATTATTTTGCTTGCAGATATGCCGGGAGTCTCCACAGATGATATTACTATTGATTTAAAAGATGGGGTTCTAACTCTTACAGGTGATGTTAAACCGTGGGAAAATGAAGATGAATCAGATGTTTTAGTAGAATTTGATATTGGAAAGTATTACAGGCAATTCAATTTGTCAGAAGCTATTCATCAAGAGAAGATTGAAGCTAACTTCACTGATGGAGTTCTAAAATTGATTCTGCCAAAGGTTGCAAAGGCAGTTCCAAGAAAGATTACAGTAAATAATGGATAGATAAATTTAGATGGCAGATAAACCTCTGCCATCTTTGTTTTTGTATATAAATTGTATATAAAACTCTATACTACTCATAAAGGCTGGTATCTGATAGCTAATCATTTTTTCCTATTTTAAAGAGATTTTGCAAATTTTGTATTAAATTCTGAAATTCGCCTGTCTGTTTACGGGCAAGATTTTGAACATGCTGAAAAAGCTCAATATGCCCCATACCTTTTGCATTCAGAATATCTCTTAATTGCGATATAAGCCCCTCTTGAACGTCTGCCTTCTGTTTTAGTCTATTGTAGTTCTGCTTTAACTCTATATTTTCTTTTTTTAGAGTTTCATAATCACCCTTTAAAGTATCGTAACTCTTTTTTAGCTCTTCATGTTCTGTTTTAGGAATCCAACCCCAAATAGTAATATATTTTGCAAAAGATGACTGAAATGCCTCAAATGATTCACGCAATTTTACGGTCTCAATTTCATCTGACTTTTGATCTTTTGGTTTATAAACTCTATTAACTAAGTTTCCTGAATTCATCTGAAACATATTTCCTGAATTTTTCTGGATTTTATTTGAATCATCTAAAGGCAATCCATAGCTCTGTTTAAACATTTTTGCCATATCTTTAAAGTTCATAAAATCCATATTTGTAATGGAGTCCATATTCATAAGAGATGATAGTTGCTCAATCTGCTCCTGCCCTTTTGCAACATTTAGAAACAGATTGCCCCAGAACTCTAAGAATTTTCTATCAAGAATATTTTTGTCGCCTATTTGTGCCATGTTAGATTGCTCCGATAGTTTTAATTGTTTGATATAAAAACCGTTAAGTTTCCCTTTTATCGTTTAGTAGAATCATTGACCGTTGCAATTATAAGTCAATTGGAAGTTTGATCAAAATTTGAATCAAAGAGATACCCAACAGACCTTCGACTCTTGAAGTAGATAGGTTTTCTGGGGTCTTTTTCAAAGTATTTTCTTAAGCGAACCATAAAATTATCAAGTGTTCTTGTTGTCATCTCGCTTGAATACCCCCAACCAGCTTCAAGAATCTCTTGGCGAGAAACTGGTCTGCCTCTATTTTCAATTAAAATTTTCAGTAACTTTATCTCCTGTTCAGTCAATACAATATCTCCTATCTGACACGATGCCTTGCCAGTTAAGAAATCAATGTGGTTGCCTCCAAAAGAGAGCTTATCAATCGATGAGTTGGCAATTTTGTCAGGTCGTGATGCCAATTGTAAGTCTTGATGCCCGCTATTTTGAGATGATACTTTTTCTAATTCGCCATTATGGGCATACCACGATTTTTTAGTAATAAGTCGTTCGACTCGCAACAGAAGCTCATCAAGATCAAATGGTTTTGCTAAATAGTCATCAACTCCGCATCTAAGACCGTAAATCTTATCTTCTACACTACCTTTAGCAGACAAAATTAAAACAGGTAGTTTTTCATCCTCTCTTCTTATTATACGAAGGAGTGAAAAGCCATCAATCATAGGAAGCATAACATCAAGAACTATTAAATCAGGATTCCATGAACGCCAATTCTCAACTCCACTTGCCCCGTCAGGTGCAATTTTAACATCGTATCCCTGAATAGTAAGATTTAGCTTAATTCCTTCAGCAATATGGGACTCATCTTCTACTACTAAAATACGTTTTTTATACAAACCTTAAACCTCCGTAGGGAGCGAGAGTGTAAAAACCGAACCTTTTCCTCTACCTTCGCTTTTTGCAGTAATATTCCAGCTATGTATTTTTGCAATACTAAAAACTAAATATAGTCCAAGCCCACTTCCCTTAATATCTGATTTCACACTCTCTGCTTGATAGAATTTTCTAAATATTTTTTTAAGCTCATGTTTTTCAATTCCAATGCCGTTGTCTTCAAAATCTATCAAAAGTTTTTGTCGATATGGACGAAATGTAATTTTAACATAAGGGTTGGCAGAAGAGTTATATTTGACAGCATTAGAGAGAATGTTCATAAGAAGCATCTCAAAAAGCAGTATATTTATAGGATATATCCATTTAGTCTCTGGATTGTCGATAATAATATCACAATTATGAAAAAGGGTTTTATTTTTTTCACAAAATTTTTCAATAATATCAACAATATCTTGATTAATCATATCAGTATTGTATGCACGACTTTCAATCCTTGCAAGATTTAATATACTATTAATATTTTCAATTAACCTTCCAACATCACTTAACATATATTGGCTATATTTTTTTATCTCTTCTGGTTCAAGCGGATGGCGAAGGAATGTCTCAAGATAGATTTTAAGTGATGTTACTGGCGTTTTAAGTTCATGGGTAAAATTGTAGATAAAGTTATGTTGAAGTCTAAAAAGCCTAAGCGTCCTCTGGTAATAGATAAACGCAAGCAATATTCCAGCTAAAACAACCGTGATAAGAAGGGTAAGAACAAGAATTGTCATACCTGTTCTTGAAGGGAAAATCTGCCCGGGATCAATATTGAACTTTTTTATAATAACTTGAAGGGCTGCTGTGATCTCCATATACCAATATATGGTTAAAATAAGAGCGGTAGCTAATGATAAAATTGAGCAAGTAAAGATAAAGACAGGATGTAGATACCACTTTGAAGGGTTGTGAATATTGAAAATCATATTTTACTGTTAAGGAATTTCAATCCAACATTAATTGCAGCGAAGCCGCTATGTTCTTAATCAAACAAAGATGACTTGGGAATTTTTATTATAAATTCTGTTTTGGTGTTTGGCACACTTTTACACTCAATTGTACCACCAAGTGTCTGGGTTACAAGATTGAAAACAATAGACATTCCAAGACCTGTGCCACCTTGACCACGCATTGTCGTAAAAAAAGGGTCAAACACTTTATTTGCCTGCTCTTGAGTCATTCCAGAGCCATTATCGCTATAGTGAATTATCAACTCTTGGTTTACCTTATCAACATCTAATAAAGAGATATTAATTGTAATTTGACCATCTATTTTCTCTTTAAATCCATGAATAATAGAGTTCATAACAAGGTTACTGATAATCTGTGAATATGCACCTGGGTAAGAGAATGTCTCAATATTATCAGCACACTCTAAAGTTATTACACACCCTTTATTAAGGTAAGTTGGTTTAAGACTTAAGAGTATATCTTGGAAATATTGCTTTAAATTGAATTTGCGTCTCTCTTCAACCGTTTGGTCAACAGCAACCTGCTTAAAACTTTTTATAAGTGTTGCTGCCCTATCCATATTTATAATTATAGATTGAGAGACTTCATCCATATTCTGTAAATATGACTCTAAATCACTTTTTTTTAAAGAACCAGATTCATATATTTCTTTGATATAGCTTGTTTTATCTTTTAGGAAAGATGCGGCAGTAATTGCTATTCCAACTGGATTGTTGATCTCATGTGCAACTCCTGCAACCAGCCCCCCAAGAGCCGCCATCTTTTCAGATCGCACAAGTTTATCTTTTGTCTTTTCAAGTGTATTAAGGGAGTTTTTAAGTCTTGAATTAACCTCTTCAAGGTCTTTTCTGTAAAGCTCTTTTTCTCTTATTAAAGACGCTCTTTCAAGAGATTTTTCAATTGAATGTAACAGCACTGTCATATCTTGAACTGGTTTAATAATATAATCCCAAGCCCCGATTCTCAACGCTTGAACAGTGTCTGAGATATTGCCCACACCCGAAACAATTATTATTGGAATGTCTGGAGATTTTTTAACGATCTTGCTTAAAACTTCAAGCCCATCTATTTCTGGCATACGAAGATCGCAAAGCACTATGTTAGGCAGTTCAAAATCAAATAATTCAAGACCTTTTATTCCATTCTCAGCTTCAATTACATCATAACTGTAATCTTCAAGAAAGCCTTTTATGCTCTCTCTTATGTAGGCTTCATCGTCTATAACAAGAACTTTGGTCGTCTTTTTTTTATCTATAGCTCTTATTTTATTCATAAAATAGTATCTTTAATCAATTCAGGATTATTAAGTTTCAAGAGGTTATCATGCAGACAAAAGTAGTATTATGTAGTGTAGAATAAGTTGTCAAGCAATATTGATACATAAAGACAACAAAAAGAGTAGAGAAAATATAACCAGACGAACTGATTATATCCAATGAAGAGGAAGTTATTAGGAATTACAAGGAAAAAGCTATGAAAATAAAAAAGCCTTGGAAAAATCCAAGGCTTAATTTTAAAAAGTGGCTCCCTAGCACGGATTTGAACCGCGGACAAAGTGGTTAACAGCCACTTGCTCTGCCGACTGAGCTACTAGGGAGCAAATCTTATTTAGAAGTATGAGAGTTTCAAAAAGTAAGCAACTCCTAAAAAGCATCACGCTTATATATTAATGCCCCGTAAGCTGTCAAGAAAAAATATAAAACAATTAGCAATTTAATTTGGGATATTAGGATAATTGAGGTATATATATTGTATGAATCTAAATATAAACACCGAATACACCACAAATATTTTAAAACAGCTACAACTCTCTCAAGAGTTGGGAATTACAATTAATTATATGGAGATTCCTATTTTTATCAAAAGAGTTGTTATAGAAAAAACAGAACAACGCCTATCAGGTTTTGCTACTAAAAGAAATTCCAAGTTTGACTTTGATGACTTTAAAATTAAATTTCTATGCCAACATGAGATTGACTGCGTAAATAATTATAAAAGCATGAAAAAGCAGATTGAGTGGATTTCGGGACGCTTTGTTGTAAAAAATATGGTAAAACAACTTGTTGAGCCAAGTATTGAGCTGTCTGATCTCCAAATTGTATATAGAGAGGAAGGCTCTCCATTTTTAGACAAATTTCCATCAATTAATATATCAATTACCCATTCTGGAAATTATGTTGCTGCTGCTTTATGTTCAACTGGAAAAAAGATAGGTATTGATATTGAAAAGAGAGATTATAAGCCTGCTAAATCTTCTGAATTAGGCTCTTCGGAATCTTTTTCAAACTCCTTTATGAAGATAGCTTTTACACAAAGAGAGATAGATAGTATTGCTCTTAAATATAAACAAGGCGAAGGAGACGGAGCAGAGATTATGAGACGCTGGACTATAAAAGAGGCTTTCTTAAAATATATTGGCAGAGGTTTTAACGAAAAACTTAAAGCTGTAGAGGTTTTAGATGATAAAATACTTTATAATGGGCAAGAGGTTAGTAATATAATGATTAACTCTTTTAATATTGACAACAACTATTTGCTCTCCTTAATTTATGGCTAATATTGCCTGATTTAAAATGATGATTAATATTGAAAAATATTATTTTTTGTGTTTTTTCATAAAAAAATGTGTCTTTATCAAAATATGTAGGTAGCTTTATTTGATTACCTATATTATTTACGAAAACGTAAACTATCAAAAATTACTAAAGAGGAAAAACTATTGAACCAATTTTATAAGAATTTATCCTTGTGGTTAGTTATCATCCTTATGATGGTGATGTTGTATAACATATTTAATCAGCAGCAGGTGCCAGAAAGCAATATTGGATACTCTGAGTTCCTTGCTATGGTTGAATCAGATCGGGTGCAAAGCGTTGTGCTTCAAGGGCAAGACCTCTACTTTACCGATGTTAGTGGAACACGATATAAATCATTTACACCCGGAGATATTGACCTTATCAAAATGCTCAGAAGCCATGGTGTATCAATAAAGGCAAAACCACCAACAGAATCTTCGCTCTTTATGTCAATTCTTATATCATGGCTGCCAATGATTGTTTTAATTGGTGTATGGATATTTTTCATGCGTCAGATGCAAGGCGGCGGTGGTGGTAAGGCTATGTCTTTTGGTAAGAGTCGTGCCCGCCTAATTTCAGATAAAAACGACAAAATCACATTTGATAATGTTGCTGGAATTGATGAGGCAAAAGAAGAACTTACTGAAATTGTTGAATTTTTAAAAGAGCCAAAGAAGTTTACCCGTCTTGGTGGTCGTATCCCTAAGGGCGTGTTGCTTGTTGGTTCTCCTGGAACTGGCAAGACTCTTTTGTCAAGAGCTGTGGCAGGTGAGGCTGGAGTCCCTTTTTTCACAATCAGCGGTTCAGATTTTGTTGAGATGTTTGTAGGTGTTGGAGCTTCAAGGGTTCGTGATCTATTTGCCCAGGGTAAGAAAAACGCACCTTGCATTATTTTTATTGATGAGATTGATGCAGTTGGAAGGCAACGCGGGGCTGGCATGGGCGGCGGACATGATGAACGTGAGCAGACTTTAAATCAGCTTCTTGTTGAGATGGACGGCTTTGAATCTAATGAAGGCGTTATTCTTATGGCTGCAACAAACCGACCAGATGTTCTTGATCCTGCTCTTATGAGACCGGGACGCTTTGATCGTCAGGTTGTTGTTGACATGCCAGATATTAAGGGGAGAATCGGAATCTTAAAAGTTCACATGAAAAAGACACCTTTAGATAAAGATGTTAATGTGGTAATCCTTGCTAAAGGAACCCCGGGTTTTTCAGGGGCTGATCTTGAAAATCTTGTAAATGAGGCAGCTTTACTTGCTGCAAAAAGAAACCACGAAAAACTTATTATGATGGATTTTGAAGATGCCAAAGATAAGGTCTATATGGGTCTTGAGAGAAAATCTAAGGTTATTCGTGAAGATGAAAAGAAAACTACCGCATACCATGAGGCTGGTCATGCCTTAGTTGCAAGGCTTATTCCGGGAACTGACGCTGTAAACAAAATAACCATTATTCCAAGAGGTAGGGCTGCTGGTGTTACATGGTTTCTGCCGGAAGAGAGTGGTTTTAAATATAAGGATCAATTGGAAGCTGATCTCTCTGTGGCATTTGGAGGTCGTGTTGCTGAAGAGTTGATTTTTAACCGTATAAGCACTGGTGCATCAAACGATATTAAACAGGCAACTGCCGTTGCAAACCGTATGGTAAGAATTTGGGGTATGAGTGATGATCTTGGACCTCTTGCCTATAATCCGGGAGATGAGCATATATTTATTGGAAGAGATATTGGACATCCTCGCGAATATTCTGAGGACACAGCAAGAAAGATAGATGCTGAAGTTTCTGCTATAATTAAAAGAAATTATAAAATTGCAAAAGATATTCTATCAGAACACATTGATATTCTTCACAAACTTGCCACACTTCTTTTGGAAAAAGAGACTGTAATGGGCAAAGAGCTTGATGAACTTATAAAATCCCTAAAACCTGATTTTGATCCTCCAGCACCTTCAAATGCTTTTGACGATGAGATGCTTCATGCCATAGCTGATGCAGAAGATGTAGCCACAGATGCAAAAGACCAAAGCTCTGGACAAAATATTAGTAAAAATGGAGAGCCTCAGAAATAATGAGACCTTTTAAACTCGAATGGCAGATAGAGAAACGAAAATACTCTCTTGATCTTGGTTCAGAAACATTAATCATGGGGATACTTAACACAACTCCAGACTCTTTCTCTGACGGTGGGCAATATTTTAAATTTGATGATGCTGTTACACAAGGGCTTAAACTTGTTGATGAAGGGGCAGATATTCTTGATATTGGTGGGGAATCTTCGCGCCCTTTTGCTGAACCTGTGTCAGTTCAAGAGGAGCTTGATAGGGTACTTCCTGTAATTGAGCGGTTATCAAATCAGATTGATATTCCAATCTCAATTGATACTGTAAAATTTGAGGTTGCAAAAGAGGCTCTTAATGCTGGTGCTTCAATTATCAATGATATTACAGCGTTAGAAAAAGGTGGACGTATGGCTCAACTTGCCTCTGATAAGGGAGTTCCTGTAATTTTGATGCACATGAAGGGAACTCCCACAACCATGCAGCTTAATCCTCAATATGATGATTTTTTAAATGAGATAATTAGTTATCTTAAAGATCGTGCCAACTTTGCTATAAGTTCTGGAATATCACCTAAAAATATTATTCTTGATCCCGGAATTGGCTTTGGAAAAACAGTTGAACATAATCTAATGGTGATTAAATATCTTCATAAAATAGGTGAATTAGGTTTTCCAACTCTCGTTGGTCCCTCCAGAAAATCATTTATTCAGAGAATACTTGCTTCTAAATTGGATCAAAGTAAATTCAGCAGCAATGACGATAAATTAACTCTTGATGACAAAACATTAAACGCCAAAAATATCAAACCTCTATCAAAGGACAAAATGTTAAACACCAAAATCATAAAGGCTCTATCAAAAGAGACAGAAGCTGGAACTATGGGGGCAGTTGCAGCTTCAATAATGAACGGTGCAAACATTGTAAGAGTGCATGATGTTGCTTCAGCAAAGGCTGTGGCAACTATTATAAATGCTGTTCAGAGCGTTAAAGCAATTGATTAATTGATTTGATATTTTAACTCCTGCAGCCCATTTTATGTCCAATAAACTCAAAAACAGATTTGACAACTTTTAAAAAGTTGTCAAATCTTTAGCCACAATTTTTATTTATAATCATTGGAGACGCTTTCATGCTTCTTGTTATTGATGTGGGAAATACAAATATAGTCCTTGGAGTGTTTGATGGTGATACGCTTATAAATGATTGGAGAATAAGAACAATCAGAGATACAACAG
The DNA here is from genome assembly GCA_015231615.1 of Desulfamplus sp. GTDB lineage: Bacteria > Desulfobacterota > Desulfobacteria > Desulfobacterales > Desulfobacteraceae > Desulfamplus. The sequence continues at coordinate 52,205 of JADGBE010000009.1, read as the reverse complement.
CAGATGAATTTAATATCCTTGCTAAAGCCCTTTTTGCAGATAAAGGGATAAAATTATCAGATATAAAAAATGTTGTAATATCGTCAGTCGTCCCACCAACTGTTCCTATTCTTGATAAATTTTGTGAAAAATATCTAAAACAAAAACCTCTTTGGATTCAAGCATCTTCTGTAAGAGACCTTATGCCCATTCTTTACAATAACCCCGCTGAAGTTGGGGCAGATAGAATTGTAAATGCCATTGCAGCATATAATAGATATAAAAAAAGCCTAATTGTGATTGATTTTGGGACAGCAACAACCTTTGATGCTATTTCAGAAAAAGGGGAGTATTTAGGCGGTGCAATTGTTCCGGGGATAATGATCTCATCAGAGGCTCTGTTTCAGAGAGCTTCAAGACTTCCAAGGGTTGAGATGTTTATGCCGCCTCTTAATGTAATTGGAAAAGATACTATCGACAGTATAAAGTCTGGTGTAATGCACGGTAACGCAGCACTTGTAGATGGTATGGTTCAACGAATGAAAAAAGAGATGATGGCAAATCCAATGGTAAGCAGCTCAGAGCCTATGGTTATTGCAACTGGCGGGCTTGCTACCCTTATTGCTGATCTTTCAGAGTCAATTGAATTGGTTGATAGTGCTTTGACTCTTGAGGGGTTGAGAATTATCAGTCAATCAATAGCTTCTAAATAGCTATACCACTCCATTTAATTAGTGCATCCCGCCTGTTATTGAAGTAGAGACGCACGGACGTGCGTCTTTACTCGTAAATATTGCTTATTTATATTTCCACAAATCATTTAGGAGAGTCATAGCTCTTTAGAAGTATCTCCCTTGCTTTTGAACCATCTTGCGGTCCAACAACTCCCTCTTTTTCCATAGTCTCAATGATTCTTGCAGCTCTGTTATATCCTATTCTTAAATGACGCTGGACACTTGATATTGATGCTTGTCTTGTCTTTAGAACAAGGGCTAATGCCTCATCATATTTTTCATCATATAAATCTTCCGCACTACTTTCTGTATCATCATCGCCATCTAACTTCTCAGTTATCTCTTCAACATATTCTGGTTTTTGCTGTTTTTTCAGGAATGAAGTTACTCGTGATATTTCCTCTTCCGATATATACGCACCTTGAATACGTTGAAGCCTGCCTGTTCCCGGAGGCAAAAATAGCATATCTCCATTACCCAGCAACCTTTCTGCCCCATTAGTATCAAGGATTGTTCTTGAGTCTATTTTAGAGGAGACTTGAAACGATACCCTTGTTGGAAAATTTGCTTTAATAATTCCTGTAAGCACATCAACAGAAGGTCTTTGAGTTGCTAAAATAAGATGGATACCAGCAGCTCGTGCCATTTGAGCAAGACGTATTAAAGCAGACTCTACATCACGGGAGGCAACCATCATAAGATCAGCAAACTCATCTACAATAACAACAATATATGGTAGTTTATCGAGATTAGCACCATTATTGACGTTATCAAAATTGCTATCTACTAATGAATTTGCTTTCTGCCCAACCATTTTATTATATTGCAAGAGGTTACGAACACCATTTTGAGCTAAAAGTTCATACCGTCTATCCATCTCTTTAACAGCCCAGAAAAGGGCATTTGTGGCTTTTTTCATATCTGTAACCACAGGTGAAATCAAATGGGGAATATCGTCATATACAGAGAGTTCAATACGCTTTGGATCAACCATTATAAATTTCACCTCATCTGGCTTTGCCTTATATAAAAGGCTTATAATCATAGAATTTAATCCAACACTCTTGCCTGTTCCAGTAGCTCCAGCAATTAAAAGATGAGGCATAGAATCCATTATTGTTGAGACAGGATTACCAACAATGTCCCTGCCAAGAACAAGGGTTAGGCGTGATTCTGATTTTAAGAACTCATTTGACGACAAAAGCTCTTTTAAGACAACAATTTCACGCTTATCATTGGGAATCTCAATTCCAACAACATCTTTTCCCGGAATGGGGGCAACAATGCGGATACTCAATGCACTTAATGCTAAGGCTAAATCATCGGTTAAATTGACAATTTTGCTTATTTTAACCCCTGCGGCAGGTCTATATTCAAATGTTGTAATTACAGGTCCGGGTAAAATATCTACAATTTCACCTTTTACACCAAAATCCTTAAGCTTATTTTCAACGATTTCCCCTTTTTGTTTTAGTAATGACATATCAGTTATATTTTTGTCTCTTGTTCTCTCATTTAGAAGAGATAAGGGAGGAAGTATAAAATCACCCTTTTTTGTAGAAAAATAGGCATTATCCTCTTGAGAATTTTTTAGGTCAAAATGTTGTGTTGATTTTAAGCCAAAAGGTAGAGTTGATTCTTGATAATCTTTTAAATCAGGTTGTTGTGCTGATTCTTGATAACCTTTTAAATCAGGTTGTTGTGCTGATTCTTGATAACCTTTTAAATCAAATTGTTGTGTTGATAATATAGATTTTTTTATTCTTGGCTGTTTTGGCGGGGTATTGTTTTGTGCTGTTGTAGTCTGGGTTAATGGCTCAGTTACAAAATCTGCATCTGAGAAATCCTTTTTAAAAGAGATTGTTTTTAAATTAAGCCTAAAATTTGTCAATTTATTAAAATCAACTTGCTTTAAAACAGTTTTAGTTAAGTTATTTAATTTTTCACTGTTTAAAGCATCATTATCTCTTATTCTAAAAAAAGTTTTGATAGCAAGATCGCGAGTTTGCAAAACCTTTAAACCTATAAACTTTAAGGCTATGAATATAAAATTTTTAATAATTGAAATAAGAGAAGATGCAGAGATACCAGTGGCAACTACCACACCTGCAAATATAAAAAAAAGAAGGATAATAACAGCACCATAGATATTGGTATATTCAAGTAAAAATCTTGATATAGCTAAACCTGTGAATCCTCCTGATGTAACCATCCCACCACGAATAAAGACACTCTCTTTTATAATAGGCAGTATCCCAGATGTTGATAGCATAATAATAATAGAGCCTGTTGTTGGAATAACAATCTCTTTGAAATTTTTACCTCTTAGATAAGATAAGGCGGCTAACAACAAAGAGAGAGGAAACCATAAAGATGCAACCCCAAACAGATCAACAAGTATTCCAGATAGATGTGAGCCTACGATTCCAAAAATGTTATGAATATTTTCTGATGAAAATGATTGATGGTTAATTGATGGGTCAAGTGGGGAGTAGGAGAGAAGACTTAACGATGTTAGAACCACAAAAAATAAGATAAGTATGGCTATAAGCTCTTTTTTCATTTTTTATAAACGTCAATGTTTCTCAATATAACAATAAGTTTAGGTGGCAGCCCGAAGGCGACTACCAACAAACGATTGACCACAAACCAACACGCCGTAGGGCTGTCCCCTAAAACGCTGGTTAGAATTTTCAAATATGTTTTAGTAACCTCATATATTCATCATGAGTACCAATCCAGAACCATGTAACTATGTCACTGTTTAATAATCCTAACGCTCTATATTCCTCTCCAATACGCACTGAATAAACGGGTCGTGTTTTACCAACACGCTTAAAATATAGACTTGGTGCATCAGGATTTTCACACCAAATTTGATATGCTTTATTCGCTTTTTGTTGAACAGATAGAGGTAAGCTATAGTATAGTTCCCAAAATTTTGATGTTGTTTGTGAAATCATTCTGGTTTAATTTGTCCATCTTCAGTAAAAATTATCTTTTTTACTTTTCCTTCGTTAATTTCTGCCAATGCTTCATCAGCCATTTTTTCAAGCAGCCTTTGAGAATCATCTCTTGCAAATAATCTATCCCATTGTTTATTTTCCTCTGCTATGTTTTTTTCAGTTTCATTTTGATATGGAAAATTAGGAACTTCTCTGAATTGTAACTCAAGAAATTTAGCAAAAGCAACAACCTGAGATATTTGGTCAGTCGGTAATCTGCGGATAATACTAATAAGTTGTTGTTCATATATTGTTGGTTCAAAAGGTACGCTAATCTCCATTATTTTTACCTCCTAAAAAAATCAATTTATTAAATGCTTCACCCCTATTATCTTGGCTCTTTTAAAAAGATTGTTCATTTTTCTATCCCAAACAATCTGGTAGCTATTAATAATAAGGCTGTAAAGAAAATTAAAACGGTATCAGAAGAATTTCACAGCTTTAAAAGTAGCCCCATTTAGGCTTCGTTTAACCCTGATTTGACAATAGTTTAGACTTCAATGATAATTGGAACAATCACAGGACGTCTTCTAATTGTAAAGAAAAAATATTGCTTAAGAGCTTTTTGAAGACGCGATCTAATAAGATCAACCCTTGATTCAGCACCGACTTCAATCTCCTCAACAATTTCAAGAATTACACATTGGGCATCATCAACAAGGTAGCCCGTTTCTGCTCCAAATACAAAGCCCTTAGAGATAAGTTCCGGTCCATAAAGGACAATTCCAGTCTCCTCATCAATTATCATTGAGACCACAACAAGCCCATCTTCAGATAGATTTCTTCTCTCTTTAAGGACACTTCTGCCAACATCACCTATACCTTTGCCATCAATTAGAATCCTGCCACTATTCACGCTTCCCGAGATTTTGCCAATAACTATCTCGTCAACTATTTTTTCAATTTGTTCAACTTTAGAAACTATCTTATTATTTTTTTTGCCAATTTTATTATTTATAACTCTATCTTTATTCAACAATTTGCATTTATTACTATATTTATTAAGAGTAGTATCTACCTGCTCAATCTCTGGACGACCTTTCTCAAAAGAGACGATATTACCATCTTCGGCTAAAATAACATTTTTTCTTGGAATACCCAATTTTTCAGCAAGGCGTGCGTGTGTAACTAAGTGGCGATACTCTCCATGTATTGGGATAAAATATTTAGGTCTGGTTAGGCTTATCATCAATTTTAACTCTTCTTGGCAAGCATGACCTGAAACATGAACAGGGGCAATTTTGTCATAAACAACTCTTGCACCTCTCCTATATAGATTGTTGATAATATTAGATATTGCCTTTTCGTTTCCCGGTATTGATTTAGAGGATAAAATAACACTATCCCCTTTTCTAATGTTTACCTGTTTGTGGAAACCAGTTGCCATACGAGCTAAGGCAGACATTGGTTCTCCTTGACTGCCTGTAGTGATGATAAGAACCTCTGAATCTTGAAAAGAGTTGACCTTTTTCACATCAATTATCAAGCTGTCTGGATAGGTGATATAGCCAAGTTCACGGGCTGCTACAACTGTCTGTTCAATGCTTCTGCCATTGAATACAACTTTGCGTCTTGTGTTTATAGCAATATTGATAATCTGCTGTATTCTAAAGATATTTGATGCAAAAAGTGCAACAATAACTCTACCGTCGCTTTCTGATACAACAGTAGCCAGTGCTTCTCCAACCTTTTGATCTGAATCTGTATATCCTTCGCGTTCAACATTTGTTGAATCAGATAAAAGAGCCAAAACCCCCTCTTCACCAAGACGAGCAAAGCGAGATATGTCTGTAACATTAGACTCTTCAAAACAGTGGTTTATTTTAAAATCACCTGTGTGGATAATAAGACCAACTGGTGTCTGTATTGCAAGAGCAACACCATCAACAGTGCTGTGGCTAACCCTTATAAACTCAATTGAAAACTGTCCAATTGTGATACTTTCTCCGGGGGAGACCTGTTTAAGGAGGGCGTTATTGTGGAGATCAAACTCCTGAAGTTTATTTTTGACTAAACGTAAGGTAAATGCGGTAGCATATACAGGAACAGAGATTTCACGGAGTAAATATGTTATTGCTCCAATGTGGTCTTCATGGGCATGGGTAAGAATAATAGCTTTAACTTTATCCCTGTTTTCTCGCAAATATTCCATATCAGGGATAACAATATCAACACCGAGCATATAATCTTCAGGAAACATAAGCCCTGCATCAATAATAAACATGGTCTCTTCATACTCTACAACCATCATATTAAGACCAATTTCACCCAAACCGCCAAGGGGTATTATTTTTAGCATGACTTCTAAATCGTTCTCCAAAGTAAATAAAAAGTCTTATATAGTTATATCAAGAGTAGCCAATATTTCATCAACTTTTTCTATAAGCCACAACATCTGTTGCTTATCAGCGTAACCCATACAATCGCATTTAATATGCTTTTTAATTCTAATTAGAAACTCTGAGGAGAGGCGTTGTTCATCAAGTTCAAGTGCAAAATAGTATGGCTGGCAATCTGTGTGGTCTTTTTGCATGGGGTTGAGAATGGTCTTGTCAATTTCAACCCAGTAGATTGAACCTAAAGATGGTTCGCCAAAGTTCTCATCGCAATATTTTTTCAATCTTTCATAATCATAGGGACTTAGCCCATCTATTACATACTGTTTCATAATAAAATTTTAATACCATAATTAATTGTTTTGTTGCAACCTTTTAAAAAACACTGTTTACTTGTTCTATCAATATTTTTTGTAAACAGTCTCTTTGCCAATTTGACTAATTTATTGGTGGATTAAAGTATCCGTGTCTTAGCTTAGGGAAATCTCTTTCAAGTTCTCTTATAATAATCTCCATACCAAGTGGATAACTTTTTCCACCAGCCTGCTCCATTATTTTAAAATAACTTAAAGGATCGTAATTCATATTTCTCCATTGGATCATATCAACATGATAACGACTTAAAAACTCTTTAAGTGCTTTGAATTCCAATTCTGAATCAGTAACACCCGGACAATTAAGATAGTTAATAGAGACAAATTTCTCTTTTTGCTTTGCAACTTCAATACTTTTTATAACATCACTGTATGTGTAAGTTTTAGGTCGAAAATAAGCACTATAACATTTATCTCTTACAGAGTTCATACTGATACGGACAGAATCAAGACCAGCATCAAATAATTTTGATATTTTATCAGCCATACCACCATTTGTGTTCATATTAACTGTTCCAATATCTATTTTTTCTCGTATCAATCTAATAGCTGGCTCAATAACATGAAAAGCTGTCAATGGATCACCTTCGCACCCCTGCCCAAAACTTGCAACGCTATTTTTAACCTTTGAAAAATGCTCTAAAGCTATTTGTGCAATTTCTAAAGGTTCTGGGATAAAAGAGATTCTATCTTGGCACGCCATCAGGTTATTTTCGATCTGAAGAGAAATACAACCAAGACAGTTAGCATTACACGCTTTTGATGTTGGTATTGGTGCCTCATATCTACCCAGAAAAAAATTTTTTGCTGCTGGACAACCATAAGTTAAAGCACATTTTTCAAGATGACGCATTAAACGATTATTTGGATATTTAATCTTCATCTCTTGGACACCTGCAACAATACCATCGTGAGGCATAAGCCTTAAATCTTGGCGAGGTTCTGTATCAACACATATTGCAGCAGACATAAAATTACCACTATCTGAGTTATAGCTATCCCAACCACATGCCCCATAAGAAAACAGTGGAAGAAGGTAAGCTTTTTCGCAATGTTCATAGGCACAAAAATAGCGATTCACATAACCTGGTGAGTTAAATACAGCAACTGGGAATATCTCTTCACCTGACTGGTATGGATTCTCGTGCAATACTTCAAAGATGCCTTTATCAAAACTAAACACAACAGGTTTAGAGTAAGGTAGCATCATAAGTTCGCCTCCATAAGGCATCTCAATTGCCTGACCTCTTGTTAAAAGGATCGGCTCAGAGCCTCCCATAGCAACAGCTCCATAATCTTCAAGTTCAAATATATCGCCATTTTTGTTTGCAACAACAGCATTAAGAGGTAGGTAATTTATTGCAGCATCAGCTATCTTAACTTTTTTAGCTGTTTTTATTGAGGCAGATTTTTTTCCAAAACTCTTTTTCTGATTAATACTCTGTTTGTATGTCATCTCTTAGTCAAAATTCTATCAATATTGGGGTTAACTCAATTTGAGAGTGCTATATATTTTCTGTGAACTGTTTTAAATCTCTATCTTTTCTTACATTTGCAGGATCAAATACTCTTCCATTTATTGCAATATATACACCCTGTGAAAGCGTTTGAACTGCGGCTACAGCACTACCAAGATTAAATGAGGCATCGCTTGATTTAAAACAGGCGGGTTCCATAGCACCAGTAAGTACAATCACCTTTCCTTCAATTGCCTTTAGAACCATGGCTGTTTCAATCATGGTATCTGTTCCATGTGTAATGACAATATGTTTACTCTCTTCCTTTAATAGAGCTTCATATATCATGTTTCGATCTTCTTTTGTCATATCAAGAGAGTCTTTTTTAAGAAGAGAGACAACTTCATAATCAAAATTTACTCTTGCCTCTTTTATAATGCTTTCAATTCCCGGGGGACCGACCTGATAGTTACTTAGTGCATCAAAATAGACCTTGTCAATAGTGCCACCAATTGCAAAGAATTTTATTTTCATTTGCCACCTAATTTTAGGTTTAGATAATTTAGATTTATTAGAGTTCCTGCAAAACTTGAATTGACCCCTCGATTTTACTGGATAAAAAATGGATTTTGCAGGAGGTCAATTGACGAATAAATAGAAGAATGTAATTCAAATACACGTTGCGTATTCTGGTAAACAACTTGTAGATTTGGAGTATTTTTTAGGCAACTCCTGAACTTCAACATCTTTTTCCCAAAGTTTTGATGTTACCCCTTTTGAGAGTGATACAGAGCCACTCGTAAAGAAATTTTCACTGCCTAAATAATCTGAGAGAGCAGTAAGTTGGTGATTAGTAAGTTGGCGAGAGAGTTCTCTTGCCACTGGAGCTGCTGGATCAATTATTATAACATCTGGTCCCGCAACCTCTTTTATCATCTGCCCAAGAAATGGATAGTGTGTGCAACCCAAAACAATTGTGTCAGCTCCTTTACTAAGTAAAGGGGAGACATAGTCAGAGATCATTGAACGTGTTGATAAAGTTGTAAGTTCTGCCCGTTCTACCTGCTCAACAAGACCGGGACATGGTTGCAAAAGCACCTCAATATTGTTACCATACATAGCACAAAGTCTTGATACGCTTGGACTTGCAATAGTTTGAGTTGTTGCAAGCACTCCAATAACGCCTGACTTTGTAGTATTTGCCGCTGGTTTGATTGCTGGCTCCATTGCTATTATTGGAACGGGACACCATGAACGAAGTCTGTTTATTGCAACTACCGTAATTGTGTTGCAGGCAACAACAATAGCTTTGACATTACAGTCAAGGAGAAAATGGGTAATTGCATTTGCACGATTTTCGATGAAAGTAGCCAAACGATTGCCATAAGGGGCGTATCCTGAGTCAGCAACATAGATTAGATTTTCAGAAGGGAGGTGTTTACGAATCTCCCTAAGCACAGATAATCCTCCGACACCAGAATCAAAAACACCCACAGGGGCAGCAAATTCAGATGAAAATTTTTTCTCCATACTGCAATATCTCATTTACAATTGGATTTGTAATATTAAAATCGTTTTCTCTAAATAATCAATCAGAGCTTGAACACTTCTACCTTTTATATAAATTTTATCAAGCAAAAATTTTCTTTAAACAACGCCTTGACAAATCAAATATGAAAATATAATGAATACATACTTGTAAATACAAGTTAGGACAAATCATCATTCTATTAGTAAAATGATGCCAAAAATAGCAAATTAAACGCTAATACCGCCAATATAGCGAATCAAACAAAAATATCCCCAATAATAAAAAAATAAAAGGAATCCCACCATGCCAATGCCAAATACAAATTATGAAATAGGCTTTGAACCAAAACTCTCATTTCTAAGCGATGATGACAAAAAAAGACTTTATGAATCTGCTTTGCAGGTAATTGAAGAGAATGGAATGCAGGTAATGCACGAAGGTGCTTTAAAACTTCTTAAAGATGCGGGCTGCAAAGTTGAAAAAGGTCTTAATGACGATAGCAATCTAATTAAAATTCCAGCCTCACTTGTTGAAAAAGCACGAAAGACCGTTCCAAATAACATTCCAATTTACGACCGTGAAGGCAACCATGCAATGTACCTTGGCGGCAGAAGAGCATATTTTGGCACAGGCTCTGATTTAATGTGGTCTGTAGAATCTGAAAAGATGGAGAGACACCGCACAACTCTTGAAGATATTAAAATTGCTGCAAAAGTTTGCGATGCTTTGCCAAATATTGATTTTATAATGTCTTTTGCCCACCCACACGATATAAATCCAGCTTTTTCCTATTTAGAGAGCTTTAAGGCAATGATGGAAAATTCAACAAAGCCAATTGTCAACACAGCAGATGGCAAAAAAGACCTTCAGGCAATGTGGGAAATTTCTAAAGTGTTAAGAGGTTCAGAAAAAGAGCTAAGAGCAAAACCATATTGGATTCAATATGATGAGCCAATAAGCCCTTTAAAACACCCATTTAGTAGTCTTGATAAACTTATATTTTGTGCAGAAACTGCTTCACCTGTTATCTATTCGCCAGCCCCAATTGCAGGTTCAACCGCACCAATGACAATTGCTGGTCATATTGTTCAAGGGCTTGCTGAATCGTTCTTTGGAATGGTGATTCATCAGCTTGCAGCAGAAGGGTCGCCATTTCTTATGGGTATTGGTGCTGCTGTTCTTGATATGGCAACAAGCCAATGCTCCTACAATGCACCTGAATATATGATGACTTACATGGCAATGGTTGAAATGAGCAACTACCTTGATATTCCAAATTGGGGTTATGGCGGAACAAGCGATGCCCAGATTCCTGATATGCAGGCATCTTATGAAGCTGGACTTGAGGCTTTTATGTCTATTTTTGCAGGGTCAAACCTTAACCATGATGTTGGTTATCTCGATTTTGGATTGAGCGGAAGCCTTGAGATGATAATAATTGTAAATGAAATGGTTGACCAAATAAGAAGAATGCACAAAGGAATCCCAATTAATGATGACACTCTTGCTCTTGATGTAATTCCAAAAGGTGCTGAGGTCGGACAATTTTTAACACAACCCCATACATTCAAACATTTAAGAAAAGTGCAATGGAAGCCAGAGCTTTTCTGTCGTCAAAGCCATGAAAAGTGGGTGGAACAGGGTAGAACCTCACTTCTTGATCGAGCCAGAACTAAACTTCATAATATTCTTAACAACCATAAACCATTGCAAGTTGAAACAGAAAAACAGCAGGCAATTGAGAATATTGTGAAGAATTTCATGGTTAGCTAAATTAATTTAACAAAAACATATATTTTGAAGAATTGACAACTTTTTAAAAGTTGTCAATTCTATCTATGCTTTGCTGCAAAAATTATCATAAAACCATTCTGAAAAAGGTTTAAATTTATTTCGGGGCTGTAAATAAAAGGACAACAAAAATGCAAACCATCTTACTTGATAAACAACCCATAACAAATAGCGATTTAGTAGCAGTTGCAAGGCACAATGCTTTTGCCGATTTTTCTCAAGAGGGCGAAGCACGAGTTGAAAAGACAAGTGCATTAATTAGAAAATGGGTAAAAGAGAAAAAGGTGATTTATGGCATTACCACAGGCTTTGGTGCAATGTGTAATGTCATAATTCCAGAAAAAGATACAAGTCAACTTCAAGAAAATATCTTGATGAGCCATGCGGCTGGCGTTGGAAAACCTCTGCCGTCAGAAGTTGTTAGGGCAATCATGGCTCTTAGAGTGCATGATTTATCTCTTGGTTATTCTGGTTGCAGAATGGAGACAATTCGCTACATGCTCACATTTCTCAATAAAGGAGTCTCTCCAATTATACCAGAAAAAGGGTCAGTTGGCTCAAGTGGAGATTTAGCCCCAACATCTCACTTAGGATTGGTTTTAATTGGAAGAGGTGAGGCGGAATATAATGGAAAGCGGATGGCTGGCGGTGAAGTTTTAAGGCAGCTTGGACTTGAACCTTTAAAACTGCAAGGGGGCGAAGGTCTTGCCTTGATTAACGGCACTCAAGTTATGACTGCAATTGGTGTTCTTGTGGTCAATGATGCTGTGCGTCTATCCAAAACTGCTGACATTGCCTGTGCTATGAGTCTTGAAGTTTTAATGGGCAGCAACTCCGAGTTTGACCCAAGAATCCACCAAATCCGACCTCACCCCGGACAAATTGCAACAGCAGACAATATTTTAAGGATGATTCAAGGAAGCGAAATAATTGATTCTCATCAAGGGTGTGCAAGAGTTCAAGATGCTTATACTTTAAGATGTGCCCCGCAAATTCACGGGGCAAGCAAAGATGCTGTTGCCCACGCAATGAGGGTAATTGACATTGAGATAAACTCCACAACCACAAATCCGCTTATATTTGCAGACACTGAAGAGGTGCGTCTCGGTGGAAATTTTCACGGGCAGCCTGTTGCAATGGCAGCAGACTATTTATCTATGGGAATTGCAGAGCTTGGGAGCGTCTCAGAGAGAAGAATTGAGAGGCTTGTCAATCCGCAACTTAGCGACTTGCCCCCATTTCTAATCAATAATGGCGGACTAAATTCTGGCTACATGATAGGGCAATATGCAGCAGCAGCCCTTGTTTCTGAAAACAAGGTTCTTGCCCATCCTGCATGTGTCGATTCAATCCCAACATCAGCAAACAAAGAAGACCATGTAAGCATGGGAACAATTGCAATCCGCCAGACTCGTGAGATTCTTGATAATGTTGAGAATGTTGTGGCAATTGAGCTTTTATGTGCGGCCCAGGCTTATGACCTTCTCAATGAAATTAGACCCATGAAAGGCGGAGTTGGAACTCGCGTTGCTTATGAAGTTGTCCGTAGTCATGTTCCATATCTTGATAAGGACAGAGACCTCTATCTTGACATTGAGACTATGGTAAAGGTATTACGAAGCGGAGAGATTGTTGATGCAGTGGAAGCTGCGGTTGGTTCTCTTAAAGGGAACTAAGGAATAAAAATTTAATAATGCCCGAAATTATACCCAGCAAGGCGATAAGTTGTAGGTCAGTAGGGTTTAAGCATGCTTAAACCCTACTTAAACCCTACCAGAAAAAAGTTCAATTTATTCCAGCATGGAAAAATATGGCAAAACTATCTATAACTAATTATAAATTTGGAGAAAAATAAAAATGCTTCAATCTTCACAAACAGAAAAGCGTTCCGTAAGTATGCGTATTTTATCAGAAGATCAGATATGGGAAATAAGACAAGCTGCCTATGATGTTATTGAACGGGTTGGATTTAGGTGCAAACATAAAGAGGCTCAAAAGATGTTTGCTCAAGCTGGGGCAATTGTAAAAGATGATAGTATCAGAATTCCTCAATATATTGTGGAATCTTGTCTTGCAACCACTCCAAAAGGTTGGACGATTTATAACCGTAAAGGCGAACGCTCAATGGAGCTTGAAGGACGCAAAAGCCACTACGGAACTTCTACAGCAAGCCCAAACACTAAAGACCCTTTTACAGGTGAATTTAGAGAGACTCAACTTAGCGACATTGCAAGAGGGGCAAAAATTGCTGATGCTCTTAAAAATATAGATTTTGTAATGCCGATGGGTTCATCGCTTGATGTGCCTGTAAACACAGCAGATGTGCATGAATTTCCAGTAGTTGCTGCAAACACAACAAAACCAATGGTTTTTATTGGCTACTCTCCACTGGGTTGCGAATATGTTTATGAGATGGCAGCAGTTGTAGCTGGGGGTATGGATAATCTTAGACAAAAGCCATTTATAATTGCATACCCTGAAGCAATTGCACCTTTAACCTTTCCAGATGAGATAGTTGATAGAATATTTGTATCTGCTGATCGCTACATGCCTCAGTTGCCCGGATCAACTGTTCAGGCAGGGGCAACTGGACCTGTAACAATGGCTGGAATGATTGTGCAGATGACGGCAGAATCTTTAATCCACATCACAATTGCCCAATTACGTAAAACAGGCTGCCCAGTTGCAATGAGCGGAAATGTTGGAATTTTAAATATGTCTTCAGGACTTATGGCAATGGGACTTCCTGAAAACAGCTTAGGGCTGTCTGCCCAAGCTGAAGTTGCTCAATCTTTTGGTTTGCCAACTTGGGGGCTTGCAGGGGCAACTGATTCAAAATGCCTTGATGCTCAAGCTGGACTTGAGTCTGCTTTTTCAATATTAAGCCAAGGGCTTGCTGGATTAAATCTTATCCACGATGTTGGATATATGGCTGCTGGTATGGCGTGTTCTGTTGAGCAGCTTGTCATGGGAAATGAAATTGTTGGAATGGCAAAGCGTTTTATTCAAGGTATTACTGTAAATCGCGAAACACTTGCCCGTGAAGTTATTGAAGCAGTTGGTCCTGGAGGACACTTTTTGCAACAGAAACACACAATTCAGCACTTTAGAAATGAGCTTTGGCAAGCTAAACTATTAAATCACAAATCTATATCTCAGTGGGAAGCATCAGGCAAACCAACAATGGAGGATAGAGTAAGAGAAGAGGTAAGAAAAATAGTTGAGACCCATAATCCAGAACCGCTCGATGACAAAGTAACAGCAGAGCTTGAGAGATTGAGAATTGAAGGAATGAGAGAGATTCAAAGCAAAATGGAGAAAGGTTAGAGATATAATTTATAAGATTTGACAATTTTTTAAAAGTTGTCAAATCTATGTTTATAATAGTCGGCTTAGCCGACTTCTTTTATTTTTATCCCTGCAATTTATTTCAGGGATAAAAAAGAGGAGAGTAACACAATGCACGGTCCAAAAGCTCTGTATGAACAGGTAAAAGATTATATTATGCAGCATATCCATTCAGGAGAGTGGAAGCCTGATAGCAAAATACCTTCCGAAAATCAGCTTGTGCGTGAACTTGGTGTCTCTCGAATGACTGTAAATCGTGCATTACGGGAGATGACCGAACGCGGGCTTTTGATACGGATTCAAGGAGTAGGAACGTATATTGCCCACCCCAAACCTTTGACAGCTCTGTTTGAGATAAGCAGTATTGACGAAGAGATTAAAAGCAGAGGCGGAGTTCACTCCTCTGAAGTTCATCTTTTAAGAGAAGAGCAAGCCTATCCTGAAGTTGCTGCTGCTATGGAGATACCTATTGGTACACCTCTTTACCATTCTGTTATTGTGCATAAAAACAGTGGAAAGCCTGTAATGCTTGCTGATCAGTATGTAAACCCACAATCTGCTCCTGATTATATTAAGCAAGATTTCACAACCATCACCACTTCAAAATATTTGTTGAGTGTTGTGGGTTTAACAGATGTTGAGCATATTGTTGAGGCAGTTCTTCCAGATGCCATGACCCGTAAACTTCTGAACATGGAACCACATGAACCGTGTCTTATTCTTCATCGTCAAACATGGGATAACCAAAGAGTTGTTACCCATACTCGTATGACATATCCGGGTTCTATTTATCGTATTGGCGGGAGATTTAAGACGCTTTCGGGTATTTATAAATTAGATAGTTGCAACTCCTATAGAAAAATATAGAAAATTGCATTAAATGAGTTGATTGACTGTCAGTGGTTGGCCACTTATCTCTCGAAGCGTAAAGCTCAGTTCTAACCCATCAGATGCACTACGAACATCTGGTCTCGATGAGATGAGACGGAGTTCAACAAAAAATCGAAATAAACGTTATCTCGATTATAACTATAAAATCCTTATTGCCTTAGATATTTTACATCAACAAGGCTATTTGTGTTGAAAACCCTATATATCTACTTGTCAAAGAACATAGTTTGTATCTAATTAACATTTAACCATTAAGAAGTCAAACCTATTTTTATGTAATTATTTCTATATATTACTATATTATACTATGATTTCAGTGAATCTTTATAATACTGTATAAAAACTAAAGAATCTCGGAGGAGAAGATATGAAGCTACCTTATGGAATATGCGATTTTAGAGAAATAGTGCTTAAAAATTATTTTTATTGTGATAGAACAGATTTGATAAGCAATATAGAAAAAGATAAATTCCAGCTTTTCTTACGCCCCCGCAGATTTGGTAAATCCCTTCTTCTATCTATGCTTGAGAACTACTATGATATTGCTAAAAAAGACCAATTTGAATCTATGTTTGGTCATCTCAAAATCGGAAAAAATCCAACCCCTCTTCGCAATTCATTTTTTATTTTAAAATGGGATTTTTCATGTATTGATGCTTCAGGCTCATTGGACGATATTCGTCAATCGCTTTTTAATCATATAAATTTGTGTATCAGGCAATTTATACTGCATTACAAAAATTATGATATTCCAGAAATAAGAATAGATGAGGCAGATGCGTTAAGTTCAATTAAATCTTTATCTAATGCCATGCAGTCTGTAAATCTGCCTGTTTTTCTTCTGATTGACGAATACGATAACTTTGCCAATGAAGTTATGATGTCCTCAAGCATGAAAACAGAGAAATACGAATCTTTAGTTCAAAAAGAGGGAATACTTAAAGCAGTGTTTAAAAATGTGAAAGCTGCTGCATCAAATTCAGTGTTTGACAGAATTTTCATTACTGGTGTGTCGCCTGTGGTTATGAGTGATATTACAAGTGGATTCAACATTGCTAAAAATGTCTATTTTAAGCCTAAATATAATCAGTTGTGCGGGTTTACTGCAAAAGAGGTTGCAGATGCTGTAAACACAATTGCTCAAGAGTGTGATATTGAGCAGCATAAGGCACAAGAGATGATTGAGCTTATTCGGATTTATTATAATGGTTATTGTTTTTCAGTTGATGTTACTGGTAATAATATAACCGATGACGTAATTGATAGTGGAAATGACTATTCAAATTTAGTCTATAATCCAACTTTAGCACTCTATTTTCTTGATAATCTGCAAGATAGCTGCAAACCCCCAAAAAATATGCTTGACCACAATCTTTCAATGGATCAGGCAAAATTAGATTATATCTCTAAAATTAATGGAGGGCGGCAGCTTATTTTGGATTTGATGCAAGACGACCATGAGGTTGCGATTGAAGAGATTAGCCAAAAATTTGGAATTGGCGTAATGCTGTCAGACAAAAGCCACGATAAGGCTTTTCTTGTCTCGTTTCTCTATTATTTCGGAGTTCTTACAATTGCAGGGCAAACTGTAAACGCTGAACTTAAGATGAAAGTTCCCAATGTCATTATGAAACGCCTCTATGTTGAGAGGATAAACGAATTATTTTTACCAAAGCCTGAAGATAGAGATATAGGCAGAGATGCAGCAAAATTATTATACCAAAAAGGCGACATAAAAGAGCTTTGTAGTTTTATTGAAGAGCGTTATTTCAAAGTTTTAAGCAACCGCGATTATCGCTGGGCAAATGAACTGACCGTAAAAACAGCATTTCTAACGCTTCTTTACAACGATATTCTATTTATAATGGATTCAGAAAAAGAGATTGACAGGCGATTTGCCGATTTAACCATGATTATCCGTCCAGATATGCGAAAATTCCAGCTTTTTGATATTCTGATTGAGTTTAAATTTGTAAGCCTTGCAACTGCTGGAGTAAGCGGCGAAGAGGCAAGATCATTGTCAGTTGAGGAGCTTCAAAATCTTCCCAAAATGCGTGAGGCAATGAAAGATGCAGTGTGGCAGGTCAAAGGCTACAGTGAAATATTGAAAGAACGGTATTCAGGCACAGATTTTAGGCTAAAGAGTTTTGCTGTAGTGTCGCTGGGGTTTGATAGGTTGTGTTGGGAAGAGGTTATTTGATATAGCAATCCTATTCCATTCGTGTATCCTTGCTTGTTATATTTTCACAAGTCATTTAGGAGGCTATATTTTGTTTTGTGCTAAATTAAGAAATAGACAAAAATAAATTTTAAGGAATATATTTATGATCACAAATAAAGATATATCCCAAGCCATGAAAATCAGGCTTGATGATGAACTTCCAGAGATGCCACAATTTAAAGAGGGAATCCGCCGTGCACCAGCAAGAGGTTTTAGGTTAAGCAAAAGTCAAACAAAAACAGCGTTGGCAAATGCTTTGCGTTATATACCAGAACAACATCATGCTGCTTTAATTCCAGAATTTTTAGATGAGCTTAAAACAAGAGGACGTATTTATGGTTATCGTTTTAGACCTCACAGTTTTAATGTAGGTGGAGTTGATAATTTATACATCAAGGCTAAACCAATTGATAATTATAAAGGCAACTGCCTTGCTGGAAAAGCATTTCAACTTATGATTGACAACAATCTTGATTTTGATGTTGCACTTTATCCCTATGAACTTGTAACTTACGGCGAAACAGGAAGTGTCTGCCAAAATTGGATGCAGTATAGATTAATTAAAAAATATTTAGAAGTGCTAACAGAAAATCAGACACTTGTTATGCAATCTGGACACCCGCTCGGTTTGTTTAAATCATCGCCTGAAGACCCGCGTGTTATTATTACAAACGGCTTAATGATTGGTTTATACGATAACCCTGATGATTGGGAAATTGCCGCCCAAATGGGTGTTTCATCTTATGGACAGATGACTGCTGGTGGCTGGATGTATATTGGACCTCAAGGCATTGTTCACGGCACATACAACACTCTTTTAAATGCTGGAAGAAAGATGTGTAATGTTCCAGAAGATGGAAACCTTGCAGGTCTTGTCTTTGTATCCTCTGGACTTGGAGGAATGAGCGGGGCACAGCCAAAAGCTGCCAAAATTGCTGGGGCGATCTCAATTACTGCTGAAGTCGATCTATCAAGAATCAAGACACGCCATGAGCAGGGCTGGGTTGATGTTGTATCATCTGACCCTGATGAAATTTTATCAATAGCATCTAAAGCTGTAAAAGAGAAATCAGCACCTTCAATTGCATTTCACGGAAATATTGTTGATCTGTTAGAGCATATTGTAAGAAGAAATAACATTGCCGAGCAAATGGAAAGAGAAGATAATAATAAAATAGAAGAAAAAGATAGTAATAAAAGCCATGATAATTTTAATGATGGCTATTTCAAAGTTGATTTGCTCTCTGATCAAACCTCCTGCCACGTTGTTTATGACGGAGGATACTGCCCCCAAGGCATAACATTTGAAGAGAGAACCCGTCTTCTTGCAGAAGATAGAGCAACATTTAAAAAACTTGTGAATAAGAGCCTTAAAAGGCACTATGAAGTTATTAAAGAGATTTCAAAACAGGGAACGTTCTTTTTTGATTATGGTAATGCTTTTTTAAAGGCTGTGTTTGATGCTGGAGTTATTGAGGTTGCAAAAAACGGGGTAGATGCTAAAGATGGTTTTGTATTTCCATCTTATTTTGAAGATATTATGGGACCAATTTTTGATTACGGTTACGGACCTTTCCGCTGGGTCTGTTTAAGCGGAAAATCAGAAGACCTTGAAAAGACTGACCATGCTGCAATGTCTTGCATTGATCCTGAAAGAAGAGCAGAAGATAGAGACAACTATATCTGGATAAGAGATGCCTTAAAAAACAGGCTTGTTGTTGGAAGTCAGGCAAGAATTTTGTATCAAGATGCTGCTGGTAGAGTTAATATTGCCTTGAAATTTAACGATATGGTTAGAAATGGAGAAGTTGGACCAGTTATGCTTGGGCGAGATCACCACGATCCGGGTGGGACAGACTCACCTTTTAGAGAGACAGCAAACATAAAAGATGGTAGTAATGTCTGTGCTGACATGGCAACCCACTGTTTTGCTGGAAATGCTGCACGGGGAATGTCGCTTGTTGCTCTTCATAATGGAGGCGGTACTGGAATTGGAAAGGCGATTAACGGCGGATTTGGTTTAGTTCTTGATGGAAGCGATAGAGTTGATAATATTATTCGCTCTGCTATGTCATGGGACGTTATGGGCGGGGTTGCACGCCGAAATTGGGCAAGAAATCAAAATGCAATGGAGGTAGCGATCAACTATAACATGGAAAACGGCAACGGGGATCAGGTTACTGTTCCGTTTCTGCCAGATGATAAGTTGATTGATAAGGCTATTGAAGATATTTTTTAGGAGATGGGATAATGACCACAATCTTATTTAAAAATGCAAATATTTACACCCCAATAGATAAAGGCAAGGCGTGTTCTGGAGAATATCAAGGAGTTCTTAACCATTTTGAGAATGGGGCAATTCTTGTGAAAAACGGAATCATCGTTGATATTGGAAATATTGATGACATAAAAGGGATTAATGATATTTGCAATATTGATAATCTTGAAAATGAAGATAATGAAAATGATAATAACGAAAACGAAGCTAATGAAAATGGAGAGACTAACAACATTGAAGATGTTTCTAAAGTCAACAACAGGGAGAATCTAAATAAAATAGATAGAACTATTGACTGTCAAGGTAAATGTCTGATTCCGGGATTTGTTGACCCACATACTCATATTTGCTTTGCAAAACTCAGAGAGTCAGAATTTGAGATGAGGCTTAATGGTTCTCCATATCTTGAGATATTAAAACAAGGCGGTGGCATTCTCTCATCAGTAAGAGAAGTTTTAAAAGCATCAGAAGATGATCTTTATATCAACACTCTAAAGCATGCTCTTTCTGCTATGAAGTTAGGAACTACAACACTTGAGATCAAAAGTGGCTATGGACTTGATACACAAAATGAACTTAAAATGCTTCAGACAATTGACCTTGTTCATAAAACAACACCTCTTGATATTGTTGCAACTTTTCTTGGTGCCCATGCCATTCCAACTGCTTATAGAGAAAATCCAGACGCATATATCTCTCTTGTAATTGAAGAGATGTTACCCGCAGTAAAAGCTCAGGGAATAGCATCTTATTGTGATATTTTCTGTGAAAATGGAGTTTTTTCAATAGAACAAGGTAGAAAGGTTCTTGAAGCTGCTATCAGTCATGGACTGAAGATAAAAATACATGCTGATGAAGTCCATGATCTTGGTGGTGCTGGTCTTGCAGCAGAGCTTTGTGCCTCATCTGCTGACCATCTTTTAGCGGCAAGTGATGTAAATATAGAAAAAATGGCAAAATCTGGAGTTGTAGCAACACTTTTGCCTGCAACTGCATATAGTTTGCGTAAACCTTATGCAAGAGCAAGAGTTATGATTGAGAAAAATCTTCCTGTTGCCCTTGCAACTGACTGTAATCCAGGGTCAAGTTATTGTGAATCAATGCCTTTTGTAATTGGTCTTGCAGTTTTAAATATGGGAATGACACCAGCAGAGGCATTGGTTGCCGCAACTTTAAATAGTGCATACGCAATTGGAATGGCAGATAGGGTTGGTAGTTTGGATATTGGTAAACAAGCTGATTTTCTTTTGATGGATGGCAAGTCTCCAGCAATTTTAGCGTATCATGCTGGAGTTTCACCAGTAACTGAGGTATTTAAACGTGGAGAACGGGTAAGCTAACATAAAATTATAATCCACTGTTTAGATTGGCCTGATTAGCCAAGTCATAGGCAAATATAGAGGTTCACAATGACAGATACAGAAGAGAATAATGACAACTCAGAGACAAATACAATATTTAAAGGAACATCAATTGAGGTTGATTTAAGAGGTAAGCAGTCAGTAAGAGCAACATTTAAGCTCTCTTCAAAAGCTATTGACTCATTAAGCCTTGTTGCTATTCACCTTGGTATTAAACAAAAATCGCTTTTTGATCACCTTATAGATGATGTTAAATCGTTGAATGATATAGCAGAACATATAAGAGTTAGGCAGTTTAACCAGATCAATAGAGTCCAAAAAACTTTTGTATTGAGCCGAAAAACTTTAGATATTTTGGAGTTGATAGCAAAAGCTCACGACACCCCACGAGATGCCCTTGTAGAGTATTCAATTAAAAAACTTGATGCGATTATTCTTGCGGAAAAAAAGAGGCATGAACAGAGAAAAGAGCTATTTAAAGAGCTTTGCCTGCATTGGGAAGCTGGTAAAGCTCTTCTTGAAAAATCAAGGCAGACTCTTGGAGATAGCGATCCTTTTTGCCAAAGTGTTGAAAAATCAATGACTGCTATATCAAGAAATATGCAGGAGTTAGCATTATTTATTGAAAAGAGTGAAATCATTGAAGAAAAGAGCCAGATTGTTGAAAAGTGATCTACCAAGATATAAGTTTTTTAAATTTTATAAAATAATCTACACCTGACCAAATTGTAAAGAGAAGGGCACCATACACAAGAACATATCCAATTGAGTCAAAATGAATACCAAAATATGGATAGTGAATTAGAAGAGGAATAATAGAGGCGATTTGAAAACCTGTTTTGTATTTGCCAAGCCATGATGCTGAAACGTCCTGACCATACTCAATAATAACACATCTTAACCCTGTAACTGCAAGCTCTCTTCCAATAATTGCACAAGCTATCCACGCCGGAACAAAGTTAAGAGAAACCAGCATGATAAATGCAGATGAGACAAGCAGCTTATCTGCAAGTGGATCAAGTATTTTACCAAGATTAGAGACAAGCCCATATTTTCTTGCAAAGTAACCATCAAAGTAGTCTGTAATAGATGCTATCGAAAAGACTATTGCTGACAATAAAAGCGTAAGTTTTCCGGGATACATCATAAGAACTACAAGCAAAGGCACTGACGCAATTCTTGACAGGGTCATAAAGTTCGGATTTAGCAAAACTTTTTTGATTGTCCCAGCACTTTTTTGAAGCATCATAACAGCTACGTTAAGTTTATTCTGCAAAATTGTCATAATATCCTCAATATCGCCTCTATATATAATTGCCTAAAAATCTTTCAACCCTATATTGCCTACTATAGCTCGTCTCTAAGTAAATAAATAAATCCAATTTATAGATAGTAAAACTCTCTAACAAATTATTTATGTTTTTTGTTCCAATCAGCCATAAATGCCGCAATGCCTTTATCTGTCATGTGGTGAGAAGCAAGAGAGTTTAGAACTTTGTAAGGTATTGTAGCAATATCTGCACCAATAAGAGCAGAATTTAGAACATGCAGTGGGTTTCTAACGCTTGCCACAATAATCTCAGTTGTATATCCATAATTTGAGTATATATCCACAATCTCACCAATAAGACGCATACCATCTTCAGAAAGATCATCAAGTCTGCCAACAAAAGGACTTGCGTAAGTTGCCCCAGCCTTTGCAGCCATAAGAGCTTGAAGTGCTGAAAATACTAAGGTTACGTTAGTATTTATACCCTCGTCAGATAGAGTTCTAACAGCTTTTAACCCCTCAATTGTCATAGGAATCTTTACAACAATATTATCAGCAATTTTAGCAAGATCGCGGGCTTCTGTAACCATGCCGTTGTAATCAAGGCTTATCACTTCAGCACTTACTGGTCCATCAACAATTGAGCATATCTCTTTAATTATCTCTTTGAACTCGCCTTTTTCTTTAGCAATAAGCGATGGATTGGTTGTTACACCATCAACCATACCCATACTGTTAGCGTCTTTAATCTCATCAATGTTTGCTGTATCTATAAAAAATTTCAAAATTTCCTCCACTAATTGCAGTCAAACCTGCTTATTTTTTGTTCTTGATCGTGTTCAACCTCTTTTAAAAGCTCTTTTGCACTATAACCCAAAATAGGATGGATTATTTGAGGTGCTATATCACAAAGAGGTTTTAATACAAAGCATCTTTTATCCATTCTTGGGTGTGGAATTGTAAGATTATCTCTATTTATGACCATATCCCCATAAAAAATAATATCAAGATCAAGTATTCTTGGACCAAATCTAACTTTTTTTTCGTATTGGCCAAGCTGTTGCTCAATATTTTTAAGGTTTGCCATTAATATTTCAGGCTCAAGAGTTGTCTTAATTTTTAACACACTGTTTATGAACCAATCTTGATCTTTGTAGTCAACTGGCTCGGTCTTATAAAAATTGGCAATCTCAAGAACTTCTGTCTCGTTAAGTTTTTTGATATGCTCTATTCCCATAATGCAGTTGGCGTATTTATCACCCATGTTTGAGCCAATAGATATAAATACAGGGTGTTTTTTTTTCATCTGTTTACTCTATTGGCATATACAATACACGGTTCAAGAACTTTTACTAATGGGGCGTCAACAACACTTCTCAATGGTGGAAGAGGATCGCCTTTTTTGCCGCAACCTAACCCAATTAATGACAACATAAATAGAGATAAAATCAATATGATTAAAATATTATATTTCATTTTATGCCTTGATAGATTTGACAACTTTTTCAAAGTTGTCAAATCTTTAAAAGATGGGAGGCTTTTTCAAGAGCTTTTCTCACATTCTCATAACTTGTGCTTCCGTGTGTAACGCGGCGTGAGAGCATCTTTTCAATAGATAAAAAGTCAAAAACATCCTCATCAATAAGATCAGAGAATATTTTTAGTTCCTCAAGTTTTAGTTCATGCAATTCTTTAGATTTAGTGATAGCAAACGCAACAAGTTTGCCAGATACTGAATGAGCTTCGCGAAATGGCATACCTTTTACAACAAGATAATCAGCAAGATCAGTTGCATTGAGATACCCTTTTTGAGCAGCGTCAAGCATTGTATCCCTATTAATTTTAATATTTGGAATCATCGCAGTATAGATGTCAATGCACGCTTTGAGAGTATTTACAGTATCAAAAAGTGGCTCTTTGTCCTCTTGCATATCTCTGTTGTAGGCAAGTGGTAATGATTTCATAATTGTTAAAATTGCCATAAGATTTCCAACAACCCTGCCAGTTTTACCTCGAACAAGCTCTGCAACATCAGGATTTTTCTTTTGAGGCATAATGCTTGAACCAGTTGTAAAGCCGTCAGAGATGGTTATGAATGCAAATTCTGAGGACGACCAGAGAATTAACTCTTCTGAAAAACGAGAAAAATGGATCATGCAGATTGTGGCATGAGAGATAAACTCCATAACAAAGTCTCTGTCAGATACAGAATCCATGCTGTTATCAGATACCTTTGCAAATTTAAGCAGCTCTCTTGTTAGTTCCCGATTAAGAGGATAGGTTGTGCCAGCAAGGGCAGCAGAACCAAGTGGCATAACATCAATGCGTTTTAAGCAATCTTCAAAGCGTTCGTAATCACGCTTAAACATCTCATAATATGCCATAAGATGGTGAGAAAAAAGAACAGGCTGTGCCCGTTGAAGATGGGTATATCCCGGCATCACAACATCAATATATTTCTTGGCAGTTGCAACAATAACCTTTTGCAAGGCAAGAAGAGAATCCATAATAGCTTGAGTCTCTTTCTTAAGATAGATTCTTACATCTAAAGCCACTTGATCATTTCTGCTTCTTCCTGTGTGAAGTTTTTTTCCAACAGTTCCAACTATTTCACCCAATGAACTCTCAATGTGCATGTGTATATCTTCAAGTGTATCTGAATATTGAAACTCTCCATTCTCAATTTTGTTCCGCACTTTTTCAAGACCATTTAATAAAGCAGCAGCCTCATCTTGTGTGATGATTGACTGGTTGGCCATCATCTTTAAATGGGCAATACTGCCCTCAATATCGCAGGCATAAAGAGCTTTATCAACATCAATTGAAGATGTGAACTTTTCAACCATTTTATCTGTAGTTTGGGAAAATCTGCCGTCCCAAGGTTTTTGTGCCATTATGAGATTTCCAATCTTTAAAAGTTCCTATTTTTTGCAATATTCCTGATTCTTAACCTAAGAGCGTTAAGCCTTATAAAACCTTCAGCATCTTTTTGTCTGTAAACATTATCATCTTCAAATGTTGCAAAGGATTCATCATAAAGGCTATTATCAGACTCTCTGCCAAGCACGTAACAGCCACCTTTATAGAGCTTAAGACGCACACGACCTGAGACATTAACTTGAGTCTCATCAACCATTTTCTGGAGAAGCTCCATTTCAGGTGAGAACCAAAAGCCGTTGTAAATAAGTTCAGCATATTTTGGAATTAGCGAATCCCGCAAATGGGCAACCTCTCTATCAAGGGTTATTGACTCAATGCTCAGATGGGCAAGTCTTAAAATAGTGCCGCCCGGAGTTTCATAGACTCCTCTTGATTTCATGCCAACAAATCTGTTTTCTACAAGATCAATTCTGCCAATACCGTTTCTGCCACCAAGAGTATTAAGGTGCTTCAAAAGCGTGGCAGGAGACATCTTCTCTCCATTTATTGCAACAGGATTGCCCTGACTAAATGTTATATCAACTATCTCTGGTTTATCAGGTGCATCTTCTGGTCTGATTGACATGGTGTACATATCGTCAGTTGCTGGAGACCAAGGATTTTCAAGCACTCCACCCTCATAGCTTATGTGGAGCATATTTCTATCAGTGCTGTAAGGTTTTGCCTTTGTCTGTGGAACTGGAATGCCGTGAGCTGCTGCAAATTCCATAAGTTTTGTTCTTGATGTAAGATTCCACTCTCTCCACGGGGCAACAATTCTGATGTTTGGCTTTAAAGCAAAGTAGGTTAGTTCAAACCTTACCTGATCGTTTCCCTTACCCGTTGCCCCATGACTTACAGCATCTGCCCCTTCTATTTGTGCAATCTCAATCTGGCGTTTGGCAATAAGAGGTCTTGCGATAGATGTACCAAGAAGATATTGACCCTCATATATTGCATTTGCCCTGAACGCTGGAAATACAAAATCTCTTACAAATTCTTCCCTTAAATCTTCAACATAAGCCTTTACAGCCCCTGTCTTAAGAGCTTTTGCCTCAAGTCCATAAAGCTCCTCTTCCTGCCCAAGATCAGCAGTTAAGGTTACAACTTCACATTTATAGGTCTCAATCAGCCACTTCAATATTACAGAAGTATCTAATCCGCCTGAATAGGCAAGAACCACTTTTTTAATGTCAGCCACTTCTTATTCTCCATATTCTATTTGTTCTTGTTCATAAATTTCAATACATGAAGCTCTTCGCTGCAAAGACGGGGTATTAACCTGAGAGCTTTAAATCAATAACTGTAGGGAATGATAATTCAAATATGCCATATTTCTTTGCTATTTACGTTCTGAATCAAGCCCAAATGCTTTATGCAGAACTCTTACAGCAAGTTCAGCATATTTTTCTTCAACTACGCATGATATTCTTATTTCAGAGGTGCTAATAAGTATTATATTTATATTTTCAGAAGCCAACGCCTTAAACATAGTAGCTGCAACTCCAGAGTTACTCTTCATACCAAGTCCAATAACTGAAACTTTGGCAATATCTTCAGCAGTTAGAACTTCTGTTGCTCCAATTGATTTTGCAACCTCTTGAGATATTTCACACGCTTTTCTAAAATCTGTTTTAGTTACAGTAAAAGTTACATCAGTCTCTCCACCAGAGCGGGTGTTTTGTATAATCATATCAACCATAATATTGGCATCAGCAAGGGCACCAAAAATCTTTGCTGATACACCGGGTTGATCAGGCACTTTTTTTAGGGTGATTCTTGTTTCGTTTTTATCACAGGTAACTCCAGAAACCACAACGCTTTCCATATCAGCACTTTCATTCACAACCATTGTCCCTTCCTCCTCATTAAATGATGACCTGACATGCACGGGTACATTATACTTTTTAGCAAATTCAACAGAGCGAATCTGTAATACTTTTGCACCAAGTATTGCCATCTCAAGCATCTCTTCGTATGAAATTTTATTAATCTTTCGAGCTTTTGAGCATATTCTTGGATCCGTTGTATAGACACCATCAACATCTGTAAATATTTCACAGACATCTGCCTTAACTGCCGATGCAATAGCAACTGCCGATGTATCTGAGCCACCTCGTCCAAGTGTCGTGATGTTTCCATTAATGTCTCTACCTTGAAATCCTGCTACAACTACAATATGCCCCTGATCAAGCAAGTGTAAAATCCTATCTGCCTCAATATCAACTATTCTTGCTTTACCAGCACTTTGGTCAGTGATTATCCCTGCTTGAAAACCAAGAAGTGAGGTAGAAAGATAGCCTCTATCCTTTAAAATCATTGCAAGAAGTGCTGCTGTAGTTTGTTCACCTGTCGCAAGAAGAACATCAAGCTCTCTTGTGTCTGGAACTCTGGCTGCCGATTCTGCCAATGCAATTAATCTGTCTGTAACACCTGCCATAGCGGAGAGGACAACAACAACTTTATCCCCTTGATCATGGTTTTTTATAACCCGATCCGCAACTTTTCTAATCCGTTCAATATCGGCAACCGAAGTACCTCCGAATTTTTGCACTTTCAATGCCATTTATGTTACTCCTTTTTTTAAAATAAAACCCGCAAACCCTGATGCCATCTAATTTGGTCAATGGAATAAGGGTTCTTACTCTAAATCAAACAGCGAATTGATTTAACAGATTTAATGAATCAAGTCCATAAGGAATGAAAGATATAACTCTGTTAAAATGGTGGTCTATCTCTATGCGTATCTTAATATCAAATTTTATAATGTTTTTATGTTGTGAATCAATAATATCTGCCCATTCAATTATTATAACACTCTTATCAGAGGCTACAACATCATCAAAACCAATATATTCAAGCTCATCTGGCGAGCCAATTCTATAGAGATCAAGATGATATAAAGTCAGAGTATCTAAATATTTGCCCTGTTTTTTTGAGGTATCTATGTTTTGGTTACCTATATTTTTGTTAATTATACTATCGTTATTTATATTAGAAGGTATTGTTGCAGGATACTCATTTATGATGTTATAGGTTGGGCTTGTTATGTAATAGTTTTCAGGCACACCTAACCCCCTTGCAAATCCTTGAACAAATGTAGTTTTGCCAGCCCCCAGCCCACCATAAAGAGCAATTGCTATTTTATTTAAAGCTGTTTTGTTGTGGTTTATGTTGCTTGAAATCAGAGAGCCAAGTTTTCTACCAACTTCACTTGTGGCATCTCCGCTATCAGTTTTGATTGTAATCTCCATTTTATCCTTGTCGCAACTCTTTTTTCTCATGTTATATTTTATTGCTCAGGAATTTCAACCCAATCTTAAATTGTAGAGACGCACGGCCGTGCGTCTCTACTTATGTTCTTAATATGAAATAAACTGAGCTTTTTATGTCTATTTAATTAACAAATTTTGAACATCTTTGACAAACCTCGTGCAAAGTTCAAAATCTACAAAGTGTTCAAAAACTTTGCCAGCTTTGTTAATTCCCCTCAAAACCCCATCATGCAGAAACCATTTAAGAAGAGTAACTCCTGATTCTTTCCTCTGACTTAAACTTGCTGCGGTATTTATAATATTACTATCTTTATATGGTTCAGGTGTTGGAATTGACCTATTATCATTTACAAGAGATTTCATAAAATTAATAACTCTTGCAATACGCAAAAGAGTAACAGATTGAATACGACTTGTGGTGTTGTCAATAGGTAGAGCTGAAGAACGCATAAGCAAAAAATCATCAGGAAGAATCCCTGTTTTAAAACACTCTTCGTAATCCACACTTCCCGGGGCAGGATAGAATATTGAGAGTCCAATAAGAGTCTTTTTTTGTGCTAAAAATAGAAGATCATTTAAAGATTCTTCTGGATTTTGGTAAGGCGAACCAGCAATTAAATATGAGACTGTTTCAAGACCATAATGCTCTGCAATTGACAACACATTTTCAAAAGAGGCTCTAACGTCAGGTCGTTTGAACCTCTTTAGCTGTTCTTGTGAAGTTGAGCCTAAAGATAGATTCAAAGTTTTAAACCCCGCTCTTTTCATAGCAATGATAACCTCCTCATCAAGTGAAGGGGGAAATAGACCGTTCATTGCCCTAAGTTCTATCTCTCTTTTGCCGTAGAGTCTTACTATTTCATCCATCAACTCAAGAAACCATTTACGGTTTAAGGTTAGATTTTCATCTTCAAAATCTATAAATCCAATATTGTATTTTGTAATTTGAGCCTCTAACTCATTGATAACACTCTTAACCGTTCTCTGTCTAAATCGACCATGAGAGGAAGATGCACCAACAGAGCAATAAGTGCATGGCATTGGACAACCTCTATTTGCAACAACTACTGTACTACCGCGTTTAATTATAGCTTTTGATATGTTGCTATTATCTGATTTTTTGACGTTATCCGATATTTTATTACCATGAATTTTGCTTCTGCTATAAAAATTGTGATTCACAAGCTCCATTGCAGGAGGCGGCAAGATAGAAAAGTCTTCAATCCATGATGGCTCTGAAATATAAAGCTTTTCATCTTTTTCTCTAAAAACAATACCTTGAATCTCTTTTAGATTATCCCCATTTTTTATAATGTTTGCTAACATTGGCATAGAGATTTCACCTTCACCACGAAGAACAAAATCAACAGCGGAACATTTCATAACTTCGTGTGGCAAAACTGTGGGGTGATGTCCTCCCATTACAATTTTGCAATTGGGATAGAACTCTTTTACAGCTTGTGCAGTCTTTTCTGCATAGTTGCAATAAGGTGTAAAAAGAGATGATATACCGACAAGAAATGGCTTTTTATCCCTCACTATCTTAGCCGCATATTCATAGCTGTAGCCATAATGTCTAAAATCATGGAAAAGTGAAAATATAGAAGTATCTTCTTTGCCGTAATAGTTTAGAAGATAATCCATCTGACTTGGAATTGAGATTATTTTTGATTTTGTGACAGCAAGGCAATCTACAATTTCAACAGAAAAATTGTGTTGCAGAAGAGATGAGGCAATTGATGCAAGACCGTAGGGAATTGTTCTTTTATATGTAAAATAGAAATCTTCAATTGGAGGCTGAATGAGAATAATATCTGTCATGGTTATTATATATTTTTTTAAATAGTTCTACTTGTTAAATTTACATTTTGATCTGCTTTAATAGAAATAAAGTGATATTTATTTTGAATGACCCTCTATTTTATGGGGTCATTTTCCTGTTTTTTCTTAATGTTCTTGCAAAAAGAGATGTCTGTCATTACATTAGTGCTGTAAATACAGCATATAAAAACAAAAAACCAGATAAAAACTGATTAACAGTAAGTTCTGATAATCGCTTCAAAAAACTAACGAGGGCAAACAACCATGAGATTTTTCAACACAGCAGGACCAACAAATGCCAAAGACCATTACTGCATTGACCCATTATCCCGCATAAATATTGACGATATTATGATGCTGATTGAGCAGAGAAAATATTTTGTCCTCCATGCCCCTCGCCAAACTGGTAAAACCTCCTGTATGCTTGCACTTATGCACCATCTCAACAAAGAGGGAAAATATGCCTGTTTATATGCCAATATTGAGGCAGCACAAGGGGCAAGAGAGAATGTAGAACAAGCAATGTATGATATTTTAAACGAACTTGCAGGACGTGCTAAATATTTTCTCAAAGACCCTTTCCCAGCAGATGCTTTAGGAAATATATTTATAAAAGGTGGTTATGGCACAGCCTTAAATCAATGTTTGACCAAATGGTCAGAGCATCTTGAAAAGCCTTTGGTTCTTTTGATTGATGAGATTGACTCATTAATTGGCGATACGTTAATTTCAGTTTTACGACAGATAAGAAGTGGTTACGATAAAAGACCAGATGCGTTTCCGCAATCAATAGTTCTTTGTGGAGTTCGTGATATTCGAGATTACAGGATTCATTCATCACGGGAAAAAGAGATAATAACAGGCGGAAGTGCATTTAATATCAAAGCTGAATCTTTGCGTGTGGGCGATTTTGTATTTGAGGAGGTTCAAGAGCTTTTACGCCAGCATACAGCAGATACTGGTCAAATATTTACGCAAGATGCAGTTGAAGAAATATGGAGGCTTACACATGGGCAGCCGTGGCTTGTGAATGCCTTAGCTTATGAGACCTGTTTTAGAACAAAAGAGAATCGTGATAGAGCTATAACCATAACTTTGGAGATGGTAAAAAATGCGAAAGAGAATTTGATTTTGCGGAGAGAAACCCATCTTGACCAGTTGGCGGATAAGTTAAGAGAAGAGAGGGTAAGAAGGGTTATTGAGCCGATTATAACGGGCAAGATGATTACATCATCAATTCCAGAAGATGATGTTCAATATTTAACCGACCTTGGACTTATAAGGCGAAAACCTTCAATTGAAGTTAGTAATCCAATATATATGGAGATAATCCCACGAATGCTCACCTCCACAACTCAAGATTCCATTTCTCAACAGAGTGTATGGTATGTAAAACCAGATAGCACACTTGACATGGAAAAGTTAATATCGGCGTTTCAGGAGTTTTTTCGTGAACATTCTGAGCATTGGGTTGAAAGGTTTGATTACAAGGAAGCTGGACCACAGCTTTTGATGCAGGCATTTTTGCAAAGAGTTATAAATTCAGGCGGGCAGATTGAGCGGGAATATGGTCTTGGGAGAATGCGGACAGATTTGCTCGTGATTTGGCGATGCAACAAAAAACCAGACAATGCTTCTTTTGGTGTTGCAGATAATAACGTTTTTAGTGTTTCAGATAGTAATTCTTTGACTGTTTTAAAAGATCGTGTTCAAAAAATCGTAATAGAGTTAAAACTTCTCCACAAATCGTTAGATAAGACCATAAAAGATGGAGTTAAACAAACTCTTGAGTATATGGATAGATGCGGAACAGATGAGGGGCATCTTGTGATATTTGACAGAACAGAGGGTAAATCTTGGGAAGATAAGATTTTTAGAAAAGAGGAACTCATGCAAAGTGACAAAGTAGATATTGAAGAGATAAAAACATCTGGGCAAAGGCAAAAAAAGGTGATTGTTTGGGGAATGTAAATAAGGTGTATCCAGCAGTTCTAATTTTGCATAATGAAGATTGACGTATATTGCTAAATTTACTAATGTTTTTATATTTTAATAAAAAAACAAGCCCAGTAAAGGGCAAAATAAACAACGTATTGGAGAGATTGGCATGAAGTCATTTTTAAGTAAAGTAGGAAAACTTATCTACAGAATTACAGGGTGGACTTATGAGGAGCTTCCTGATTATTGGGTTGATAAAGAGGTTGTAATTGGTTTTCCACACACCTCTAATATGGATACTGTAAGAGCTTTTACCTACATTAAGGTGATAAAAGTAGATACTAAAGTGCTTATTAAATCTGACTGGTTTTTTTATCCCATGTCTTTGCTTCTAAATGCTCTTGGTGGGATTCCTGTTGTAAGAGATAAGGCAAGTGGATTTGTTGGGAATGTTATAAAGGAGTTTGAAAAACGCAACGAGTTTAGTATTGCAATTGTGCCTGAGGGGACACGCAAAAAAACATCAAAAATTAAAACGGGTTTTTGGAATATTGCCAAAGGTGCAAATGTCCCGATAGTGTGCTGGTATCTTGATAACAAAAAAAGAGAGACAAAATGGGTAGGATATATAACGCCAAGTGATGATTTAACTCGGGATTTACTTAAAATCAGAGATATTTACCTTAAACATGGTTATCTTATTCCGTTAGGAGACATTAATCAATATAGGGAAAAAACCACTGCTAATACCCGTTAAATTTTGAGTTTTTTTATCTATCTATTGCTTGACTTGAATTTAATAATCAACTATTCATGCCGGCATAATAGTTAGATGATATTATATTTAATGAACGAAATTCATTTTAATTATTAAAAAAACGGGTATGCTATTGAAATAAATAGAAAAATGGGAAAGAAATAAGTATTTACAGATAATAAAAATAGAGGAGTTTATGGCAAGGCTTAAACTTAAAGAACATCTAATCAATCGAGATTGGTGCAAAGGTTGTGGAATCTGCGTCCATTTTTGCCCTAAAAAGGTTCTTGAGATAGATTCACAGGAAAAGGTTGTTGCAGTAAGACCCGAAGATTGCATCTGTTGCAAACTTTGTGAACTTAGGTGCCCTGATCTTGCGATTGAGGTTGTAACAGAACAACCAGATCAAGATGATGCTGGTAAAGATTCAATTACCACAAATGAAGATGCAACAAAAACGAGTGAAGCTTCAACTACCGTGAGCAAAGAATCAATAAACACAGCAGGCAGGTGATTGAAAATGACCGATAATATCAATAGTAATAGTGTAAATGATAATAATGGTATAAAGCCCAATAATATAAATAACGGTATAAAAGCCAATAATATCAAATTTATTCAAGGAAATGAGGCATGTGTTGAGGGTGCGTTATATGCAGGCGTTGATTTTTTCGCTGGTTACCCAATAACCCCATCTACTGAAATTGCAGAGCTTTTATCTAAAAAATTGCCAGAAAAAGGTGGAAAATTTATACAGATGGAGGACGAAATTGCCTCTATGTGTGCAATTATTGGTGCTTCTTTAACAGGACACAAAGTTATGACTGCCACGAGCGGTCCTGGCTTTTCTTTAAAACAGGAGGCACTTGGTTATGCCTGCATGGCAGAGATACCTTGCGTTATTGTCAATGTCCAAAGAGGTGGACCATCAACTGGAAATCCTACCCATGTAAGTCAGGGAGATATTAACCAAGCACGCTGGGGAACTCACGGAGATCATGCAATCATAGCACTTACAGCTTCAAACCACCAAGATGTCTTTGAAGTAACCGTAGATGCTTTCAACCTTGCAGAAACATACAGAACTCCTGTTATTCTTCTGTTTGATGAGGTTGTTGGACACATGAGAGAGAAACTTATTATCCCTGAAAAAGGAGAACTTCCAATTGTTGACAGACTAAGAACATCTGTTCGTAAGGGTGTTGACTATCACCCATATCTGCCAAGAGAAGATGGACGTCTTCCAATGTCAGACTTTGGTGCTGAACACCGTTATAATGTAACTGGTCTATTCCATGACATGTGGGGGTTTCCATCAAATAATCCTCAGGTTGTTCGTGAACTTCTTCACCATCTTGTTGATAAAATTGAGAATAATGTTCATACAATCACAAGATATAAGGAACATTATCTTGAAGGAGCTGACTATATACTTATCTCTTATGGCTCGTCTGCCAGATCTGCCATTCACATGGCAAAAAATAGGCGTGAACGTGGAGAAAAGGTAGGTGTGTTGGAACTTCAGTCAATATGGCCCTTTCCAGAGGTAATGGTTAGAGAAAAATGTGCAAATGCAAAGGCTGTGATTGTGGTTGAGATGAATATGGGACAGGTTATGAGAGAGGTTAAGGCGTGTGTTGACAATCCATCTAAGGTTTTTCTTGCTAACCGTATTGATAATAAGCTCATTAATCCAACTAACATAAAAACACTCCTTAGAATTATTCAGGGAAGAGGGGTATAAAAATGGCAATAAAAGATTACATAAGACAACGTTATTTCCCTCAAATGTGGTGTCCAGGCTGTGGACACGGCATTATTCTTAACTCTCTTTTAAGAGCAGTTGATGAGTTAGGACTTGATAAGAACGGCATTGTAATGACCTCTGGTATCGGCTGTTCTGCCCGTATTTCAGGATATGTTGATTTCCACTCTCTGCACACACTTCATGGAAGAGCCTTAGCATTTGCAACAGGTGTTAAACTTAGCAAACCAGAGCTAAGACTTATTGTGCCAATGGGCGATGGCGATGCTTTAGCTATTGGTGGAAACCACTTTATCCATGCAGCAAGACGAAACATTGATATTACGGCAATTGTTATGAATAACCGAATTTATGGTATGACAGGTGGTCAATATTCCCCACTTTCAGGACCTGGAAAAAAAGCAACTACTGCCCCATACACAACTATTGATAATCAGTTTGATGTTGTTGATCTTTCCATTGCGGCTGGAGCTTCATTTGTGGCAAGAAGCACTGCATATCATGTGTTAGAGTGCATTGATATTTTAAAAAAAGCGATTCAACACAAAGGTTTTTCTGTGGTTGAGATTCTTTCGCAGTGTCCTACCCATTATGGACGTAAAAATAAAGAGGGTGATGCAGCCCAGATGCTTGAGGTTCAAAAGAACACAACAGCAAAACTTGGTTCAAAGGCTTTAGAAAATGACCCTACGCTCATTCCAAGGGGTATTTTTGTTGATATTGATGCACCTGAATATTGCGAAGAGTATGATAAAATAGTTCAGAGAGCTATGAAGGCAAGTCAGAGTGGTAAACCTGAAGAGCCTTTAGTCAATCCTCTTATACAGCAGAGTTGTGTAACGCAATAAAGGAGCTAAATAACGCCATGAAAAAGAGAACTAAAGCCATGAAGGAGTATAAATAATGAAGCGAACCAGATTTGTTTTTTCAGGGTCAGGTGGTCAAGGTGTTATCACGGCTGGAATAATTTTAGCTGAAGCTGCGGTAATCCATGAAGGAATGAATGCAACCCAAACCCAAAGCTATGGTGCTGCTGCAAGAGGTGGCTCAACAAGAAGTGATGTTATAATATCTAATCAGCCAATCTATTATCCTGAAGTTAATCAGGCAAATATTTTGGTCTGTTTAACTCAGGAGGCTTATATAAACTACTCCTCAACTATCAGACCCGGTGGTCTTGTCCTTACAGACTCTCGATTTGTTAAGACTACCAAAAAAGTTGATGCAAGACAGATTGAGGTGCCGATGTATGATATGGTTATGGAGAAGATAAAAAAGCCAATTGTTTTTAATATCTGTATGTTAGGAGCATTGCTTGGCATTACTGAATTTGTTAGGCCGACCTCTCTTATGAAAGTTATTAAGGCAACTGTTCCAAAAGATTTTATAGAGTTGAACCAAAATGCGTTTGAGCTTGGTATGGAGCTTGGGGCTTTGTATAATGAGTAGTTTCTGATTTTGCACGTTATTAGTATATATTGTCCGCATAGATTTGACAACTTTTCAAAAGTTGTCAAATCTTCAAAAAGGCATTTTACATTATGAAATTCCTTCTGGGCACTCAATACTTTGTCTATTTTGCTGTTCGGGGTATTGTGCTGCCCTTTTTTAATCTATTTTGTCACCATCTTGGTTTTTCAGGGTTTCAGATAGGTATTCTCTCTTCAATTCAGACCGCAGCAGTTATGATCTTTCCTATTCTTTGGGCAATGGCAGCAGACAGATTCAATGCCCGCAAACCCATATTTGTTATCTGCACAGTTATGGCTTCAGCTTTATGGTCCCTTCTTTTCTTCACAGACAAATTTCTCCCAATACTACTTATTCTATCAATTTACTCTGTTTTTTATGCCCCACTTATTGCCTTTCTTGAAGCCTTTGCTATGGAGATTCTTGGAAAGGATAAGAAAAAATATGGAAAATCAAGGGTTTGGGGAACTATCTCTTTCATTATCGTATCTCTTATTATGGGAAAGATTCTCTCTATCTATTCAACAACCATTATTATTCCTCTGATTTTCGCTGGTATGGTGGTGCAATCTTTTCTCTCCCTTAAACTATCTGTAAAATCAGATAAAACTTATTCACCAGCAATTAGACAGTCATGGTCAGATTTCAAAGCATTTTTCTCTTTTAAAACATCTCTTTTTCTATTTGCTGCTTTTTTGATGTTAGTAAGTCATGGTGCATATTATGGATTTTTTTCAATCTATTTAGAGTCTCTTGGGTTTAGCACAAACTTTATTGGATTTGCTTGGGCAGTTGCGTCAATTGCTGAAATTGCTGTGATGGTTTATTCCAACAAGATATTTTCAAAATTTAGTCTTAAAACAGTCCTTATTATTTCTTTTGTGGCTGCCTGTTTAAGGTGGCTTCTTCTTTTTACTGCGACAATAGCTCCGATGATTCTCATCTCCCAACTCCTCCATGCGTTTACCTACGCTTCATTTCATATTGCAAGCATTCTTGCGATCGATAAACTATCACCAGAAGGAACAACTTTTGGTCAGGCTGTCAATAATGCTGTAACCTACGGTGCTGGCATTATGACGGGTTTTTTACTGGGCGGCATATTTTACGATAACTTTCAGGGATATATCTTTTTAGCAAGCTCGGTTGTTGCCCTTGCTGGCGGAATAATTATTCTGTATGTCAAGTTTGATAATAGCCATAGTTCATAACCATATCTGTTTATACCTTGAATACCGCTATTTTTTGAGGTTGAAAAAATTTTTGAGGTTGAAAAAAATTTTTGAAAGTGTAAAGGTAATTCCTAAATCAATTTTTTATGAATATTTCTATTAGTTTTAGGAGGAACTTATGCTAACTAAGATGATTAACATAAAAGATATACAAACCAATATAAATGATTTGCTATTAATAGCACTTGAGGGGACAGAAATTATTTTTACAGAGAATAATATCCCCCTTGCTCGCCTCACACCTATGGCAAATTCAATATCTCGTCAGGCTGGGCTACATAAAGGCGTAATATGGACAAGCGAAGACTTTGATGAGCCTTTACCAGAATCATTTTGGACGGAACACTCATGAAGTTATTGCTGGATACACACACATTCATCTGGTGGGATAGTGAACCATCGAAACTACCTTCAAAAGTGCTGGCATCTTGTCAAAATAAGGAAAACACTCTAATAATAAGTGTAGCAAGTGTGTGGGAAATGCAAATCAAATCTCAGTTAGGAAAAATGAAACTGAGTTTGCCTTTGGAAGAACTTATAGGAAGTCAGAATAAAATCAATAAGATAAAAATATTACCTATAATATTGGAACATATTCTGGCTTTAGAAAAATTGCCGTCTTATCATAAAGACCCTTTTGACCGTTTGCTTATAGCTCAGGCAAATACAGAGAATGCTACTTTGGTAAGTTGTGATTCTGTTTTTAATAATTATTCTGTTAGCTTAATGTGGTAAATTTTACTAAAATACAAAAACATTAGATTAATTTATAAATTTAAAGGAGAAAAATTATGTTCAGCAACATGAAACTCGGAACTAAAATAGGGTTGGGTTTTGGAAGTTTAATCATTATTGCGATGCTGCTCGGAGGAATGGCAGTTATCAATATGAGAGGTGTATCTGTAGATGCCACAAAACTTGCAAATGAGTATGTTCCAGAAGTTGATATTGCCTCAGAGATAGACAATGCAGCAAGCAGGCTCATGTATGCCATGAGAGGCTATGGTTTTACTGAAGGAGATAATTTTTATAAAGATGCTCAATCAGAGATAAAAAATTTAGACACTGCCATTGCTAAAGGAGATGAGCTTTCAAAGAGTGCCATTCATCTTGAAAAATTAGATGACCACCTTGCTGTTATTAAATCTGCAAGAGATCAATACAAAGATGCTATGGACTCTACAAAAGAGTTCATAACCGCCTTGCAATCAGGCAGAACAGCATTAGAAGGCAGTGCTGCTGTCTATATGGAGAACGGTTACAGATTTCTTGAATCTCAGAACGTTGCTTTTAAATCAGATTTAAAAGAGAGGCAAGAAAAGATAGCGTCTGTAATTACCCTTGTTGAAACTGGCTCTGATGTTAGAGCTGCAAATTTTAAGGCACAAGCCGATAATGAGCCTGAATTGATGCAAAAAGCTGTTGATAAACTTGATAGCGTAAAGCCTATTATCGAATCACTTAGAAAAATTATCAGAAGCGAAGATGATAATAAACGCATGGATAATATTGTAAATGGTGCATCAGCATATCAAGATGCAATGAAATTATTTTTGCGTGAATCTAAGAAAGGTGTTTCTGCTGACGCTTCTATTCTTGCCCAGACAAGAGCTGATATGGATAAAAATGCTTCAATTTATGTAGTCAACTGCAAAGATTTCCTTGATGGTCAGCAGGCAAAATTGACCAAAGATATGATAGAACGCAACTTAAAGATTAGTCTAACAAATGATGTAGTTGATTTGGGAAACGATATCATTATTAAAGCCAACTTGTCTCAGGTTAAACGCGATCCAAAGATAATGATGGAGGGCGAAAAGAATTTTGCTAAGATTGATGAAAAACTAAAACAACTTCGTGAAATCACGCGTAATCAGGTGAATCTTGATCAGATAACTGCTGTGGAGCAGGCTGGCAAAGCATATCAGCAGGTAATGTTAAAGTTGCTTGATGATTGGACAAAACTTCAAGATATAGGCGTTAAACGCACAGCCTTTGGAAATGAGCTACTCAAAGCATGTGCAGAGCTTGCTGATGCAGGAATGGATCAGACTACAAGTATTGCTAAAGGGGCTATGGATTCACTTAACCGTTCATCAACAATTATGATAATCGGTCTTGTGATTGCATTAGTTGTCGGTGTTTTCCTTGCATTCTATATTACAGTTAGTATTACCGGACCAATCAGACGGGTGATTGAAGGGTTGACACTTGGAAGTCAGCAGGTAGCCTCAGCGTCTGGTCAAGTATCATCTGCAAGTCAGTCATTGGCAGAAGGTTCATCACAGCAGGCTGCATCAATTGAGGAGACCTCATCTTCATTGGAAGAGATGTCTTCTATGACTAAACAGAACTCTGAAAATGCCGCCCAAGCTGATCTCTTGATGAAAGAGACCAATACAGTGGTTGCAAAGGCAAATCAGTCCATGAATCACCTGACAACCTCAATGGAGGAGATTTCTAAGGCAAGTGATGACACTTCAAAAATTATCAAGACAATTGATGAGATTGCTTTCCAGACAAATCTTCTTGCATTAAATGCTGCTGTTGAAGCTGCAAGGGCAGGTGAAGCTGGTGCTGGATTTGCAGTTGTTGCAGAAGAAGTAAGAAATCTTGCCATGCGTTCTGCTGAGGCTGCTAAAAATACAGCAAACCTTATCGAAGGCACTGTAACTAAGGTCAGAGACGGATCAAGCCTTGTGAAAAAGACGAGCGAAGCATTTACGCAAGTTGCTACAACTTCAGTGAAGGTAGGAGAACTTGTAGGAGAGATAGCAGCAGCATCAAGAGAGCAATCAACAGGCATTGAACAGGTAAATATTGCAGTTTCTGAGATGGACAAAGTTATTCAGCAAAATGCTGCAAATGCAGAAGAGTCTGCAAGTGCATCTGAGGAGATGAATGCTCAAGCTGAAACCATGAATGATTTTGTAAATGAGTTGGTTGGACTTGTTGAGGGAAATATGGCGGCTGCTGGTAATCGCAGAATGAAGAATGTATCTTCCTATAAGCCTAAATCTAAATCAATGAGGACAATTGGTCATACAACATACGGTGCTTTAACTCATGGGCATATTGGTGGCGGGAAATCAAAACCAATGGCATCCTCTAAAAAGGGGGAAGTAAGATCTGATCAGGTTATTCCTTTTGATGATGACGATGATTTTACAAATTTTTGATAACAAGTTAATTTTATAGCTATAGCCGGCAATAAATCGCCGGCTATAGCTATAAGAAAGTTCACTAAAGTGGGCTAAATAAAAAATCGCTTGAATCGACCTATCCACGCCCATAGGACGTGGTTTTAGAAATTTAATAAAGGGTAAGTTAAACGGAAACGGACAGAAGGTGGGTTTGTTTCCGTTTTTTTTGTTATTGACTGGCTGGGTTGGTTATTTGGTAAAGAAATATCTTTAAAAAACAATTTTGGAACACTACCAGAATATATCAGATAGAGTTAAGAACAAGCGTCAATGGTTTATCCTCTTCACTTTTACCTTGGAATCTCACTGGTCCGGGTTGCCGATAATGATCTTCACCATGTTCAGCAGCAAGCCATTTATCCTTCATAGCCTTAGCGATGCGAAATGCGTTGGAATTGGTATCAACAACATTTTTCTCCATAACAAGAGCAAGTTTACCTTTTCTCTCTTCAAGGTGCATAAGCCTTGCAATCGGAACTCCAAGAGGCTCCCATTTATCTGAATCATGCTCTAAATTTTTGATTACTGCCATCTGTCCTGTAACGCCATTTGCAATAAGGGAAAATGCTGTCAATCCTAAGTTGTAGGTGTAGTTACAGTCAAATTTGGTGGGGTTGCTACCTCTGCCGTCATATCCATAAAAATGGCTCTGTATTTTAAAATTTGGTACTGATTTTTTGAATATCTCTAAAATTGGGGCTGGCACTTTATCATCATCAGTTATCACTCCGCTATTTACTAAAGCCTGTTTTAAAGTTTTTACAGATATTATATTCTTTTTTATTAGGTAATAGCGATGGTTATCTTTGGGTATAGAATCTGTTTTATCGTGATCTTTACTATAATTTTTTCTATCAGATACCCCTTTATAATCCTTTAAATCATCTTTTTGGTAATTTCTAAAAATCGTCATTCCAATAAGTGCGGGATCAAGATTTGCCCTCTCCATGATATAATCAAATCTTTTATCCTCTATTCCAATCTTATACTCCCCTTTTTCCTTTAGAATATGAAGGTAGTCTCCCGCCATATCCATTATAATTTTTTCTGTATTTACCTGTGAAAATTGGAAATTTCCGTGAGTATCTCTTTCAACTAAAAGCCCTTCTTGAAAAAATGATGGGAGATCATTAAAAAGTTCATCATCTCTTGCGTTCCAGATAGGAGATGCCTGCTTCTCTGTAATTCCCCTAAAAAGACGGCGTAAGTATTCAAGTTTAGCATCAAGAGAGTGAAAGGTTGTATGGAAATCAAGGTCGTGAATCTGATTATATTGACCAATAATTGTGCTAAGTTTTATAATAAATATCTGAATTTCATTGATAAACTCAAGAACACCTTCAGGGATAACAAGAACTCCATAATTTTTACCCTTTGCTGCCCTCTTCACAATAGCATCACATATAAGGCGAGATAGATGACGTAATGTCATACCATAAGCTGTGTAGTCTATCTCTCCTTTTTCTTGGGCTTTTTTTAGTCGGTCATTATCAACATAGTCCGCAAGGTCTTCACCAATTAACGTCAAATTTGCATGAGTTTGAAGAGCAACTTCTAATGCAAGATGGCTTGCAACTCTTCCCATCACCTTGCAAACGTGCCAATATTTAAGATCAGAGCTTGCGTCAGTGCAAAGATTGCTAATATTTTGAGCAAAAGCTCTTGCTGCTGAATGAAATCCAAATGAGATAGCACAAAGCGTCTCTCCATCTTCTGTTCTAATTTGAATATCTCCATCAATTGTTTTTGGGATACCAATAACCTGTATTCCATAAGGCTTTAGCTCTTGGGCAAGAAATGCTGCATTGGTGTTTGAGTCGTCCCCACCAATAATCACAAGGGCATCAAGGTTTAGCTCTTGACAAGTTTTCCTTGAGAGTGCCATTTTTTGGGCAGAATCTATTTTAGTGCGTCCCGTCTTTATCATTGTGAATCCACCCATGTTTCGGTATTTATCCACAAGCTCTTTTGTTATCTCAACATATCTGTTTTCAAGAATCCCTTCAGGACCTAATATAAATCCAAATATCTTTGATTCAGGATTGGCTTCTTTTGCAGCATCAAAAATTCCAGCAATAACATTGTGTCCGCCCGGGGCGGGTCCACCTGAAAAGACAATTCCAATATTGCGATTTTTTAGAAAAAAATTCTGTCTGTCTTTACTATCTGAATCACCAGCAACTAATTTTTGAACACTGTTATAAATTATATCTGGTAACTGTTTTTCAGCTTCACGATTGATGGGAAATCGGTATTGAGGTTGATTTTCAAGTGATATAAACTTATTTGAAAAAACTTTGCATATTTGTGGAATAAATTCTCGTCTATCAAGGGTTTCGCTGTTAATATCAGCTATTGCGGTCTCAATTTCTGGATTTTTTAAAAGAGTCTCAATTGAGATGTTTTCAGACATTAT
Organism: Desulfamplus sp.; assembly: GCA_015231615.1. Lineage (GTDB taxonomy): Bacteria > Desulfobacterota > Desulfobacteria > Desulfobacterales > Desulfobacteraceae > Desulfamplus. The sequence goes on along the minus strand of JADGBE010000009.1, from coordinate 8,833 downwards.
CATTTATTTTTTTGCTCCGTGTTCATTTTATCTATCCCCCATTAAGCCATAGCAACCCTATTTCTGCCTTCACTTTTTGCCTTGTAAAGTGCGGCATCTGCTCTTTCAAAAACAGTTTCATGGGATTTATCACCATTTCTCACTTGGGAGACACCTATACTTACAGTCATTTTTATAGTATCATTTTTATATATAAATTCGATCTTCTCAATACTTGTCCTTATTTTCTCTGCAACAACCATTGCCCCATCTCCCGGAGTTTCTGGCATTACAACAACAAACTCCTCTCCACCATATCGGGCAAGCATATCGTTTGAGCGAAGAACAGGGGCGGTTCGTTTTGTAATCTCCTGAAGACATTTATCTCCAATTGCATGACCATAAGTGTCATTCACCTTTTTAAAAAAATCAATATCAAGGACAAGAATTGAAAAGATATTCTGATACCTTAGAAATCTATCCATCTCATTTGAGATGCGTTTAATATATGCCCTTCTATTATAAACTTTTGTTAATGGGTCTTGATTTAGCTTAGTCTCAAGGTCTTTAGAGTGTTTAATTGCTTGATCCAACTCTTTTTTCAATTTAGAAAATCCTGCCTGAAAATCCGTTCTGCTCTTTTCAGACATTATTTTAACAGCTTTATCCTTGGCATTTTTCTCTTTTAGTGCAATTTCAATAGATGAAAGCGTTTGAGATACATGGTTTTTGAGGTCTTCAAGTCGTTCTGAAACATTAACACTATTTTTAAGCCCTCCTATTTCGCGGTTTAAAAGATTTCCAAACTCCTCACTTGATTGAACAGAGCTGTTTGTATGTTCGTATGAGTTATTAATACCAGCTTCAATTTGAAGAATTCTCTTTACAATCTCTTTTACAAAAGCTGTTATCTTCTCTCTATCAGCCCCTAAATTATAGATATATTGCTGTATCAAAGCAAAGAGTTCATCTCTTAACTTTGTTATTGTATCAAGATTATCAGCAGATTGAATAGATGCTGCAATTTGATTTAGTTTTGGTGTGTAGGCAGAGTCAATGGTCTCTTTCAGTGAATTTACAAGATCAATATAGCCCTTTTTAAGATTTTCAAGATAATCTCCACCATTTTCAGCACTCTTAAAAAGACCAGAAAGAAATGATGTTTTGCCTTTCTGCCCTGTAGGTTCATTTGTATCTTTTAACATATCAGTCTGAACACGCGTCAAAAGCTGCTCTATTTTTGATTTTGGATCACCATTTTTTATTGCTGTGCTAAGTTGCTTTAATGATGCTGTAAAAGAACTATTCTGATCTTGTATATAGTCTAATATGGGGGGAAGATAACGCGAATACATATTGACAGTTGTCTGCAAAGCCTCCTCAGTTTTGTTTAGCTCTTTTAGGAGCATCTCTTTCTGGGATTGTAGCTTGTCTGCTTTAGCGGTCAATTCTAAAATATGTTTTCTATTTTGATCGTCTTGCATTTTAAAAAAGCCCTATCTATTCTGTTAGCACTTCTATTGCTAAAATGATTTACAGTTTACTTGTAAGATAAATTTGTAAGGTAATCTGGTAAACAATCTATAATTATAAAATCTGTTTTAAGAAAAGCTTTGTTCTGTCATGGCTTGGGTTAGTAAAAAAATGCTCTGGAGTGCCTATTTCAAGAATTTTTCCTTCGTCCATAAATATAACTCTATCGGCAACCTCTCTTGCAAATCCCATCTCATGGGTAACAACAACCATAGTCATTCCCTCTTTTGCAAGAGTTTTCATTACATCTAACACCTCTCCTATCATCTCAGGATCAAGAGCAGATGTAGGCTCGTCAAATAGCATAGCTTTAGGATTCATGGCAAGTGCTCTTGCAATTGCAACTCTTTGCTGTTGTCCTCCAGAAAGTTGATCTGGATAGACACCTTTTTTATCTGCAATGCCAACCTTAGTAAGAAGTTTCATGGTTATTTCGTCAGCTTCAGCGTTAGATCGTTTTCGTACCACATTCTGGGCAAGATTGACATTATCTTTAACTGTTTTGTGGGGAAATAGATTAAATGATTGAAAAACCATGCCAATTTCAGCTCGTACCTTATTTATATCTGTTTTAGGGTGCAAAATATCAACGCCATCAATAAGAATATGTCCCTGTTCCGCTGTTTCAAGTCTGTTTAAGCAGCGTAAAAATGTGCTTTTTCCAGAGCCAGATGGTCCAATAACAACAACAACTTCACCCTTAGAAATATTTGCAGATACATTAACAAGAGCATTGACCCTGTGGGGTACCATAAAAGTTTTATATATATTGGTTACCTCTATCATAATTTAAACAATCCTTGTAATTCTTGTGATTTGTGGTGAACATTTTAATGGTTGTGGTGTTCCTTATAATTCTTCTTAGGAATGGGAATAAAATAACTCCATAAATTTCTTCAAATTGAGTAGAGACGCAATATCTTGCGTCTCTACTATCAGGGAGATTGTTCTGATTAGAAGTTTAAGGATTAATTAAATTCTCATTCCTTAAGAGAACTCTTGTAATACACTTAGAGTTTATTTACTCAAACTCAAGAGTACATTGAGCGTTTTTCAAAATACTGCAAAAGCATTGAGAGAGAAAATGTTAATACAAGATATAGCAATGCACAGACAAACCACAACTCAAAAGGTTGCAAACTTGTGGTTACAACTTCTCTTGTTGCTTTGGTAAGATCTCTTATTGCAATAATTCCAAGAAGAGATGAATCTTTAATAAGGCTTATAAATTGACCAGCAAGGGGTGGCAAAATTCTTCTGAATGCTTGAGGTAAAATGACATAATACATGCTTTGAGTGTATGTCATACCAAGTGATCTTGATGCTTCTGTTTGACCTCGATGTATTGATTGAATGCCAGAACGGACAATTTCAGCAACATAAGCACCTGTAAATGTTGCAAGAGATGCAACTCCAAACCAAAGTGGTGGAATTTGAGGAATACCGTAACTGGCAAGCATTGTGTTGACTAATGTTCCAAGAACAAAATACCATATAAAAATTTGAACAAGCAGTGGCGAACCTCTAACAAGCTCAATATAAGTTATTGCAAGCCACTTGAATGCAGGATTTGAGGAAATCCTTGCAAGACCTGTAAAAAGTCCAAGAACTATGCCAAATAAGATAGCAATAAAACTTACATAGAGAGTAAGCCATAAGCCTTGAAGTAAAATTCCAACTTTCCACTCTTTGTATGAGGCAATAGTATCTCCCGCAAAAACAAGGTCTCCTTCATATATTTTGACATCTTTAGAGGGATCATCGCTCTTTATTGTGTAATCTTTTTTTTCTCCACCCTCTTCAGTTATGTAGATAGTCGTATTACCACCATTAGTTTTAATAGAATCAACAGTCCCAGCAGATTCTGTTTTAACCGCTACATCTTCATTATAAAAAAAATACTGTGGAACTCTAAACCACCGCCAAGTGTAGTCAATCTTTAATGTGCAGTAGTAGAGTCCGCCAATAAAAGTTGAAATTACTAAAAAAAAGACCAATACCCATAGATAATAGGCTCTTGCTTGTTGTTTCTGAAGAAGAGATGTTGAGGAATTCATTTATTGGTATAACTCCTGTTCTTTTATTTTGCCTGTCAGCAATTCTGTAATTAAAAAAACTGACGGTATTTCTTATGTTATTAAATTAAGGATTAATGAACTAAAGATAAGGATTAATTATTTTAATCTTTTTTTCTATCACCTGACCATGCTGCATATCCTCAGAATATATAATTTCACAACCACTTTCTAAAGAGGACGCAAGAATAAGGCTATCCCAATATGAATACCCATATCTTTTCTTTAAAAATAGGCACTTTGTTATGATGGAAAAATTTATAGGACATACATTTATATCTTTTTCAAGTTCATAAATGTATTCGCTAATTGCTTCATGAACAATTCCGTTTTTTGAAAGAGCAGAATATATTTCGCTTATAACCTGTATGCTTATAAAAACCTCTTTTCCTATTATTTCAGAAAACAATTGCTTTGATCTATTGTGCTTTGCTTTATCATTTTCAAGAAAGGCATAAACCAAAATATTTGTGTCAATGAATATTTTCTCTGTCATAAAGCTCATCTCTTCTAAATATTTTGAAATTATCTGCATTAACAGGGTTCAATATAGGTAGAGGTATTTTTCCCATTTTTTTGTTCTTACTAACTGCTGATAAATCTTCATTAATATCAACAAAGTTAATTTCACGTAGCAAATTAAGCAAAATATCTAATTTGGTATCATCATTGATATTTATAGTAATGCTTTTCATTATTTTATCCCTCCCACTCTTAAAAAATCATCTTTTCTTATCTATTTAGATTGGAACGTGGACAGATTTAACTGAAAAATAGATTTGACAACTTTATAAAAGTTGTCAAATCTTTCAGATTAGGTGGTTTAAATTTACTGAACGTTTTTAATCCAATCAGTTGATTTTATCCATTTATTGTATATGGTGTCGTATCTGCCATCATTTTTAAGCTGGGTTAGAAAATTATTGAGGAAATTTAAGAAATCTGGATCGCCTTTGTTGATTGCCCATGCAAGAGGTTCATAAGTAAAAGGCTGATCTAAGAAAAGAACTTTTCCTTCGCCTTGCTGGGCCATAAATACAACACAATATGGAAGATCATAAACAAACGCATCTGCTTTACCATTCACAACCTCAAGCACACCCTCAGTTTCAGTTTCAAAAGATTTGTATGTTGCTTTGGGGATTTTCGTTTTTACAGCAGCTTCACCAGTAGTGCCAAGTTTTGAGGTTACTATAAATTTGGCATCATTTAAGTCTTTATATGATGTAACTGTCCCTTCATGTTTCTTATTAAGCACAATTGTCTGTCCAACTATAATATAGGGGTCAGCAAAATTAACTTTAAGGTTTCTCTCTTGGGTAACAGTCATACCGCTTATTATGATGTCAAATTTGTCTGTAAGCATTGATGGAATTATTCCGTCATAAGCTGTGTTCACTGGGACAAACTTAACTCCCATTGCCTTTGCCATCTCTTTTGCAATGTCAATGTCAAAACCTACGAAATTACCCTTTTTGTCAGTCATTTCAAATGGCATATAGCCAGCTTCAAATCCAACCCTAAGCTCGCCTTTTTTAAGCACTTTTTCTAAGGTCGATTTTTGTGCAAGCTCAATATCTGCTGCAATTACAGTTGAAGTAAAGACGAGAAGTCCAATTGTTAATGCAAGTAGTGTGGTCAAACTTTTTTTCATTTTTTTAAAGCCTCCTAAAAATTTGGAATAACAATTATTGAAAAGAATAACTGTTATTAAAATTAGATAAAAAATTAAGAAAAAACATTAAATTAATAACAAAAAAACGCCTATTTTCTGATAACAGAAATTTTTTCATTCTGTATATTAAGATCAGGATAAAGTAAAGCATCTTTAAGATATTAAACTTTCCATAAACGCAAAATTATAAATGCAAAAACAAGAATTTATAAGCAAGAAACTTAACAATTATCCATGAAGGCCATTACCCGAAACTTTAAAAGCTACTTCTGACATTATCTCAGAAAGAGTTGGGTGGGCGTGAATGGTGTGGGCAATATCTGATACTGTAAGCCCTTTATTAACGGCAAGTGTTGCTTCAGCAATAAGGTCTGTAGCATGAGGTCCTGTAATATGAACTCCGAGAACCTTATCGGTTGAGGCTTCAGCTACAATCTTAGCTTCACCTGCAATCTCTCCAATAGCATGAGCCTTTCCAAGAACCCTAAAATTAACAGTTGAACATTTAACATCAATTCCTTGAGTTTTTGCCTGAGATTCTGTTAATCCCACATTGCCAATTTCTGGCATAGTAAAAATAGCACTTGGCACAGCTCTATAATTCATTTTAACTTTTCCATTAGTGCCAGATTGTTTTACATCATCTGATTTAATCTCCATAGAGTTACTGTCTATAATTAAATTCATAGCATTTTGTGCTGCCACCATACCTTCATGGGAAGCAACATGGGCAAGCATAATTCTCTGTGGTCCTAAAATATCGCCAATAGCATAAACTCCAGAAATCGAAGTCTCCATATAGTCATTTACATCAATCCACCCTTTTTCATTGGTTTTAAGATCAATGTTTTCAAGACCTAAATTAGAAGCAAGTGGCGAACGACCAATGCAGACCGCCATCTTCTCTGTCTCAAGTGTTTGAAGTTCAAATGTTTGGGGTTGCTGATTGGCTATTTGAGGTTGAGTTGAACCTGTTACTACTTTTGATGCTTTGTCCGAAAATGGGGAAATCCCAAGCGTTAAAATAAGTTTTCCATCTCTTTTTTCCGCTTTTTCAACAACCTTATCTGTAATTATTTTAATCTTTCTTTTTTTCATCTCCCGCTGAAGAGTCGCAGAGCATGATTCATCAACACTTGGAAGAGGCAGTAACCTTGACATTGCCTCAACTACCGTAACGTTTGAACCTAAAGCTGATAAAATAGAAGCAAATTCACAGCCAATGACACCACCACCAACGATTACAATGGATTTTGGAATCTCATTTAGGCTTAAAAGATGGTTGCTTGAAAGAATTGACTCACCATCAAATGGAAAAGCTCCGATATTTAAAGGTGATGTTCCAGTTGCAATAATTAAACTGTCATAATAAATCTCTTTGTGTTTGCAGCTATTAATATAAAAATTTTTTCCACAATTTTGAGTATTACCATCTTCACTTTTATTATTCACAGCTTCATTAATGATCGCAACAACACCCTTACCTTTTATATAACCTCTACCCTGTTCAAACTTAACTTTTGCATGTTGAAGCAAAGATAAAATCCCTTTTCTCTGCATCTCAACAATCTTTTGCTTTCTTGCCATGATTGCCGTCATGTCAGCAGTTACAGTTCCCTCAACCTTTATTCCAAACTCATTAGCCTCTTTAAATTTAAGATAAAGATCTGCTGAGGTTTTCATAATCTTTGATGGAATGCAGCCCCAATTAAGACATGTGCCTCCAAGGTGTTCTTTTTCAATAACCGTAACTTCTCCTCCAAGTGCTGCTGCTCTAAGTGCCGCTACATATCCACCTGGTCCCGCCCCAATAACAACTATTTTTTTTCTATCCATAGTATTAACTCCTCAATTTGTATTTGTTCAAAATAACTCAATCAAACTAAGAAATGAGATTATTCCCATTCCTAACCACCTCTGCAAAAAATTTATTATCACATTATGAAGATAACAGCTATTTTGATGAAAAACAATTTTTTTAAGTCCATATTTTGATGTTTTCATAATTTATTTAATTTTTATTTGACATTTACATTATAATCCATTAACCATGCAATTATTGAATTCTTCATTTAACCTTTTTCTCAGACTATAGAAATGGAACAAAAATCTACATGAAAATTGATGACATTAATATTGAAATTATAAAAGAGCTAAAAGATGGACGAAAATCGTTTAAAAGCATTGCTGATAAGCTAAACATCACTGAAAACACAGTAAGAACAAGGGTTTCAAAACTAAAAGAGGAGAATATTCTTGATATATGCGGACTATTTGATCCTTCTGCTCTTAAGGGACATACAACAGTTATTATTGGCATAAATCTATCTGAAATGAACCTTGTCGAAAAAGGAGAAGAGATCTCGAAACTTAAAGGCGTTATCTCAGCAACCGTTGTAACTGGAAGATATGATCTTATTATTTTAGTAATGTTTAACGAAGAGTTTGGTCTTCTTGAGTTTTATACTGATGAAATTTCTAAAGTTAAAGGCATAAGGTCGGTTGAGACTTTTGTGGTTTATAAGTCGTATAAACTTATGTTGCCTTATATTTTGTAGATTAAAATGAACTATACAAAGAGGAGGTTTGTATGCCAAAGGTTTACACAGGAAAAGTTGCAATACCAGGAGATAAAATTGATGAATATTTTAAGCTAATGCAACAAGCTATAGATGAACGAAAACCATTCAAAGATAACTTTACAAAACTTAATGATGACTTTTACGACTACTTGGCAACAAAATATTCAGAAAGAACAGCATCAAAGCACTCAGCTATTATCTCGATGTTTATAGAGTTTATTTCTGGATATACGGATGTAGAACACATTGAAGAGATTACAAAAGGAATGGCAAACACTCAGTTTAAACAATGGTATAAAAGAAAAGTTTGGGATTCTTCTACGCCAGACGATTTACGGGTAGCAGTTGATAAGTTTTTTAAATTTTTATCGCAAGAAAAAAATATAGTAAATGCAAAGGTCTTAGGAATTAAGAAGAAAACTGGGGAATAATTTTTAGTGATAACCCAAATGCAAGATGAAAATTATGGATATAAAACCAATTAAAACAGAATCTGACTACCAAAAAGCATTGGAAGAAGTTGAAAGTTTAATGAATGCTAAAAAAGACTCGCCAGAAGGAGATAAACTTGAAGTATTAATTTCTCTTATAGAGTCATACGAAGAAAAATATCATCAAATACTTCCACCTGATCCAATAGAAGCTATTTTGCATGAAATGGAAAGTCAGGATTTATCTTATAAAGATTTAGAACCCATTTTAGGCTCAAAGTCGAGAGTATCAGAAATACTGAATAAAAAGCGTTATTTATCTCTTAATATGATTAGGAAATTACGGGAATGTTTGGGAATATCTGCTGAAATACTTATAAAACCATATAAATTAACCATTTCTTAAGTCTTGTTTAGAATCAAATGGATATAAAACTATGCCTACCCTGACATGGACAGGAAAACAAAAAGTAATCAACCATCATCAAGTTGTGCCTTTGCGTGTGTTGGAACACCGATACGGTTTTACTGCTGAAAACGGCAGGCAAACACTCTATT
>JADGBE010000099.1 GCA_015231615.1 Desulfamplus sp. | reverse complement strand
AATACAACTTCTCTGCTATCTCAGTATCAAATTCTTGAATAATAACATCTCTTAAAGTGAACTGCATCAAACGATATACAGCAACGTCCATTGTTCCACCAAGATTTGGACGTCCCTCTGCAATATCACCGATCATTGACCAATCAAACATAGATTCGTTTCTCTCTTCCTTGAACATAATTTTTCTCCTTGATTAATAAGTTTAATTCACTTTTTTAGATAGATAATAATTGAAGTACCATCTTCCTCAGAAGTTACCATTTTGATTTCACCATTTTGTGTCTGTGCAATAAGTTTAGCACTGTATGTTCCAAGCCCTGTCCCTTTTTGTTTGCCTGATGTAACATATTTTTCAAAAAAGTGATCTCTAATATCAGGTGGAACAGCACCCTGATTCTGAATATAGATCATGGCTTTCTCACCAAAATCTGACAGGATAATATCTATCTGTCCATATTCATGAGATGCCTCAATGGCATTTTTGATCAAATTGGAAAGCATTGAATAACAAAGCAGCATTTCACCTTGAATAATAAAAGTTTTAGCTTTGCTATTCTCAATATTATTCTTCTGACGAGTATCAACTTCAGAGCCTTTTACCATAAATGAAATTGATATTCTTTTAGTATTAATATCTTGCTGCAACTCACGTATAATATTACAGATAACACCAACAATATCTACAGGTTCAGGTTTAAAGGGATAGACACCACGCTCCATTTTAAAAAGGTCCAGAGAGATGTTTATCATGTTGAGCATTTTGTAGCCACAGGCAGCAATGTGTTCAAGGTATTGAGTCTGAATCTCGTTAAGCTCTCCATTGAGTTTTATCAGCATTGGAAAGTTAATAATACCATTAAGCGGAGTCTTTAAATCATGTCTTGTTATATTCTCTATATCTTCTCTTAGGCGAACTATCTCAATAAGGTTTTTGTTCTGCTCTTCAAGCTGTTGAGCCTGTAATTTAAGACGTTTATGGGCAAGCGTGAGTTCAAGATGGTTTCTGACTCTACTGCGGACAATAGGGGGGCTGATTGGCTTTGTAATGTAATCAATTGCACCATACTCAAGCCCTTTAGTTTCATCTTCAATATCCCCCATAGCTGTTATGAAGATTATAGGAATATCTGCGGTAGCTGGATTGGATTTAAGTTGTCGGCAGGTCTCATATCCGTCCATAATAGGCATCTGCAAATCCATAAGAAGAACATCATAAGGTTTATCTGTTGTTCTTTTAACCATATCTACGCCAGTTTGACCATTATTTACCACATCAACAAAAAAACCCTCTTCATTTAAAAGCTCAACAGCCAACTGCTGATTTATCTCATTATCTTCAAAAAGAAGAATACGTGCCCCTCGAATATTGTCAAATCCATTAGGAAGCTCATTTTTATTTATATTTTTAAAGTCATCAGAGTTAAAATTACCATCTTTTGCAGTCTCTTGCCCCATTCCAAACTTGGCAGTAAACCAGAATGTACTTCCCTCTCCTGGCACACTATCCACCCCAATCTCACCGTTCATCATTTCAGATAATTTCTTGCTGATGGTAAGACCCAAACCTGTTCCGCCATATTTACGGGTAGTTGACGTATCTGCTTGCTGAAACGATTGAAAAAGTTTTCCCCGCTGCTCTTGTGTAAGACCTATTCCTGTATCTTTGACTGCAAAGTGGATAATTGCTGATTCACTATCTGACTCTATCTGTCTGATTATGAATGTTATACCGCCTTTTTCAGTAAACTTTACAGCATTGTTGGCAAGATTTAACAAAACCTGTCCAAGCCTCAATGGATCGCCTTTTAAAGCCTTCGGCACATCAGGAGCCACATCAAATTTTAACTCAAGACCTTTCTCCTCTGCCTTCATGCCAACTAAACTTGCCAAATTATGCAAAACATAATTAAGATCAAACTCAATGCTCTCCATATTGAGCTTGCCCGCCTCAATCTTGGAAAAATCGAGAATATCGTTGATTATTCCCAAAAGACTTTGGGCAGAAAGATGAACTTTATTGATATAATCTCGCTGCTTTGGGTTAAGATCAGTTTTGAGTGCCAAATGGCTCATTCCAATAATGGCATTCATAGGGGTTCGGATTTCATGGCTCATGTTTGCTAAAAAATCGCTCTTTGCACGGGTTGCTGACTCTGCAATCTGCCTTGCACCTTCAAGCTCTTTATTAAACTTTTCAAGTTCAGCAAAAGAGTATTTTAGCTGTTTTGTCATGGTATTGAAAGCATCTGAAAACTCACCCATAAAACTTATGCTTTGGCTAAGATCACCCATTGCAATCTGCTGGGTTGTCCATGTTAGATGTTTCAGGCTTGCCTGAAGACTCTTTAGCGACTGGACAACCAACAGATTGATTTTTGGAGGTGCCTGAAAATTTATATCCCCCCGTGCCAATGAATAAGATATATCAGTAACAGCACTATATTCATCTAAAAACCGATTAACATAGCTTACCATCTGATGAACCTCATTCTTAGGATAATCTTCAGGCAGTTTTATAGGCTCTGGCTTTTTACCTTTTAGCAAAAGGTAAAAAACTTCGGTAACTTTATCAATGTCCTCTTCTTTAACAGAAAGCATTATATGCTCCTAAATCGCTGGTTTTGCCTCAAATCTACACACCCTATCTCCTGAACACCAGCAGTCAACCTCTTTTACATTAAAGGGTTTGTTTGTGTACTCTTCTAAAATTCCAGCAATAAAACCCTCATCATAAGTGCAGACAGTTTCATTGCATATTGGCAACCCTGAACAGTCTAAATCTTCTGCAACTGTCATTGTAAGATGCAACTTGTCAAGGTCTGATTTTTCAATGCGTAAAATACCGATTTTAAGAGATGCAAGAAGCTCTTGAAGCTGGGCAACAAAGCTGTTAAAATCACTCTGTTTGTCAAGAAGTGCCTTGCAAAATTCTCGTCCTGCAAGTTCCCCAGCTTTGTAATACAACTTCTCTGCTATCTCAGTATCAAATTCTTGAATAATAACATCTCTTAACGTGAACTGCATTAAACGATATACAGCAACGTCCATTGTTCCACCAAGATTTGGACGTCCCTCTGCAATATCACCGATCATTGACCAATCAAACATAGATTCGGTTCTCTCTTCCTTGAACATAATTTTTCTCCTTGGTAGTGCTATACGAGTAATGATAAATTAAAATGCCAGATAAAATATCGGATTGCCGGAGATGGTTATCCATTTTTTTAGAAAAAGCGGCGATTCTGCCCACTTTCTTTGCCTACAGCCTGTGTCTGCATTCTGGAACTAACTATTCGTTCAGAATTACAAAAGGGGCGGGCATATTGTTCATACTTATGAATTATAATTTTGTATAGTTGTATCTCAATTATAAGCTGTTTAACGGCTATTATTATACACAATATCTATCTAAATTCTATACAATTAAATGTTGCAATATCATCATTACTCGTATAGCACTACCAAATAAACATCTTCCAATTACAATAGACTTCCTGCAGAACTAAACTTATATTTTCCAATCTATATATCAAGCACCTTAATATGGTTTGGAAATTGGATTTATATATACATTTTGAATCTATATTTAGCAAATTACTTTGCTAAACGATTTGCAAACTATTATATTATGCTCTATTTTATTTTCTCAGGCTATATTTTCATACGCAATATGTTGTAAGGGTATTTAAAAACAAATAAAAGGAGGGTCCATGATGAAAAAAGATAAAAATAGATTATTTTTGACATTTTTTATAACGTCTTTTTTAGTTTTTGGAACAAGTCAATTGCAAGCTCGCTCTTTAACACTTAATCAGCCAGCCATTCCGATGAATCAGATAGACGCAGAGTCGCAAATTTTGAATATCAAACCAAATGAGCAATCTACAATCAGTCCTACTCTTACTATTCGAGCAGAGGATAAAGGGCAAGTAGCTAATCTCTTTGCTATGGTTCTGCATAAAGATTGGGTAATATTAATGACAGAATCAGGCTGGAAACCCTACAGCGGCGATATAACTATGTTTGGTCAAGTTAAACTTGATGAAGAGACTTTAAAGCCGTTTGACCTTGATTGTAGCCGTCTTATAAACAGTGTTGGTGATAGCATTGATATTTTTTATGGGTATGAAATTGAAAAAATATCTTTTCTTGGTAATGCCCTCCATTTTCAAAGGAGAAGCCCTGCAAATATAGAGGAAAATATTTTTACTTTCTCCCAATTAGCCATTCCAATTGACAATTTTGATTCTAATAATCTCATGCTTAACTCAATATCTGACAGTTGCAATATTGTTTCACCATCTTTAAGTGTTGCTGAGTCTGATGTTGGACATAAAGCTCAACTTTTTGCCGCTATTTTGACACAGGGGTATGTGATTGTAAAAACTCAATCTGGCTGGGAGTTTTATGATGGCAAAGAGCTTCTTCCTTTTAAGACGCTCGTTTTAGAAAAAGAGGTAGCAGAGTTTAATCTACCTGTTCCTGCAGATTATTATGGCGAAGTTTTTTACTATTACGCTTACTTAGTGAAAAGAAAAGATATAGTGGGTAATGGTATGCGGGTTAATGTGGTTGCTGATTAAATAAATGGTTAATTGCTATTCAAAACAGTTGTTTTAATAAGATTTAATTAAGGTGGAGAAAAGAGATATTATGGAGATAGCTAAATCTTTTATAACTGATGAGAAAGGAAATATTATAAGCGTTATTTTAGATTATCATATTTTTCAAAAACTTGAAGAGATAATCTTAGATAATGGACTATTAAAAGCAATGCTTGAGGTTGAAGATGATGAATCTCTGTCATATAAAGAAGTTAAAGAGATGATTCAGCAATTATGAAAATTACAATTAAAAAAGCCTTCTTGAAAGACTTGCAAAATGTAAGTGAACCTCAAAAGAGTCAAGTCAAGTTATTTTTAGAATCTCTTAATGATGATGTGTCAATTTTAGACGGTTCTTTATACGATATTAAAAAGCTACAAGGAGAAACTAAAGGTAATTTTTTTAGATTGAGATTTGGCAATTACCGTTTAGGTTATGAGAAGAAAGATGATGAAATTGTAATTTCACGGATTTTACACAGAAGAGATATTTATAGGTCTTTTCCATAAAACATTTTGTATGGATGCGATACTCTGCACCCATACATTTTTTATATTTACTTCGATTTAAAAAAAGCCATAATTGTGCAATCACCAGTAACACCTTTAACCGGATCAGTAGTGTAGGTGTAATTGGGACTTGTTCCTGATAGTACCCCCCCGCACCCTAAGACATAATTAATTTCATAACCATCATTTGGTGTAACTGTAAATGTGGGTTTATCTCCATGCTTTACAGGATTTATTGTGTCTGTTGGACTAATACTTCCATTATCAGCAGGAACTGCAGTAACAGTATAGGTTTTTTTTGCAAATGTAGCTTCGAGAGTGCAATTTCCTGTAACAGCACTGGTTGTGTAGGTGTAGATATTTCCAGATAGTGATGGTAACGGTGTTATAGGGCTTCCGCAGTAAGCTAAATTTGTAAGCTCATAACCCCAATTTGGCGTGATTGTAAATGTGGTTGTGCCATCATGTGCTACGGCTCTTGTTGCTGGTGTTATGCTTCCTCCTGCACCAGCAGAAGATGTTACTGTGTAGCTGTTACGGGTGAATGTAGCTGTAACTGTGCAATTTGCATTTATTGCTCCAGTGGTGTAGGTGTTGCCAGACAGATTCCCACCGCAGCCAGTTACTGTGGAGATGCTTGATCCCGTTGATGGTGTAATTGTGAGTGTAGTGGTTCCTCCAGTGTTTACAGTTTGAGTAGCTGGTAATACTGTTCCACCACCTGCCCACGCACGAGCTGTGCCTGTTATGGTGTAGCTATCGCTTGGAGTTACTGAATTACTTGGACTTGATGCAAGGCTTGTTGTTGAGCCATTGCTTGCTGTAACTGCGAATGTGTAAGTAGTACCGTTAGTTAATCCAGCAACAGTGCAAGTGGTTGCTGGTGCTGTTGCGGTGCAAGAGCCTGAAGGAGACCCTGTAACCTGATAACTTGTTGCTCCGCTTGATGCAGTCCATGAAACCACTGCAGAGGCATTGCCTGCTGTAGCTGTAACACCAGTTGGAGAGATAAGTTTTGTTGTAAACTGACTTTTGGAGATTGCACTGTAACTACTTGGTGTTGCAGTATCTTTGATAACAAAATATAAGTCATAGTCAGTAGCTGGCTGTAATCCTGTAATTGAAAACTCTTTAGCAACGCTTGCCGTCATAGCTCCATTTCCACTTGCCACTACAGTTACACCAGAGTAGGTAGCAGCAGCTTCGATTTCAGCATTTGTTGGAGCAGTTGCATCTTTAGCAACCACTATCCAGTAACCAGTACCATCTACATCAGATGTAGCTGTCAATTTAGCACTTTCATAGGTTATATCAGATACAGCACTACTGGCTGACGCTACGTCATTAATAATAGCATTAAGGTCTGTTATTGTACCAGCAGCATAATACCAAGTAAATTCATCGCTTGCACCATCATCCAGATCATTCAATCGCACATAGAAGCCGTATGAGCCATCGCCAGTTACGTCAATAGTACCAGTTTGAGGATCCTGATTTATTACATTAGTCCATGAACAGCAGGAGTTAATAATTGTATTTGCCTTATTTGAATCTGTGTAGAATAAAACTCCCTCTGAACCAGTAGTTATTTTTATAGCAAGTGCTCTTTCTGATGGATTAGTTATTTTAGCAAAAGCTCCATCTACAAGATTTCCTTTCTCTTTTCTTGGTCCGTCCGTGTTTCCAATCCAATCATCTCTAGTGCCGACCCAATATCTAATATTGCTTACACTTGAGCCGCTAACATTGCGTATTCTTGTAGCTACAGTTATGTATGCTTTGTCTTGTAAAAGTTGGTAGGTGTTCTTTATTTCCACGTTTTTACCACCAATATTTACAGTTCCAGTAGAAATAATAGTACCGTAACCTTTTAATCCTCCTTCGGTTGGAGTAAAGCCACTGGTGTCAATTGTCTGTCCCGTCAAGGGTGGATCGTCCAATATGGACAGATTTCTTAAGTTTAGATCAGCATTTAGTATATACTGATTCAAATTCCATTCATTAGTACCATCTCCATCAATTGCTATGGAAAAATTTAAAGGATTTGCACCAATTGTAAGAGTTTGCCATCCGTTGTTATAATATAGAGGCTGTTGAAGGTTGCCAGTGTTATTTATAGAGTTTTCATTGCCATTTCCAAATCTTAGCTTGTCGTTATTTAATATGTAGTAGCTGCTGCTACTCGTCCACTTTGCATAAAGCGTAATTGCTACGTTAGCCGCACATACCCCACCCGCGGCGTAGTCTGTGCCTGTTCCATCAGCTTTAGTATTCCAGCCGTCAAAGGTATATCCTGTTTTAGCAAGACCGCCTGTGTTTGTGGCAAGGGTTAAATCTACGTCATGAGTTTTGGCCTGCTGACTCGGGGCAGAACCGCTGGTTGCACCATTGGCATCGTAGGTTATGGTGTATTTTATTACTCCACCAAAAGCGTGTAGTGCCTGTACCATAGTAGTTGGTGCTACTGCTGAAACAAAGTTTATGTTAGATGTAAATATATTATCTATTCTTGTTGCTGAGGTGTTAGTCGCACTCCACGCTTGAGCATCACCATACAAACGCAATTCACCTGCTCCATAAGCTATAAGTGTTGAGGCTGCACAGCCATTTCCAGTTTGACACCCTACAATGGGAGCTTTTATGTCAATACCAGTAGCACCACCTTGAACTTTTAAAGTGCCATCTCTTATCAAGAGGCTGTTGCCGTCTAAAATAAGTGTGCCGTTAGTGCCAATAAAATTATTGATACCACCGTCTGCAGAAGCTATGCCATAGCGGTCAAAGCCTGTTCCAGCGTATCCTTTAATAGTTATGTTGCCACTTTTTGCCTTTATGTAGGAATTATTTTCAATAGATACTCCAACACTTGCAACACCCCAAAAGTTATTTGCACTGTTTCCACCATAACCTACAACTTCTACTGCACCATCTCCAGCAGTGATAAGTGAAGCAGTGCGTAATTGAACTCCCCAGTTACATTGAGTTGCGTTAGTGTTCCCTTTACCTCTGATTGTTATATTACCGCCAGTAGCAGCAGTGGGAATTGTAGTGTTAGCTGCACCAGAACCATCACCAGTAGCGTCTATTATATAAGAGCCGTTAATTATGACACCACCCACATTACTTGATGTACCAGTTGCAATAGCATAATCAGAGGCAACATCATCACCTCCGCCCATTGTGATATTTCCGCCATAACTTTTAATGTTTGCATTTATCTTAATATCACCCAAAGTTGTCTCTGTAGCTCCAGCAAAGCCTCTTGCAGATAATATTAAATTTAAAGGAGAACCTGAAGAGCCGCTT
>JADGBE010000098.1 GCA_015231615.1 Desulfamplus sp. | reverse complement strand
TCAAGATGATGTCAAAAAATTTATTCTCACCATTAGAAATCTTCTCACATCAGTTCAAAACTTAAATAAACCAGTGATTTCAGCAATTAATGGAATTGCACTTGGCGGTGGCACTGAGCTTGCCCTTGCATCAGATATAAGAGTTGCCTCTTCAACTGCTGTCATGGGACTTACCGAAACCCGTCTTGCAATTATTCCGGGTGGAGGCGGAACCCAGAGACTTCCAAGAATTATAGGCGTTGCAAAGGCAAAAGAGCTTATCTTTACAGGACGTAGAGTTGATGCTTCAGAAGCTCTATCAATCGGGCTTGTAAATAAGGTTTGTGAACCAGATAAACTTATAGATGAGTGCATGGCAATGGCTGATATGATAGCAGAAACCGGACCAATTGCTGTTGAGATGGCAAAATATGCAATAAATCAAGGTATTGAGACAGATTTGGCAACTGGTCTTGCAATAGAGTCAAATGCCTATCGGGTAACGATTCCCACAGAGGACAGGGTTGAGGGACTGACCGCATTTAGGGAAAAACGCAAACCAGTTTATAAAGGCAGGTAAGTTAAAACCTTTTGATTTATTTAAAAATTAAAATTTAAGGATATAAAAATATGACCGAAAACAGAGCATTTTGGGAAAGTGAAGAGGCTTTGCTTGCAGAGCGTGAGTATCAGGCAACATGGCCCGGAGGACAGAAGGCAATTGATGCCTTGGCTTCAAAAAACAAGCGTCCAGTGCGGGATCTTATTCAGGATATGATAGACCCTGACACAACTTTTTTTGAACTCTCAACTCTTGCAGGGTTTGGCATGGGTTATCCTGGGGTTGATGATGTGCCATGTGCCGCTATTGTAACAGGTCTTGGCAAGATACACGGCAACTGGACAATGATCGTTGGGCACGACTCAAGAGTTAAAGCTGGCACATATTTTCCAATTACACTAAAAAAACACATGCGGGCACAAGCTATTGCTGACCAGTGCGGTATCAATTCTGTTTATATCGGTGATTCAGGCGGTGTATTTTTACCCATGCAGGCTGAGGTTTTTCCTGATGACCAGCATTTTGGCACAATTTTTTACAACATGGCAAGAATGTCTGCAAAAGGTTTAAAGCAGATTACAATGAGCACAGGCGGAAATACTGCTGGTGGTGCTTATATTGTCTTTATGGCATGTCAATCTATTATGATTGACCAGCAATCTTTCTCTTTTCTTGCAGGACCTCCTTTAGTCAAAATGGCAACAGGTGAGACAATCTCTGCTGAAGATTTAGGTGGTGCTGCGGTTCATACCCAAATATCAGGAGGGGCGGATCATCTCTGTTATGATCAGGCTGAGGCAGTTGCCAAAGTTCGCGATATCCTCTCTCTTGAAAAACCGCAGACAATCAACCTGCATCGCTATCAGGAAGAAGAACCTGCTATTCCGCCTGACACTATTTATGACTACATGCCAATCTTTCCTCATCAGGCTATAGATGCCCGCCAGATTCTTGAGTGCATTGCTGATGGCAGCGTGTTTCAAGAGTATAAAAAAGACTATGCCCAAGGACGGGGAGATAACATAATTACTGGCAAAATCAGAATAAAAGGTTTTCCTGTGGGGGTGCTTTGCTCTAATCGCGTTGGAATTATTTTTCATGAAGCTGCAAGAAAGGCAACTGAATGGATTGTAAGATGCTCTCAGGAGAAGATTCCTCTTTTATTTATCCAGAATGCCCCGGGGTTTATGGTAGGGTCTGATTCTGAACATGCAGGTATCGGTAAATATGGGGCAGATTTGGTAAGAGCAGTATCCTGTGCCCAAGTGCCAAAGATTCAGCTTGTAATAGGCCCTGATAATGGAGCTGCAAACTATGGAATGTGCGGAAGAGCATATCGTCCTCATTTTCTATTTATAACCATGAGGGCAAGAACCTCTGTTATGAGTGGCAAAAGTGCGGGAGGAGTGCTTCTCTCAATTGAAGAGGCAAAGCGAAAAGGCAGCGGCAAGCCCATGACCAAGGAAGAGAAAGATGCTTTCCAAGAGAAGATGATTGCAAAATATGATGGCGAGGCTCATCCATTTTTCTGTGCATCACGCCTGCTCAATGATGGCGTCCTTAAATTCTCGGAGATACGCGAATGGCTTGGAATGGCTTTTGAAGTTAGTTTATTAAAAGAGATTGGTGAACCATCATTTGGTAATTTTAGATTTTAGAAGCCATCTCAAAAAAATTAAAAATAACATTTCCCAAAAAGGAGAAAGAAAATGTCAGAACTTTATATATCAAAAAAAGATTTTGCTGGAAAAAAAGTGGAACTCAGCGATATAAGTATCAGAGACGGTTTACAATCGTTGGAAACCATCATAGATACCGATACTAAGGTCAAATATTTAGAAGGCTTAATTATAGCAGGCTTTAAACGTTTAGAAGCCACAAATTACGGACATCCGAAATTTGTCCCCTTTTTCCCCGATGCCACAGAAATACTAAAAAGACTGCTGAACAGCGAAACTAAGATGCCGAACGGTAAAACCATAGGCGAAATGATGAAACGCAACGGCGGCGATGTTGAGCTTACAGCAGTTTCCATCCATGAGACAGGGGCAGAACGTGCCTTTAAAGACTTTGATCAAGGGTTAGGTCCAGATCGAATACTCCAAATGACCTCAACCTGTCCCGAACATCAGAAAGCCAACTCGGGCAAGACGCATGATCAGTATTTTGCAATGACCGAACAGGTCATAAAAGCTGCCCATAGTCGGGGCATGGTAGTAAACGGTACCGTCAGCACCATTTGGGGCAGTCCTTTTGAAACATATAACAAGCAATACAGCATGGCTGAAAAATTAGACTTTGCCATTGCTTTTGTAAAACGCTACCTTGATTGCGGAGCTGATGACATAGAACTTGCTGACCACGATGGCTCAGTTACCGATTATCATAAAGCTTATGAGTTTTTCAGCCGTGTGCTTGATCCCAAAGAGATGGGCAAAGGACCAGATGGTCGCGACTATTCAGACCCTAAACTCTACATTGCCCATTTTCACACAAAAAACATGGCTTCAGCCCTTAGAAATGCAGCAGCCGCCCTTAAAGCCGGTATTATTCGGTTTGAATCATGTATGTCAGGAATCGGCGGTCAACCTGCTAACACAGTTGATGGAGTTCCAATTAAAGGGCGTGAAGGCGATTATTACAGTGATCACTTTAACCATGGTCTGATTTCCACAGAAGATATGGTGGCAATGTTCCATGAAATTGGGGTTGATACAGGAATAGATCAAGGAAGGCTGTTGGCTCTGGGGCGTGAATTTCGTGCTGAAGTATTAGATACCTTTGCCGCTCGACAGGAAAAGCTTGGTCGAGAGTTCATGCACTGCCGTTCATTTATGCTGTTAAATGGGCAGTTGCCAAAGAGTGTTACTGAGCTATACAACGCTTAAGATGTTTATTGCGTAGCCCGGGTTTAATACCCCGCAGCTTGATGCGAACTCGGCTTAAAAGAAGCCGTTCCCAAAGGGAAAAAATTCCTTAATACCCCGTCCGCTGCGGCGGGGTATTAAGGAATTTTTAGGCCGCCGTATTTTATTGATAATACTCTAATTTATAGAATGCACTTATAAAAAAATAATTATGGCAGAAAAAGAGGCAAAAGCACGAATCAAAATAAATAAGCTGCTTGAAGAGGCTGGCTGGAGTTTTTTTGATGTAGATAATGGCAAAACAGACAATCGTAAAACACAGATTAGAGCCAATATTCTTTTAGAGAACAACGTCAAGATAACTACAAACGCACTCAATGAGCTTGGTGAAGACTTTGAAAAGACCACCAACGGCTTTATTGATTTTCTTTTGCTTGATTCAGATGGCTTTCCTTTTATCGTGCTTGAAGCAAAAGCAGAAGATAAAAATCCGCTTTTTGGAAAAGAGCAGGCAAGGCGGTATGCAGTATCCCAAAACTGCCGATTTGTCATTTTATCAAATGGCAATATCCACTATTTTTGGGATTTAGAGCGGGGAAACCCAAATATTATAACCAGATTTCCTTCTCCTGAAACAGCAGGCAGGTACTCTGATTTTAAACCAAATCCCAAAACTCTTTTTAATGAGCCTGTTGCTTATGATTACATCGCTTTAACCCAAAAACCTGACTACAAACTTGATCCAGCTTTTTCTAACTATGAACTTGATCCATCACCTATAAATGATCAAAAACGCAAAAACTTTATAGAGACCAACAAACTCCGTTTTTTAAGAAAATATCAGCTTGATGCTGTCAAATCTATTCAAAAGGCCGTGAGCATCGGCAGTGAAAGATTTCTTTTTGAAATGGCAACTGGAACAGGCAAAACTCTTGTATCAGCAGCAGTTATTAAACTCTTTTTAAGAACTGTAAATGCAAGAAGAGTTCTATTTTTAGTTGACCGCATTGAACTTGAAGATCAGGCTTATAAATCATTTAATGAACTTCTTAAAAACGACTATAAAACTGTAATCTATAAAAATAACCGTGAGGATTGGCAGAAAGCTGAAATTGTTGTCTCAACAATCCAGACATTTCTTAATAAAAATAGATATAAACGGCTCTTTAGTCCTGATGATTTTGATTTTGTGATTTCTGATGAAGCCCACAGAAGCATTGGAGGAAACAGCCGTGCAGTGTTTGAATATTTTATCGGTTATAAATTAGGATTAACTGCAACTCCTAAAGATTATCTAAAAAAGATAGATACAGCCCAGCTTGGAGAAAACGACCCAAAAGAGCTTGAAAGAAGACTTCTGCTTGATTCATATAAAACTTTTGGATGCGAAAACAGCGAGCCGACTTTTAGATACTCTCTGCTTGATGGTGTTAAAGATGGTTTTCTTATAAACCCGATTGTAGTTGATGCAAGAACAGAGATTACTACCCAGCTTTTATCAGATAAAGGTTATTCAATCACAATTCAAAATCATATAGATGAAGAAACAAATCAAGAAGATGGTCAGAAGAGTCAAGAATATGAGCAAAAAGATGAACAATATGTTGAAGAGAGATTTTTCCAAAAAGATTTTGAAAAAAGATTTTTTTCAGACAATACAAACAATCTCTTTTGCAGCCTGTTTTTAGAAAATGCCTTACGTGATCCAATCAGCAATGAAATCGGAAAAACAATAGTCTTCTGCGTATCTCAAAATCATGCAGCAAAGATTACTCAAATCTTGAATCAGATTGCAGATGCCATGTTTCCAAATAAATACAACTCTGACTTTGCAATGCAGGTTACTTCAAGCATTGATAAGGCACAACAGTTTACCAGCAATTTTACAAATAACCGTCTTTCCGGCACAGGCAATTTTAATCCATCATACAAAACAAGCAAAACCCGAGTATGCGTTACAGTCGGCATGATGACAACAGGCTATGACTGCCCTGATATTTTAAATCTCTGCCTTATGCGTCCTATTTTTTCACCAACTGATTTTATACAGATTAAAGGTAGAGGCACGCGGAAACACGATTTTACCCATGAGTTGACAGATTCACAGATGAAAGCTCAAATTGGAGAGAGGCAAAAAGAGCGTTACAAGCTGTTCGACTTTTTTGCAAATTGTGAATATTTTGAAGAAAAATTCAATTATGATGAAGTTTTAAAACTGCCAAAAGCAGGAGAAAAAAATTTAGATTCAAGCAAATCTGAAGTTCGTGAGAAATTAGAAACTTATGAAAGTTTACGCAGCGATGCCTTAACTAAATTAAACCTGTTTTCTGTTGGTGCTGATGGAATGAAGATTGACAGGATGTACTTTGAAAAGTTTGAAAAAACAATCATTGAACACCCTGTGTTAAAAGAGCAGGTTAAAGCTGGAAGATGGGAAGAACTTCTTGATTATATTGAGAAAAATATTTTTGATAAGCCAGAAGAGTATTTTAATCTTGAAAAACTCCGCTCATCTGTTCATGTTGACCGCCGCATATCTTTGCGTGAAATTATTGAAAAAATCTTTGGTCTGATTCCATATTTCAAGTCAAAAAAAGAACTGCTTGATGAAGAGTTTGATAAGTTTGACAGCCGTTATCTTCCAAAAACTGAATATTTTGATTACGCAAAGACAGTTTTTAGAGCTTATATTATTGACACAGAATTTAGAGATATTATTGATAAAGGACTTTTTGCATATTTGAATGTAACTCCTTATGGCGAGGCATTCAAACGGCTGTCTCCAGAGCTTCGTAAGGCAATACCAGAATATATTAAAGATTTTGTAATGCTTAACAAATTTGCAGCGTGAGGTTATGATGGTACGTATCCCAACAAACAGAGAACCAACCCACTGAAAGAGAAAGTAAAGGTTATGGAAAAAACAAAAATCAATTTAATAAATCAAGAAGATGGAGAGAAAGAGCTTTCTTTAATAATAAGACAAGCAGGTGATGAAGCTCGAAGTCGTAGGAAAAAGGCTTTAGATGCTCATTTTGATAAATTAAATCAAGCTATAAAACAGGCGGTATATCTTACTAATAGACCGATAACAAAATGATGGAACAAGAAAAGCCAAGATTAATTATTGTTGCTGGTCCCAACGGATCAGGAAAAACAACTATTACTGAAAAACTTTTACGCCATGAGTGGATGAATAGCTGCGAATATATCAACCCTGATTTTATAGCCCAAAATGAATTTGGAGATTGGAACTCCCCAGAAGCTGTTATTAATGCTGCAAATAAAGCAAAACTTATCAGAGAAAATTGTTTGCAAAATATGACCAGCATGGCATTTGAGACAGTATTTTCATCAAAAGAGAAATTAGATTTTGTTCAAAGAGCAAAAAAAGCTGATTTTTTTATCCGCCTTTTCTTTGTATGCACAAACGATCCTACAATCAATGCTCAAAGGGTTGCCCAAAGAGTAATGGAAGGCGGGCATGATGTGCCTATTCCAAAAATTATCAGCCGATATTACAAATCAATCTCTAATTGTGTTCAAAGTTTGCCTTGGGTTGATAGAATTTATTTTTATGATAATTCTGAAGCAGATAGAGATCCTCAATTATTATTTAGAATAAATGATGGAAATATTACAAAAAATTATGCAAATAACAATATGCCTCATTGGGCAAAACATACCACTCAAGGACAGCTATTAACGCTCTTCTTGGAAATTTTCCAGTTACAACTCCTGTCTCAATATCTACTGTTATTTCATATTCCCCATATTCAGCATGAAAGTGAGCAGGAGCGTGTTCACGCATATACATTCTAATAACTATCCCAAGAAAACGACTTATTTCAGGCATAATCACTCCTCCCACACACTATCAATCACCCGCTTATTTTCTCTTCATAGATTTTTATCAAATCACGGCAGCTTTATTTCATTGCATACGCTTTGTCATGTGGACCAACAGTTAAAAAAACTACTGTCTTATCTGGAAAATCTTGACACAAACAGAATCTACATTCAGCAAACTTACGACACTCTTCACAAATAACAAAAAGAATACGAAAATTGCGGTCAATTTTAGCACTTCTGCAACCAATAAGATTAAGTTTACCGCTGGCATCTGCTAATAATTCAGTGTTATTGTATGGATTATCAATTACCCGTTCTACTCTTTTTTTGATTCGTTCTCTAATAGAAGAATAAAGAGCAATATTACTGATGAACAGCTTTTCATAAAATGCCTCGTATTTACTCACCCCAAACCTCTTGATGTGTCATAAATTCAAGTTTCCCACTTTCTTTTCGTTCTTGTATGTCAAGCATATCAGTGTAAAGAGGAGTATCTGGATTAAGATAATAAACAGGTGTGTTAATTATCTGTTGCAGCTCCTCTCTTATAATACGCCGCATAAGTGGTTCTAATGCTCTTATTAGTTCTTGAACGACTAAGGTATTATCAACTTTATTGTCAAACGCTTGGGTTTTCATAATTTACTCCTTTAACCTAATCACTGCTCCCACACCCTATCCATCACCCGCTTATTTTCTCTTCATAGATTTTTATCAACTCACGGCAGCCGTCAACTGCCTTGCGTTCAGCTTCGATTTTGAGGCGTTAGTATTATAAAAATTTGAGTTTTAAATGAGAGCATCTAACCCCTTTCTTTCTATTATATCCAATAGTTTTATTGCAGCACCAGCAGGCTTTTTATTTCCTTGTTCCCAATTTTTAACGGTTGACGGGCTGATGTTAAAAATAGCGGCAAGAGCTGTTTGACTCAGTTTAAATCTTTTTCTTATGGAAGTAATTTTTTCAGGAGTATATTCCTTTAGTTCAGGGAGACAGAGACTTTCAATATTCTTCATGGTTATATCATCTACAAGACCGCTTTTATGCAAATCTTGAACTGTCCCTTTAATAGAATCAGCTATTGTTTTTCTCATGGTTCTACCTCAATAAAATCTCCATTTTTTATTGCAGTTGTAATTGCTGTGTCTGAAAGTCCAAGAAGAATTACAGCAAACTCTTTAAAAGCATTTAATTCTTGTTTTGATAAATTTTCTTTTTCGTTTTTAGCAAACCCATGAATAAAAATGGCTCTATCATCTTTTTTATAACAGATTATTGTGCGTCCACTGCTGCTTTTACCTTGCCCTTCAAATCTGATTCGCTTTTTATATATGCAACCACCGAGATTAGCGTCAAAGTTACCAGCCTCCAATTCTGTTAGAGCAGTTATAAGTTCTTTTTCAGGGATATTTGCCTTTGATGCCCATTTTGCAAAACGTTTTGTCATGAGTTTTTTCATTCTTTTACTATTTAATCACTCCTCCCACACCCTATCAATCACCCGCTTTATTTTCTCTTCATAGATTTTTATCAACTCACGGCAACCATCAACTGCCTTGCGTTCAGCTTCGATTTTG
>JADGBE010000097.1 GCA_015231615.1 Desulfamplus sp. | reverse complement strand
ATACGCCTTTAATACTTTTTCTCTTAAATCGTTTGAATATACTTTCATAATCTCTCTCCTAAATATCGTTAGTAAGGAAGGAGATAATAGTATATATTAGTCATCTAATCAATTGAGAGACGCTATAGAAAAATCTTGGTTGATAGTGATAATGGTTTTTTTTGTGAATTTATAAAAATGGTTTAATGAAAAAGATACAGGAGAGAAAACCAACATGAAAGCACTTGTAAAAGCAAACCCTGAAAAAGGATTATGGTTGCAGGAAGTTCCAGAACCAACTTACGGACCTGATGAAGTTTTGATTAAGATTAAAAAAACTGCGATATGCGGCACTGACCTTCACATCTTTAACTGGGACGCATGGTCTCAAAAAACCATTAAAACACCTATGGTTATTGGGCATGAGTTTGTTGGGGAGATTGTGGCTTTGGGTAACAATGTCCATAATTTTAAAGTTGGGCAGAGAGTTTCAGGAGAGGGGCATCTTACTTGTGGAACATGCAGAAACTGTCGGGCTGGCAAGAGGCATCTTTGCAGAAATACCTATGGCGTTGGGGTAAATAGAATTGGCTGTTTTACTGAGCTTTTAGTTATTCCCGCAATAAATGTCTATCCTATCCCTGACGGGTTGCCTGATGATGTTGCAGCAATTCTTGACCCATTTGGAAATGCAGCACACACAGCCCTTTCGTTTGATTTAGTTGGTGAGGATATTTTGATTACAGGGGCTGGTCCGATTGGAATAATGGCAGTTGCTCTTGCAAAGCGAATCGGAGCAAGACATGTTGTTATAACTGATGTTAATGATTATCGCCTAAATCTTGCAAAAGAGCTTGGAGCAACAAGAACCGTAAACGTAAGCCGTGAAAATCTAAAAGATGTTGCAGCAGAGCTTGACATGAAAGAGGGTTTTGATATTGGAATGGAGATGTCTGGAGTTCCATCTGCATTTGAGCAGATGCTTGAAAATATGATTCATGGTGGTAAAATTGCCATGCTTGGTATTTTTGCCCAAAAACCTGTTCTAAATACTGATCTTGTTATTTTCAAGAGCTTAACTCTTAAAGGAATTTACGGCAGAGAGGTTTTTGAGACATGGTATAAGATGGTAAGTTTGCTCCAATCTGGTTTAGATATTACCCCTGTTATAACGCATAGATTTGATGTAAATAATTACCTCAAAGGTTTTGATGTTATGAATAGCGGCATGGCAGGCAAGGTTATTCTTGACTGGTAGCATAGAATTATTTACAGGAGAATTAGGTTTACTTCTATCTCTTAGTTAATTAACTACGCCTCATAAGGAGTTGAAAGATATGATTGATGACAAGATTATTAAATTTATGATGAACTTTTATACTCAATTAATCTTTGATGCAAATGCCTGCTTTATAAGAAAAATAAAGAGTTGTGCATTGCTATGGCTTTCTATTTTTTCAATTATATCTATAAATTCTTCAATAGTTCATTCTAATGAATTGACAATTACATTTGTGAGCGAAGAGTGGGACGATTCTACACTTAGTGATGGCACAGGACTTTACTGGGATATTATCAGGGCTGTGTTTGAACCAGAAGGGTATAAAGTTATCACCACAAATAAATCCTATGCTGGTTCTGTAAGTATGGTGAAGAAAAAAGCAATGGATGCTATGGTAGGGGCGTATGAAAATGAGATTGCAGATGGTGTTTATCCTCAAACTCATTTTGGAGTGGATGTTGTTCAGGCGGTTTACAAGAAAGGTCGAAAAATTGAATGGAAGGACGTAATCTCCATAAAAAACAGCACAGTCGCATGGATAAGAGGTTACTCATACGAGTATTATATTAGTGAGGATATTGCAAGAAGCCTGAATATAAGGTTGTTCAATAACAGAGAAGATATTTTCAAATTCTTTGCAACTGGAAAACTTGATTTTTATATTGATGCAGAAGCAGATATTACAGATTTTTTCAAGAAACATGCTAATCAGTATCAGGAAAATGATTTTATCAGGCAGACCTTTCTTGAACTGAAATTATTTGTGGTATTTACTTTTGATGAAAGGGGCAGGAAATTGGCAGCAATATTTGATAGACGTATGAAAGAGTTGTTGGAAAAAGGTGAAATAAAAAAGTTGTATGACAAATATCCAAATGCCAACTTTAAATATCCTTTTGATTTTTAAAAGATAGAAAAGTTTGTTCAAACAGCAAACAAGGTGTAAGAATTAACAACGTATTATTTTACCAATTAATTATTTATGAATGGGAATAAGATAACACCATAACAAAAGGGGGATAAAATGAAATCTTTAAGAAGAATAGTTATTATTTCTTGTATTATTATCATCAATCTCATGTTCTCTTGGGCATCATTTGCTGGCAATAATTGTGTTTCATCACATAATATTGAGCCGCTTGCAGAGGAGGTTTATTTCATTGAACTTATTAACAGAGCAAGGGCAAATCCAGAAGCAGAGGCTAAACGCTATAACATTGCACTTAATGAGGGTGTAAACTCGTCAAGCACGATTTCCAACACCCCAAAACAACCACTTGCCTTTAATATCGACCTTTATAAAGCAGCACTTGCCCACTCTGAGGATATGCTATTGCAGGACTATTTCAGCCACTATACATATCCTAATAATGCCTCTCCGCAGGATCGAGTAGTTGCACAGGGATATAATTATTATTCAGGTGAAAATATTGCCATCAATATGTCAACTGGGGAACTTGAAATCAACCAAAATACAGCTGCGTATCACCATGAAATTTTATTTGTAGATGAAGATTATCCAAACAGAGGACATCGTGTAAACATGTTTAGCTCTTCGCATAGCGAGGTTGGTGTTGGACTTGCTCACGGAGATTATAAAGATTGGGACAATTCAGTTGTTAGCACAACCAATTTTGGAAGAGGAGAAAAATCAGCATATATATGCGGTGTGATTTATAATGATAAAAATGGCAATCAATTTTATGATGTTGGAGAGGGTGTTCCCCACGCTACTCTCACAATCGTTGAAACAGGTCAAAGTGTTGATGCATTTTCAGCAGGTGCTTATAGTCTTGGTCTTAATTCGTCTGGAACATTCACAGTTGAAGCATATCTATGTGAATATAATGCCACTACAACAAAAGTTGTTTCAATTGGAAATGATAATGTAAAAGTTGATTTTCTATTAAGTGATTTTCCTAATATTAGGCAACCAGACGAACCAGACGATATAGATAATCCAGATGACGCTTCTTGCAAATCACTTTCAATATCCGAAATAATTACTCCTAAGACTTCTGATGATTTTAATAAAATACCTATAAAAGTTAGTTCTGGTACTAATACACAAGGTTTGCCATTTTTTCTTAACAACTCATTTATGAATATGGAAATTAAATTCCCTTGTTATACTCAACCTGTCGATACCTATATTGCAATAGTTTTCCCAGATGGAACCCCTTATTTTCTTTCCAAAGATGGAAGATTGACTTTAGCGTTTGATCCTTTTTCAACTAATACGACAGAAGCAAGAAATATCTCTTTGAAAATTACCTCTTTATATAAAGGCGATTATGTTATCTATTGGGCATCTGTGCCAACCAATGGAGGAGATATATTTTCTGTGAATTGGGGAGGATATAGCGAGCTTGGCTATTTGACTCATTCAATTAAATAATTCTATCAACTATGGCACACTTCCATGAAAATATGGTGTAATTTTATCAATATATGCATAATACAATATCATCATTAACCTTTGACAATACTTTTATTCGTGAACTTCCTGCGGATAATGAAACAGTTAATTACCGCCGTCAAGTGGCAGGAGCATGTTACTCCAGAGTTAAACCGACTCCTGCTGCTTATCCAAAGCTGGTTGCATACTCAAAAGAAGCTGCTGCCTTGCTCGACCTTTCTGAAACAGCTTGCAAAACCGATGAGTTTACTCAAGTATTTGTCGGCAATAAATTACTTTCAGGTATGGATTCATATTCTGCATGTTATGGAGGACATCAGTTTGGCAATTGGGCGGGACAACTTGGAGATGGCAGAGCTATAAATCTTGGCGAAATCGTCAATAACAAATCAGAACGATGGACATTGCAGCTTAAAGGTGCTGGACCTACACCATACTCCAGAAATGCAGATGGGTTGGCAGTTTTACGCTCTTCTGTGAGGGAATTTTTATGCAGTGAAGCCATGTTTCATCTTGGTATTCCTACAACAAGAGCTTTGTCGATTATAGCAACTGGAGAGATGGTTGAAAGGGATATGTTTTATGATGGGCATCCTAAAGAAGAACAAGGTGCTGTTGTATGCAGGCTTGCCCCATCATTCACACGGTTTGGTAATTTTGAGATTTTTGCTTTTCGCAATGATATTGCGACATTGAAAAAACTTTTGGATTATACCATAAAAACGGACTTTCCTTATCTTGCAGGAGACTCGGCATATTTTAAAGAATTATCGAACAAAATTTATCTTAAATGGTTTGAAGAGGTGTGCAAACGCACTGCTGATATGGTTGTAGAGTGGATGCGTGTTGGATTTGTTCATGGCGTTATGAATACTGATAATATGTCAATTCTTGGTCTTACGATAGATTATGGACCTTACGGCTGGATTGAAAACTATGACCCGAATTGGACACCCAACACAACAGATGCAAAAAGCAGACGTTATCGTTTTGGTAATCAACCAGCAATTGCCAAATGGAATCTTGCCCAACTTGCAAATGCCATATACCCGCTAATCGAGGATGTTGATTCATTACAGCAGGCTTTGGTTTTATATTCAACTCGCTTTCAGGAACAGTGGCAGAATATGATGGCATCAAAACTTGGGCTAAGGGCTTTTGAGCCTGAAAATGATAAAATTCTGATAAGCGACCTTCTGAATATTCTCTCTCTTGTAGAAACAGATATGACTCTGTTTTTTAGAAAACTTGCTTTGGTGGATTTTCAAAGTGATGATTTTACAAGTCAGGATATTCTGTTAAAATATTTCATTGATGTCTATTATGTCCCATCACAATTGACCAGCAGCTATTTAGAACAGATAACAGATTGGCTAAAGCATTATGCAAAACGTCTTTCAAAGGATAACCTGCCTCATCAAGCAAAACGTTTGCAGATGGACGCACGCAACCCCAAATATGTTCTTCGTAATTATTTAGCACAACTTGCAATTGATAAGGCTGAACAAGGTGATTTTTCCCTGATTGATAAGCTGCTTGAGTTACTGCGTCATCCATACAGCGAACAGCCTGACAATGAAAAATTTTCACAAAAACGTCCTGATTGGGCACGCAATAGAATTGGATGCTCTATGTTGTCATGTAGCTCTTAAGGACTAAATTGTCTGTTCAATTGTAATTCTCCTTTAGTCAAATATCCTGCTTCTGAATAATTATAGCTATCCTAAATTATTTGTGAAAATATAAATAATCAATATTTACGAGTAAAGACCCCAGCCGTGCGTCTCTACTTTCTTAAATTTAAGGGAACATTAATGGATCGCTGTCAATGGGTAGGTAACGATGAGTTGATGCAATATTATCATGATCATGAATGGGGAGTGCCTGTTCATAGCAATCAACTACTTTTTGAATTTCTTACTTTGGAAGGGGGCCAGGCAGGTTTAAGCTGGCAAACTATTCTAAACAAAAGAAAATATTACAAAATAGCATTTGATAACTTTGAATTAGAAAAGATTGCATCATATTCATTAATTAAAATTGAGAATCTATTGCAAAATAAAAATATTGTACGAAACAGACTTAAAATCGAAAGCGTAATTTCCAATGCCAAAGCTGCTATTAAAATAGAAGAGCAATATGGAAGTTTCAGTAACTATATATGGTCATTCACAGATGGTAAAACCATACAAAATAGCTGGAAATCACATCTCGAAATTCCCAAACATACAATAGAATCAAGTAATATGAGCAAAGAGCTTAAAAAAATGGGCTTTAAATTTGTTGGTCAAACTATATGCTATTCATTCATGCAGGCTATTGGCATGGTTAATGACCATACAACTAACTGTTTCAGACATATAGAACTCAACTACCAGAACTGAAAGCCATTGTATGGATATCGACGGCTAAAGAAAACTTCAATTTGACATCCATATCTAATATAAAATCAAATGATATATTTGTAATCCAACAGAAAGCGGGGTGGGATTGAGAGCTTTCGTTCTGTATGTTTTGTTTTATGGTTAAAAATAACACAATCTAAAGGCTCATCAATGTGAGAAGATGGATTTATAACTACGCCACGGTGAGTTGTCTGGTATGCTTTTTTCTCACTTAATAAAAATTTATCTTTCTGATAGTAATTTTCAAGCATCTCATCTGAAATCCTGAAAATCATGTTTTTTGGTAAAAAGTGCTTTACAACAAACTGAATCAGCTTATCTAAGTATGGACCATAGAAAAACTCACCATTCTTATTTTCATTTTTCATAATATCTATTGTCTTGCCAAGAGAAGAGGCTTTTTTATAAACTCTTTCTGACGTGATTGCCTCAAAAGTGTCTGTAATATTCATTAAACGGTAATATTTTACTGTATCATCATAAATCTCGTGTATTTTTTTCTGAGCCTCTGGAATCAAATAATCGTAAAAGGATGTGTGAGTGTCTTGGCTTATACTGTAACTTTGAGGTAAATTTTTGTTCTCTTTGATATGGTGCATCGCCATGACAAAAGATTCAAAATCAAGATTTTGCTGATTATTAGAGGTAAGAATATAGGTTAGAAGAACATGACTCTTCATAATATCGCTTTCAAGCTGACTTAGCCTACCATTTTTGTAAATAATCTCTTCGGGAATCAAGGCTTTACCACAATCGTGTGCCATGCAGATAACACTTAACTTCTCATAATCAGACTCTTCAAAATCTTCTAACTCTACAGCAAGAATAAGTGTAATCCACGCTGTTTTAAGACTATGTTCAATTGTCTCTCCAACTTCATCTCTTTTAAGTTTAAAAATGTTCTGCTCACTTTCAATAAGTTTTTTTAGTGCTGCTGCTGTGCCTATATATTTTTCTTCTGATGTGATAACGCTGTTGGCAAATTCAAGATAGCCTTGAACTTGTTGATAATGGGTCTGAAATGAGCTTATAGTTTTTTCATTTAAAGCCTGTTGGATAAAGTTTTTAACACTGCCCTGTATATGTGGTACATCTTCTTTTTTAATACTATCCAAAAAATCCTTCTTAGATTTTATAATCTGGCTTAAAGTTACATCAAGGGCGACATTTTTCTCTTCGTCTGTAACGGACAAGTTATTGACTTTAAAATTAATTTTGAGTCCATCAAAAACTCTTAGCAGATCAATTGTTATAGGGGTATTTGCAGGGGCAATAAGATCATTGTCATAGTAGGTATTAAGGGCAAGCTGCTTTCCAAGAATAGGGGTAAAAATTGGACTATATTTAGAGGTAAAGATTCCTTTTTCAGCATCTTGAAATATGCTTTCATGGGGACTTAATCTGCCCAAAGGGAAGTATAAAAGCTGAGTGTTATCTAATTCTGCTTTTCTTTTTATATCTTCTACCAATTTAGACCCCCCCCTATATTTTTACTCAAGCCACCTATTTTGACACTAATTAATTAACCTTGATATTGCCAATGTGTTATAATTTTTTGATATTAGTTGAACTACAATAATGAGGCAATTGTTTTTTTCTCTGTAAACATTTTGAAAAGGAAAAATAAGTGGTTAATAAAAAAAGCGAGTATAAAAATAATAAAAATGAATCAGCATATAAAAGAGATTATGATAACGAAAAGTATCAAAATCAAGCTATTATGCTCTCTAATAAGGTAAATAAACAATATAAACATTTCAGTAAAAGGTATGCAAAACAAAATATTGATATATTCAGGTTGTATGATTGGGATATACCTGAAATAGGGGTTGTTGTTGATTGGTATGCAGGTCATCTTGTTGTTGCAGAGTATCTAAAAAAAAATTCAGACCCTTATTGGCTAACTGTTATGGCAGAGGCAGTTGCCAAAACACTTGATGTTAAAATAGAAAATTTGCATATCAAGCAACGTCATACAGGATATAAAGATGGTAACCGATATGAACGCATTGCCCATACAGACAAGAAAATCGTCATGTCAGAACGAGACCTTAAATTTTATATAAATCTTGAGGATTATGTGGATACTGGTCTCTTTTCAGATCATAGGAATACAAGAGTTATGGTAAGAGAAATGGCACAAGGGAAGGATTTTTTAAATCTTTACTGCTATACAGGCTCTTTTTCATGTTACGCGGCAAAAGGCGAGGCAAAAAGAACAGTATCTGTTGATAGGTCAGAAAGTGCTATTCAATGGGCAAAAGAGAATATGGAACTTAATGAGATTCCAGTAGATAGTGGTTTTACGGTTAGAGAGAATATCAACGATAAAAATGCTATAGATAGTAAAGTGGGAATAGATAACAAAGAGATTCAAAAAGAGGCATCAAGTCAGAAAAACATATTTATAAAAGCTCACGCATTTGATTTTCTCGAAAAGGCAAAGAAAAAGGGACAGATGTTTGATATTGCAGTGGTTGATCCTCCATCTTTTTCAAGTAGCAGAGAGTCAAACACAAGGCAATGCCAAAGTGGTAGCACAAGCCCAAA
Organism: Desulfamplus sp.; assembly: GCA_015231615.1. Taxonomy (GTDB): domain Bacteria; phylum Desulfobacterota; class Desulfobacteria; order Desulfobacterales; family Desulfobacteraceae; genus Desulfamplus. The sequence continues at coordinate 622 of JADGBE010000097.1, read as the reverse complement.
TTTTAAAAGAGAAGATTTGGATATAACAAGAAAAGAGATAGATTTGAAACACCATTTTGATATTGCCCAAGATCACCCGCAACTACTAAAGGCGGTTGTTGAGGTTATGCGTAAAGATTCAGGTTCTGTAATCTTTTTTTCAACCAACCACCAGAATTTTCAATTAAAACTTGATGAACTTGATGTTGTGAAATCTTCTTTGGAAGAGAGTTGCGACAGCTTTATAAAGGAGATTAAGGAGATAACATCAATTACTATTCCAGAAGATTACAAAACTCCTAAAAAACAGATACACCGCTGCTGGAAAATTGTTGTTTAGTAGCAACCTTTTTGTATAGACAACTAAACAATAACAGAAGATGTTTACCGGTAAATAAGCTGTGGCGTTTCCATGACAACCTTTGTATCTGGCGGAACAGACTCTGTTATCCAGACGTTGCCTCCGATAACACTTCGATCACCGATAACGGTATTCCCTCCCAGAATCGTCGCCCCGGCAGTGGGCTTAAACTGTTCTACAATTTTTTCCAAATAGATTCTTTGTGTTCCATTTATTGATTCTTAAATCCTTAAGCAGCTTTTTGCATAGTTAGGATAGTTTCAAGAGTAAGTGGTTTTGAAA
>JADGBE010000096.1 GCA_015231615.1 Desulfamplus sp. | reverse complement strand
GACAGTGTGCAGTGTATAATACATGGTATCAATGATTTACATAAAAAAGTTATCAGGCTTTTGGGAGGAGCTTCTTGTGAAATATATCAGCTTTCTACAAATTGAGGCTGCTCAATGTCGGTAAAAAAATGGGAATTTTTATATAATTCCCATTTTTTTATTAGCTTTTTTGATTTTAAAATAAGTTCACTATCAGAGGACATCAAGGGCTTTAATATCTGGGTGGCTTTTGAGTGCCCTTAAAAACTGCTCTGTTCTTTTTACCCACCTTTTGCGGAGAACCGTTGCTGTATGTTTCATAATAAGATATCCCATGGTGTGATCTTTTTCCATCAGATTCAAAAGATCATTTCCATGGATTACAAAAAGAGTTGCTGCCTCATTACATATAGCTGCCATTGAGCGTTTATCTCTGTGTAGCAGAACTGAAAGTCCAAAGGCTTCATTAGCCTCTATAGCACTTACATTAACAAGGATATCCTTTGATATTTTCTGTTCAAGAAGAATTTGACCTGATTTCACAAGATAAAAATTTTCAGCAGGATCTCCCTCATTAAATATGATCTCACGGCTTTCAACCTCCATCACATCTATTATAGGAATAATCTTCTCCAGCATCTCATCTGTGAGAAATTTCATAAACTCATTTTTTTGCAAATCTGATTTTTTTATCATCGCAATCTGATTCCTTATAATTATTTATAAACCCAAAGCTCAACTTATAATGAGAATGGTTTTTTAATTTAAAAGAGTAATCGTGTTTAAAACATTACATATAAAACAACAATAAAGAGTCCAGCAAATGCAGCATAAACCCCAATTGGAGATGTCCCATTTCTTAATGCAGGTGCAATAACCTCTTCATATTTATCTTTTCGCACGATAGGGGAGAGGATAAACTTTGTTAAGTTACTAACTGGCTCTAATGCAAAACGGTTCACGTATCCAGTAAAATCTTTAACAATAAGCTGATCAAGCGACTGATTTAATCCATTTAATATTTTTGCAATTCCAAGCTCAAGGGTGCGAAGAGGTTTTCTATAAAACCAATCTGTATCTATATTTATAGCTCGAATTTCAGCAGGGTAATAACCAGATTGAAGCAGTAAATAGAATGCAAAGATTCCAAACATAAGCAGTTGTAGCTGTCCAACTACATGGGCAGAGGTATATGGTATATAATCCACAGGATATGGGAGTATATTATACAAAGCTTGGGGAAATACGCCAATAAAGATACATAAAAATGCAGCAATACCCATGGCAATTAACATGTTTAATGGCGGCTCTTTTGCACGGATACCAGAGTCATGTCCAAAAAATGTGAAGTATGGCACCTTAATTCCCGCATGTGCAATAACACCAGCAGATGCAAATTGAAGCATGAGCCAAATATAAACTAAATGCCCGTCACCAGCAGCACTTATTATCATAGATTTACTAACAAAACCGCTAAATAAAGGAAATGCTGAGATAGATGCAGCCCCTATTAGACAGAACATACAGGTCAGAGGCATAGTTCTATATAAACCACCGATTTCAGTGCACTTTATTTTACCAGTAACATGAAGGACAGAACCAGCTGCCATGAACAGCAAGGCTTTATAGAGTATATGAGAAAATGCGTGAGCCACAGTGCCATTAATAGCGAGCTGAGTTCCAATACCAACTCCGCACATCATAAAGCCAACCTGATTGATGAGACTATAACCTAACACTCGGCGAATATCATTCTCAATTTCAGCATAAAATACAGGCAAAATAGTCATAAATGCCCCAAGCCATATAAGAAGCTCAGTTCCCGGAAAGGTTCTCGCCATTACATAAACAGCACTTTTAGTTGTAAAGGCACTTAAAAAAACAGCTCCAGTTACAGTGGCTTCAGGATACGCATCTTTAAGCCAAGGGTGCAAAGGTGGAATTGCAGCATTAACAGCAATACCAATAAATATAAGCCATGTTGACAGGCTATTTAGACTCATATTAACAATCTTCATAGAGCCAGTCTCATTAATGTAGAGTATAATACCAGCCAACAAGAATAGCCCACCAACAACATGAATCATGATATAGCGAAATGCTGCTGATTGCGATGCTTTAGTTCGTCTGGCAAGAATGAGAAATGTTGAGCCAATTGCCATAAATTCCCAAAAAATATAGAGCGAAAAGAGATCCCCAGCAAAAGTAACGCCCAATGCACTTCCAGCGTAAACAAATCCAGCAACATGCTGAATATCATCCTCAACTTGCAAGGCAAATATTACAGCGATAAAAGAGATTATTGTAAAAATATATCCAAAAGGAAGGCTTAATCTATCTACTTGACCTAAGATAAGATCGTAATCCATAAATTTAACCATCCAATTGCTACCTTCTGGCATACGCATCAAACTCATAAATGCCAAAATAGGGAGCATCAACATAAGTGCAGATTTCCATTTACCTTTAAAAAGTGGAATAAAAATAGCACCAATAATAAAAATCAATCCAGGGGGGAAGCCCGTATTTAAAATATTGTTAATCATAATATCTCTCGTCCCTTTTCGAAAAGACTCTCAGAAGTTTAGCTGTAAAAATGACTATAACACATGCAACAAATCCAAATACTGCATAAAAACCAGGCCAGTTTTCCCATTCAAAGTGTCCATGTTTATGGATAAAAAAATCAATCATAAATAGTATAAGAAGTGATGTAAAAAAAACTGTAAGCAGCCTTTTAACATTTTTAGGGTTATCAAATAGATTTGTTTTATTCTCTGATACTTCTCCTTTTTCTTCTTCCATAATCTCTAATTCCATAACAATAAATTGTAAATTTATAATGAGCTGATAAAAATAACAGCAAGATAAATAATGCTTACAGACAAAAATAGAAAAAATACTCTTTTATATCCTGGAACCTCTTCATATGAGAGTTCGTCCATATCATCTTTCATTTTTAATTTCTCCCAAATATTTTAAATAGGTTACTAATCATAATATTATATCCCCATAATTGTCTGGACAGCAAGCGAAGCAAGATTTAAAAATGGCTGTGGATAGAAAAATAGCAAGATAGATAGTGATGCAGTTATAACCAGCGGAACTACGCACCATAAAGGAGCCTCCTCCACCCTATCCTCAAATAGCACTTCATCAGCACTGCAGAAAAAAGCGTTGTAAAAAACTGGAAAAAAGTAGGCGGCATTTAAAAATGAGCTTAATAGAAGAACAACCAGAAAGATCAGTCTACCAGATTCAATTGTCCCAAGAACCAAATGCCATTTACTGATAAATCCACCACAAGGGGGAAAACCAATAACACTCAAAGAGCCTATAAGAAATGCTGTCATTGTGATAGGCATACGCCTGCCAATACCCTTCATCTTGCTGATATATTTGATCCCAGTAGCACAAAAGATTGCACCAGCACAAAAAAAGAGGGTGATTTTACCAAATGCGTGCATAGCAATATGAAGTATTCCACCAGTCATACCAGACTTTGATAATAGCGCCACCCCAAGAATTATGTAGGAGAGCTGCCCAATTGTTGAGAATGCAAGCCTTCTTTTAAGCTCATCTTGAGAAAGAGCAATTAACGAGGCAACAACAATGGTAATTGATGCAATGGCACAGATTATTCCATTTATGTTAAAATCAGCAAGCACTCCAGTTCCGATAATTCCAGTCATAACTCTCACCACACTAAAAGCTCCAACCTTTACAACTGCCACTGCATGGAGAAGGGCACTAACAGGAGTTGGGGCAACCATTGCTGCTGGAAGCCATGAGTGCATCGGCATAATACCAACCTTTGCAAATCCAAACAAAAACATCATAGATAGAAGCAGTGCAAGCCCTGAGTTTACATGACCTGCCATAACTCCATGAGGAGCAAAATCAAGAGTCCCTGTAAAGTGGTATGTGATCATCATTGCAGGTAGGGCAAGTCCAACAGAGCCTCCAAGTATGTATAAAAGATATTTTCTGCCCGAACTTCGAGCCTCTTTATCTTGATGATGGGTAACTAAAGGATAAGTGGCAAGTGAAAGAATTTCGTAAAAGAGATAGAGGGTAAGAAGGTTGGCTGAAAAAGCAACTCCAATGGTAGCTGAAATTGCAACTGCAAAGAATGCAAAGTAACGGGTCTGGCTATGTTCATCTAAAGATCGCATGTATCCCACTGAGTACAAAGATGTTACAATCCATAAAGATGATGCAACTAAGGCAAATAGCATTCCTAAGGCATCTACCCTGAAACTTATACCAACATCAGGGAATACTTGAACAAGTGTGTAGTTAATCGTCTTTCCATCAAGTATAATGGGCAGCATTGAAACAACAAGTAATAATTTGATTCCTGCAGCAGCAAATGTCCAGGCTTCCCGAATATTCTGTGACCTGCTCGAAATAATACCGGGAATCGCCAAAAGAGATACCAGAACAGCTAAAACAGGTTTTATAGATAATACAGTTTCTATTGACATGCTAAATAACCCCTTGAAAATGCTAAAAGACTCTGAGCGTGTTAAATAGTTTTTGTAAAAGTTCCAAATATACAGTTAAAATTATTTAAATATCAATTAACAACCTAATTGACTAAAAGGGCTAAAGAATTGATGAGGGTATAGCAAAGTTAATAATGTTATTTACAATTTGACCTGAATATAAACCTAAAACAACAAGCAAAATAGATACAGCCATAAAAGGGATTAACATTCCAAGAGGCGCCTCTTTGATAGTTTGCTCGTGCGTGTCGTGAGCAGAAGCCTCTTCTCCCTTATTGCTATGATTTGATGAGTGGTGATGGTGATCCTTAAAAGGCTCAAAATGGGCAATCTCAAATATCCTGAAAAAAAGTATTGCATTGACAAGAGAGCTAAAGATCAAAGCAGCAACAAAGAAATATTGCCCAGCAGCAATCCCTCCTGATATGAGATACCATTTGCTAAAAAAACCGCAAGTTGGAGGCACACCAACCACAGAGAGAGCTGCAACTGTAAAGCCAGCCATTGTAAATGGCATCTTTGCAAACATACCTTTTAAACTCTCTTGAGACTCTTCCCCAGTTTTCCACATAAATATTCCAGCAGCCATAAAAAGAGCAAGAGTCATTGCTGCATCATTTACTATGTGCAAAATAGCACCAGACACACCGATTCTGTTGCCAAGAAAAAAGCCACCAACCATATATCCAACCTCAGCAATTATGATATATGTAAGCATTCGCTTATAATCTTTTTGGGCAAGGGCTGAGAGTGAGCCAAAAATTATAGTTCCTATTGCTAACCAGACCATTAAATCAGATGTGTTCAAATAATCAAAAGTGTATTGCGGGGTAAATAGGGTAAGACAAATTCTGATCATAATATATATAGTTACTTTAGTGGTAAGAGGTGCTATCAATCCAGCAGCAACATTAGCAGATTCAGAATAGGCATTAGGTAGCCAGCCATGCAGAGGAAATATTGCCATCTTTATTAAAAGTCCTACCATACAGATAATAAAAGCAAACAGAATCATAGAAGAGTCAAGTATTTTTGGCATTATAGAGGCAATATCAGCCATATTCAAAGAGCCTGTGGCAATATAGATATATCCAACTCCAAGAAGGTAAAAAGTTGCACCAATAGTGCCAAGAAATAGATAGTTAAGTGTGCTCAAAGGTGCTCTATTGCTGCCAAGACCTATAAGGGCATAGCCAGATAAAGATGCAATCTCCATAAGAACATAAAGGTTAAAGGCATCACCAGTTGCCGTCATGCCAAGAAGACCAGCAGTAAATAGCAGATAAAGAGAGTTAAAGGCTCCAGCCTTATTTCTAAAAACTGTATCAATATTTGATTTGTTAGCAATGAAGTTCACAAAAGCTATAGATGTTATTAGCAATATGACCAAAGCACTTAAATGGTCAATAACATATACTATACCAACAGGGGCAGCCCACCCCGCCATTCTATACTCAATCGCAACACCTGTGCTCATAACTTGAATCATAAGCACAACAGATGATATAAAAGTTAGAAAAAGAGCTACGGCAGCAATTGGATAGGGTGCTTTTCTATTTTTCCAGCCCAAAAAGCCAGCAATTAGAGAGGCAAAAAGTGGTAGAGTAACTACTATTGCAGGAAGGTTAGATATAAGACTTGAATCGCCATCAAAAAAAGTCATAATATTATCAACTCCTTAAATTGTATTAGCCCTTTAATTCTATCTGTTTACGAATCTCATCCTCTTCAAGTGTGCCATACTCTTGATATACCTTAATAGCAAGTGCAAGAGCTACTCCCAATGTTGCAACTCCAACAACAATGGCTGTAAGCATCAAAACATGAGGAAGAGGGTTTATATAATCAGCAGCTTTAATAAAAGAATCAACGCCATGACCGTGATCGTGTCCGTGCATTATTATAGGGAGTGTCCCACCTTTTTTATAACCAATAGATACATAAAAAAGGATCACCGCTGTCTGAAAAATGACCATTCCTACAATCTTTTTTACAAGGTTATTCTTTGCAACCATTGCATATAACCCAACCATCAGTAGAATAACATAAGTCCAGTAATTTGCTTTAGCAGCAATAAGAGATACAATATCCATTGATTCTAAAACCCTCGCTTTTTTATAACCCCTCGTCCTGTTTTCCAGCAGAAGAGAGATTATAATAAATCCATATCATTACAGCCATAACAGCCACAGCTACCCCTATCTCCACAATAAAAATGCCATGTGATCTTGCCATTATTCTATCTGTACCTAAAAGAGGTGCCAAAAAGCTATAATTTAGAAAATGCTCGCCTATAACCATGCAAAGAGCACCTGTCCCTGCATAGATAAATACACCAGTAGCGGTAAATATAGCAGCAGCTTTTTCTCCTAATCGCTTGATTGATGCCCTTAGATTGCTTGATATAGCAAACAAAATTATAGATGCCCCTATAACTACCCCACCCTGAAAACCTCCTCCAGGGCTATAATGACCATGTGCAACAACATATAGGGCAAATATTTGGATAAAATGGATCAAGAGTCTGCATGTAAAGTTTATAATAATATCATAAGGCACCCAGTTTGAATCAATACGTTTAAAAACATTTGATCCTTTAGGGTATCTATCTCCATCAAATCTAAGTGTAACACCTGTGGGTTCATGTAAATAATATCTACGTGTAACCTCTTTTGTTGGTATTCGTAAAAGCAGAAAACAGGCGAGTCCAGCAGTTAGAATAACAGTTGTCTCAAACATTGTATCATAACTTCTATAGTCCGCAAGGACAGAGGTAACAATATTAGGAACTGCAGTATCTTCTAAAGTGTGCTCAATAAAGTATGGCGATAGGTGAATTGATGCTGGAGATTTTGGATCGCCAAAATCAGGAAAATCTGATGTGAAAAATATAAGCAATCCGCCACAAAGTAAAATTGTTATTGTGCCAAGTATCTTCATCTCGTATTGATCCTTAAATATTTTACGATTTTCTTTCGTCAGTTTAGGTAACAATATTATTTTTTATGATCAATTTTATTTAATCTTTAGTTCTTCGCGTTGTGTGAAAAATAGCAGCAACACAAAAAACAGTGCTAACACCAGCTCCAACAGTTGCCTCAGTAAATGCAACATCAACTGCCCCCATAACAGTCCAAAGCAGACATAGAAGAAAACTATAAGCTCCTAACATTAGCGATGCACTCAAAAGGTCTTTGACTGTTATAGCAGCAAAAGCACTTATAATAACAAGCAACAAAACAATTAAATCAATTGGCAATATCATTTGTGTTCACCTTAATTATTTTATATGGATAAGATAATACTACAAGTTGCTATTTTATCTATTTACTGCTTTTTTTCCCATGGTTTAAGACCAGCTCTGATACCTGCATCCACAATGGCATGAGTTGCGGTGGGACTTGTAAGAAATATAAATACAATGATGAGTATGATTTTAATGGCGGACAAAAAGTTTCCTAAATTAAATTCATTGAGAATCAACAGTGCAAGTCCAGACATTGATAGTAGTAGTCCCATTGTATCAATAATACCTGCTGAATGGAGTCTCGAGTAAAAATCAGGCAGACGTATCATTCCAATTGAACCTACCAAGAAAAAAAATAAGCCGGCTATAATAAGCACGCCCGCAATATAAATTATCATTATTCCATCTCCTCTGTAAGTCCTTTTCGTTTATGAAAATATCTCGATGCAGCAAGCACTGCAATAAAGTTTAAAAGGGCATAAGCAAGGGCAATATCAATAAACATATCAACCCTTTTGTACATAAATCCAATCATAATCAAGAGAACCGTAGTCTCGGTGCCAATAGAATTTACACCCATAAACCGATCAAGCACTGTCGGACCAACAACAGCCCTGTAAAGTGGAATAGCCATCAACATAGAAAGAACAATAGCCGAATAAAAAATCAGATTATCCATTATCTTTAAATTCCCTTAAATATTAGGTATTATAAGTTATAGCACAATCACTCCTATAATCTAAACCATGGAGGTAGCGGCTTATTTTTATAAATACTACTCTTTACTCTGCAAATAATTTTGCAACTTTTTCACCCATATCACCGGGAAGTGCTTCTGCACATTCATCATCAATGGCGTGAACTACCATGTCTCCGTACATGTTGGCAACAACTGTTATGGTGCCAGGTGTCAATGTGATTGAATTGGCAAATGTTACAATCCCCACATGATCTCTTATCCTACTCTTTATCTTTATAATTTTAGGATTGATTTTATTATGGATATCAGGACTAAAAATAATAGGAAACATGTGAATAGTGGAGAGCACGATCTGCCACAGTAGCCATGGGATATAGAGTGTAAAGCCTATAAAGAGACGACTAAACTTTGCTACATCATGTGTTACAATAAGCAGATCAGATGTGATCCATGATACTAAAAGACACGAAATCACACCAAGAGATATGTGAAATAGATCAAATTTTCCTGAAAAAACAACCCAGAAAAGGAAAAGAAAGGAAAATGTGAAACAAAAAGTAATCATTCGCTGTCGTGTTTTCAATATAAACTCCATAAATATAAGGTTTACATTAATTATATTACTAATAACGAGATATGCTTCATAAATTTTGTGAAAGTTGAAATATTAGAAAAAATAGAAAAGGTCAAGCATTTAATTTGTTTTTTTTACATAAAATTTAATAGATAAAGGCAAAGATTACTATGATTTTTCTGACAATAATATCATAAAAGACCAATTTCCCAATTCCACAGCCCCTCTCTTGACTTTATATCAACACTTTTAGGGGTGTTTTCTTCAATGGTTAAAAAAAGTTT
>JADGBE010000095.1 GCA_015231615.1 Desulfamplus sp. | reverse complement strand
AAAATCAAAGGGGAGTTTTTAGGGGCTACAATAACCATCGTGTGTCCCATTTCAGCCATCTTACAAGATTCGTTGTAGATTCTCTTTTCAAGACCTCCAAACTCTTTATGGCAGGTTGTGTGGATAATTATCATAATTTATACTATTCAAGGTTATAGATATGTTGAATATCAACTATGCAGCAAATTCAAGCAGTTTTTGTTCAAAAACTACGCTTATGAATCCATTGTCGGTATGACCGTTTCTGCAAATTGCACACTTCAGCGGAAAACGACTCCCGTTATCGCGTATAGCGGTCGGCTTGAGCGATATGTTAATATCTATTCGTTTTGCCATTTAGCTGCAATTTAAATCTACATTTCAGTGATTGAGACAAGTCAGCTTAGTTGACGCTGTGAAGATGGTATTAAGGCAATAAGTCCCCGTAATGCTCTCTTGACAGCTTCAGACGTGGAAAAATAAGACCTGACATCAGGTTCTAAAACTACTGTGCCTTCAGGTAGAGCAAAAGGACGGGTTTCAGTCGAACCATCTTCTTTATGCACTACTACCTCATAACCTTGTTTATATGATTGATAATGTTTACCGCGGACACCTTTTGAAAAATCATATTCAACTGACATTTCCTCATGGTTATTATCTTTATTAATAACTTTGTGATTCATATTGCATTATCTCCTTATATTCAGCTTTCCGACAACTTATAATTCTGATAGACTTTTCACGCTCCGCATAGACTACCACTAATAAACGCCCGCTTCCTGACATTCCAATATCAATAAAACGGTCTTCTTCGTCAGAATGAAGTTCATCATAAATTGTAATAGATTGAGAATCACCAAATACTGTAACAGCTTCTTCAAAACTGATGCTGTGCTTACGCAGATTTGCAGTGGCTTTATTCTTTTACAACATTTACTCTATTAATCAGAAGAAGAATTGAATATAATTTCTAAACAGCACGGAATTATTTACAGTAAGATTAATTTTGTATAAATTTCTCATACGAATCCGATTTACTTTTATCTATAATAAAATTACCATTTTCGCCTAATGAAAATTCAACTATTATGAATTAAAACTTTCGTGAAGGTGGAGCCTTAACTAAGCTGCACTGTCCTTCATCAGTTGATGAAATACTAGGAATTTCTCTATTCATTTTTAGTGTTGTTCTATTAATGGTAAAAATTGAGGTAGCAATACCTCCAGATGAATCATCAACGTCAACGAATTTAACTTCGTTTGCACTGAAAATGGCTTGGTAAGTACGGATTAGTCCTGTTGAATAATCAATAGTAACAGTATTATTATATTCATTAATCGTAACCTTAAATAACCTGTTTTCTGAAAAGAGACAATCCAAATAAGTTGGACTTCCAGCAACAGCAGTGCCAGAGATTGCAAATAATACAATGAAAGCAAAAAAGTTTTTCATATTAGCCTCAAGAATAATTAGTTAAATATAAAAGTGCGTGTCGGTTTTGCCGCTAACGCCGCTAATACAGCGGCGTTAGCAATTTATTTATTACTTTAATCCATATGGATAATTGACCGGGGTGCCATATCGGGTCGTATGATCAAAGGTTACAGGAAGCAAAGAGCCATTTTTATACAGCATGATGTATTCCCTGCGGCCGACATAGCCGCCCATTCTATTTTTTGCATTGATCTCGGCTGAAAAAATCCAACCAAAGGTCGGGGCGCTGGAATGGCTAATCCTCGCCCAACCGGCGGACGGGCCACTGCCCATATAATATAAGGCTGAAGTTGGATCGATTAATACACGTTCACCAAACTCCTTGAATTTTGCCATGCACTGCTAATTGCTAGGTTTTTCGCCATAATCAGCAACTGCTAATTCATTTGGAGTTGGATTATGACCTACACATCCGACCAGCGGGATTCCGACAAAAACAAACAAAATTATTAATCTTAACATCTTCCCCATGTAATCCTCCTTCAACTTATGGTTTTATATATTTCTCTATGATTTTCCAATCAACGCCATTCCACCCTCTTTCATTTGGCGGTATATCAGTAGAACTAAAGGTATTGTAGGTCATTTTATGACGCTGCTTTTTGCCATAAAATAGATTTGCCCAGACAAGAGTGCTTCTAGCCTGGTCCCGTGGTTCTCGGTTAACTATCTCTTCTAATTTTCCACTCGATATAGAAAATTTATGAGGTTGTCTTTCATGGATTGGATCGTTGATGGAGCGAATAACGGCCTCCTTCATCTCTGGTACGACATCTTTGCATCCAAGACATCTGTCAGGAATGTACTGGCAATATCTGCGGACATTCCAAACAAGTCGATCAAGCTCCTGTAACACATCTGGAGTATTATATGCCGAAGTGCTCAAATAACGATTGGCACCGCCTTGTTTGTTCAAGTAAATTAAAAAAGATTTATCTTTATCATTCAATCCGTACCCAAGAAACGACAGCTTAGTAACCTCATTATTTAGTGCTTCAAGATTATGCCCAAATTCTGTTTGTTTTGTCTCCCCCGCCTTCTGATAATATCTTGCGCTTTTTCCATTAAATAAGAGAATTGCCTTTAAATATTTTTCTACAGATTGCTGAGATGCCCACAAAAACTGTTGGCGTAACTGCATGCGGAAATTTGCTCTGGCAGAAATATAATCATAATCTGCCTGATTTCTAAAAATATCAGTGGCATATGTATTCAATACGACCTGTAATTCCATATCATGCCTCTTAGTTGCTAACAACAACGCTATTTATTCGTTGGATATTTTCTTTTTGCGAAGCTCGGCTATTCCATCTTTTTTTCTCATATATCTACTTTGATCCCCAACAATTTTTCTGAATCAGACTCATCGGTAAGTGTCAATACAATATTTTTACTAATTATATTTGTATATTCTTTATCAGCTATATGCTTTTTAATTTCATCAAGCTGATTTTGATTTACCGATGCAATATATTGTTTATCGGTATCTGAAAACTTATGATACACAGTTTTAAACATATCTACTTTTTGTCTTTCATCTGTTCCGTCAAAAATTCTGCTATCATGAAAAATAAAGCTAATCTTATGATTTCGACCTTTAAATAATATTGTTAAGTCATAACAGAAGATTTTAACATTATTGATTCCATCAGAAGCATCAGATTCAATTTTAGCATCAATAATAAAACGCAGTTGATTATCTCCATCATTATTATCAATGGTAAGACCTGAAACACTGTTCGGATAAAATATTTTTGAAAGATTTCTGAAATAGTTTCGTAGTTCAGCAATTTCAGATTCTATCTCTTTTAAATAATCTTCAGTAAGTTCTGAAAGTTCCAATAGATTTTTTTCAGCCTGTCTCTCTCTGGTTTTGTATGCTGATTGAAGTTCCTGGTATTTTATAAGATTATCACGCTCTGATTTTAACTCAGCGACTTTATTGCTAAGACTGATGAAAAGATCAAGAGCATGATGTTCCCCTAAATATTTTATCAACTTATTAAGTTCTTTCTGCAACATTTTTACGGTGGTTTTATTATACTGTTCTTCTAATTTCAGCTTGTTTTGCTGTTCAAGCAGTCTTCTTTTACGGTTTGAAATTAATTTTTCGTAAAAGTTTTCCAACTCGTCCAGTCTCTTAGTCATATTTTCTGAAAAATTGATTTTTGATTCATGATAAATAGTTTTAATATTCTCTTTAGTTATGTCAGGTGAAAACATTAGGCTTTTACTGATATTCTCTATATTGTTTTGGATCATTATAATTTTGTTATTTAATGTAAATAATTCCTTTGCGATTCTGTCTGCTTCAACCTGAACTTCATTGTAATCCTCTGCTACTTTGAAATTACTTAAATCATCATTAAGCCGTGCAATTCGTTCTTCGAGATCAATAATAGTCAAGACGACATCTTTATTACCTGTAAAAAAATCTTTTAATAATGAGTCTTCTTTAAAATTTTTTTCTAACTTTTTTATTCGCTCCCGTTCTTTTCTGATACTATATTTCTTTTGTGCGAGAACAACATCGAGACCCAATAAAAAAGCATTGTAAAGCAAAGCCTGATAATCACTGCCGGTTTTCCCGGGCTTATTGTAAGCAATATATGATTCTTTTTTTGGTCTTATAAAAAAAGGAATTAGAGATCTGAAGGATAAAAAAGAAATGTCATCTGGAATATCAAAACATAACGTATTCATTTTTTTATTAAATTGTGTTACGGATAATTTTTCATTATTCAACAATATTTTTTCAGGCTCATTAGTAGTTCTTGTTGAAGTATATTTATTATAACCTACTTCAAAATCAATAGAAAATTCCCAATCCGTTAACTTTTCACAAAATTTTTTATAATCTTCTTTCCCAGCTCCGAGACAAAAATGAATGATACGAACTAATAAAGACTTTCCGACCCCATTATAGGTTTTCCCTTTTTCGCTTGATCCGGGGTTTTTTTGTTTCGCCAAAACAAAGCTAAGTCCTGTCTTATTAAATTCAACAGTCCTAAAACTTGTCTGATTAGAGTAGACTTTTATTAAACGCATTTTATTATCATCCCATTTTTCTCATTGACAGTACCAATTGAGTAAAGGAAAACTATTGTCAATAATAAATTATCAAAAGAGTGTTTTGCAAAATATATTTTGTTTTTATAATCAATTTGATACTGTTTCCATAAATCATCAATAGATATTGGATATTGTAACCGTGTTAAAATATAACATCCAAAACCAAGCAATGATTCTGAAAAATTGGTATGCTTTGTTGGAATTATCATATTGCCTTCTTTCTTTGGGATTTTTCGATAGGTTCTTCAAAAATATCACATGTTTCAAAATATTTTGACATTATGACAATAACTGAAGTCTGATATATTTGCTCTGCTTTTGGACTGGCACAATTAAGCATAGCCCAAAATAGGTCATCTCCATTATTGTTACTTTTTTCTTGGATATAAATTTCATTCATCCTGTCTCGTAAAGAATCAGCAAGAAAGTTACTATTGTTTGCCAGATACTCATTTAGAGAATGTATTTGAAAATATCCGTTGTTAATTAAGTTAGCGATAGGTTTTGATAAGTTGTTAAATATGATTTTTTTATCAAAGTCTGGCAAGACTATTTCAGCATCATATCCTTTATGTAATGATAATTTCATAATATACTCAACAACTTCATTTAGGATAGAATAATCAAGTTGTTTAATAGCAGCAGGGTCAGGAATAATGCCTGCAATAGAAAATATTTGATCATCATCAAGTGTGAAAAGGATATTCTCTATGTCTTTTGCAGTTAAGAATCCAGCATCATTCAACTTATGATTTTCTTTTATAGCTTGTATTGCCTGTTCGCAATCGGCATTCACACCTTTGTATTTATCATTAACAACAAAGTAAAATTTATTCACAGGATCCCATTGAGATGTTAAAATATCAAAATCGGTTGTCAATTTATTGATTGTATCAGTATACGACTTCCTAATATCTTCAGGAGCATATACTTGATAATATATACCCTTTGTGTTTATATAGCCGTCATTTTTTCTATCGCCGATGTTTCCCCATGGTTTTATAGATCGAAAGTCTGGTTCCGCATAATTCATGATTGCAGTGAATATATCCTCAAAGGCTTGACCATCAGCCTTAAAAATTTTATTTTGAAAAAGATGTCTTGAAAGTGTCTTTTCTTTAGTATTCAATTTTATAAATATCTCCTCAAAATTAATTGATAGATAAATGAATATCTTAATATCTCAGCAGGTTAACCATTTATTATCAGGTATTTTGCCTTGATAATACCTTAAAATTAATTTTATCAGTACGACTTTGGATTGATAACCCCCTAAAACACTAATTATCAGTACAGTCTTACCTGATAAGTTGATTTTAACACTAATATCAGGTAAAAATGCCAATGATAATTCATTATCAAGTCAACTTTTTAAAACATATTATTGCAATTGATAAGTAACTTTTCTCCTATCATAAAAATTTAAAATATGTCAAGTATGCAAAATAAAAAAATAATGGAAGAAATTTACGATATGATATATCTCAAATTAAGATGGTCTAAAGCTCAACAAGCTGCCCCGCATCAAGTTTAAAGGCTCTATCGCACCTATTTGCAAGCTCCATGTTATGAGTTACAACAATTAAAGTCATGGCAGAATTTGCGACCAAATCAAAAAGAAGATTTGCAACCTGCTCCCCAGTTTTTGTATCAAGATTGCCAGTTGGCTCATCAGCAAGCAAAATTGCTGGTTTAACAACAATTGCCCTTGCAATTGCAACACGTTGGCACTCTCCGCCGCTCAACTGGCTTGGTAGATGGCTCTTTCTTGATTCAAGTCCAACCTCTTTTAATGCCAAATCTGTTCTATCTTTAATATCTTTTGCCTTTAATATCTCAAGTGGAAGAGATACATTCTCCTCAGCCACAAGGTGGGGCATCAGATGAAACTGCTGAAAGATAATCCCAATATTTTTTGCCCTAAACTTTGCAAGAGCATCTTCATTCATAAAATTTAGATTTTGCCCATCAATTAAAATCTCACCAGCATCAGGGGTGTCAAGACCAGCAAGCAGAGCCATGAGCGTTGTTTTGCCGCTACCAGATTGTCCTGTAATTGCAACTGTTTGCGATTTACCTATTTCAAAATTTACATTTTGAATAACATCAAGACGACCATGCCCAGCTTGCAAGTAGGATTTATAAAGCCCTTTTACTTCAACTATCTTTGTAATCATAATTTTTCCAAAATATATGGCAGAACATTTTTAGCAACAATCTTATAACCATCAGCGTTTGGGTGAACTCCATCAGGCTGATTGAGGTTGTAAAATCCTCCAACATCTTTAAGCAGATAGGGCATCAGGCTAATTTTATGCCGAGTTGCAAGCTCTTTAAAAACTGCTCTAAAATCTTGGGTGTATTTCTCCCCATAATTTGGGGGAATCTCCATTCCAGCAAGTATAACCTCCATTTTAGCATCAAGTGCAATCTCAATTGTTGAGTTTAGATTCTCCTCCATTGCCTTTAACGATAAGCCTCGCAGCCCATCATTTGCCCCAAGTGCAAGAAAGAGAATATCAGATTTTTGCCCCTGCTTTGGTTTAGCTCTATTTTTTAGATACCATTTAAGCCTTGAGACTGCACTGGCAGTTGTTGAGCCGCTTATTCCAGCATTGATTATCTCTAAGGTTTTGTAACCTCTATCTTTTAACATCTCATCAACAAGGGTTGGAAATGACTCTTCTGGCTCAACTCCAAAACCTTCAGTTAATGAGTCTCCAAGAAAGAGTATTTCTATTTTTAGCACTTTTGAACCATTATTTGAGAGGCTCTCCTCTGCCTGCAAATTTATAGATATGGGTAAAAAGAGAAAAATCATAACCATAGATATAATTAAAAATGGGTAGTTCATACTGTTTGACCTCTTTTTTTTAAATATTTAAAGCCTTAAAGAGTCCTCAATTTTGATCTGAAGCTGTGCAATTGTAATATCATTAATATCAAGGATAGCTGCCTCTTCACAGGCAAATATATCAACCTCTTGATTCTCAGCTATCCCGCTCTTTATTTTTTATCCATACGCTGTTACCAAATAGAGCCTGTTTAAAAATTCACAAAAATAGATAATATCAAAAACAATTTCGATCTGTTTAATAGAATCAACTTTATCTGTCAAGCAAACATAAATGGTAATTATTGACTTGTAATGGTTTATTCAAATGAATATACTTAGCTTAAATAATTTGCATCTTGATTTAAGTTTTGATGTTACAAGTAACATATTTAATAGACTTTTTAGGGTAATATATGGAATTTTTCTACTCCATAGATGATGACAGACGAACTGAGATAAAGATAAAACGCTCTACTTTTGTCTCTTCTTTACGGTATGTAGATAACATATCTGATGCTAAAGAGTTTATCTCTTATATCGCCTCTGAACATAAGATGGCAACCCACAACTGCTGGGCATACATTGTGGGCGATAAGGGTGATATAAGCCACTCGTCAGACAATGGGGAGCCTTCTGGAACTGCTGGAAAACCTATGCTAAATACCTTGCAGGCACATAACATGACCAACATATCAGCAGTTGTTACAAGATATTACGGCGGGGTTAAACTTGGTGTCAGAGGCTTAATTGATGCATATAGCCAATCTATTTTATCTGCAATTGAAGTTAAACCTTTAAGAAAGATAGTCAAAGTTAGAAAGTATATTGTTGATCTGCCCTACTCTTTTAATGAGACTTTGATTTATAATCTTAATAACTTACAGGCAAAGATTACAGACACTCGCTACTCTGATAAAGTATCCCATGATGTTGAGGCAGATGAAGCGATTTGGCACAGTGTTGAGGCTCTGCTTAATGAATATCAAAGCAGTGGAAGGTTAAAATTTATAAGGTAATTAATTCCAATGCAACCTACTTTAAACAATATTAATACAAACACAGAATCAACCATAGAAACTGACCATGTAGTAAAACTTTATGCTTTTTATATTGCAGAGTCTATAAACCTAAAAAACCTTAAAGCTGATTTTACTGGAAAGCTCTTAAATTCAAGCAGCTCTGAGCTTTTCTATTCAGTTGGAGATAGTGGTTATATCTATATATTCAACTACGGAGCTGTTGTATTTGCCAACTTCTCAACAATTGAAATGAGTAAAACAATCAATTTTCTTAGAACCTATTGCTCTGTTTTTTTTGATAAAAAACTTGATGAACAATATGAGATTATAACGAAAAAAGATAGTGGCACTGCGTTTACATTTAACTCTCTTCATGTTCCTAAGGTAACTGAAAATGTAATAAAAATAGCTATGCTGAACTTGGCTCACTCTGTCTCTTTAGATTACTACACAGATGTCTCGGAGGAGATTCTAACATCTATAAAAAATTTCAGTATTGAGCTTGAAACTAAGGGCAAATTGTATATTAGCAAAAAGAATATGCTCAAATTTATTGGTAAATCGCTTAATGCAAAGAACAGGATTGCTGAGAACCTCTACATATTTGATGCCCCTGAAATAGTATGGGAAGATGAGTATATAGATAAGATAAACAGGGGGTTTATAGAGTCTTTTGAACTTAGAAATAGGTATAAAGAGATTGAATTTACATTTAAAAATATTGAAGATAACCTTTACATGTTTCTTGAAATTAACCAGCATAGTGAGAGTAACAGATTAGAATATATTATTATTATTCTGATCTTTATTGAAGTTATAAATATGTTTGTTTCCAAAATCCATTAAACGACACATTGCAATCATATTAGGTGAAGGCAGAACAGCACGGAATTATTTACAGGAACATATTTTTTAAATTTGGTTGATCCCTCTTACACTCTCCTGAACATTTGCCCGATCCTCCAAATCTTTTGTCATATTATCAAGCTGTAAGATATTCTGTTTTGCCGATTCAACCATTTTTGCCTCAATTTTAGATGCTTCGTCCATTCTGTTCATCAATATTTTGTAGGATTTT
>JADGBE010000094.1 GCA_015231615.1 Desulfamplus sp. | reverse complement strand
ATGCCCGTAGTGCATCTGGTGGGTTAGAACTGGGCTTTACGCTTCGAGAGATAAGTGGACAACTACTGACAGTCAATCAACTCACTTAATACAACTTTCTATATTTTTCTATAGGAGTTGCAACTATTTGAAGAGCTTATCAGAAAATTTAACGAGGAGAATAACGAAGAGGCAGGAGAGCACTTTACGCCCCGTGAGGTCATTGACCTGATGACTCATATTGTTTTTGAGCCTGTCAAACATAATCTGCCAACTGTAATGATGATTTATGACCCTGCCTGCGGGTCTGGCGGTATGCTCACTGAATCCGAGAAGTTCATTAAAAATGAAGACGGCGAAATCAGAGCTGTTAATAGCGATATATATCTCTACGGAAAAGAGATTAATGACGAAACCTATGCAATCTGTAAATCTGATATGATGATAAAAGGTAATGACCCTGAAAAGATACTCAACGGCTCTACCCTCTCTACAGATGAATTTGCAGGTCTTACTTTTGACTTTATGTTATCAAACCCGCCTTACGGCAAATCTTGGAGCAGCGAACTTAAATATATAAAGGATGGTGATAAGGTCATTGACCCGCGTTTTGTAGTAAGGCTTAAAGATTATTGGGGTAATGAGGAAGATGCAGATGCAGCACCACGTTCCTCTGACGGTCAGTTGTTATTTCTAATGGAGATGGTAAGCAAAATAAAATCACTCGCCCAAAATCCAAATGGTTCAAGAATTGCCTCTGTCCATAATGGTTCAAGCCTGTTCACAGGTGATGCAGGCGGAGGAGAGAGCAATATCAGACGCTATATTATAGAAACCGACTTGTTAGAGGCGATTATCCAACTGCCCAATAATATGTTCTACAATACAGGCATCACAACCTATATCTGGATTTTGAGCAACAACAAGGCATCTCACCGAAAAGGTAAAGTCCAGTTGATTGATGCTTCCCAGCTTTTTTCAAAACTGCGTAAAAATTTAGGTGCTAAAAACTGCGAGTTACGCCCTGAACATATCAGCCTTATTCAAGATACCTACACTCAATTCAAACCTGTAAAAAAAGAGGGCAATGACGGTATATCTGCCGAGATATTCAACAATAGCGATTTTGGCTATTACAAGGTAACCATAGAACGCCCCAAACGGTTAAAAGCTCAATTTACAAAAGATAAGATTGAAGAGTTAAGATTTGATAAAAATCTGAAAGAACCCATGCAAAGTCTTTATAAAACTTATGGTGAACGGGTTTATACTGATTTGGCATCTATTGAAAAAAAGATAGACGATGAGTGGTTTAAAACAAACGGTTTTGAACTCAATACAAAAAAACGAAAAACACTTACATCCATAACAATTTGGGAAAAACAGTTACAACTTTTGAACACTGCTCAAAAACTTCTTCAAATTATTGGAACAGATCAACAAAACGACTTTAACAAATTTCAGAAAATGGTTGAAAAAGCCTTAAAATCTGAATCAATAAAACTCTCAGCATCAGAAAAAAATGCCATCTACAGTGCTGTAAGCTGGTATGATGAAAATGCTGAAAAGGTTATTAATAAAATTGAAATACTGAATGGCAGCAAGCTCGACAAGCTCCTTGACCATCTAAGCTGCAATTTAGAATCTCTGCCAGATTTTGGATATTATCCAACCAATAAAAAAGATGAATTTATCACTTATGAAAGCGAAAGTGACTTAAGAGATTACGAAAATGTCCCTTTAAAAGAGAATATCCATGACTACTTTCTGCGTGAGGTAAAGCCCCATGTTCAAGAGGCGTGGATTGATTTGGATAAAACAAAAATCGGCTATGAAATCAGTTTCAATAAATATTTCTACCAACACAAGCCTTTGCGGGCTCTTGAAGAGGTAGATGAAGAGATAATTGAACTTGAAAAGATGAGTGAGGGGTTGATTATGGATATTTTATCAGCCTCGACTCTTTCTTAAATCGCAGAAAAGAAATAGCAGTGATATGAATAAATTAATGACAAAACAGTTTTCAAAATGGGTATCAAAAGGAAATATACCTGAAAATGAACTTGCTGATGCTTTGACAGAAGTAGAAGCTGGTAATTTTGATGCAAATCTTGGTGGCTGCATATACAAAAAAAGAATCAGATTTGAAGGGCAAGGTAAAAGAGGCAGCGGTCGAACAATCATTTGTTATAGAAAAGATGACAGAGCTATTTTTATTCATGGATTTGCGAAAAACGAAAAAGCAGACTTATCCAGACAGGAACTTAATGCCTTCAAAGAGTTAGGCAAAGTATTGCTTGGCTTGTCAGAAAAAGACATTGAAATAGCCATAAACAAGGGCGATTTTATCGAGGTAAAAAAATGAGAAAATCCATTGCAGAATCAATTACAAATACAATTAGAGATTTAAACAAAAGCGGGTTGGTAGATGAAATAACCATGAAAAATATTGAAAATCTCTGCATACCTGAAGTTAAGGAATACAGCCCTGAAAAAATTGCTTTGATAAGAAAAAAGTTTAAACTCAGTCAGGCAGCTCTTGCAAGCATTTTCAATATCAGTCCATCAACTGTTCAAAAATGGGAACGAGGCGATAAAAGACCCACTGGTGCTTCAAGAAAACTATTGGATATTATAGAGAGAAAAGGATTAGACGCCATTATTTAATCATGGCTGATTTTTATAAAAGTATGACAACACACGCAGACCATAGAATCTGGCAGGACGTTTATCATCCTTCTACTCCAATCGGAGAAGTTTATTTGAAAATAACAGTAATGGAAGAAGTTATTATCTTATCTTTTAAGGAGTTATAAAATGAAATGTCCATCTTGTATGATGGCTGAACTGGCGCATAATACTCGTGATGTGCCATACAGCTATAAAAATGAATCAACTACTATTCCAGCAATTACTGGTGATTTTTGTCCAGCTTGCGGTGAAACTGTCCTTGATGTTACAGAATCTAAGCGTGTGAGCGATGCAATGCAGGAATTTAATAAACAAATAGATGCCTCTATTGTAGAGCCTTGTTTTATAGCGAATGTTCGTAAAAAACTTGCTCTTGAGCAACATGAAGCTACTGCAATTTTTGGCGGCGGAATAAATGCTTTTTCGCTTTATGAGAATGGAAAAATTAAACCTCCTCTTGCGTTAGTGAAACTACTCAAAGTTCTTGACCGCTACCCACATCTTTTGAATGAAATAAGAAGTGCATAACCCGATAGGACAATGCAAATGGTCAACAATATGAAAATAGATAAATATCCAGCTTATAAAGATTCTGGTGTGGAGTGGTTGGGGGAAATTCCTGAGCATTGGGAGGTTAGTAAATTAGGAGTTTGTTTAAAGCCCGTTTCTACAAAAAATAGGGCTGACTTACCACTTCTTTCAATAACACGAGAACTTGGTGTAATAATAAGAGATATTGAAAATGAAGAAGAAAATCATAATTTTATACCAGATGATTTGTCAGGATATAAAGTTATTGAAAAGGGTCAATTTGGAATGAACAAAATGAAAGCATGGCAGGGTTCATATGGAATCTCACCTTTTACTGGTATCGTTAGTCCCGCATATTATGTTTTTAGGATTGTGTCGAACATTGACCCAGATTATTTTCATGTAGCTATAAGAAGTAAATTATATGTCCCATTTTTTGCTCAAGCCTCAGATGGTGTAAGAATTGGTCAATGGGATTTATCAAAAAGTAGAATGAAAGAAATTCCTCTAATAATCCCCCCACTACCCGAACAAACCGCCATCGCCAATTTTTTAGACACCAAAACCGCCAAGATAGACCAAGCCATTTCCCAAAAGCAAAAACTTATTGAGCTGCTCAAAGAACGTAAACAAATCATCATACAAAATGCCGTAACCAAAGGGTTAGACCCTAATGTAAAGATGAAATATTCTGGTGTGGAGTGGATTGGAGAGATTCCTGAACATTGGAATATAATTCCAATAAAATATTTAAAATCAAATGTAAAAAATGCCTTTGTTGATGGTCCTTTTGGTTCTAATTTGAAATCAGAGCATTTTATAGAAAATGGTGAGGTCTATGTTATTGAAAGTGGTTTTATAACCACAGGGGTCTTTATCAGAAAAGCATTTAAAACAATCTCAAAGAGCCATTTTGAAACAATAAAAAGAAGTTCATGTAAAGGCGGAGATGTTATTATTGCAAAAATAGGTGCAAATTATGGAATGGCAGCAGAGTTACCAGAATTATATAACGAAGCTGTAGTTTCAGGTAATTCATTGAAAATAACTTTGAACTCTGAAAAAATATTAAACAGCATTTTTGTTAAAATGCTAGAACTTGCCAAAATTTTAGGTGGGTTTGAGGATATTGTAAATGTAAGTGCCCAACCCGCTCTTTCTTTAGGATGTTTAAATAATTTAAAACTTCCTATAAGTAATAATCTATACGAACAACAATCCATTGTCTCCCACATAGAAAACCAATCCGTCAAAATAGACAACGCAATTGATTTACAGCAAAAGCAAATTGAAAAACTCAAGGAATACAAAACAATCCTTATCAATAGTGCGGTTACGGGTAAAATTAAAGTGAGCTGAAAGAAGGGGATAAAACTTGATAATCAAATTCTTGCTAAACCACTATTCCATAATTACATTAGTGATATGAATATGACAGATAAACAAAAGAAACCAGATAAAACAGACTGGCACAGACTTTGGGGAATGATGGTCTCTCCACTGTTTGAAAGACTTGGCTGCGAGGTAACGGTAGAGGTTGATCTTTCGCTGAAAGCCCAACGGCTTGATATGACGGTTGTAACTAAAACAAAGCCCATCAGTTTTGAAGGCGTTAATCCTGAATATTATCAAGGGTTTGAAAATTTGAATGACCATAACCTTATATCATTCAAATCATTTAACGAAGTCTTTAATTTAGAGGCAATTGAGGAATTTTACGGTCATTTTTCCAACTACAAGAAGATGAAGAACATTAAAGAACAGGGAGTTGTTAATCTTTATGCTGTAACCCACCATTTTCCAAAAGATTTGTTTGACAGATACATCAAAACAGACCTTCTTGAGTGCATTGCAGAAAACAGAATATATGACCTTAAAGTTTTTACACCTGTCCGTTTTATCATCACAAATGCGTTTGAACATCCTATTTTAGGACTGTTCTCAAATGACCCTGAACAGATAATGAAAAGCCGCCGCCAACTTGAACAAGATGGCTGGCTGCTTGAGCATGTAAGTTCATATTTAGAAAAATTATATAAATTTTATTCTTTAGAGGGGGTTAATATGCCTTACACAAAAGAGATGTTTTTCAGAGATTATTACCCTGAAAAGTATGAGCAGATTCTTATAAAACGTCAAAAAATTTTTGAGGAAGGAATGAAACAGGGAATGCAAAAAGGAATGCAACAGGGAATGCAGCAGGGAACTATTATAGGAGGCATTATAGCAAAACTTCAGTTACTACAGAAGATACTTAACCGCCCTGTTTCAAAAACAGAAGAGTTGATTGAAAAAAATATCAGTGAATTGCAGGCAATGGCTGAATCTATTGAAAAAGATTGGCAGCAGATTCAAAATTGATTTTCCAATTTCAATAGCTAAACTTAAAAGGTAAGGCGAAAAGATAAGGCAGGTTCAACAAGATGGTGAGTCAAACAAACGAACAGGCATTGGAATCAACTATTGAGCGGGCTTTAACAGGCACCTGTTTAGAAGATTTGAAAGCACAAAAAGAGGCTGGCACAGTTCAAGAGCCTCAACCACTTTACCGTTCAGGCAATGGCTTTTACATTGGAGAGACCAACAATTTCACCGCCAAATATGCAATAGATGAAAAGCACTTCTGGCATTTTCTTGAAAGCACGCAAAAAGAAGAATTAGAAAAACTCCAACGCTCAATCGACTGGAAGTTGAAAATATTGGAACGATTTGACCGTATGGTCAAAAAATATGGAGTTCTCCGCCTGCTGCGTAAAGGTTTGGAAGTTGAAGACGCACATTTTACTCTATTGTATCCCCTGCCATTGGCAAGCAGCAGTCAGACAATAAAAGATAATTTTGAGAAAAATGAATTTAGTGTTACCCGCCAGATTCGCTACAACCTTGAAAACATTAATGAAAAAATTGACATGGTTATTTTTGTTAATGGTATTGCTATTGCTACGCTGGAACTTAAAAACCATTGGACAGGTCAGAACGCCAAAGTGCATGGCATCAAACAATACAAATACGACTGGGACATTAGACAGCCTCTGCTCAATTTCGGGCGTTGTTTGGTTCATTTTGCTGTAGATACTGATGAAGTTTACATGACCACCAGACTTGATGGCAGTAAAACCTTTTTTCTTCCATTTAACAAAGGTAATAATCACGGCAAAGGCAATCCTCCAAACTCTTTTGGTCATAAAACAGCCTGTCTTTGGGAAGAGATTTTTAAACGGGAAAGTTTAGCAAATATCATTCAGCATTTTGTCCGTTTTAATGGCAAGCCCACAGATACACTGAGCAAAAGAACGCTCTTTTTCCCTCGTTACCACCAGTTGGATGTGGTGCGTAAAGTATTGGCTCATGCAGCTAAAAACGGTGTTGGTCATAAATATCTTATACAGCATTCAGCAGGTTCAGGAAAATCAAACTCCATCACATGGGCAGCT
This sequence comes from Desulfamplus sp., assembly GCA_015231615.1. Lineage (GTDB taxonomy): Bacteria > Desulfobacterota > Desulfobacteria > Desulfobacterales > Desulfobacteraceae > Desulfamplus. The sequence goes on along the minus strand of JADGBE010000094.1, from coordinate 2,896 downwards.
TATCAATTGATTGAGACCTATCCAGAAAAGGAGAATATATCTGGTTCAAAAGGCGTGCAAAATCCTCTGTTTGATTCCGTCATTGTGGTAACTGATAGACGTTTGTTAGATAAACAGCTTCGGGAGAACATCAAGGAATTCTCAGAGGTTAAAAATATTCTTGGACCTGCTTTTTCGTCAAAAGAGTTAAAGGATAATTTAGAGCAGGGTAAAAAGATAATCATTACCACCATTCAGAAATTCCCCTTTATTGTTGATGGTATTGCAGATTTAAGCGACAAGCGTTTTGCCGTAATAATAGATGAAGCCCACAGTTCGCAAAGTGGAATAGCATCAGACAACATGAATAAGGTTATGGGCATTGATGAGGAAGACGATGCACAGGACATAATCCTCAAAGCCATGCAATCCCGTAAAATGAAGGGCAATGCCTCTTATTTAGCATTTACAGCCACTCCAAAAAATTCCACGCTTAATAAATTTGGTAATGAACAGACTGACGGCTCTTTCAAGCCTTTTCATCTATATTCCATGAAACAGGCAATTGAAGAGGGTTTTATTTTAGATGTTCTTGCCAACTACACTACCTATAAAAGCTATTATGAAATAGAAAAATCCATTGAAGGTAATCCTCTGTTTGACACCAAAAAGGCACAAAAACGACTTCGTGATTATGTTGAACGGGACAGACACACTGTTGCCACAAAAGCAGAAATTATGATGGAGCATTTTATCAGCAAAGTTTTTAATACAAAAAAACTCAAAGGCAAGGCAAAGGGGATGATAGTTACCCAGAATATCGAGTCTGCTGTCAGATATTATTTTGTAGTCAAACGTATCTTGGAAGATAAAGGAAATCCTTTTAAGATATTAGTCGCCTTTTCTGGCAAAAAAACAGTTGATGGAATCGAATATTCAGAAGATGCTTTAAATGGTTTTGCTGAAAAGGATACCAAAGATAAATTCAATGAAGATGAATACAGAATATTAGTGGTTGCAAATAAATATCTTACAGGTTTTGACCAGCCAAAACTCTGCACAATGTATGTTGATAAAAAACTTCAGGATGTTATGGCAGTGCAGGCTTTATCCCGCCTGAATCGTTCGGCTGACAGATACGGTAAAAAAACAGAAGACCTTTTTATTCTCGATTTTTTTAATTCAGTTGATGAGATAAAAGAGTCATTTGACCCCTTTTATACTGCAACAACATTGAGTAAAGCTACAGATGTGAATGTGCTGCATGAACTTAAAAGCACCTTGGATGAAGTAGGGGTTTATGAGTGGGAAGAGGTGGAGCTGTTTGTCAAAAAATATTTTGATAGTGTTGATTCACAGGAACTCAGCCCGATTATTGATAAGACTGCAAATCGTTTTAATCAGGAGCTGGAGCTTGAAGACAAGGTAAAAGCTGATTTCAAGATAAAGGCAAAGCAGTTTGTAAAGATATATGGTCAGATGGCATCAATTATACCCTATGAGGTTATTAATTGGGAAAAACTCTTCTGGTTTTTAAAATTTTTGATACCTAAACTTGTTGTCAGAAGCAGGGAAGATGAACTGATTGATGAGCTTTTAAATTCAGTTGATTTATCTACCTATGGTCTGGAACGGACAAAGCTCAACCATTCAATTAGTTTAGATGATTCTGACTCTGTATTAGACCCGCAGAACCCGAATCCAAGAGGTGCAGGTGGAGAGGAGCAGAAAGACCCGCTGGATGAAATTGTCAAGGCATTTAACGAAAGGTGGTTTCATGGATGGGATGCAACACCTGAAGACCAGAAAATCAAATTTGTTATGCTAAGTAAACACATACAAGCCCACCCTGACTATCAATCTAAAGTGGCTGATAACCATGATTCACAACACAGGGATTTGGCTCTCAGGAAAATATTGGATGATGTGATGTCCGAGCAGAGGAAAAAGGAGTTGGAACTATACAAACTATATGCAAAAGATGACTCTTTTTATCAGGCTTTTTTCGACACTATGAAAAGAATAGTAGAGAATCCTCAAGTGGCTGGTAATCATGTAAAAGCAGCATAGATAATGTTATTGTCTCCGCCCGCCTGACCAACCAATTTACATACATTCAATAATTTTTAAAAAAATCACACACATATCAATTATATAATAATATCATATACATATTGTAATAATAAAAAAAACAATGTGTGTGTGAAAAACATAAAAATATATGAAGTATATATAATTTGTCGGACAGGTGGACAGGTGATAAGTTAAAAAGAAGATAGAACTCGACTATCAAGTTTTTAATGATAAAAAATGGTATGGATATTGCTTAAAATTAAATTTTGAACTATCCTCTATATGTTTGTAGAGGTTCTCCTTCAGGACTATGATACGGATCAAGTTTTGATGAATTGACCGAACAGTTTAGTCCATGATAGATCTCGACTCGTCTTGATCCTGAGCCTGCTGTGAGATCATAGATTCTGGTTTGATTTTGATTAATTGGCCCAGCTGGAGCTCAAACTTTCCGCTGTCCAGTGGTAAGCCTGCAAACACCCACAGACTGTTCCTTTCGGGGAACAGTCTCAACCATTACATCATTTCTTCATTCCATAAGTCAAACACTAAAAACTTGATAGTCGAGTAGAACAATTAATAATAACTATTATATCTAATAGTTATGGTTCTTAAAATCATTTTTGATTTTAATGACTCTGGTTGACCTAAAAATTTGGTTTGAAAATTGTGTGTTTAATAGCCCCCTGTGTCAGGAAAGATGTCGCCTCAGATGAGGAATTAAATTTGGGGGTTGTGAATGTTGGAGGAGATAGTTATGGGGTACTCTTTTGAAATTAAAGAATCAGTGATAAAGAAAGTATTGGTTGGTAATAAAACGCTTGAGTCAATAGCACGGGAAGCA
>JADGBE010000093.1 GCA_015231615.1 Desulfamplus sp. | reverse complement strand
TCAAAACCACTTACTCTTGAAACTATCCTAACTATGCAAAAAGCTGCTTAAGGATTTAAGAATCAATAAATGGAACACAAAGAATCTATTTGGAAAAAATTGTAGAACAGTTTAAGCCCACTGCCATCTTGCCAGTATTACTATCAAAAGAAACAGAGGATTTATAAAAGGGGGCAACATTGTTAGAAAATATAGATCTATCAAGAAAGGTGAGCAAAGAAGAGTATAAATCCGTAAAGGAGGTACTCGAGCCTAAGCTGGCGGAACTTCAAAGATGCATCAAGAAGATGGAGATTCCTCTGATTATTGTTTTTGAGGGGTGGGATGCTGCAGGAAAGGGAGGCTTGATAAATGAGTTGATTCTACCACTTGATCCTCGTAATTTCAGGGTATATTCAACCCAGCCGCCCAATCAGGAGGAGATGATGCGACCCTTCCTTTGCAGATTCTGGAGAAATACTCCGGAACGTGGCAGAATAACAATCTATGATCATAGCTGGTATCGCATGGCTCTTGATGGGCGGGTTTCTGCTTCAGTTACAACAGAGGAACTTCTGAATACTTTTAATGATATCCGTTCTTTTGAACGTCAATTGGCAGATGATGGTAATATTATCGTTAAGTTTTTTTTACACATCTCACATCATGAACAGAAAAAAAGATTTGACGAACTTCGTAAAAATCAGGCAACTTCTTGGCGGGTTTCTAAAGATGATCTTAAAAGACAAAAGCAATATAAAAAATATATGACTGTTACTGAAGAGATGCTTGCCGAGACAGATTCTGAGTTTGCACCATGGAGCGTTATTGAAGCCCATGACTGGCGTTTCGCAACATTGAAAATATTTAACACTGTTATATCTGCAATGGAACATCACATTAACCTTAAAAAGAGTAAAGTTTATAGTGTAAATAAAAACCACCTGTCTGATTCATCTTTTGAGTTGCCAATAAATATCAATATGTCAATCCTTGACAAGATAGATCTCTCTCTTGAGTGTAAATCTGAAGATTACCCTCCAAAGCTTGAAAAGAAGCAGAAGCAGCTACGGGAACTTTCACATGAACTTTATATGCGTAAGATTCCGTTAGTTGTGGTTTACCAAGGGTGGGATGCTGCCGGTAAAGGTGGTAATATAAAACGTCTTACTCAAAATCTGGATCCTCGTGGTTACGAAGTGATTCCAATTTCTGCCCCCAATGTAATAGAGAAGGCACACCATTATCTGAGACGTTTCTGGATAAGGATACCAAGAGCCGGACATATAATCATCTTTGACCGCTCATGGTATGGTCGCGTGCTGGATGAGAGGGTGGAGGGGTTTTGCAGTGAAGAGGAGTGGAAACGTGCCTATCGTGAGATCAATGAAATGGAGAAGCACCTGACCGACTTTGGTACTATTTTGCTTAAATTCTGGCTTCATATAGATAAAGATGAGCAGTTAAAGAGATTCGAGGCTCGCCAGAATGATCAAAACAAACAGTGGAAGATAACTGAAGAGGATTGGCGTAACCGTAAAAAATGGGATATGTACAAAATTGCAGTTGAGGAGATGCTCTTTCGTACCAGCACTTCCCACGCCCCTTGGACAATAGTCGAGTCTAACAACAAGCCTTATGCAAGGTTAAAGGTACTTCAAACTGTTATAAATGCTATAGAGAAGAGAATTTAAGAAAGGAGATTTTTAAGATGGCTGGAAACCTGCACAAAGAGATGAACAAAATGAAAAGAGAGATTCTGTGTCTCGGAGCAATGGTGGAGCATCGTTTCACAAAGGTAATAGATGCGGTGAAAAAAGGGGATAAAGATATTGCCCAGTCCATTATAGATTCTGACGTTGAGGTTGATGAGCTTGAAGTTGATATTGAAGAGGAGTGCCTTAAAATTCTGGCTCTTTATCAGCCCGTAGCAGTTGATTTGAGGTTTGTCATAGCTGTAATCAAAATAAATAACAATCTTGAACGGGTGGCAGATGAGGCTGTCAACATTTCACAGAGGGTTAAAAGCATTTCTGGTAAAAACATGGGGCAATATGATTTTGACTACACCCGTATGGCAGAACTTGCAGGGCTTATGCTCAAGAAAAGCCTTGATGCTTTAGTTCAAATGGATTCAGGAATGGCAGAATCTGTCCAGACAACAGATAAACTGGTAAATACCATTAGAAATGAAGCATACGATGCCATGAAATCGGCACTTTTAAATTCTCCTGAATATGCGGGGCAAATTGTTAACCGTTATTTGATAGCAAGACATTTAGAGAGAATCGGAGATCATGCTACAAACATTGCCGAAGAGGTGAGGTATCTTGTTGGTGGAAAAATTGTCAGACATAATTCTAAGCGGGAATAAATTGAGCTTTTTATATTTAGGCAGAGACACCGGCCGGCGTCTCTACTTAGATATAAATTAGATTATACAAAGCTCAATTAATGTCCGCTTAGTATAATCTTTATGCTTTATCAACCTTTGGCTCTTCTGCCTGAGGGGCTTCTTGCTCCTCAGTCTCTTCTTCTTGAGCTTTTTCTTCAGTTGCTTTTGTAGGTTCTGACTCCTCTTTTGCTGAATCTTCTTCAATCATAACCTTATCTTTAGAGGCTTCAACCTTTGTGAGAATCTCAAAAGTTTTATCTTCAGATAGCCAAGTAACATTACCTGTGCCAATATCATAAACTGCACCAACTACCATTGCATAACCCTTTGAAACAAAATCTCTTGTTGTTGGGCTTTTCATAAAAAGCTCTTCCATTGCTGTCCATACATTCTCCTCAATGGCAGCAGGAATTATATCATCGCCTTTAACATCAGGGCAGTAGTGTCCGGTTAGTTTTTTGCATGTAGTAATGATAGCTTCTTGTTATTAACAGTAAAAATGAGTTATTTGAATGTATTATTATTCTTACTGTAAATAATTCTGTGCTGTGTTGGCAATTATATTTGATTTCTTATCTGGTTAGCAGATATTATGGTATAATAATTATATATAGTATAATATTCTTCCGATAAAGCATGGATATTAATCTGTTTTTAAGCCAGTATAATCTACAAAAGAGCCAAATATAGATACTTAAAAGACTCTTGCAGACAGCACGGAATTATTTACAGGAACAATTGTTTTAAAAATAACATGAAAAAAACGGCAGCAAAAACATCATTTTTTTTAGGGACAGGCGACAACTTCCTTGACATTCACCGAATCAGACTGCCATCAATAGCTACAAGGTCTCCGAGTGTAGAATATTCTTTGCTTTTTTAGATAATTCCTGAAAAACAAATTGCAGTTGCCAAGTCCACGGCTGTTTATGGCTTCAGAGAAACTGCTTTTGCTTATACCCTTTTCAGGTGCAATACACTGTCTGGCAAACTCATTATCTTTCATATCCTGTATAAGGTGTCTGGCAGAAGTATGTTCTTGAAGGTGGAAATATATCAAAGCATTCAGCTGGTTCTCAAAAGTCATTTGTAAAGGACGGTCGCCTCTGGATAAAAGTTCTTGGGTATTTGCCAATATTGTTCGCAATGGTTCAATGAACAACTCATATGTCAGTGAATTGATTTTATACTTAAATGGTAAATAATAATACATTCAAATAACTCATTTTTACTGTTAATAACAAGAAGCTATCATTACTACATGCAAAAAACTAACCGGACACTACTGATAAAGGCTAAAAAAACATGTTTTTTTCATTAATAGAAAAACGCAGAAGCATAAGAAAGTTTAAATCCCTGCCAATAGAAAAGGAAAAGATTGACAGAATTATTGAGGCTGCCTTAAGATCGCCATCTTCAAGAGGCTTTAATCCTTGGCGTTTTATCGTGGTTGACCGCCCCGAACTTCTTGAGAGTTTATCTAAAGCAAAACCGCATGGTGCAACGTTTTTAAAAGATGCTCCTCTTGGGGTTGTGGTTTGTGGTGATGAGAGCAAAACAGATGTTTGGGTAGAAGACACCTCAATTGCGACTATTTTTATTCAACTTGCGGCTCATTCGCTTGGGATTGGAAGCTGCTGGATACAGATTAGAAATAGAGAGCATACTCAAGATAAAACAGCAGAGTTATATATCAGAGAAATTCTTAACATTCCTGAGAACTTTAGAGTTGAATCAATGATTGCTATAGGTTATCCTAACGAAGATAAAAAGCCACACCCAAAAGAATCTCTTGAGATTTCAAAAGTTTTCTGGAATAGTTTTGAAAAATAGCGTTAATTTTAATGAAAAAAATAGATATTCAATTTTATAATTTAAAGATTAAATGATTACTAAATTTAAACTTAGATATTAAGGTATATTCAACTGGAACTTCAAAAAAGAATAATAACACTGCTTCAGCGAAACGATACAGAGCTTCCAAGTCTGCCTATTATAGTCAATAAGATTTTAGATGTTGCTTCAGATGATAACACTACAATTGACGATTTTGCAGAGATTATAAGCTATGATCAAGGAATGACCAATAAACTATTGCGTCTTTCAAACTCTGTTTATTATGGACAAAGAGGCCAGGTTGACAGCGTAAAAAGAGCTATTTCTGTAATAGGATTTGATGAGATTATAGGTATTGCCCTTGGTATGAATGTTCTATCGTCTCTTACTGATAAAGAGTCTGGATTAAGCCTTGATATGAAAGCTCTTTGGATCCACTCTATTGGCTGTGCAACTGCTGCAAAAGAGATTGCTGCAAGGATTCATCCTGAAATAGCAGGGAAAATATTTATTTCGGGACTTTTGCACGATATGGGAAAGGTTATTCTTTCAATCTATTTTAAAGATGAATATCGAAAAGTTCGTTCTCTTGCAATGGAGCAACAACAACCCCTTTTTCGTGTTGAGAGAACCGTTTTTAATCTTGATCACGCAGTTCTCTCTGGTCTTTTAATGAAACGGTGGCAATTTCCAGATCATATACTCTATCCAAGTCGATACCATCACAACCCTTCTGCTTGTCCATCTGCGTATCGGGAATATGCGTTAATAATTAACCTTGCAAACTATCTTTGCCATAAGGCAAATATTGGGCATAGCGGTAATCCAATGTCAGTTGCTGTAAAAAACTCCACTCGTAAAGCAGGTATTAACGAAATCGCATTAAAACTTATTCTTGATCAATTACGTCTCAAGCAGGAAGAGATAAAAACTTTCTTTAACATTACAACAGATTAGCTGATAATCTAATTTAATTCCAAACAACTTTTTAAGCTGATAAGTTTTTTTAACCTCAATCCACTTTTTAAGCCGATTGTTTATTAACCCCAAGCCAACCTTTTAATCTTCTCAACCCCTCTTCTGTAGATACAATAGGATAATAGCCTAAATCTTTTTTTGCCTTTGAAATATCAAACCAGTGAGAAGTTGCAAGCTCTTTTGCCATGAACTTTGTCATTGGAGGCTCTTTTTTTATATTGAACAAGTTAAATATTGTCTCCACAACGCTTCCCAATCTCTCCGCTGTTTTTAAAGATATTGATCCTTTGATTGGTGGCAAACCAGCAGCATCAAGCATATCATCAACCATTTTCCAGAGAAATACAGGCTCGTCTTGACTTATAAAATAGATATTGCCTGAAATAGATGTATCTATTTTCAATTTACCAGAGATTTTTAATTTTTCTTCATTTTTTAATTTGTTGAAGATTTTCAAATCGTTATTAATTTGAAAATTATCATTTTGTATTGGATTATTTTGATTAGCCTCTTCTTTTAATTTATCTCCAGCAAGAATATGAGCGTATGCAGCATTATCAATATAGATAGTATCAACCCTGTTGTTTCCATCTCCTACTCTTTTGAGCCTTTTTACTCTGGCAATAATTCCCGGCAGAAGGTGGTTATCACCTGGTCCCCAGATAAGATGAGGTCTTAGGATTACAGTCTTTAATCCCCTTGAAGTTGTTGATGTGGCATTGATTATAATTTGTTCTGCCATTGCTTTGGTTTCAGGATAAGGTGCATGATAGAAAGTGGGATAGGGGACAGACTCATCAACTCCCTCCATGTCATTGCCATCAAATACAACACTTGGGGAGCTTGTATGAACAAGGCGGTTTATCCCATTTTTGAGACATGCCTTTACAACATTCTCAGTACCAATGACATTTGCTTCAAAATACTCCTTCCATCTTCCAGAAATGCCAGCTTTAGCAGCAACATGAAAAACCATATCTATTCCAATGAACGCTTTTTCAAGAGAATTATAATCTGATATATCTCCTTGAAACTGTTTTACTCCCATCTTGTCTAATTCTGGATAGAAATTTCTTGAAAAACTTGAAACAACATCACCTCTTTGAATGAGCATCTTTACTATAGCTTTTCCAAGAAATCCACCACCGCCAGTAACAAGTATTTTCTCTCTTTTCATAATAAACAGAAAACTCCTAAACACTCTTTTTGGGGCTTTTGCGTGAATGCTCATAAATATCAATCAATCCCCTTGTCAAACCTTGAGGCATAAAGATCATCACTACCATCAGAATAAGCCCAAAAATAATCATCTCATACTCTTGAAAACTGTGTAAAACTTCAGGCAACAAGGTGAGAAGAGAAGCACCTAAAATTGCACCCCATATACTTGCCATACCACCTATAACTACCATTGTAACCATTTTGACTGATACCATAAAACCAAAAGAGTCAGGGCTTATAAACATAACAAAATGGGCGTATAAAAATCCAGCAATTGAGCCAAGTGCTGCACTAAACATAAAAATCTGAAGTTTTAGAATATGGGTATTAACTCCAACTGCCATTGAGGCATTTTCACCATCATGGATAGAGCGAAGGGCACGACCCATTCGTGAATTTAATATTCTTCGGCATAAAACCATAGCAACAAAGACAACGCCCCAAACTAAGAAAAAGTAGCTTCTGCCAGCTTCAAATAAAATTGAGCCTAACTCAAGCATTGGTATTCCAACAAATCCTGATGATCCGCCAGTTACAGAACTCCATTCACGAAAGGTAATGTTCACAATCATTCCAAATCCAAGAGTTCCCATACCAAGATAGTAGCCAGATAATTTTAAGGTAGGAAGCCCAACAATAAATGCAACAAAGATTGCCCCACCAACAGCACAAACTAAGGCTATCCAAGGAGATAGTCCAAAGGTTGTAGAGAGAATTGCAGTTGTGTATGCACCAATTCCGTAGAATGCAGCGTGTCCAAGGGAGACTTGTCCAGCATAGCCCATGAGCATATTAAGACCCAAAGCAAGCAGTGTGTTTATTCCAATAAAGGTCATAATCTGGAGATAGTAGGTATTTTCTATCAAAATACCGCAGAGAATAACCGCAATAATAAATAGTGTATGTTCAATAAATATTCGTTTTTGTTCAGCCACGATAATCACAATTTAGGATTAAAAATAGTTCTACTATTAAATTAAAGGGACAAAAATCAGAAGCGTTTAGAGATTTTTGCAGAAAAAAGACCACCCGGACAAATATACAAAATCAAAAGAAGCAGAATAAAGGCAATAGCATCTTTAAGCCCTGAAGAGATAAGACCTGCCCCAAGCGATTCAAGCACACCAAGCAAGATTCCACCAGCAAATGCCCCCCACAGACTCCCAAGTCCGCCTATCATTGCAGCACAAAAACCTTTAAGTCCAAGCATTGTTCCCATGTCGTAGCTGCTCATGGTGATTGGGGCAATAAAAATCCCAGCAGCAGCACCAGTTCCAGTGCTGATAATAAAGGCAAGGACTCCCATAGTTTCTGATGGAATGCCAGAAAGCCACGCAGCTTTTTTATTCACAGCACAGGCAACCATTGCCTTACCAGTTAGGGTCTGCTTGAAAAAAAGATGGATAGCACCAGCAAGAATAAATGCAGCAATAACAATAAAAACGCTTTGAGGAACTAAAGCTGCCCCTGCAATTTCAATTGAGTCGTGAGAAGAGAATGGAGGAACGCTGAATGGGTCTTTTCCCCAAATTATCATAGCAACACCACGCAACAAAATTGATGCCCCAACAGTAATAATGACCAGTGTTATTGGTTGATGTTTTTTTGCAGTTCTTATGGCAAGCCGTTCAAAGAGCATTCCCATAAAGGCAACGGCTGCCACAGTCAAGACAAATGCTAAAGGAAGAGGTAACGCTAAATGCACCCATGTAGTAACAATTCCCATGGCCCCTAACATCACAAATTCGCCATGAGAAAAGTTAATAAGCTCAGTTGAACTATAGAGCATCGAAAGCCCTACAGCAATAACAGCGTAAATAGAGCCTGTTGTGATGCCAGAAAAAAGATACTGAATTATCTCTTGCATTAATTATACCTCAACCTAAGCAAAAATTTGGGATTTCAATATAAAAATTTCACAAAATAAGTAGAACAAATAAATAGAAAGATTTGACAACTTTTTAAAAGTTGTCAAATCTTAAATTCTCCAAATAGATAATATTACAAAACGCCTAAATATTTAAGCTATTTGTCAAGCAGCTTCCAAGCTCCATCTTTGATCTCAACCATAACAAAGGCATCTGGAGTTAAACCGTTATGGTCAGTTGTAGAAAAATTAAACTCACCTGTAACACCAAGATATTTCTTAGTTGATTCAAGAGCTGCTCTTATCTTCTCTTTATCTCCACCACTTCCTTTGATTGCATTGGCAAGCATCATCATTGCATCATAGGAGTATCCACCAAAACCAGATACATTGGCGTTAAATTTTGCTTTGTAGTCTGCTTCATACTTCTCAAGTATCTTTTTCTGGACATCAGAAGCATCAAGAAGTTTGGTTACAAGAATCTTTCCTGTAGGCAGAATAATTCCATTTGCCGCATCGCCTGCAAGCTCAATAAATTTTGGAGATGCAACTCCATGGCTCTGATAAAGTGGAATATCAATTTTTAACTGTTTAACATTTTTAGCAACAACAGCAGGTCCTGGATTTGTTCCCCAACATACAATAGCATCTGGGGAGGCTGATTTAATTTTAGTCAACTGGGCAGTTGTATCAGTGTCGTTTGGTCCAAAACTCTCTTTTTGAACAACCTCAATTCCAAAATTTTTAGCCTGACCAATAAGTTGATTTTTTCCACTCTCTCCAAAGGCATTTGACACAGTTATAATGCCAATTTTCTTTATGTTTCTTGCCTGCATGGTCTTGTAAATTGCAGCAACTGCAAGAAGATCACTCTGGGCAGTTTTAAAAACCCAAGGTTTTACTGGTGAAGTAATTTCAACACCAGCTGCACAACTTATAAGTGGAACTTTTGCCTTTTCAACAAAATTAACTATTGCAAGGGTCGTTGGTGTGGTGCTAGGTCCAATAATGGCAAGAACATTATCTTTATGAAGAAGTTTATTTACAGCACTTACAGCTTTTGCTGGGTCTCCTTCTGAATCATAAATAACTGCTTCAACTTTCTGTCCATCAATACCGCCAGCAGCATTGATCTGCTCAACCATCATCTCCATAGTTTTCTTTTCAGGATCACCGAGAAATGAGGCAGGTCCTGTTGAATCAAAGATTCCACCTATCTTGTAAACTGATTCTGCAATAGCTGAAGATGTTCCAATAATTGGTGCAATCACGAGCATAACTGAAATTGCCATTACCAAAATAAATACGTTGATCTTTCTCTGTTTCATACAAATCTCTCCTTTTAAAATGTTGTTCTGTTAAAATTAATATACAATTTATAACGATAAAATAAGCAATATGAACATTAGACATTATACCGATTTTAAAAATCTTGAATTGTGACTTCCTTCCAAGGGCGGAATTTTAATCTCAAGTTGTGAAGCCCACAAGCAATCTCCATAACCAGATCTCTAAAACCTCTGACCCA
>JADGBE010000092.1 GCA_015231615.1 Desulfamplus sp. | reverse complement strand
TTGATGGAAAACAAATGCCGTTAGAACCTGTTGAGGAATGGTTGAGACTCCAAATAGATAAAAATACGGTAAAATAGAGTAGAACCTTAATAAGGTAAAATATATTGGCTTCGACAAAAAGATTGTCGTATTTCCAGTGGCTGCCAACCAAACAGTAAACCAGCTCGTAAGAATGTGAGCGGTTCTTCGTAAACATTTTTCGATGGCTGGTTAGCTTGGCGTTATAAATCAGAGTGATATTTTAATCCGTTATAATCAGTGAACAGAAGAATTATAACGGATTATTTAAGAAGGATATTTTGATATGAAAATATTTGTCTGTGTAAAACATGTGCCTGATTCAGCGGCAACCATTGTTGTTCGTGATAAAAAACAGATTGACGAAAAAATCACCTTTCTTTTAAACCCTTACGATGAATATGCAGTTACAGAGGCTGTTAAATTAAAAAAATCTTTCATTCAAAAGGGAGTTTCATCATCTTTAGGTCAAGCCCAACAATCAAACCAAATCGAAATTATAGCAGTTTCTATTGGAACATCTGACGCTGAAAAGACAGTCAGATCAGCTATGGAGATGGGGGCAGACAGAGGTATTTTAATTACAACAGAAAATCGTCATCAAGACAGCATCACAACAGCTAAAGCATTAAAAGCTGCAATTGAACAAGATTGTAGCCCACAAGAAGAGAAGGGAAATGGAGTTAGGGTTGTTGATAGCGGCGGAGGCGAGCTTGGCATTATCTTTACAGGCAAAGAGTCAATTGATATGGGTGGAATGCAGACCATGTTCCGTCTTGGTGCTTACTTTAACTTTCCCGTGGTCAATAATATCGTAAAATTCACCCCTGATATTGAGAATTGGAACTTAGAATCCAATAAGATTAATTGCGATCAAAAAGTAGTTGTTGAATCCATTACAGAAGGCGGTGGCAGAGATGTTTATGAGATAACTCTCCCTTGTGTTCTTGGTGCTGGCAGAGGGCTTAATACTCCAATCTATCCAACCTTTCCCGATGTAGTAAAGGCAAGAAAACGTCCAATTAAGGTTATAGCTCTTGATACTTTGATAGATGATCTAAAATCGGATAAACCCGCAGCAGTAGTTGAAATCATTGCCAAATCAGGAACCGAAATCATTGACATTGAACTCTTTGCAGAGAAACGGACACCAAAACAGATAAAGGGGAATACTTCACAGATAGCAAAAGAGATCGTCAGGATTTTAAAAGAGGAAGTAAAGATTATTTAAACTTTGAAATATTGAATCTGGTAATATGCTTAATCTGTAATCAAAATTGACTTGGAGGAGTGGTGAACAAAACAGCCGTTATTATAGAAACTAAAGATGGAGTAATTAAAGAGGCAAACTACGGCATGATAACTTGTGCTGCAAAAAATAATAATTCAGAGCTTTACGCCTTTATTATCAATGAAAATGGCGATAAATTTAAAAAAGAGCTTGGCAGCTATGGAGTTACGCATATCGTTGATATTTGCATTGATTCTGATAACCAACAAAATCACAAAATCTATGAGAAAAGTTTCAATCCAATTTTATGGTCAGATGCAGTTTTACAGGCGATAAAAGCCTACGAAATCTCATCTATTTTTGGGCTTACAACTCCAATGGGAAAAGAGATTTTACCACGAGTTGCAGCAGAGCTTGAGGCACCGCTGGTTATGGATTGTCTTGATGTTGTTAAAGGCTTTGAAAGTAGCTTTAATAGTGATTCTAATCTTGATTTTGATCTTGCAAAAACATCACTCTACTCAGGAAAAACCATCGCAACTGTAAAGGTTACTGGAGATATTCGCCTATTTGGCATTCGCCCAAATGTTATTGAGCCATCTTCTAAAATTGATCTGAGCCAAGAGCAATTATCTAATATAACTGTAGAAAAGTTTATCGCTAAGAATAGATACCCACAGCAAAGCAACATAAAACTTATTGAAAGCAGAAAAGGCGACTCATCAGGCAATGATATTGTTGCAGCAGATGTGATAATATCTGGGGGACGAGCCATGAAAAATAGCGAAAATTTTAAAATTTTGCATGATTGTGCAGATGCAATTCAAAAGAATGGAGTATCATCAACTGCTGTTGGAGCTTCTCGTGTTGCTGTTGATCTTGGCTGGCTTCCTTATCGTATGCAGGTTGGACAAACCGGCGAAAAAGTAAGCCCCAAACTCTATATCGCCTGCGGTATTTCAGGCTCTGTTCAGCATTTTGCCGGAATGAAGATGTCAGGAATGATAATTGCGATAAATGAAAATATAAATGCAGCCATAATGTCAAACTGTGACTACTTTGTTGAAGCGGATCTGTTTGATATAGTGCCTGCAATTACAGAAGCGTTAAAGCCTGTTTAAATATTCAGGTCTAAATCTTTTCAGTTTTTTTATATTAGGCGGATTTATGACATTCTATCTTATTCTGAAATCTTTGTTAGTTCTGGTTGCCATTGTCTGGGCATTCCGACTTTTTTTCATTAAAGCGCGCAGGCTGTATGCAATTATGATGGCGGTTGAGGGAAAACTTGAAGCCCCTGTTGACAGAATTAGAGAGCGTATCAAGGTTCTTTTTACTGATGTTCTGGGTCAAAGTAATGTCAGGCGTAAAACATTGCCGGGCATTTCACATACAATGATATTTTTTGGCTTCTTGGCTATTCAGATTCATTCTATTGAGCTTATAATAAGAGGCGTTTTCCCATCTTTTGATCTGCTCCATTTTATGCCATGGTTCTACAGTAAATATCTATTTATAGCCGATATTTTAGCTCTTTTTGTTCTGATTGGTTTTGCCTATGCTCTATACAGAAGGCTTGTAATAAAACCTGCCTATCTGACACTTAGCAAAGATGCAAACATGATTATCCTCTTTACCTGCACAATTATCATCTCATTTCATTTTATCAATGCGATCCAAAGCATTATTCCGGCTGCGGCAGTTGCAGATGGCTCTATTGATCCAGCCATATTAGCCTCCATTAATCTTTATAATGGGCTTTTTCCTGTCTCAGGGCTTCTTGCCTCCATTCTTGGACTTAAACACCTCTCATACGGAATGCTTATTTTTTCGTATGAGATATTTTATTATATTCACATAGGTACAATTCTTGGTTTTCTTATCTATATTCCGGGTTCAAAACATCTTCATCTCTTGGCTGCTGCCCCAAATGTCTTTTTTAAACCTCTTGAGGTTGAGAAGGCAATTCAAAAAACAGATATTGAAAATGAAGAAGCCTCCTCTTTTGGACTTTCAAAAATAAGTGAATTTAACTGGCACAATGTTTTAAATCTCTATGCCTGTACAGAGTGCGGACGGTGTGAAGAGCTTTGCCCTGCTGCAAATACAGGAAAGCCTCTTTCACCTAAAAAAATCATTCACGATTTTAAGATTGATCTCTTTGAACAATCTGATTCTCTTCTTGCAATGGCATCTTTGCCTGAGCCGAGCAAAAACAGGGATACTATTCTTCCCATTATGCGGAAGGATTCTCCAATTACCCATGATGTGCTATGGTCATGCACAACCTGCCGCTCATGCGAAGATGTCTGTCCCGTAAACAATGAGCATCTTGATTTTATATTTGAACTTAGAAAAAATCAGGTACTCATGGAAGCGAGCTTCCCGTCAGAGATGCAAGAGACCTTCAGCAACCTTGAAAATCAATCCAACCCTTGGGGATTTAGCTCAGATACAAGGGCAGAGTGGTGTAAGGGAATGGGTGTTCCCTTGATGATGGATCGTCCTGATGCCAAGGTTTTATATTTTGTAGGATGTGCTGGTTCATTTGATGATAGAGGCAAAAAGATTTCACAGGCAACTGCAAGAGTGCTTCAAAAGGCAGGGGTGGATTTTGCAATTCTTGGACCAGAAGAGAGCTGTAATGGCGATATGGCAAGGCGGGCGGGTAATGAGTATCTTGCCCAAATGTTGATTCAGCAAAATGTTGAGGTGTTAAACCAGTATAAACCCTCCATGATTCTGACTGGCTGCCCCCACTGCTACAATGTTATCAAGAATGAATATCCACAATTTGGTGCAATTTTCAAGGTTGTTCACCATACCGAGTATATTTTGGAGCTGATAAAAGAGGGGCGTCTTGTTTCAAATAACAAAAATTTTGGAACAATCACCTTTCATGATTCCTGTTATCTTGGACGGTGGAATAACATTTACACTGCCCCAAGAAAGATCCTTGCAGAGATAAACAGTGGTAGGAATCAGAGTGGCATTAGGCTTATTGAGATGGAGAGAAATATGTCAAAAGCAATGTGCTGTGGGGCAGGTGGGGCAAGAATGTTTATGGAAGAGAATATCGGGCAGAGAATCAACAACGTAAGGGCAAAGGAAGTTGTGGCAACAAGGGCATCAATGGTCTGTGCTGCCTGTCCATTCTGCACTACGATGCTCACTGATGGCATAATGGAGACTGACCGCAAGATTCCAGTAAAAGATATTGCTGAGATTGTTGATGAGGGAACGATTTAGAGGGATACGATTGTCGAATTGTTTGTTATCTGAACCCCATCATAAAGGCTATAAAATGTTTATCAGCGGTTATCTCATGGTTTACAAGCCACTCAACAAACAAAGTTTCAATTCGCAGAAGTAGATGTAGAGCTTCTGATTTTTTAGTATATTTTGTGTTAGAAGCCATATCAAGAACATACTCAGAGTTACTTAAAAACTCCTTATGAAGCATTCTGTGAAAGTCAATATCAGGATAACCACACTGTTCCATCATAACCTTTTCTGTTTGGAAATGTTGTGCTGATATTGTGTTAAGTTCTATAAGCAACTCAATTATAGTCTCATTATTAAGGTTCTGTTTAATAACCTCCATAAGAAGATAGATAAGTCTGAACATCTCAGAATGATCATCATCAATTACAGGTATATCACAGAGCAACTGTGCTTTAAGCTCAAATGCTTTCTTGTCAATCCATGGAGAGAAAAAATTTTCATCTTCATTTTTTATAGATGAGTGATACCTCTTTGCAAGAGGGTCTTCAGGAGCTTTTTTAAACAGCACATCAAATATAGTCTTAGCGTGTTCTACATCCTCATAGCGAAAATGGTATAATGCAGTTTCAAATAAATTTTTATGAGACATCTTGGACTCAAATAATTCAGGCGGGTCAGCATTAAATACTTCATAAATCGCTATAGGTTCAGAACGACCCTTTACAAGAACTCTATCAATAAAACGGACGGCAAAAGCAGAACTGTTTTGTAAAGCATAAAAAGTGTGTTCACTAATTAAAAGAGGAGTATTATATTTTTTAGTTAACTGTTCTAATCGTGATGCTGTGTTGACGGCATCACTTATAACCGTTCCTTCCATTCGTTTATGGTCTCCAACTATACCAAGCATTAAAATTCCTGTATTTATACCAATACCAATTTCAATTGTAGGATAGCCAGCTCTTTCACGTCCTTCATTATAATTTTTTAACTCCTTTAACATGGCAATAGCCGCATTTACCGCATTATCAGCTTCGCCTCCAAAAATTGCCATAATAGAGTCGCCAATGAATTTATCTATAAATCCATTATGTTGCCTAACAAATGGTCCCATATAGCTTAAATAAGAGTTTATAAATTTAAAGTTTTCTTCTGGTGTCATTGTCTCTGAGAGTGTAGAAAAATTGCGAATATCAGAGAAAAGAACAGTCATTTTTTTTTTAATACGATCGTTTAACTTAACATCTTCAATGCTTTTTTTTCCAAGAGTTTTGAAAAATTCTTTTGGAATAAATCTTTCATAAGCTTCATTTAGCCGTTTTAGTTTATTTAAAGCCTCTTTTCTCTCTGTAATATCTTCAACAACCCCATCAATCCATTTTATTACTTTAATTTGACCTTGACGCTCTTGATTTTGAGATGTTTTATCAAGATTATCTTTATCCTTTTGCCCTTTATCTTGAGAAATTTTAGCTTGATAAAACTCTTTCTCTGCTGAACCAAAAATATTTATGTTATAAGGGGAACTATTATCGTTATCATCTTCATAACACTCAGAATCGTTATCATTGCATTTATCATATTTTACAGTAACATTAAACGAGACCCAAATTTGAGTTCCATCTTTTTTTTGCATATCAATTTCAAAGTTTTTCCACTCCCCACGAACTATTAACCTCTCTAACCATTTACGCATTCTATTTGGATATTTATAGTGATCATACATCGAGGTTTGCATGAACTCTTCAATTGAGTGATACCCAAAAATATTTGCAGTTGCTTGGTTAGCTTGAAGGAATAAAAGCTCATCTGGAGTTATGCGAAACACCCCAACATTAAGTGCCTCTATTAGTTCCCTGTATTGGGTCTCATGCTCTTTAACTTGATCTTGTTGTAACCTATGTTGAGTAGTTTTTGTTTTAGCCATATCAATCTTAGTCAATTAGAGGTGGTTTAAAAATCTTGAGATTTAGAAAAGAAAAAGATTCGTAAAGTAAGATAGAGAGAAGATAGCAGAAATGCTATATCTCTTAATATTGTAAGTGGTCCGATTGTATCTTGGGTTGTTTGCGTTGAAAAGCAGCCACAATTAATATTGAGTCCTCGACTTAAATTAAACAGCATAAGAGAAATAAAAATTGTCATAAGAGATGTGCTTATGGTTGTTGCCCCGGGTAACCAAATTCCTGTAATAAGACAAAGTCCAATCAAAAGTTCAAGATAAGGGAGCCACAAAGCAATAATGTTTATCGTAAAATCTGGCATGATTTGGTAATTATAAACTGCTTTAGCAAATGCTTCTGGATTGAGAATTTTATCATAACTTGCATATATGAAAATAACTCCCATAAATATACGTAAAACATTAAATAATATCTTTTGATAATCAATTTTTTCTTTTATCATTTTTTTTACCACCAATCATATTTTTTATATTTAACTATTTATAATATTTAACGAATATTATTTTTTCTCAACACTTACAGGCAAACCAGCTTCATGCCATAATGTCCAACCATTAACCATAATGTGGACGTTATTAAATCCCATCTCTTTTAAAAATAGTGCAAGTTCATGGCTCAATTCGCATGATTCACCATCACAATAGGTTATAATAGCATTACTGATATTTTTATTTTCCCCATTATCTGATTTTACTCTCTCCATATTAGAGACCCTCTCTTCTAAAATAGGGGCAATCTCCATAAAATAGGTATCAACTTCCTGCCAAGGCAGAAAAAGAGCATCTTTAATATGTCCTTCTTCATATTGCTCTTTGGGGCGTGCATCAATAAATATAGCTAAATTATTTTCAAAAAGCTCTCTTGCCTTTTCTAAAGATATAACAAGAGTTTTGCCATCAGAGTCAGAAAAACGAGCATCAACTGACCAATTTCCTATAAGTGGTATTTTATCAGAACGGAGATGGTTGATTGTAATGGAGATAGTAAATGCCAATAAGGTTATTAACGGAATTTGCCATAATATCTCTCTAAATGCTTTATGATAAATTTTTTTACTAATATTTTTAATTTTCATGCGTTAAGGTCTCCTGAAATATCTCATTTAAGAGATAAGTTTTCATATATTTTATATATTCCAAATAAATTGGCAATTTCTATTGCCCCACCCCCAATGGAGAGGGGGCATAATAATTGGGAGGGGCAAAATAATTATCTGAAAAGCTCTATAGGCCACTATGAACAAATTTTTAAAATTCGCATAAAAATAAAAGTAGGGTCAATCGCATTTTTTGCTTGTTGACCCTACTTTATACAAATATAAGATTTTTACAATATCTCTTTAATTAAATTTTCAACAGCCTCTTTAATCTGATCTCTTATTTTGCGACTCTTTTCTAATTTTTCCTCGTAACTTCCAGTTAATGAAGATGGATCGTCAAAACTCCAATGAAGACGCTTGGTTATTCCTGTAAAAATTGGACATTGCTCTCCCGCAGAGGGATCACACACAGTAATGACATAATTATAACTTTTGCCCTGTTTATAAAACTCAAAAACACTTTTGGTTTTGTTGCCAGAAATATCGATACCAGCCTCTTTCATAACCTCAACAGCCAAAGGGTTCAAATTTCCAGCTTCAAGCCCCGCACTCTCTACAAAAAAACGGCCGCCTCCAAGCTCTTTTAAAAATGCCTCAGCCATCTGGCTTCTTGCACTGTTATGAACACATATAAATAAAACTTTGATTTTTTGTTCCATGATAGAATAACCTCCATATTTAAAGTTTATTTTAAAAATCCAAATTGAATTTAGCAAAGATAACTTTTCAACGTCTATTCTTTACTATTTTTCATTTTTCTTAGAACAATGCCCCAAAAATCATACCTGAAATTGTTGCCATTATGATAACCAATATTACAAATACAGCTGTCATTTTAGTGCCGATTACACTTCTAATAACAAGCATGTTTGGAAGAGACAAGGCAGGACCTGCAAGCAGAAGAGCAAGAGAGGGACCTTTTCCCATTCCGCTTCCCATAAGCCCCTGAACTATGGGAACTTCGGTAAGGGTTGCAAAATACATAAACGCACCAACGACTGATGAGAAGAAGTTTGCAAAAAGAGAGTTGCCACCAACGAGTGCAGAAACCCAAGTATTTGGAATTATCCCCTCATTTCCGGGGCGACCAAGCAGAAATCCAGCAACAAAAACACCCATCAGCAGAAGCGGAAGAATCTGTTTGGCAAAATCCCATGAAGCGTAAATCCATGAGCCGTTCTCTTCATTAGATGTTGATGCTGACCATGTAAGACCAATAAATCCTGCTGAAAATGCAATCATAGGAATATGTGGGAATCCAAATGCAAAGAGAGCTGACACAACCGCTATCAGCGATATTTTCCATGCTTTATGCTCATACCATAAGACAAGAATGATAGCAAAAATCACTGCTGAAATTGAGGTGATAATCCATTTTGCACTGAAAATTGTCCACCAAAGCCCCTCTTGAATGTCTGGTTTTCCCCAGTTTGCAAAGACAAGAATCATAACCATAAAGAAGAAGTATATAATAGTCTGATAGAGCGGTTTTGCTTCTCTGCCTTCAGGAACATGAATTTGGGCAGAACGTTCAGCCTCTTCATTTTTAAAAATAAGCTCCATTATAAAGCCGATAACAACGGAAAATATAATCGCTCCAATTGCCCTTGCAATGCCAAGTTCAGGACCAAGAATACGGGCAGTCAGAATAATTGAAAGAACGCTTATAGCAGGACCAGAATATAAAAAAGCAATTGCAGGACCAAGTCCGGCTCCCCGTTTATAGATACCAGCAAAAAGAGGCAGAATAGTGCATGAGCAGACAGCCAAAATTGTTCCAGAGACAGATGCCACAAGATAGGCAACGCTCTTTTTGGCTGCGGGTCCAAGATATTTCATAACAGCATTTTGGGAGACAAAAACGCCGATAGCGCCAGCAATAAAAAACGCTGGAACAAGACAGAGAAGCACATGCTCTTCAGCATACCATTTTACAAGTTCAAGAGCCTCTTTTAGTGCATTATCAAAACGATACACCCCGACAGGCAGAAAAAATGCAGCAAGAAACACAACAACAATAATACCAAGTGGTTTTAATTCATCTTTCCAATTCATCATTGATTACCTTAATATTTCACTTTTATTAGAATTTAATTAGGAATGGGAATAAAATAACACCATAAATTTCTCCAAATTGAGTAGAGACGCACGGCCGTGCGTCTCTGCGATTACAAGTTTAGAGATTAATTTAATTCTCATTCCTTAACAATTTTAATTACTTTTTGTAACATGACAAACTCCTCTTACCGTGTTGACAGTGTAGGGAAAATATCGTTTTTTTAACCATAAAGCTACATGAACAAGCCCAATCAGAACAGGCACTTCTACAAGAGGACCAATAACTGCTGCAAATGCCACACCAGAATCAATCCCAAAGACAGCTATTGCAACAGCAATGGCAAGCTCAAAGTTGTTTGATGCTGCTGTAAAACTTAAAGTTGCAGACTGTTCGTAAGTTGCACCTGCTTTCATTGACATGAAAAATGATGCTAAAAACATAACAAG
>JADGBE010000091.1:876-10223 GCA_015231615.1 Desulfamplus sp. | reverse complement strand
TAGTATCAGGCGGTGTAATGACTCTCTGTTCCAGCACAACTTGAGAAGATTCTTTTAGACTTAACCGCTTAACAGCAAATGAAAAAAGACTCTTGATTATTATCATAACAATGTATCACACAAAAAGGCTTTATAAGCTGATGCAGAATTGTTGATACTGACTCTGATTGTTTTATGTTTTTTGCTATCTCAACATCAAACAACATAATCACTTCGCATCTGTAAATCTCATCAATATAGGAAGGAATTGACTCACCGCTGATCTGGCAGGTAAGCTGTATAGCTTTTAAACTGTTTTTAAGAATCTTTTTATCTTCTGGCTTGAGAACTTCTGAGACAATGGTCTTTATGGCTATTTTTCTGTTTACCTGATATTCACCGATAACTCCGCTCTACAGCTTGGCTTGCAAGGCTCTTTTTTTCATCTCTTTGAATGACAGAACTCATTTTAAAATCAAATTTACGAGTCTCATCAACTGACTGGCTGCCTTGTGCTATCTCATAAGTCAATGTATCACTTTTATATTTTAAATCTTCATTTATTTCCGCAACACACTCATCTATAAATTTACCCTGCTCTAAATTAAATCTGTAGATGGAACGCTTCATCAACTTATTCCTCAGATTATCCAAAATCTTTTTAAAACTCTCTTCTGATACATAATTCCATTCTCTATTTTCAACAGCCTGCTCGTCTTTGTTTATTATAGGTATTTTATGACTGCCTTTTTGGTGCATAAAATTGGTAAAAGACTCTTTTATCTTTGCTGCATGTTCTTTCAAAGTCTCATCTTTAAATTCGATAGCCCCTATTTTTACAGCATCTTTGCTCAGAACATTCTTATTATTGATAATATTATTGGCTTGAAGCTCTCTTTTAAAACTATCAACAAGTTCAGGAGTAATCTTCTCTTCTGGGAGACCTGCTTTTTTAAGGGATTCTGTTAGAATTTCGGCTGTAACTTCATCACGGTTAAATGCCATGCTGTCATTAAAATCTTTTTGCAGGGTTTCAGCAAAAACATCATAATGTTCATTTGCAATCACTGTTAATTCATTTATCTTGTTATCTCTAATTCGTTTACCTGTAACATCAACAGGCAGTCTAAGACCTCGACCACTCTCTTGCTTTTTGGCAATGTCGCTGATACTGCTTTTTAGAGTGCATAATGTGAATATATTGGGATTATCCCATCCTTCACGCAATGCAGAGTGTGAGCTGCATCATCACGAACCTTGCTTACAGAATTAATAAAAAAGAGTGTAAGAGCTTTGATTTTATAACCTTTATCAAGTATCTCAAACTGCTTTTGTAAATGGTTTTCTATTGCCAGCTCTATTTGAATCCTTACTGCATCTTCTTAAGTAACATCTTTATTTGACTGCCCCTGTTCAAGTTCAAAGTGTCCGTTTGCAGTTGCAATTTTTATGAACTCGTAAAAAGTCTAAATCTTGACTTTTTTGCACCTGCTAAATTACCTTTTATCTCCCAAATACAATTCAGGATAAAGTACTTTAGCGCAGTCAGGACAAATTCCATGACTGAATTTGGTATTTGTATGCTCAGAAATATATGTTTCAAGTATCTCCCAACAACCTTGATCATTACGAATTTTTTTGCATTTAGCACATATTGGAAGTATAGATTTTAGCTGTTTGATTTCAGCCAAAGCTTTTTTTAATTCGCTCATCAGCTTCTGTCGCTCAATTGCATATCTGAGGGTTCTAAATATCTCAGAAGCTGAGCTTTCACCTTTGAACAGATAATCTTGAGCGCCTTCTTTGACAGCCTGAAGCGCAAGTTCATGCTCTTTGAATGCAGTAATGATAACAATTGGCATATGCGGAAAATCGTTGTGAAAGGTTCTAAAAGTATCAAGCCCAAAGCTGTCTGGAAGAGTCAGATCTATTACAGCAATATCAACGCTATGATGTTTTACAAAAGCTTTGGCATTCTCAATCCTTTCTTCATGAAAAGTATTAAAATTTATCTCATCAGATGATTCTAAAAGCTCTTTAAGCAGCAGAAAATCATCAGGAGTATCTTCAACAATAAGGACATTGATTGTTTGTTTCATAACATACCTCTGTTAGATGGAAGTTTGACGAGTTGAAGCCAAAAACCTTCAATTTGCTTTATTACATGGGTAAACTGACGAAAATCAACAGGTTTGGTTATATAGCAGTTTGCATGGAGTTTATACATCTTCAAGATATCCTCTTCATTTTGTGAAGTAGTCAGCACAACAACAGGAATATCTGTTATGTCAGCATCTTCACGGATTGCCCTTAGAACATCGCGTCCGTCCATAAGCGGCAGATTTAAATCTAAAAGAATCAAATCTGGTCTTGGCTTATCAGAGTATTCATCTTCTTTTCTTAAAAAAGCCATCGCAGCTATTCCGTCAGACACTACATGTATATTCATTCTTATCTTGGAATCTTCCAGAGCTGCAAGGGTTAACTCCACATCATCTTCATTATCCTCAACCAGCAGAACCTGAGCCTGTTTAATATCGCTACTAATATTCATTTTGTTTTTCCTTTATTTGACTCCAACGTAAAAAGTCCAAAATTGGCATTTTTTGAGTTATAATTATCTGATTTTATTCATGGCACATTTTCATACGTAAAAAGTCTAAAATCGGCTCTCTTTATTGCCATAACTACCTGATTTTATTAATGGCAAAATTTTGAAAACTGGCTTTTTACGGTTCCATCTTATTTAGGCAGTGTAAAATAAAAAGTTGATCCTTTTTCTGGGGTTGATTCTACCCAGATTCTTCCGCCATGCCTTTCTACAATTTTCTTGCAGAGCGCAAGTCCCAATCCCGTGCCCTGATATTCTCTGCTGGTATGAAGTCTCTGAAATATTATGAATATCCTATCATGAAACTTAGGATCAATTCCGATTCCATTATCTTTTACATAAAAACAGAACATATTCCTCTCTTCTTTCCAGCCGATTTCAATTTCTGGGTCTTTTTCACCAGCATATTTAATTGCATTTTGTATCAGATTTTGCAGAAGACTTTGTATCTGGCTGCCGTCAATCAAAGCATTCGGCATCTTTTGACAGGAGATTTTAGCATGTGCTTTTAAAATAGCCTGTTCAAGATCCTGCAAAGCGCTTTTCAAGATAAGATTTAAATCTGTAATAACAAAAGGAGATCCCTTGGTGTTTACCCTTGAGAGAGTCAATATGTCATTAACAAGATTTTGCATTCTGTAGGCAGCGTTGACAGTCCGCTCAATGTAGTGATTCCCTCTCTCATCAAGAGAATCGCTGTATCTGCTCTGAAGGAGCTGCAAAAAACCTGCAATTGCCCGAAGAGGCTCCTGTAAATCATGAGATGCAATATAGGCGAACTGTTCGAGCTCAGTGTTTGATCTTTTAAGTTCCTGAAGTGTATTCTGAAGTGTTTTTTCAGCTTTTTTTCTCTCTGAAATATCACGTACAACGCTCACGAGTCCAATTGATTTTTCAGAATCTTTAAGAAGAGATACAGTATGTTCTGTTGGGAAAATTTCATTGCTCTTTCTTTTTGCCCTAAATTCAAACTCAGCAACACTCCCCTTTTCGAAAGCTTTTTTGGTTTTTCTGCCAAATTCAATGAAATGGTCATGATCAACATGCAAAATTTCAGTTGGCTGCCCTAACAGCTCTTCTTCAGAATAGCCGAAAATTTCCTGAGCAGCCTTATTTGCAGAAGTAATGACTCTTTCAGGAGAAATGACCATTACAGCTTCTTCAAGAGTATTAAAAATGTTCCGAAGCAAAATTTCCGAATCTTTTACTGCAGACTCCATTTCAATGCGTTTTGTACAGTCTCTGGCAACAGCAAATATTATTTCCTGCTCAATAACAGGATAGGCTGTCCATTCTAACCATTTGACAGAGCCGTCTTTGCAAATATAACGATTCCTGAAATTGCTGAGGATCTCGCCTTTTGAAAGCTGTTCATCAACTATCTTCAAAGTTTTTTCATGATCATCTGGATGAACAAACTCCAAGAACGGTTTTGAAAGAAGCTCAACCTCACTGTATCCAAGTATTTTAAGGGCTGCAGGATTGATCATTCGAAAATAACCATTTTTATCAGCAATGCAGAAAATGTCTGATATCAGCGAAAAAAAAGTCCTGAACCACTCTTCTGCCTCTCTTCTGTCAGTAATATCCATTGCAAGCCCTTCTATGACAATAGCTTCACCTTGAAAATATCTGCCTATGGATCTATCGTACAGCCAATGCCAACGCCCTTTCGCATCTTTAATCCTATACTCAATTTTAAAATTATCTCCCCGCCTGAACTGCTCAATTGCACTGTCTACCACCTTTTTATCTTCAGGATGAATGGAATTATGCCAGATGAAAGAATGCTTCATGAGATATTCAGCAGGATATCCAAGAATAGCTTCTACCTTGTCTGACACATAAAAACCTCCGTCTGCTTCTGAAAACCGATAGAGAATATCTGGAGATTCCTCAACAAGTCTTTTATACTGCGCTTCGCTTTCTCTAAGCTTATTCTCTGTAATTTTACGGTCAGTAATGTCAATTCCCATCTCAAGAACTAACCAATTTCCATTAGAATCATAAAAAGGATAATCAAAAATGTGATATGTTCTGCCTTTATGTTCCCATTCCCGCTCATATGGAGAAAAAGTTTTTAAAACCCTTAAATTTGGACAAGGATCACATGGAGCATCTCTGTTCTGAATCAATCTGTAGCAGGGCAGCGTGAGATCATCACCAAAAGCAGTTTTAAACCTCTGATTTGCAAATGCTATTGAATAATCTGCTTTCAGCAGATAGACAAACGCCGGAATCTTATCTAACAGATTAATTGTCTTAATTCTTTCAGCAGAAAGAACAGATTCTGCGGTTTTTCTCAGCTCAATTTCGGTTTTAAGCTCATTGTTGATTTTAACCAGAGATTCAGTTCTCTTAAGGACAATCTTTTCCAGCCGTTCATTTGATTTTTTCAATTCTGTTGAATATCTCTGGTTTTGAAGATTGGCATAACCAGATTCAGCTATTAGTTCAGCAAATACAGTAAGATAGTTCAATATGGACTCAATCCTCTCTTCAGGAATAATTGGAAGTGCCTTGATAGCATTCAAATAAGCTTCTTTATCAAAACCGTAAAGTTTAGCTTGTTCCTCAAAAAAGCGCAAAACTTCAGCATTTGGCTGGTGAAATAAAAACTGACCTGTAAAATAATTGGCAATATGCTGGCCATCTACAATAATCGGTGCAGCAGCATCAACAAGCCCATGTGGGCAATGATACACAACACTCTTTTTTCCGCGCAGCAATCCTTCCCTAATTAATGTATCGCTTTTTAAACAAGCTTTTAATGAATCTGGGTGTTTTCTGTGAAACTTAGTGCAGGCATCCTGCCAGCCAGAGCCTGTAAGAATTTTGCCATCTACGGTAATAATGGAAGAAGGGATGCCTGATGCAGCATAAAAGGCATCAGTAACAGACTGGATTTTTTCAACATCTAAAGTTTTCAACAGTTCTGTAATCATAATGTTTAACCTCTAAACCTAAATAGCTCTTTAATTTTTTCTTATTTGATTGATATTTTTTTCATAATAGAGAATATAAATATACCAAGCAATAAAAATTAAAATATAAATATTGTAAAGGCTTAAAATAGTCCGCAGATATACATAGGTCTTTCCTGTGCCTGTCTCCATCTCAATTCCAAAATTTAAGTCATAAATTTTGTCATCGCTGAAAATCCTGTTTCCAAGCTGAATTTTACGCAGATTCTCAAGCAGTCTGCTTCCCATTGTAACAAGCAGACTTTTACCAGCATAAAGACCTTGAACCTGTTTTGGCAACCCATCAAAAAGTTCAACTGTGCTATCTATGGCTTGAATCTGATGAGCAAGTTTATCGTCAAACTGAAATTTTATTCTATTATCCATTTTTATCTTTTATTCACTTTTGAGTTTCATTGATGATACTATCAACATCAATCCCTTTTTCTTTTAGTATCTTTAAATACATCTCTTTTTCTTTATCAGACTTTTCTTTTTCTTTAAGAGCCTGCTCTTGAGCTTTCACAGCCTGTTCCCGATCTTTAAGAGCCTGCTCTTGAGCTTTCACAGCCTGTTCATGAGCTTTAAGAATCTGTTCATGAGCTTTAACAGTCTGTTCCATCTTTTGCTTTAAAAGAGCCATCTCTAACTCTGTTTCTCTTCTCATCAGCTCTAATGTGTTGCGTTCATAAACAGCATCAAGTCTGCTCTGATAAAGCAGATAATTCTTCTGATTTTCTGAAAAATCCTGCAAAGTTTCCATAGCTTGTTTCATCTCCTTTGTGTTTAACACTTCAGGTAAATTTTCTATGTCTTGATTTTCTGCCTGCTTAAAGAAATATAACCAGCGTTCTGTCTCATTGCAAACATCTTTATGGTCATTAAAATGGGAGAGTTGCAGCAGGTGGATTGTCAAATGGTCGCTCAATGATACTTTATTGTTCAAATCATGCAGACCAAATTTAAGATGATAATTATCAATATCTTTAAACAGCGGGTTATCAAGAATCCAGATTGAAAATACGGGTTTCAACTCTTTATAATTACCTTTCTGCTTGGTAAGCTGGGCGTGGTAAATTGTACTCCAGTTGTAAACTATCCTTGATGCCAATGCTGGATAGACTGCAAGCTGAATCTCAATCTGATATTTAAACTCATTCTGGCACTCTGCTTTTATATCCACAATTGAGAGCTTGTCGTCCATAAACTCACGCTCATTGTATGGATTTAAAATTACAACATCAGTAATAAGATTATCGCCTTCAAGTCCTGTAACTGCGTTCAAAAAGTGAATCAAAAGATTTTTGTTCTTCTCTGAACCAAGCAGAGCCTTGAACACGCAGTCAACTATTGGGTTTATTCTATGTTTCATTTTTATTACCGTTCTTTTTCTTAAGCTTTATTATCCATTTTTATCTTTTATTCACTTTTGAGTTTCATTATAATATATATTCATGATCATTAGAAACTCCGTTTTGTGAGTCATTTGAACCCGTTCTTTTTTTCCAAATAAAACCAGCAACAAAATTTTCCTCCCCAAAAACCTCATCACAAACCTTTCTTAAATTAGCCACTTCCCCATCATCAATACTAATAAAAATAACCCCATCATCTTTGAGCAAATCCTTTGCTGCTCTCAATCTTGGATACATCATATTCAGCCAATTGGTATGATAGCGGTTGTGGTCTTTGCGATTGACAGTGTATCTTTCGCCTAAATCTGACACATCACCTTCTGCAATGTCGCTCTCTTCTTTGGTCATTCTGAAATTGTCGTTATAAATGAAATCATTGCCAGTGTTGTAGGGCGGGTCAATGTAAATCATCTTTACTGAACCATAATAATTTTGACGTAGCAGTTTGAGGACTTCGAGGTTGTCGCCTTCAATGTAGAGGTTTTGGGTGGTATCTGGATTTTTGCTGTCTTCTGGAATGTATTTTAAAGTTCTACCAAGAATGGGTGTAAATGCTGTCTGTTTGGCTTGCTGCTTGCCCGCCCAAGTGAGTTCGTATTTTTCCGTTCCAACCTCTGTAAACTGTCCTAATTCATGCTTCAGGGCTTCAAGGTCAAGCTCTCCATCTTTTACTGCTGAAGGAAACAGCGATGCAAGTTTTTTGATGTTGTCGTTTATCGGGTTTGATATTTCTTGTGGGACTTTTGGGTGCGGCATGGTGGGAGTTCCTTTTAATTATTTATCCTTTTAACAGCAATGATTTTAATTATACTTTGCTCGGTCTTAATTTGAGCTTTTATTTTATTGCCCTGAGCTAAAGCTCTGGGCTAACTTAATGAAAGCCCACTTAAGTGGGCTTCTTTATGGTGTAGCCTATGGCTTTAGCCTAAGGGCTGCACAGATGGTAGTGGGTTCGCACTGTTCTGATATACAAAATGTTGTGATCTTAAAGAATTAAAATCTACAATATATTAGTGTAAAATATACAACAACTAAATCATAACAAAGCCCTGCTTATCGAAATTACTACCACAGCTCTATTTTGTTTTATATCATCTGCTGCCCCGCCTTTAAACTGAAATATGATAAAACAGATTCAATAAGCCTGCACTCTCTCTTTTTGTATGTCAGATTACTTTACACTCTGTAAAGTTAAATGAATCACAAGATATATAACCTATTTAAAAGGCTATCTTAAATACAAAGTTTTTTTAAATTAAATCAGATAGATATACTAATCTAAAAGCTATATTAAGTAGTGGCATATCAATTGCAAAATTTTACTTGATGTTTTAGGTGTGGAGATCATCTTGCTTATATATGACCATATAATCTAAAGGGGCTTAATTATAGCCAAGAGGCGTGGTTTGATCAGGTTATGGTTAAAGGGGCAAAGCACTCCGCATGATGAACATTACAAAGACTGACATATTTAAGAAATAAATGTAGTAATGGCGGTTGGTTGCCGTCTCCATAACTATAAAAGACAGCGGTCTTTCTGTCCATCCGCCCATTTGTGCATAAACTGCTGTCTTTTTATTTAGTATCTATCTAAAAGCCTACAAATATTAGGAGAACTATAGAGATGACAGCTATAGATAAAGGTAAACTTATAAATAATAGGATAATCTTTGACAGAATATGTATTGCAGCATTGATAATTGTTTTAATAGGTGTTTTTGATGCACTAATATCCTCTTATAGAAAACCTGCTAATGATTTAGATATAATTTCTGGACGCTCTTTGGAGGTAATCGGCAAAATATATGGAAATACAACAAATATCAGAGACATTGGGTTCAGCTCAGATTCTGATGGTCTCTCTTTAATATTTGATAACAAACTATTTTCAGGATACTGGCTTGGCAAGGATATGTGGAGAGGTGAGCTGAAGGCAGATTTTTCTTTATCTCCAGGAAGATATAAGATAAAAATTTTATTTCATGATCTGTCAAATACAAAGCCAGACCACATTATAAAGGTTGATAAGCTCTCTACCTACACAGTAAATGTATACAGCGATGCAAAAGCATTGAGGCAGAGCAATCTCTCATTTATTAAACGGTTTACTGGAATCTCCCCTTGGTTAATATCTATTGTATTTTTTCCAATTGTTCTTATGTCAGGAGCATTAGTCTTTATAATATCAGGTAAAATTGAGACAGAAATGGCTCAAAACGGCTTGCAGAAGTACACAGAGTTATAAAACATGATAAGGTGGGGTATGAACAGCATGAGTGGATTACTGGATAAAATCAGACAGGATTATGATAAAAAAATTCTTGATTCTGAAAGAAGAGAGTGCCGTTTTTTTTTACACAATGTAAAGAAACATGACAC
>JADGBE010000091.1:0-866 GCA_015231615.1 Desulfamplus sp. | reverse complement strand
TAATATATTTAGTCTCTCCCCTGCTCCCTTCTCTTTTTTTAATCTGAAACCCTGTTAAATAAAGCTATTTGAAAATTTTATATCCACAAAATCAAGATGGCATGAAATTTGATGATGACATGAAACTTAATATTGCTATAAAAAACAAAAAAATGCAGGTAGGAAATTAGGTAGAAATAAAATCAATCAGCAATGGAGGGTAAAAATGACAAAGCAGATAAAAGTTCTGATGGTTGACGATGAAGAACGTTTTAGAATTACTACAGCAAAGATACTTCAAGGTAAAGGTTTTAAGACAATATTGGCTTCAAGTGGAGAAGAGGCTCTTGAAAAAATCAAGGAGCAGCCTGATATTGTTATTCTCGATATCCGCATGGGCGGCATGAACGGTGAAGAGACTTTAGCATCTATTAAAAAAAGCAATCCAGAGATTCCAGTAATCATGCTAACTGGTCACGGTGAGCGTCCAAGTGCAGAGAGAACATTAGGACATGGAGCTTTTGATTATCTTACTAAGCCGGCAGATATAGACCTGCTGGCTTATAAAATTAACGAAGCTGTCCTGTTTGGCGGTGGTGCTAAAATAGACAGAGAGATGTTAGTTAGCGATTTGATGATTCCTATTGGGGAATATGTAGTTCTATCTCCTGATGCCGCAATAAAGGAGGCTATTTTAAAGCTGCGAGATGCAAGCCAACGGTTTGAAAATACGGAAAAGCTGATGCAGACCGGGCACAGAGAAGTTTTGGTAGTCAAATCAGGTGAGATCATTGGTGTAGTTTCAATGAAAGAGATTTTAAATGTGGTACGTCCCCCTTACCTTGATCAAATTCGCACTTACCGTGCAAATACTTCACTGCGTTACT
>JADGBE010000090.1 GCA_015231615.1 Desulfamplus sp. | reverse complement strand
AATGGCAAAGATGTTACACCCGTTCCCATCCCGAACACGGAAGTTAAGCTCTTTAGCGCCGATGGTACTGCATGGGAGTCTGTGTGGGAGAGTAGGACGCTGCCGGATTATCTCTTTTATAATTTATATAACTATTTGTTTGAACTAATTTTGTACTAAAAATATGGTTTTATTTTCTAAAAGCCATTAGAGTCAACAGCAATATATTTGCTGTTGACTCTAATGGCTTTTTTATTTACTTTTTAGTAAAAAAATCGCTTAAATCGACCTATCCACGCCCAGAGGACGTGGCCTTTCGGCCGATTCATGGCTTCGCCATCGCGATTTTCAAAACATTATTGAGGCATAGCCTTTAGACGATGACCACGCCCACAGGACGTGGTTTTAAATTTCTAATAAATCCTATGTTGGACTAATAAACCTACATCTACTTATCTTCCCCTTGCACAATTGTCTATTCTGGTGTAATTGCCAAAAATAAACTCAAAATAACAATCAAAGTTTGGTATAGAATCTGACCAATAATAGATAATTACACTGGATTTATTTATATGGTTTCATCAAAACGAATTTGTTCAATCCTTATAAATTCTGGAATTATATCAACTTCTCAGGCAAAGTATGCTTTGCAAAGAGAAAATATAACAAGAGATAAGATTAAACTTGAACGTGAAAAAAAGAGGGAAAATTCGGGTATTAACAGCGTAGATGCTCCAATAACATTTGTTGATATTCTACTTACATTGCAGGTAAAAAAACTTGATAATGCAGAACTACCTATAGAGGAAGATCTCTTATATGAGACAATTGCTAATGCATTGAATGTTCCATATCAAAAGATTGATCCCTTAAAACTTGATTTGAATTTGGTTACTAAAACCATACCAAGATCGTTTGCTATGAAACACCTTCTTTTACCTTTAGAGATGAAAGAAGGACAATTAGTTGTAGCAACTATTGATCCTTTTAACCACGAAGCAATTGCAGATGTTGAACGGGTAACTAATTTAAAAGTTATACCTATAGTTAGTTCAAAATCTGACATCAAAAAGATGATTTCAGAATGTTTTGGCTTCAAGCACTCAATTAGTGCTGCTGAAGATCAATTTGCCTCAAAGGGGGTTGAACTTGGAAATTTTGAGCATTTTGTTCGTCTCACATCATCAGATGAAGTTCCTTCAACAGATCAACATATTGTCAATGCGGTCAATCATCTTTTTTCATACTCTTTTGAACAGAGGGCAAGTGATATTCACATTGAACCAAAAAGAGATACATCAATTGTTAGAATGAGAATTGATGGAGTTCTCCACACTGTTTATAAATTACCTAAAAAAGTTCACAATGCCGTTATAAGCAGAATCAAAACTCTATCAGGTCTTAATATGGCAGAGAAACGAAGACCTCAAGATGGTCGTATTAAGACAGAAAAAGATGGGGTTGAAGTAGAGATTCGCGTTTCAACAATTCCAGTAGCATTTGGTGAAAAAGCTGTAATGAGAATTATGGACCCAGCGGTTCTATTTCAAAACCTTGAATTTCTGGGTTTTGAAGATGATGATTATCACAAATACCAAAAGTTGATAAAAATGCCTCATGGCATCATGTTAGTTACAGGCCCAACTGGTAGCGGTAAATCAACAACTCTATATTCCACTCTAAGGCTTCTCTCATCACCAGAGATCAACATTACAACTATTGAAGATCCAATAGAGATGATCCATGAAGATTTTAACCAAATTGCTGTTCAGCCAGCAATAGATGTAACCTTCGACACTATACTTAGAAATATTCTCCGTCAAGACCCAGATATTATAATGGTAGGTGAGATAAGAGACCTACAGACTGCCCAAAGTGCTATTCAAGCGGCATTAACAGGTCATCTTGTTCTTTCGACTCTACACACCAATGACGCCGTCTCCTCTGTTACCCGTCTTCTTGATCTAGGCATTCCTCCATTTTTGGTTCACTCATCACTCACAGGAATTATTGCTCAAAGACTTGTTAGGACGATATGTCCATTTTGTGTTGAAAATTTTGAGATGGATATAAATGAGTTTAATGCACTTGGTTTTAATATGGCTGATGATGGGACAATACGTCATAACGGACATGTAACTCATAATGGAAATATCAGTAGCAACGGAGATGTTATCCTAAAACGTGGCAAAGGTTGTGTCAATTGTAGATATACAGGTTATAAGGGGAGAAAAGCTGTTTTTGAGGTGCTACCATATTCAGAAAACCTAAAAAAAATAACCTCTGCTGATGTTAATATCTCTGAATTGAGAAAAATTGCAGATATTGAAGGCTTTGTTACTCTAAGAGAGAGGGCGATCACAAAAATGCTCAATGGTGAGACAACCTATCAAGAGGTTTTAAAGGTTACATGGGAAAATATTTAGATGAATAGACAAACTCCCAGCGAACTTATCGGATTAGGAATATTAACTGTTGGTACTAATTTGATATTAATGGTTATCAAAATAGCCACAGGTATTTTGGGAAACTCTTACGCCCTTATAGCAGACGGAATAGAGTCAGCAAGCGACATTATATCTTCTCTTATTACTTGGGCAGGGTTTCACTTATCACTTAAACCGCCAGATAAAGAGCATCCTTATGGTCATGGTAAAATTGAATCTCTAACTGGAATGTTTTCTGGTGCTTCTATTATTGCAGCAGCTATATTTATCGCATACAACTCCATCAAAGAGATTTTAACACCAAATCAACCACCTGATTGGTTTACGCTTCCTGTTTTAATTTTGGTAATAATCACCAAAGAGATATTATCCAGAAAAGTTTTACATGCAAGTAGTGAGGTAGGAAGCCAAGCCTTAAAAGGTGATGCGTGGCATCACAGGTCTGATGCAATTACTTCAGCAGCCGCAGCAATTGGTATTAGTATCGCAATATTTGGTGGTAAAGGTTATGAAATGGCTGATGATTGGGCGGCACTTGTTGCTTGTGTCGTCATTTTAATAAACGGAATTGTTATTATTAAAGGTTCTCTGCACGATGTTATAGATGGCTCTGTAGATCAAGAGATTATTATGGCTGTTACCAAGTTAGCTACTGAAGTTAATGATGTAGTTGATGTTGAAAAGGTGAGAGTTAGAAAGAGCGGAATTTGGCTGTTTGCAGATATGCACGTTAGAGTAGAACCAAATATGACTGTATTTGAAGGTCATGCTGTTAGTCATGCTGTTAAAGAGCGAATCATGTCCAACGACAGACGGATTCTTGATGTGATAGTTCATCTTGAGCCAGCACAAAATATCCAGCAAGTTTAATTCTGAACATAGTCTATACTTCGCACGGTCATAAATTGAGTTTCAGCCGATGGTTAAAACCATCGGCTAAGTTAAAAAAGTCCTCTTAAGAGGACTTGGACAATTTAGCCCTGAGCTTTAGCTCTGGGCGACAAAACTTTTAGACCAGCCATTTATTTCTGGGTTTACTAAATGGCTGGAATATAGGAAAATTCATGAAGAGAGTAGTAGATTTTTTATTTGAAACAAATATGTTAAAAGAGCTTCCACGTTCAGGATATGCTTTTCTTGGCTCTGGAAAGGAGACAGTTGCTGAACACTCTTTTATGACAGCCATGATCTGTTTTGCAATCTCTCGAATTGAGCCAAATCTTGATACTGAGAAGCTGATTACAATGGCATTGATACACGATTTGCCTGAAGCAAGGATGGGTGATCTAAATTATGTTCATAAAAAGTATGTAACTGCACTTGAGGATAAAGCATCTAAAGATATGACAGATGGTTTGCCGTTTGGCAGTGAAATTATAGCTCTTTTAGAGGAGTTTAATGAGGCAAAGAGCCGTGAAGCAGTGCTTGCAAAAGATGCAGATCAGCTTGCTTTTATTATTGAGCTTAAAAAATTACACGATGCAGGTTCTGCTAAATTGCCAGAAAAGTGGCTCCCCTTTATTATTGAGAGGCTAAAAACTGATACAGGCAAAAAACTTGCCCAAACTATTATAAAATCAAATTGGGACGATTGGTGGTTTAAAAACTACTCTGAATAACAACAAAATATTTATAGAGACCATAAACAAAATATTTATAGACGCCAACCGTTAGTATCTACATCTTTCATAATATAAGAAATGGTATGAAAAATAATAGAGATAGAGAAATTACAAAGATCGTCTGTTTCTGCGTTTTTGATGGCTCATATATTTTGGAGCATTTGCAGAATGAAAATAGCTATTTGCTCAAATTGTGTCGCGATCCTGACAGCCTTGAGCATGTTGTTGACACTATGCACCCAGACGTTATATTGATTGATTGTTCAGGCAATTTGTCAAGTGGGGCTGAACCTGAAAAACTGATTGACCTTAATGATGTGGTGCTATCTCAAGATACATTTTGTTGTGATGAAGCGTCTGATTTTAAAGAGAGTTCTCCCCCAATTCTTGTTCCAAATTATTTGCCCCAACACCTTGAACACCTGCCTATCTGGAATATTGCAACCAAATCAGAAACAGAGATAATATTTATATTTGACTCTGACCCTGGTGATGCTGTTAAATCTCAATGCTTTGAAAATAGGTGTGATCTTATGGTTGCACCTTTCTCTTTTGAAGAGCTAAAATTTAGAATAAAGCTCCATGTAAATCAAAAAGAGCTTAATCAGCGAGTAAATTGGCAAAGATCAAATCTTGATCGAGCTGTTGAGCATATTGAGAAGTTAAAGCAGATCATTTTTGACACAAGAAATTCGTGGTCAAGGGAAAATGAGCTTCTTCACAACTCATTAAACCAGATCAATATGATGACAAATGATCGAGATATATTAAGAAAAGAGCTTAAATCTGCCCGTATAAAATTTTCTGAAAATATAAGAGGAATTAACCAATTTTTATGCAGCATGGTTGAGTCCCAAAACGAGTATCAAAAAGGTCATTCTAAACGAGTGGCTGAGATTGCAGAGTTTGTAGCTTCTGAAATGAGGCTTGAGTCAAAATCTGTTAGGTTGTTAAAAAACGCTGCAATGTTGCATGAGGTTGGAATGCTTCTTATTCCTTCGTCTATATTGAGTAAAGACAAATCTCAACTGTCAGATTATGAAAAAAACATGATGCTTCACCACCCGTCAGAAGGGGCATCATATTTAAAAAGATGTCCGGGATTTGAAAAGATTGCAGAGGTTATACGCCATTTACACGAAAACTCTGATGGAACAGGCTATCCAGAAGGATTAAAGAAGAGATATATTCCACTCTTATCTAAAATACTTGCAGGTGCAGATGTTTTAGACCAAATATCTATTGATAATCCACACGCCTCTGTTGATAGGTTGCTTCAGATTCTTGAGGAGGAGTTTGTTGGCTCACGCCTTGATCCATCTATTGTCAATTTTCTTGAAAAATATTTGGTTACTATTAATAGCCAAAATGTAAGGCTAAAAGAGATAGCAGTTTATCAATTAAAATCAGGTATGGTTATTGGAACAGGACTTTTTACAAAAACTGGAACAAAACTTTTCTCTTCAGGGACAACTTTGACTGAGGAGTCAATCCGTAAGTTAGAAAAATATACCAAAGAGTATCCTGTTGATGAGACTATATTTATAAAAATTTAGTAACTCTGAATTTTAACTATTTTGATTTGAAATAAAAATTATAGATGTGGAGTTTAGATTATGGATATTGCAACAATTATCGGTATTGTATCTGGTCTTGGATTTATTGCTGGAACTATTCTTCTTGGTAGTAGCCTTTTGCTCTTTTGGGATACACCCTCAGTTGTTATTGTGTGCGGCGGAACATTAGCTGGACTCTTTGTAGCATTTCCGCTTAAAGATGTTCTTGGGCTTATAAAAGTTACTATGAGATTGTTTATTTTCAAACTTCAAAAATCTGAAGATATTGTTGCTAATTTGATTGAGATTTCTAATAAAGCAAGAAAAGGTGGGCTTCTATCAATTGAGTCTGATATAGCTAATGCTACAGACCCTTACTTAGCAAGTGCCTTACAAATGACAGTTGATGGCGTAAAAACTGCTGATATTGGAGCAGTTATGCAAAAGAAAATGGATATGGTAAAAGATTCAAATGGTTCTGGGGCTTCAATGTTTACAACTCTTGGCTCAATAGCCCCTGCTTTTGGTATGATAGGAACGCTTATTGGTCTTGTGCAGATGCTTGCAAACCTTGATGATCCAGCAAGTATTGGACCATCAATGGCTGTTGCCATGATAACTACATTTTACGGGGCTATTCTTGCTAATCTCTTTTTTAACCCAATGGCAAATAAACTTAAAATTCGATGTGGTGAAGAGATTTCCAACATGAATATCATTTATGAAGGGGTTCTCTCAATTCGTGAGGGAGAGCATCCAAAGTTGTTGGAAGAGAAGCTCAACGTATATCTTGGCTCAAAACCTAAGGATGGCGGTAAGAAATAGGGGTGAACTAATATGGCAGAAAATGCACCAGAAACAGAAGCACCAGCTCTAAACTGCCCTAAGGTAGAAGAACAAGACTGTCCTGTTGGTTCACCGGAGTGGATGGGAACATTTGCAGACCTTGTTACGCTTCTTATGTGTTTTTTTGTGCTTCTTTTTGCTATGAGTACCACCCAGCAAGAGACTTTTAAGGAACTTGTTGAGTCAATGCGAAGTGCCTTAGGTGTAACTGCTGTTCCAGAAGCTGGAAACAGAGAAGGATTAACAATGCATGCCGTGCCATCAGAAACTCCAGCCGAAGAACAGAAAGTTGATGAGATGGGGGGATTAATACAAAAAGACCTTGAAGAGATTGTAAGTGAGGTAAGAGAGCTTGTAATGTTTAATAAACTTGGGGGACTTGTAACAGCATCTGAAGGGGATATGGGCGCAGTTATTACCATGACCGATATGCTACTATTTGAAAAAGGTGGGGCTGAGCTATCTGAAATGGGAATAGATGTTTTAAGGAAAGTTGCTTCAGTTCTCTCAAGGCTTGCATATCACGTAAAAGTTAAGGGTCATACAGATAATGTTGAGATGAATTCCAAAATATATCCATCAAATTGGGAGCTTTCAGCAGCAAGAGCAAGTGCAGTCGTGAGACTGCTTGTTGAGAGCGGTTTAAATCCTAAGTATATCTCTGCTGAAGGTTATGCCCAATATAAACCAGTTGCAACTAACGACACTGAAGAGGGTAGGGCGAGAAACCGAAGAGTTGAGATTATTTATGACAGAGACATCATTGCTCGTGATTTTGAGGGTTTGGATAAAGGAAAAAAATAGGTAACTATATGTGGGGTTATTAATGAGACGTGCTTTAACTCAAATTGCCAATGAGCTTGGCTTGAATATGGATACATTAGAACGGTGGATAAGGCAGGGTAAAATTCCTGTAAATAAACAGGGCTACATGGGTATCTACAACGAACTTGAGCTTAGTAGATGGGCTGAAAAGCAAAGAAAAAATATAGCACACTCTGAAGAGCAAAAGAATTTTGATAAAAATTCTCTTAATAAAGATTACCAAAAAGAGAATATAGTAACTGCTCCTGTTCTTACATCTGCTTTGAAAAAAGGTGGGGTATTTTATAATATTAAAGGAAGCAATAAAGAGGATGTCCTTTTTGCTGCCGTTGGTACTATTCCTGACTTTATAGGTAAAGATAAAGATGAAATTTATCGCCAGCTTATTGAGAGAGAAAATCTTGCCTCAACTGGTATTGGAAAAGGTGTTGCAATACCTCACCCAAGAAATCCCCTTGCTAAAATTGGTCTTTCTGAACCCATGATTGTAGCCTGTTTCCTTGAAAATGCGGTTGATTTTGACTCTATTGATGATAAACAGGTATCTACTCTATTTTTACTTTTTAGCCCAACAGTTGAAGTTCATCTAAATCTTTTATCGAGACTCTCTTTCTGTCTTAGAGACAACGATTTCATGGCATTTCTTACCCATAAACCAGATAGAGATTTACTTATTAGTCGTATAAATGAGATTGAAAATATCATAGATAAAAACATATAAATTTAATTATTTCATATCTGACCTTATTTAGGAGCCTACAAACGGTGTAAAGGTGAAAAACAGTGAGAGAAATTAAAAAAACTAACTCGTGGCGATACCCCGGAACATTCTCTATCTTTATAATGGATGATAGGCTTTTACTAATTTGTATGGGTATTATTGTAGGTCTTTGCAGTGGTCTTGCCGCCCTTGCCCTTAACTATTCTCTTATTTTTATAATGGATAACCTTGCTAATTTTCGTCATTATTGGTGGTCATTTCTCATACCAGCATTTGGGGCGATGTTTTCATCTATTTTTCTTAAAAAAATAATAAAAGATAGGGGAGGGCATGGGGTACCTGAGGTAATTCATAGTGTATCAAGATATGGTGGACGTCTTGATCTCAGCTCTATTTTTTCACGCCTTGTAGCAAGTTGTTTAACTATTGGAAGCGGTGGGTCAGCAGGACCTGAAGCTCCTGTCGTAGTAAGTGGTTCAGCTATTGGGTCAAATATTGCAAAATTTTTTTCCCTTAACGAGAGACAACGTATAACCTTAGTTGGATGCGGTGCTGCTGGTGCAATAGCTTCAATATTCAATGCCCCATTGACTGGAATTATCTTTACTATGGAGATAATTCTCGGTGAATGGTCAATGGTTAATATCATTCCAATTGCTGTTGCCTCTGTTGCTGGTGCTGAGATTAGCAGAAATCTTCGTGGCAATATTATCGCATTTGAAAGCAGTGTAAATTTTGACCTTAGCAACTACCACTTTATTGCGTGTGTTGGTCTTGCTCTTTGTGCATCAGTTGCTTCAATTATTTTTACAAGAACTTTAAGGAAAATGCACAATGTCTCTCAAGATGTGAATCTCCCTTTCTGGTTAAAGGCGGCTATTGGTGGTGCTGTTGTAGGAGTTATCGGTTTTGCAATGCCAGAGGTTATGGGGGAAGGATACCACTCAATTCATCAAATGATAGCGGGTATTTTTAAAGATGGAATGGGGATTGCGGTTATTGGTTGCCTATTAAAAATTTTTGCCACTTCCATGACACTTGGTTGGGGAGGCTCTGGTGGTATTTTTGCTCCAAGCCTTGTTATTGGTAGCTTTACAGGTCTTGCATACCATAGATTTCTCTCTTTTTGTTTTCCTTCAGTTCCTTGGGTAAATGAGGGCTGTTTTGCACTTCTTGGCATGGCTGGTATGATAAGCGGTATTTTGCAAGCTCCTCTTACAGGTATATTTTTGATTCTTGAAATAACAGGTAGTTATGAGGTGATGCTTTCACTCATAATTGTATCAACACTCGCTACAACCATAACTCACTATGCAGAACCAGCATCATTTTATCTAAAAGAGCTAACAGAAAGCGGACAACTGCTAAGACCGGGAACGGACTCAAGAGTTCTTGCTGATATAAGTATCCGAGAAGTAGTTGAAACAGACTGCATAGCTGTTTACCCAGACATGTTGTTAAGAGAGCTTATCTATACCGTTAAAGAGTCAACAAGAAATTATTTTCCAGTAGAGGATCGTGATACAGGAAATTTTTTGGGTATAATTCAGCTTGACCATATAAAACCCTATATTTTTAATACTTTGATGTATGATACCGTGCTTATCGAGCAGATTATGGACTCTACTCCTGATACTGTAAGTTATGATGATGATCTTTCTGAAGTTCTTAGAAAAATGGATATGAAGAGATGTTTTAGCCTTCCAGTTATTTCTAATGGGAAATTTGCAGGCATGATTTCCAAAGCAACTCTTTTAGATAAATATAGAGATGAGCTAAATGTCCAGACTGCCCACTCCTTCTAAGCTTATTATGATGATTATGCTGGCAATAATGACTTTCTCCAAATAAAAAAATGTTTGAGTATAGAAGAAAGTGTTTGACAAGTAGTTTTAGTGCCTGTATAAAGCCCAAGTTTTTGAGAGCGATAAAGTGTTTGTTTGAAGTGTTTGTTTGTGATGTGAGAGATAATTTTTTTGTTTTGTTATTTTTTGTTATTTTGATCTTTGAAAACTGGTTAGTGATTATAGTTTTTAGGAAATTTATGTAAGAAGTATGTCTATATAATCTATCTATTAGATAGATTATATATGTAAATAGAGTTTAGAAAAAACTGTAGAGTTTGATTCTGGCTCAGAATGAACGCTGGCGGCGTGCTTAACACATGCAAGTCGAACGAGAAAGGGACTGCTTGCAGTCCCGAGTAGAGTGGCGCACGGGTGAGTAACGAGTAGATAATCTACCTTTGAATTAGGGATAACTATGCGAAAGTGTAGCTAATACCTGATGAGGTCGAGTAGCCTTTGGGTTATTTGATGAAAGAGTGCTTTTTCGGAGGCACCATATTGCTAAAGTTCCCATCTCTGTATATTCAGGCTCAATAGTTACTGGAACATAGCTTTTTTCCCCTTTTTTTCCAAATCTGTTTACTGTTTGGA
>JADGBE010000008.1 GCA_015231615.1 Desulfamplus sp. | reverse complement strand
GATCTCCTTTATATCATGGATTCAGAGCCTGAAATTGACCGCAGATACGCTGATTTAACCATGATTATTCGTCCAGATAAGAGGCACGGCAAAATTCTTGATGTTTTGATTGAGTTTAAGTTTGTGCATTTAAAAGATGTTAATATGACAGGAGAAGAGGCGAAAGCCTTGAGTGAAGAGGAGTTGAGTCAATTACCAGCAGTTGCTGCAAAGTTGGAAGATGGAGAAGAGCAGGTTATTGAATACGGCAGGCAGCTTGAGGAGAAATATGGAAATTTAAGGCTGCATAAATTTGTCGTGGTGT
Source organism: Desulfamplus sp. (assembly GCA_015231615.1). Lineage (GTDB taxonomy): Bacteria > Desulfobacterota > Desulfobacteria > Desulfobacterales > Desulfobacteraceae > Desulfamplus. The sequence goes on along the minus strand of JADGBE010000008.1, from coordinate 77,745 downwards.
CGTTAGGTTTTGAGAGGGTATGTTTTAGAAAAATATAACTTTAAACAATATAAATGTAATAGAGAGTAATATGTCTTTAACTATTGATGAACTATTAGACAAGGCAGATAACCAATATAGTCGTCAAAGATACAAAGAATCAATAATATCTGCGGAAGCTCTTATAAATATTGATAAGAATTCTCTTGGCGGTTGGTGGTATCTTGGGTTGAGCTACTTTGCCCTTAAACAATATAATAATGCACTTGCAGGATTTAAAAGACTAACCGTCCTTGCCCCTAATTTTGCAGCAGGCTGGGAGCGTTATGGTGCTACTTTGCTTAATGTTGGATTAGAACAAGAGGCTCAAGAGGCTTTTGAACGTGCATTAAAAGAAGAGCCAGACAATATTGATGCGTTATCAGCTCTTGCAAATATTTTTTATAAGAAAAACAGCTATGAAAATGATGAAAGAGAAATATTTATCCTGACTCAGCTTGATTCTACCGAAGGTCTAACATCTAATCAATTAAATAGACTTGGAATACTCCATTACAGAAATGGCTCTATTTTAGAAGCAATTAAATATTGGAGTAAAAACTTGAATGATTATTCAAGCCCGTCAGATTTGTTTAATTTAGGATTAGCATATAGCCACCCTGATATTTCACAAGATGCTGATGCAATTGATTTATGGAGACTAACAGAGGCACGCCACCCTGATTTTGATCGTGCAACAGTAAGAATTCAAAAGCTATTACCAAGCCTTGTTGAATTAAAAGAAAAGGTTTTGCAAAAAAAGCGTACACTTCTGAATCAAAAACAGTGGTATCAATTTTATATTAATCCTTTAGAGCTGATTCAGATTGAAGATGGAAAATATGATTCTTCTGACAAAATTACAAATAATATAAAAGATATTCAAAAGAAAAAAAAAGAACTGCTTCAAGAGATTGAACTTGAAAATGGCAAAATCTCATGGATTGATGGATTATCTATTGATCGATCAAGGGCGATTGGGCTTTGCGATGAGCTTAACGATGAAACAAAATTAGAGTTTCATTGGCAGGTTTTCATCAACAAACCTCTACTTAAATTTTTAAGTCGCGGAGAGCATGAACATTTTACAGTTGATAAAATTTGGTCTCCGCTTGAGACAATAGAGTATATGGAAAATGATTATTTAGGTTTTCGTGAATGGTTAAGTGAACCTTTTGCAAAACAGTTTAATCTTGTCTTATCAACAGCTATTGATCAACAAAATTTGTGGGTTATAGATGTTTTGCTTGATGGGCGGCGATGGGTTGAGCCATCATACATGGATAAGTGTTTTGAGGGCGCAAGGCAAAAGATAGATAACCTTATGGAACCTCTTCGTAAAGCAAAAGACAACTCTGACAAACAGAAGCTAACTGAAGAAAAGCTCAATCAATTGTTGAATGAAAACTCATTACTCCCAATCTTAAACCTTTTTCCAAACTATTTTTGGAACCTGCAAGATGAAGCAGTTGGCATTATTAGGAATATAGCTGTTGATTGTTATAATATATGCGGAACTGCTGATTTATCGCATAAAATTTTAAATCTTACACAAAACTTTCTATTTAAATCTGCAAAACTTAAATCATTGATAGAACAAGATTTTGAGACAATCCAAAACATCATTAAAAAAGAGCGTGAGAATGAAGCGTTATTTACGATTGGGGGTTCGACTTATGGAATAACCAAAGATGGTATCAGAAAAGATAATGCCTTTATTCCTGTAAAGTCAATAAGTTCTGTATGTTGGGGAGCTATAATCTTCAAAAGAGAAAATATTACAAATTATAACTGCTCTTTTGTTTTTAAAGATAAACGCTCTTATACAATTAAGTTTCAATGGTATGCGTATGATGAAAAACAAATGCAGAAATTTACTCAAGCAATGCTTGAATATATCATTCCAGAAATTGTTGAACAACATGAGGCTCGGTTAAAAAACGGAGATATTTTATCCATAGGGAGCTGTTTTGTCTCTTCTAAAGGTATTCAATTTGAGACAAAGGGCATATTGTTTTCAAAAACACGTTTTATTCCATGGGAACGTGTTGAATGCTCTATTGATAATGGTGAAGTGATTGTAATGGATAGAAACTCCACAAAAATAAGAACATCGCTCTCATTACGTGATGTTGATAATGCTTTTATGATTCAAATTTTAAATAAAATAATGAACCAGTAGAAAGGAGATAAGTATGTTTGTTACACAACCCGCTGTTCCTAAGATTTTTCTAAATATTCTCAACCACCTTTACGAGATAGAACGTAAAGTGGCTGCAACAGAGGAATTGAAAAAGATTTCAAGGAATATTGAGCGGATTAAAGATAGTTTTAGAAATGACATTCCTACACAATTTCAAGATTCAGATATTGAACTCTACTATGAAGACCCAATGGGGCAGGTGTATGATGAAACCAGAAATGATTTAGAGGCAACTATTGCAGGAGAAAGCACAGAAAATCTTGTTGTAGTTGATGTCATTAAGCCTATTATCCGCTTAGGAAATAAAAGAAACAAAATATCTTATGTTGTGCAAAAAGGAATTGTTATTGTTGAATCAACACTTAATAAAAATGAGGACATCAGCAAATGAAAGAGATGATAAATTTTGGAATTGACCTTGGCACAAGCAACTCATTAATTGCAAAATTTAATACAGGACGTGTTGAGGTGTTTAAAAATCCGAGGGGTCATAAGGAGTGTCTGCAATCTGTGGTTGGTTTTAGAAAGGATAAAATTGTATTTGGAGATAATGCTAAAACCTATGCTGAAAAAGACCCCAAAAATGTTGCCAGCCGTTTTAAAAGAAAAATGGGCACAACAGAGACCATTAGAATTGAATCTCTTGATACATCAAAAACACCTGTAGAACTCTCTGCTTTTATACTAAAAGAGCTTAAAAGTTTTGTCCATTCTGGAGAAAAAGTTGATAGTGCTGTTATTACAATTCCAGCTTCATTTGACACCATACAATCTAATGCTACAAAAGAGGCTGGAATAGAGGCTGGGCTTAAAGATGTTGTTCTTTTGCAAGAGCCTATTGCAGCCAGTCTTGCTTATGCAAACAAGAATAATGCAGAAGAGTTGAAAAATAGTCAATGGCTTGTCTATGACTTAGGCGGAGGAACATTTGATGTTGCTTTAGTAAAAATCATAGAGGGGGAATTGACTATTGTTGATCATGAGGGGGACAATTATTTAGGAGGCACAGATTTTGATGCAATGATTGTTGAAAATATATTTGTGCCTGCTCTTGAAGCAAATGGAAATTTTGATAATCTGTTGCATGACATGAAGAGTGCGACAGGAAGATATAACAGAGAGTGGTTTAAACTACTTCATGCAGCAGAGATGGCAAAGATTGAACTATCAAGCGAATTGTCCACTGATGTCTCATTTGAATATTTATCAATTGAAATTAAAGATGACGAAGGAGATGTGATTGATCTCTCAATAACAATTACCCGTTCTGAATTTGAGGCATTAATTAAAGATAAAGTTACAGAAACTACCCAAATGATGAAAAAAATATTGACCCGTCAATCTCTTCAACCAAAAGATTTACAATTTATATTGATGGTGGGAGGCTCAACCTACATTTCTTTTGTAAGGCGTTATGTTGAGGAGACTATGGGAATTACAGTTAAGACTGATATTGACCCCACTAACGCTATTGTGGTTGGTGCTGCCTTTTTTGCAGGTAGTAAACCTAAGAGTAGTGATAAAACATCTCTTGAAGCAAAATCTAATTACAAAATTAAGGTGCGTGCTATTTATGAAAGAAGCTCCCAAGAAAAAGATGAGATGTTTAGTGCTAAATTTGAGGGAGATATTACTGGAATGACCTACCGTATATATAGGCAGGATGGAGGATTTGACAGCGGTACAAAAGTATTAAAAAATAGGATAACTGAAGACCTTCCATTGAGAGAGAGTGAATATAATATATTTGAATTTCAAATCAGAGATTCAAAAGGAAATATTGTAGCAACAGAACTTGATCAAATTCAAATCGCACAGGGGCGTTACAGTATTGCAGGGCAACAATTACCTGACGAGTTGAGTTTGGTATTAGATGATCTTAAAAATAGAGATGCACGTTTAGAACCGATTTTTAATAAAAATTGTGTATTGCCTACAAGAGCAAAAAAGACTGTTGAGATGGCAAAAACAGTTGTAAAAGGATCAGACGATAATATTGTTTCTATAATGGTTGTTGAAGGCTCTTCAAAAAATCATTACTTGTCTAATAAACCAATAGGTAACCTTAAAATTTCAGGAAAGATGCTCAACAGAGATTTATTAAAAGGAACAGAGATTGATATTACATTTGAACTTTCTGAATCAAGAGATTTGACTATATCAGCATATTTGAATGGAACTGGTCAGGAGTTTTCGCAAGTTTTTAATCCAAAGAATAGAGATGTAAAACCAAAAGATTTATCAACAGATATTCTGCTATTAGAGACAATGGTATTAAGCGAACAAGAAGATGCTGCTGAAAATAATGACAATGAAACAGAAAGGGGTTTAGAAAAAGTTTTAGAGGGGGTTCAATCGTTAATAATGGAGTCTGGCTATCTTCCTGAAGATGATGTTACAGATAAGAAATTTCAACTTGAGGACAAAAAACGAGCTTTGGCAAATGAGCTTTATCAAATGACATCTGGTAAACGGTTAAACAAGGCATTATCTGAATATCAAGATATAAAAAACTCTACAATAAAACTTGTGCAAGAACATGGTAATGACCATGAAAAACATCTGCTTAAAGAGATTACTGGACGTGAAGAGGTTTTTCTTTGTGCCAACTCTCCTTTAAGAATTGAAGAACAGATAAATGCACTTCAATCTATTAGGTATCAAATTTTGATGAGACTGCCAGGGTATTTGGTTGGTATGTTTGAATATTTAGTTGAAAATCGAGTCTCTATGAATGACCAAACCCTGGTAAAACAGCTAATTGAAAATGGAAAGCGGTGTATTGAAAGTGAATCTTGGGAAGATTTGCGTATGGTTATTGGCAGGTTGTGGAATTTAATGCCAGAGGAAGAAAAAGAGGTGGGAGAGTATCGTTTTATTACTGGAATAATCTAAAAAGATACCGATATTTGATCATAAATTTATGTCATATTCCAAGCTAAAATGATTGTATTCAATTTTATAGGGGTGCGGGCAATGCACCCCTTATTTTTGGAAAAGGAGGTTTATTATGAAATTTGCTTACGGTTCAAGCGACTTTAGAGGCATGATTAAAGAGGGGAGTTTTTACATTGACCGAACAGACAAAATCCCTCTTCTTGAAGGCTCAAAATCCCAGCTTTTTATCCGTCCCCGCAGATTCGGCAAATCTCTTCTGCTGTCAATGCTTGAGAATTATTATGATGTCTCAAAAAAAGATGAGTTTGACCAGCTTTTTGGTCATCTTGCAATTGGTAAAAATCCAACAGAGCTTAGAAACTCCTACTTTATCCTAAAACTTGATTTTTCGTGCGTTGATCCAACAGGAACAGTTGATCAAATCCGTAGGTCTCTGTTTGATCACATAAACGTTATGATAGAAGGGTTTGAAAGAGGTTATAAATATAAGGGTTTTGAGATTCCCAAAATCACCATTAACTATGAAAATGCCCTTTTTTCCTTACAATCTTTAGCAAAAGCAGTCGCAGCTACCCCATATCCAATATACCTTTTAATTGATGAATACGACAACTTTGCCAATACCGTAATGATGGGGGTGCAAATGTTGGATAAAGAGTTTTGGCAGCATGGTCAGCGTTATCAATCTTTAGTGCATGAGCAAGGACCTTTGCGAACATTTTTCAAAACTGTAAAAGCACTAACCACGTCAACCATGTTTGACCGAGTTTTTATAACTGGTGTTTCGCCTGTGGTTATGAGTGATATTACAAGCGGATATAATGTTGCTAAAAATATCTATTTTGAACCAGAATTTAATAACTTGTGCGGTTTTACACAAAACGAAGTTGAGGAAGTTATAAGCTATATTGCTGGATCATGTGGTTTTGAAGAAAAAGAGAGTAAAGTTAAAGAGGCTGCTGGGCTAATGAAAACCTATTATAATGGTTATAAATTTTGTTATAAAAAACATGATTATATTTATAATCCAACACTTTCAATATACTTTTTTGAACAATTCCAAAAATACTGCGAATACCCCCGGAAAATGCTTGATGCCAACCTTGCAGCAGATGAATCAAAATTAGAATATATTGCCCGCCTTCCAAACGGCAGAGACCTTCTTTTCACTTTAATGGAGAAAAATCAAGAGGTTGTTATTGCTGAGATTCAAGACCGATTTGGAATTTATGATATGTTAAATGACTCATCGCAAGACTATACATTTTTGGCATCATTTCTCTACTATTTTGGAGTTCTCACAATTTCAGATGATACAGAGACTCTGAAAAGCTCTCTAAAAGTTCCAAATATGGTAATGAAAAGTCTTTATGTTGATAAGATATGCAGAATGCTTCTGCCGATACCAGCAGAAAGAGATGAAGGTAAATGGGCTGCGGAATTAGTTTATCAGAAAGGTGATATTGCCCCATTGTGCAGATTTATTGAAGACAAATACTTTAAGGTCTTTGCAAATCGTGATTACCGCTGGGCAAATGAACTGACCGTAAAGACCGCATTTTTGACCTTGCTTTACAACGATCTCCTTTATATCATGGATTCAGAGCCTGAAATTGACCGCAGATACGCTGATTTAACCATGATTATCAGACCAGATAAGAGGCACGGCAAAATTTTTGATGTTTTGATTGAGTTTAAGTTTGTGCCTCTAAAGAGTGTTAGAATCAAAGATGCCCAGATGACAGGTGAACAAGCGAAAAATTTGACCAAAGAGGAGTTGAACCAGTTGCCGCAAATTGTTGGCAGTTTGGAAGATGGGGGACATCAGGTTGCAGAGTATGGAAAACAGCTTGAGGAGAAATATGGAAATTTAAGGCTGCATAAATTTGTCGTGGTGGCTTTGGGGTTTGAGAGGGTTTGTTTTAAAAAGATTGATGATAAATGATTATTATAATAAAGATTCTTGACAAATAATGGTTATAAAACTTAAACGAGTTCCCAGTTTAACAGTCAATTTTTGAAATATTGCGTGTAAAATTAAACATATAAACACTCAAACATATTTTGATATTCAAAATAAAATTTTAAGGAGAATTAAATGACAAATAAAGTTCAAACAGCAATTACACCAACCAGAGAAGAAGATTATCCACAGTGGTATCAAGAGGTTGTAAAAGCCTCAGAAATGGCTGAAAAATCCTCTGTAAGAGGCTGTATGGTGATAAGACCTTGGGGTTATACTCTCTGGGAAAATATAGCATCTACTCTTGATGTAATGTTTAAAGAGACGGGGGTTAAAAACGCATATTTTCCACTCTTTATACCGTTAAGCTACCTCGAAAAAGAGGCCGAGCATGTTGAAGGGTTTGCCAAAGAGTGTGCAGTTGTAACGCATCACAAATTGGAAAAGGGTCCAAACGGAAAACTCGTCCCAGCAGGAGAGCTTGCAGAGCCTTTGATTGTGAGACCAACTTCGGAGACCATAATTGGCGAGTCCATGTCAAAATGGGTATCAAGTTATAGAGATTTACCTGTTCTTATAAATCAATGGGCAAATGTGGTGCGTTGGGAGATGAGAACACGTATCTTTTTGAGAACAAGCGAATTTCTATGGCAAGAGGGTCATACTGCTCATGCAACAGAAGAAGAGGCAAAAGAAAGAACCCAGATGATGCTTGATGTTTATACCAAGTTTGTTCAAGAGTGCCTTGCAATGCCTGTAATTAGAGGGGCTAAAACAGAGTCAGAGAGATTTCCAGGGGCTGTTGACACCCTTTGTATCGAGGCAATGATGCAAGATAAAAAAGCCTTGCAAGCTGGAACATCACATTTTCTTGGGCAAAACTTTGCCAAAGGGTCAGATATAAAATTTCAAGATGCAGATAAAAAAGAGCAGTTTGCATGGACAACATCATGGGGAGTATCTACAAGAATGATTGGCGGAATGATTATGACTCATGGTGATGACGATGGCGTTATAATGCCACCAAGAGTTGCCCCTGCCCATATTGTATTGCTCCCAATATTTAGAAATGATGAAGAAAAATCAAAAGTTATGGAATACACAACTTCTCTTGCTAAGGAGTTAAGGCAGGTTCTCTACCACGACAGAAAATTAGTTGTCGAAATTGATGATAGAGATACAGGTGGGGCAAGAGGTTGGGATTGGATTAAAAAGGGAATTCCAATAAGAGCAGAAATTGGTCCCAAAGATATTGAAAAAGACTCTGTATTTGCAGGCAGACGCGACAGATCACCAAAAGAGAAAAAGGCAATTAAGCGATCTGAGTTTGTAAATAGTATGGTTGATGTGCTTGATGATATTCAAAATACTCTGTTTAGTAGGGCGTTAGAGTTTAGAAATGCAAACACAATTGAGATTGACGACAAAAAAACGTTCTATGATTTTTACACATCATCAAGTGAAACACGAATTCACGGGGGCTTTTGCATGGCTCACTGGTGCGGTTCAAGAGAGTGTGAAGCAAAGATAAAAGAGGATTTATCGGTTACTATTCGTTGTATTCCATTTGATAGCAAAGATGAAAAAGGTAAATGTATATATTGCGATAGTGAAAGTGGCAAAAGAGTTCTATTTGCTAAAGCATATTAAGAATAAAAATAGGCTGTTATTCAACATAACCCAACAATATTCGTATTACAATTTAAAAAGGAGAATGAATCAGTATGCAAGTGTATAAAGATATTATTCAATATGCCATAGAACTTGAGATTGAAGCAGAGATGTTTTATAAAAAATTGGAATCAAAAGTCTCAAAACCTATTTTAAAAGAGATGTTTTCAGAATTTGCTAAAGAAGAGAACAAGCATCAGCAGATATTAAAAGGCGTATTTGAGAACAAAGAACAAGAATTACACTTCAAACCAACTGTTGACTACCAAATATCAGAAACAGTCGTAAAACCAAAAATTTCTGATCAAATGACATTGGCAGATGTGTTTGCAATTGCCATGAAAAATGAAGATAGAGCCATGAAAATGTATAACTATCTTGCTGCAGATTCATCATCAGAGAGCATGAAGAAACTATTTCAAGAACTTGCGACTATGGAACAAGGACATAAGCTAAAGATGGAGAATTGCTATACTGATGTGGCTTATGCAGAAGCATGGTAATTTAACTGGATGAAACCACCCAAATGTTTAGCCATTTAAAATAAGGTTTAAGTATAATTTTCTTGCAGTTTTATTGAAAGTAGAGATGCCGGTCGGCGTCTCTACAATTTGGATTGAATCTAAAAAAAGCTACACACATAAGGTTTGTTTTTCAATGGTGAGAATCAACGACATTTTAGATACCATTCTTGAATATAACCCTGAAGCAGAACTTCACATTGTAGAGCGTGCCTACATCTATTCTGCCCAGGTGCATGATGGACAGATGCGTTTATCAGGTGAGCCGTATCTGTCCCACCCTCTTGCTGTTGGCTTTATACTCGCTAAAATGAAACTTGATGTTGAGAGTATTGCTGCTGGTATTTTACATGATGTCATCGAAGATACTCACGCCACAAAATCAGATATTGAGAGGCTTTTTGGTCATAACATCGCCCATATTGTTGAGGGAGTTACTAAGCTATCAAAACTTACTCTCTCTGATAAAGTTGCCCGTCAAGCAGAGAATCTAAGAAAGATGATTCTTGCAATGGCAGATGACATAAGGGTTGTTCTAATAAAACTTGCAGATAGACTCCACAATATGCGGACTCTCAGTTACCATAATCCTGAAAGACAAACAGCAATAGCTCGTGAAACTCTTGATATTTACGCCCCTATTGCTGCACGTCTCGGCATTTTTTGGCTTAAACAGGAGCTTGAAGATGTCTCATTTTTTTATAGTATGCCTGAAGAGTATAACAAAATTAATACTCTTGTAAATAAGGCAAGGGGCGAAAAAGAGGCGTATGTTAAAGAGGTTATGGAGAAACTTCAAGAAAAACTCTCTTTAGAGGGAATTGAGGCTGACATAAAGGGACGTTTCAAGCAACATTACAGCATTTATCATAAAATGCTTTCTCAAAACCTTGAATTTAATCAAATATATGATTTGATTGCATTTAGAATCATTTTAGGAAAAAAAGCTCAATGTTATGAAGTTATGGGTATTATCCACGATATGTGGAAACCTATCCATTACAAGTTCAAAGATTATATCGGGGTGCCAAAGCAAAATGGTTACCAATCACTTCACACTACAGTTATTGGTCCACATGGAGAGCGTGTTGAGATTCAGCTTAGAACAAACGATATGGACGAAATAGCTGAATCTGGAATTGCAGCCCATTGGAGCTATAAGGAAGGGGCAAGAATTGACGAACAAACTGGTAAAACATTTGCATGGCTCAGAAACCTTGTTGATAACCAAAAAGATTCAACTGATCCTGATGAATTTTTAGAAAATGTTAGAATTGATCTCTACCCTGACGAAATTTATGTTTTTACACCTAACGGAGAGATCAAAACTCTTCCAAAAGGGGCAACTCCAGTTGATTTTGCATATATGATCCACACACAAATTGGAGATCAATGCCTTGGAGCAAAAGTTAATGATAAGATGGTTCCTCTTAACTATAAATTGGAAACAGGCAATAGTGTTAGTATCATCACAGCAAAAGATCGCCACCCTACACCTGATTGGTTAAACTTTGTAGTAACAGTCAAGGCAAGGAGTAAAATAAGGCACTGGATTAACACTCAGGAAAAGGAGAGAAGTATATCTCTTGGTAGAGAGATGTGCGAAAAACTTTTCCGCAAAAAAGGCTATAATTTCAATGCAATGGTAAAAGCTGGAGAGCTTGATAATATTGCAGAATCGTTTAGTTTTAAGATTGTTGACGATCTTATTGCCCATGTCGGATTTGGTCAAATTACCCCTCTTCAACTCTTTCACAAAGTTGTCCCAGATTATGAAAAAGAGAAAGCACAGGAGAAAAAGGGCGATAAGTTATCAGAAATTCTTAATAAACTTATTGGTAAAAATAGAAAACGCAAAAAAAATAGCGGTGGCATTGTTGTTAAAGGTATTGATGATATTTTGGTTAAATTTTCTAAATGTTGCAACCCTCTCCCGGGAGATGAAATTACAGGCTTTATTACCCAAGGTCAGGGTGTTACAGTGCATAGAAAAGGATGTATAAACACCTTGCAGATGGTACCTGAACGCAAAATTGATGTTGAGTGGAGCGATGATTACAAAGATTCATATCCAGCAAGAATAAGGATTCGTGCAACTGACAGAACAGGGTTTCTTGCTGATGTGGCAACTACAATCAATAAAAGCGGGGCAAATATAATAAATGCACAAACTGACACCTCTGAATTTGGGGCTGTTAAAAGCTATTTTACAATCTCTGTGAGCAGCATAGAACAGCTTGAAAAGGTTATGAATGAGCTTAGAAGAATTAAGCAGGTAAATGATGTTAAAAGAATTGACACAACTGAATAACTTATTAAAACGATAGGGGCGTTTTTTTAAAAAAAGGAGTTAAAAAAAATAGATAACATGAAACCAACAATTACAAGACGATCTTTTCTTAAAGGGACAATAACCGCAGCCTGTTCAATCGCTACAAGCTCTTCTCTTGCAAAGGCAGCAGCAGGATTAGAAAATGGTCAACCCATTGCTACACTGCTTGATATTAGCAAATGTGTTGGTTGTCAAGAGTGTGTCTATGCCTGTAAAGAGGTAAATGCAAATAAATATCCAAAACCCCAAAAACCATTCCCTAAGATGTATCCAAATGGTGTTAAGGCTGAAGATTGGTCAGATAAAACCGATGTGATAGATAGACTCACCCCTTACAACTGGCTTTATATTCAGTCTGCAACTGTTGAAATAGATGGCGAACAAAAGGATTTGACCATTCCAAGACGGTGTATGCACTGCTCAAATCCCCCTTGTGTGAAACTTTGTCCGTGGGGGGCGGCTGTTCAGCTTGATAATGGAATTTCAAGGATCGATGCTGATATTTGCCTTGGTGGAGCAAAATGTCAGACAGTATGCCCTTGGCTTATACCTCAGCGTCAAACTGGCGTAGGCTTATATCTTGATATTCTTCCATCTTTTGCTGGAAATGGTGTTATGTATAAATGTGATCGCTGTTATAACAGAATTACTAAAGGGGAGATTCCAGCATGTATTGAAGCCTGCCCTGAGAATGTGCAGACAATCGGACCAAGAGATGAAATTTTGAAACAAGCATATGAGCTTGCTAAAAGCATGAACGGTTATATATACGGAGAGAATGAAAATGGTGGAACCAATACTTTATATGTCTCACCAGTTCCTTTTGATAAATTAAACAGTGTAATAGAAAAAGGAAAGGGTAAACCCCATCTTGCAGCAGTTAAAGATAGCATGGAAACTGGAAATAAACTTGCGGTGGCAATGCTAATAGCACCTTTTGCGGGAGCGGTTGGAGCTGCTATGAAGTTTTATAGTATTAATAAAAAAAATGACGATTAATTTTACCAATTGAATCAGGATGGTAATTAGATGACATTCTATGAAAGAGTAATCAAATATTTTTATATTGTAATAATAACTTTCTTAACTCTGACTGGATTTGGACAAATGCCAATATTCAAGCGGTATCGTATTGCTGATATTCCAGGATTAGGGTGGCTTGCCGAGTTTTATATAACCCATGCAATGCACTATATTTTTGCATCTTTACTTATTGCTCTGTCTGTTTACCTATTTTTTGATCACATATTTATTGGTAAAAAAGAAAGAAAAATTACCACAACAGGCTATGTAAAGGGAGTTATGATTTTAGGACTGATTATAACAGGTGGGCTAATGGTGTTTAAGAATCTTTCTGGAATATTATACTCTCCAATTGTTATTTCAATTCTTGATCTTTCTCATCTGATTCTCTGTATGACTCTTTTATTCTACTCTCTTTTTACCTTGATTAAAGCAAAGAGATGGACAATGAAATAAATCCGATTATAACGGGTCTCATGCAATTCCTAAGGAGATAATAATATTGCAAATACTTATTGCTGAAGATGACAGGACATCAAGAATTATTCTTTCTGAAATATTAAAACGTTTAGGACATGATCCTGTTGTTACTGAAAATGGTATTGATGCGTGGAATATTATGCAAACTTCTAATGCACCCCAGCTTGCCATTTTAGATTGGCAAATGCCAAAGTTAGACGGAGCTTCCCTTTGTAAAAAATTAAGAGAAGAGAAAAGAAAAGAGCCATTGTATCTGATTTTGCTAACATCAAAGACAAATACTGATGATATTGTTGCGGGATTAGAAGCAGGTGCAGATGATTACATTACAAAACCCTATAATAATGCTGAATTACGGGCAAGAGTGAATGTCGGTTGTAGAATGATAGCCCTTCAAAATGATATGCGGGATAGAGAAAAGCTGCAAGGAGTATTAGAGATGTCTGGTGCTGTATGCCATGAGCTAAACCAGCCTTTGCAAGTATTATTGGGTTATTCTGACTTGCTTTTGATGGATATTATAGAGAGTGATCCTAACTATTCAATACTTAAAGAAATTAAGATAAGCATCAAAAAAATAGGAGACCTTACTAACAAAATAATGAGGGTTACACGCTATCAATCAAAGCCATATCTTCAGGGTCAAATTGTTGATATTGAACAGGCTTCCAAACATTAATAATGAAGATAACCAATGGATGAGAACGAATAATGAAAAATCCGATAATAGACGAAGAGCAATATACAAACTACTTCACTAATCTTATTCGAGGAAAACGAATACCCTGCTACAACATAGTGAATGGGTTGTTTTCAGGCGATTGTGAAATTAAAACGCTATATCAAGGTTTACTGCAAAGGTCTTTGTATTCTGTAGGCGAGTTATGGGAATATAACAAAATCACGGTTGCTACCGAACACATGGCAACGCTGATAACAGAAAGCCTTATGAATCAGATGGCTGCCCAACTACCCATTGGGGAGGCTGTCAACAAGACTGTAATTATATCTTCTGTGGAAGATGAACCGCACCAGATTGGCGGCAAAATGGTTGCAGATATATTTGAATTGCATGGATGGAATACAATATATTTAGGGGCAAATACACCTGTTCAGGAGTTAATTAGCTTTATCAGAGAGGTTCAGCCAAATCTTGTTGGTCTCTCAATGTCTGTATATTTTCATATAGATACGCTTAAAAGGACATTGCAATCAATCAACGACAACTTCAAGGATTTACCAGTAATTATTGGTGGACAGGCATTTAAACGGGGTGGAAGTTCGATAATCGAAAACTTTAAGAACACCACTTATCTTCCAACTTTAGACGCATTGGAAGATTATATTAAAAACTTTCTTGCGGCAGGAACATAAGCGGCACTGACACTTGATGGTAATTTAAAAGATTTGACAACTTTTAAAAAGTTGTCAAATCTATGGCTACAAAATAAATGCCGCGAAATTGAGGCAAGTGAAATTCAGATAAAGAGATCAAATGAAACCAGAACCAGAAATAATAAAATTGCTATATAAATGGTCTCCTTATGTTGATGACTATCTTTTGAACAGCAGGGCATTTGCATTCGGACTTTTCCAATATAATAAACACCATAACGGTCAAGCCTTGTATATAAATACAGGAATGAAAAACATTCTGGGTCTTGATGAAGGCAAATTTGACCCCTCAAAATTTATAAATCCTGATTTTCAAACTCTGGTTAATATGGCAGCTATAAAGGGAGACGGCTTGATTTTTGATGGTGTGCTTACAACAGGAACTCCGTTAAAAAGCAGAAGTGTTCAGGCTAAAGTTTTATGTCGCCAGAACCTTTTATTAGTTCTTTGTGAGTATGATATAAGTGAGCTTGACACCTTGAACAATGAGATGGTGGAGTTGAATCAGGAGCTTAACAATGTGCAGCGTCAGTTGATAAAAGAGAAAAAGACGCTGACAAAAACACTTGCTGATTTGAAAACCGCCCAGTCAAAACTTATTGAATCGGAAAAAATGGCTTCGCTTGGACGTTTAGTTGCAGGATTTGCCCATGAGATAAACACACCAATCGGAATTGCCCTGACAGCTTCATCAGCTCTTACAGATGCCCAGCACTCAATTGATATGATGCTCACAAGGGAGGAGGTTGATGAAGAGGAGCTTATCACTGCTCTTGAAACAATAAAGGAGTGTTCCCCTTTAGTTATAAATAATTTGAAACGTACAGCAGAACTTGTTGGAAGTTTTAAACGGACAGCTATAGATCAATCTGTTGAGAATTTTCGTATTTATAATCTGAAAGAGACTATAAAGGATATTGTAATCAACCTGAACAGCCAGTTCAAAAAAACATCTATCATTGTTGACGTGGATTGTCCTGATGACATATATCTGTATGGCAATCCTAATGATGTCGGTCAACTGTTATTAAATCTTATGATAAACAGCCTGCTGCACGGATTTGACAATGGCATTCTCTCTGGCACTATCTCTATCATGGTGAAGCGGGAAAAAGATGACCTGTTTATACACTATTCTGACACAGGGAAAGGGATGGACGATGAGACTGTCAGGCAGATTTTTGAACCTTTTTTCACAACGCTACGTGCCAGAGGAGGAACAGGTCTTGGGATGTATATCTGCCATAACATTGTAATCAATCGGCTGAACGGCACTATCAGATGTGAGAGTATAAAGGGCAAAGGGACTGATTTTTTTATATCTGTTCCAATTCCAAAGGAAAGTAATTCTACAAGCAAGCAATTCTGAAAGCCTGAATATTTAGAAAGCTCTAAAGGTAAACCATGAAGCTCATAAGAAAAAAAGATAAAAAAACGGATGAAGATGTTGCCATATCTAATACTGATAGTCCTGATGTTGACATGCCCGATGAATCCAATGTGTGGAAAGTTCTGGTTGTAGATGATGAACGTGAGGTATGGAAGATTTTGGTTGTCGATGATGAACCTGATGTGCATGAAATTACCAGAATAAGCCTTAAAGGGTTCAAATTCGCTGGCAGAAATATTGAGCTTATCAATGCAAGCTCGGCAGCAGAAGCCCGGGAAATTTTAAATAAAGAGAAAGATATAGCGGTCGCCATAATTGATGTGGTTATGGAGACAGAAGATGCAGGACTTCAACTTGTTAAATATATCCGCAATCAACTAAATCTCAAAAGAATCAGGCTCATTATAAGAACAGGTCAACCAGGAAATGCACCTGAACGGTATGTTATCGAAAATTTTGATATTGATGGTTACAAGGAGAAGACAGAACTTACAGCACAGAAGATTTACACTGTCCTTACATCAGCCATCAAATCATATCGTGATATTCTTGTAATAGAGCAGAGCATGGCAGAGCAACAAATTGAGGCCTTGAAAAGAGAAAAAGCCGCTGCAGAAGCTGCCAACATTGCCAAATCAGAGTTTCTTGCCAACATGAGCCATGAGATAAGAACCCCGATGAATGCAATTATCGGAATGGGCAGGCTTATCAGGGAGACGAATCTCACAGATGAGCAGGGGCAATATGCTGATGTTATTATCCACTCTTCTGAAATACTTTTATCGCTTATCGAAGATATACTTGATTTCTCAAAAATAGAGGCAGGCAAAATAGAGCTTGAATCTGTTAATTTTGATCTTGAAAATCTTGTCAGCAAAATAATTGATATGCTGAAAATCAAAGCCTCTGAAAAGGGGCTTTTGCTAAACTGCTATATCAATCAGGACGTTCCCCGTTTTCTCAAAGGAGATTCTGGTCGCCTTCGCCAGATTATTCTGAATCTTGTGAATAATGCCATTAAATTCACGACTAAAGGTGAGATAATTATAACTGTAAGAAATAAAGAAGCTGATAACAACCAACACAATATAGAGAAAACTTCTAATGAAACCAAAAATGAAGAAGCTGATCTCAAAAATGATCCAAATCAGGTGATTATAAGTTTCAGCGTTTCTGATACAGGCATAGGTATTCCAAAAGATCGTATGAATCGCCTGTTCCAACCTTTTTCACAGGCAGATGCCTCAACAACCCGAAAATATGGCGGAACAGGTCTTGGACTTGTGATTTCAAAGCGACTTGTTGAACTTATGGGTGGGAACATTTCAGTTCAAAGTCAAGAAGGTGAAGGCTCGACATTTGAGTTTACTGCTTCTTTTGAGAAAGGGTTTGATATTATTAAACCTGTTGATAAAAGGGCTGATAGCTCTAAGCCTGTTTATGGAATTGGCAGTAATGTTTCTCTCCCTGATTTCCCGATTGCAGGCACCCGTGTTCTACTGGCTGAAGATAACAGTTTCAACCAGATAGTGGCTTTAAAGGTTCTGGAAAAGATGGGTATTCATGCAGATTTGGCAAACAATGGCAAGGAGGCTGTTGAGGCTGTCAGGAAAAAACCGTATGATATTATTTTAATGGATATTCAGATGCCACAGATGGACGGACTTGAAGCTGCAAGAATAATAAGAGCCGAGAAATTTGATATTCCCATCATTGCAATGACCGCCAATACAACATTACAAGACCGCGAAAATTGCGTTGCTGCAGGAATGGATAGCTATATTTCCAAACCCGTTGATCATGATAAATTACGTGATGTAATTTATAAACATGCCATAACATATATTCCCCCTGACCAAATCAAGTCATCTGTTTCTGACATCAATTCTCAATCGTCATGTATGGATTCGCAACCCTCAAGTCTAAGTGCAATATTTGACAGGGAAGATTTTCTGAACCGTATCGGAGGAAACGATGATTTGGTGAATCAAATTATTGAAACAATTCCTGAAAACTTATCCCAGTATATTCATAAATTGAAAACAGCAGCAGATAATAATGATGTTCAGGGTGTCATAAGAGAGGCTCATGGAATAAAAGGTTTTGCTGCAAACTGCTCGGCTCATCGCCTCAGAGATGCTGCTTTTCAGACAGAGCTTGCTGTAAAGAGTGGAGATATGGAAAAAGTGCGGCTGCTGGTGTGTGATATTGAAAGGGAAGGCAGAGACCTGCTATCTGTATGCTGTTCAAGAGCATAAATTGCGTTTTATATGGTGTTATCTCTTATCTCATCAATATCAGTAATGCCCGCAATAACTTTAAGTATGCCATCTTGTTTTAAGGTATAACTCCCAGCGGTAAATATGTTGCTATTATCCAATTTTTGAATAGCACAATTTACTCTTTCAAAATAGCTTACTCTATTTTTAGGACTCTCTTCTGATTTTTCAATAAAATTAGTTTCTTTAATTGAGGTCTCTTTAATCAAAGATTTTATGAGGTCATTGTTTATAAGAAGTTCATGAAGTGCCACTCTACCTTTGTATCCAGTATAACCACAATCTTCGCAACCATCAGGTGAATGGTTATAAATTCTAATCTTATCTTTATCAATTTGATTAAATAGCTCAAGAGGCTCTCTATTTTCAACAGATGAGGATTTATTTTTCCCAAATTCATCAAATGCCATATCTAAGATATTTTTAGAGCTTTCTTCAGATAGAAGCTCTCTACATTTTTCACATAAACGCCTTATAAGTTTCTGGTTAAGGATACACAAAAGTGCTTCTGAGAAATGAATTGGATTTACACCAATCTCCAACACCTTTCTAATAGTATCAGATAGACTTGAGGAATTTACTCCCGCAAAAATTAGATGCCCTGTCAAAGAGGCTTTGATGGCAAGAGATGTAGTCTCATAGCTTATCTCTTTTTCACCAAAATCAATTATATCGCCCAACATTACTACATCTGATCCTGACTTTATAAACGCTTTGAGAAGTTCAGGATAATTAAGACCTTTTTGAGGTTGAACTTCTACTTGGGATATTCCTCTTTGGGTAATTTCAATAGGATGCTCTGCACACCATATTTTTTTTTCAGGTCTATTTATTAGTTTTAACGCGGAGTGGAGAGTAGTTGTTTTACCAGAACCAGATAAGCCACTAACAAGAATCAAACCAAAGGGTCTATTTATAACTTCAACAAATTTTTTAAGATTATGTTCAAGAAATCCAATATTTTCTAAATCCATTGGTTTTGCGGCTGGAAAGAATTTAAGAACAATATCCTCTTTACCACCTGAGGTCGGAATAGTTATAGCCTTTAGTTCTATAGCTCCTGTCGGTTCACTTTTAAATTTGATTTTGCCGTAAAGAGGGGTCGCCCTTACTGTAATATCCATTTTTGCCATAACTTTTATTTTGAATATAACATGTAAAGCGAATTTATTTGGGATTCCAGTGTAGTCTTGACATATTCCATCAATTCTAAAACGAATTTTAGCAATATTTGAATCAGAAGATTTATCAGAATAGGTTTTAAATAGTGATTGGTCTTTGCCTATAAAATTGGCAGAAAGGTTATTAGCATTTATAGTTGGCTCAATGTATATGTCTGAAGCATTTTTGTTAAATGCTTCAATAATCATCTGGTTAATGAAAGCAACTACTTGACTATCTATATCACTATTACTACCATCGTTGTTAAGTTCTCCACTATTATAATCATCATCTTTGGATATAGTGTTATTATTCTGATTAGAGTTATCTTGGTTATTTTGGTCAACTTCAGATTTCTTTAATTCAGCTTCATCACTTCGTCTGTCAACATCAGATGATATTTTTACAGCAACTTTATCTTTTTTTGTCTCTGTTTGATACTCCTGACGAATTGACTCCAACTGTCTTATTTGAATATCAGAGCTTTTAGTTTCAGGCAGTTGTTTAAGCTCATTAATAAGATTAACATATATTTTATCAGCTTCATCATAAAGCCCCTGTTCTAAATAAAATTGGGCTTCATTCAATTTTAAGTCAAACAGAGTTTGATCAATAATAGGATTATTCTTTTCCATTATTTTTTACTAAGATGCACAAAAGGTATTAGACCTATATCAACAATATTAACATTATATTCAGAGAACTCGTTGCGTCCATTTTTTATATCTGTCATTGGGTGATTTCTGTTATCATATACATCTGTAATTGGAATAATAGAAACTTTATCTTCAACAGAACAGAGAACAGCCATCTTATATTGAACACTCTTATCAGTTAGCAAATGAAGATCAACATTCATTTTTTTCAAAGTAGAGCTACTTACATCTTTCAAATGTCCTTTCATATTTTTAGACAAATTTTGAAAGAGTGAAGAGAACTCTCCTAAACTAAGAATTGGCATTTGATTAATATTTTTAGTAAGTTTAGATGGGATTTTATATATATTATAAATTTTGTCATCAGGCAGAGCAATTGGCTGCTTTTCTATTTTAAAACACCTTACGAAGTGAGGAATCTCTTTTAGTAGAGCATTATCATCAGAACCACTCTTTTTTAGCTCTTCAGGCTCTTTCTCAAGTTTGATTGAATCTTTAGCTTTAACATCAAAATTTGAATCATCAACTGAAATAGTTGGAGATGTTATATTATCTTCACTATACTCAATTAAATCTTCCGTGATCTCATCATACTCAATGTCATCAGAAGTAATAGTTTCAAAATCTTCAACTTCTTCTTTAAACTCATTACTTTCAAATATATTGTTCTCAATCTCAAATGAGTCAACACTCATTGAATCAGTATTTAGCTTATCAAAATCAATTTCAAGGCGAGATTCTTCCTTCTTCCCCTTAATTGGACTATCAAACTCTGTTTCTTGTAACCCCATATCTCCAATATCTATCTCATCTAATCCAACTTCGTTGAGTTTAACACCTCTTTGTTCTTTTCCCTTATTAGTTTCTCCAGAGTAAGGTTGTTGATTAATATCTGAGTCCATATCGTCAAAATCAAGTCCATCAAAACTTACCTCCTCATATTGCTTTGAATCATCATCTATATTAGCAAATGATGGATTATCTGCATCTATGTTTTGCTCAAAATTTGCAATTAAGTTTGAAGAGTTGGTTGGTGAATTTGTAGGATTTGTAGGAACAGATAGAGAGTCTATAATTTCATATAAATCATTAATCTTATCAGCAAACTTCAATTCAATATCACTTATCTGATCATTTAGCTGCCTATTTAGATTGGTAAGTTCATAAATCTGTTGTTGCAATTTAGTATTTTGTGCATCAATAGCCGAGAGTCTATTCTCACAAAAATCAAGCCTTGTAAGCATGCTGACTACTATTGGTGAATTTTCAATTGGTTCAGTAGGTATTGGTGAAGAATATTGAGGAGTTACAGAGGTTGTTGATGATAAATTAGTTGTAGGTCGTAAGTTTGCTCTTTGATCTGGCTGCATTGCTTTTGTAGCTGGCTGTAATTGTGAGCTTTGTTCTTTAATCTGTTGGCTCTCTACTGCCCCATAAACTTCTTGCGAATATGGGTTTTCAGCCTTTAACTTTGCTATTTTGCTCTTTAGATCTAAAACTTTATTGTATGCGTTATTTTTTTCTTGTTTAATTGTGGCTTCATCAATCCCGTGTTGATTGATATGTTTAAAAGTTTTGACAATGAACTCCATTACCTGATGTGTCTCTGGAATAGCTTTCTCTTTTGCTTTCTCAAGATACTTTAAAATGCTTGAAAGCATTTTAAGAACATCTTGATTATGCTTTCCACCATATTTAGGGGTAAGTTTATTTAGGAAATCACCGAATTTCTTGATATTCTTATCAGAACATTCCCACTCAATAGCAAGCATATACTCTTGGATCAAATCAAAATCATCAGGCTCTTTCTCCTTCTCTTCTGAAAATATATCGCTATCTTCATCAGTAAAAAGGGCGTCTATAGCCATAAAAGCATCGTCTGTCAATTTTTTAATATCTATGTCTTCTGTCATATCAATCACTCAATTCAGATTTAGGGTCAGTAAAAGCCTGCTACCTCTTTGATTCGCACCATTAACTATTCAACTACACTATTTTAGATATAAATCTCGATTTAGATATTTGATAGAAATTGAGATTTATATCAATATAAGAGACATTAAATTTGTTTAATTACTTCAAGCATCGCTTTTTGAAACTGAGTCTTCTCAACACTTGAATTTATCTCAGCCGCGACTTTTTCAACTAAGCTGTAGAGAAACTTTGTGGGAAATTTTTCTCGAGGCATATTAAATTCTGAGACTGAATCGTCAATTACAATAGATGCTATGGGTCCTATTGCTCGAGACAACTCATTTTCAAGCCTTTCCCAGAATATAGAAGGGGTCTCAGGCATTGCTACAGATGTCTGAGGGGAAGATATAGTAGCAGTATCTTCAGCAGAAACCTCTGTTTGAAAGAGTTTTAAAATCTTTCTCTTCTGAAGATTGCCAAGTAAACCTTTTATCTCTTCCATAGTCATGTTGTTGTTTTTCTTAAGTTCAGCAATAAGTCTATTAAAGTCAGGATATTTTGTAAGCATCACAATAATTGCCCACTCTGAAGAAGAGAGAGTTACGCTATTATCTGTTGTAGGAATTAATTCGATAATATATTTAAGCATATAATATACTCCTTAATGACTCTAAATTGCTAACGGAAGAGACGGTTTGGCTGAAAATCAAATAAGTTATGTCATAAAAATTATAGGCGGAGTAAATAGCTACCAGTTAAAAATAGACGAAAAAAATTTTTTATATTTTCCCTGTTTTTGAAACTCCTCAATAAATTCATTAAGCTCCATTTTTATTTGGGAGACACTTCCTTTACTTGAACATTCGCAAATAAAGATCAATATATCTTTTTTAACCACATACATAATACTCTGATTCTCTTTTATTACAATCAGTTGTGTGTCAGAAGGGTATTGCTCTTTGATCTTTGCGATAATATCGTTATAATAAATTTCTCTGTAATAGCCCTGTTCTTGTTTTCTAAGATCAGGAAAAAAGGATATTTTATTCTTAATAGATATAATAAGATTTATTATATAGTCGTGTTTCTTTATAAATAGCTCTGGATCATTTTTAGCTTCTGATTTCATAGGCAGCCAGTATAGTTAAATAGTTATCTTTTATTGCTTTAATTCCATCTTTAGGAAGGTTTGCTTTTTTAGCAATAGCGTTGATTAACTCATCTAAGGCATTAGTTGCTATTTTTAGGTCAATTTTTTCCCACAGATCAATTTTACTGTTATCATAGTTGAATTCTCCCGCAAATGGATTGAGAAATATATATTTATTACTCAACTCCAAGGCACACATTCGCCATATTGAGGTAAACTCCACAGATTCTGTATTTTTTTCAAGAAGTTGAAAAATTTTCTCATAACATTCAATAATAGATAGCCTATTTTCATCATTATTACTTTTATCAGTTATATTTTGGTTATGAGTTGTTTTAATATTATCTAATTGATTATTGCCACTATCTGAATCTGAAGTTGAACGCCTCTTAGCTATATCAGAAGAAGGGGGAATTGAATAGACCTTAACAGTTGAATTTTTAAGTGCCACCTGTATCTGATTTTTATCTAAATTTTTCTCAAATAGTCCATCTTTACCTTTTATATTCATATACCCAAATATTTTACCACTATATAGATATATATATCTTTCAGGCTCTCCAGATTTTGAGGCTTGGAGGAATCCTGTAATTTTTTTTGACTCAATCTGATTAAAGAACTTATCAAACTCAACTGAATCAAAAAAAAGGTTGTCAAGAATCAACTGTGTTGCATGGCATCTTGCAAAGAAATCTACTATCTGATGAGGCGATCTGTAAGATGATACAGAAAAAGAATTTTTTAATATTAATTCTATTTCTGATAAATCAAATAATTTTAATTTATGATCAACTATCTTTAAATATCCAACATCTTTTCCCTCTTTCAAAAAAAAGAGATATTGTTTTTGACCATTTTCCAATTGAACGTAGCCACTAAATCTCTGACTTTGTAAAAATAGCCTATATTTTTCAAAATAGATATAACTCGAATGAAGCTCAGTATGATAAACATCAAATTTTGGAATCATTTAAGAATCCCTTTTTCACGCATGTATATTAAGAGGTAATCTGTAAGAATTTTCTGATTAAAAACAATCTGAATTCTTGCATTAATATTTCTATCTAAATATATAATATTAAATTTTTCGTCCTCGCCACTTTCAAAATAGTGGACTCCGTGAAGGTTTAGAGATGTAAATACAACATTATCATATTCAAAAAAATTTAGTGATTCTATTTTATATTTATTTAATATATTCTCTTTTAATTCATCAAGATATGCAACACTTTCATCAGCATATCTTGTGCAGTCAATAATAAGAAAATTTATATCAATATCGATATTTTTTTCATAAATTTCTATAGAATTATTATATTGAAAGTCAATTTCCTTAAGAAGAGAAATTTGTCTAACAGCATCAACCCCTTTCATTCCAAGAAAATCTGAATAGACCACATCACCATTCTCAAATCCAATCCTTCCACACAGACTACCTCTCATAGAAAATTCCAATGCACCTGTATTATTTTCATTGGAGCAGATTTGAAGCAGACTGCCAAGCGAAAAAGTTTTAAGGGTTCCATTCAACATAAATCTTCAACACCTTTTTCTTATTACTACTTTAATTAATTATAATTAACTAACAATTACGAAAAAGTTAATAATCATAAACTACTGACTTCAAAGTAACGGGATAATATAAGCTATTTAGTTCTATTTAATGATTTTATATTGTCCCTCAACAGTTTTTGCATACTCTCCTAATTCCTGGGCATCTACAGGCTCAGCATAAACAATATAATCAACAAAAATAATTTTATAGTCATCTTCCTTAGCTACTATTACAGCAAAACGTTTATCCTCTTTATTTGTAAGTGTAGCATTAAGGTTATTAAAGGATCGTTTCTTATCAATTTGAATGTTACCAACCTTTCTCAATACAGAGAATCCTCTCGCAAATCCTACAAGTTTATTGTATGGAATAGTCGGAAGTTTCAAAATCTTTTCAGGCACAGGTTTGTCACTTTTAAGAATTTCAGCAACATTACCGTATGTTATAGCACATTGCTCTTGATCTATCTCAACAAGTAAAAAAGACGATGTTGCACTTGCAAGCTGGACTTCATCAGAGGAATTATGAGGTTGTTCAACATACCGAACCTGTTGTTGATTTGGAGTTATGATAGCCTCTTGAGGTGCAGATGCCGTAGCTTGAACCATCTTATTGGAAGATTGCAATTCTATTTGACGAGCAGGAGGTGGGACTACCTTACGTTGCGGTTGCTCAGGTTGAGGCATCTTATCAGTTTGTGGGATTCTATTCTGCAAAGCACGGTTATGCTGTAGGTTTGATAAAGATTGATTTGATTGTCTAATCTGATTTACCTGTTGAGCTAAATTTGCTTGCTGAACTTGATTTGCCTGTTGGGCCAAATTTGTTTGTTGAACCTCTTCCCTCATCCTTCCAGAGGTTGCTTCAATTTTATTTAAACTCCTCTGGTTCTCTTCTATTTTTATATTTATTTCATAAAGTTGCTTATGGATAATTTTTTCAACATAGGTTTGAATGACGCTCAAATTAAATGATTTAGTATGCTCAATGTAATCACTGTCAGAGAGAATTTTATCTAAATATTTGCTTTTAGTTGTCTTATGAATTGATGTATCTGAAAAAAAGTCTGCCTCCTCAAGAATTGTCAAAGCTAAACTTTTAATCGCTTCATTAGTTTCAAAGCAACTGATAATATTATTTAAAACAGTCAGAAATTTTTTATCAAATGCGTCTTCAACTGAAATTGAATCCGCATATTTTTTTACTTCCTGAATGCCTGACATATTATCAACAAGATAAGGGGAGAGAATATTACGAAATAATTGATAATCCATACATCACCGTAATCTCTTTAGAAATGAAATAATTAAGACCATTAATAAATTAGGTCTGGAATTTTATAGCAGGAATTTTAACGTAATTAATTATAATAAATATATATATATAAATGTTTACTTGTCAGATTAAAATACTTTATCTGTCAATCAAAAAAGGTGCCACAATATTTGTTAGTTGCCCATTTTATGTTTATTTAAAATTGTCTTCTCAATAACAGACTTTACAGTCTCTTTGGAGATATAGTTTACAGTTTTAAGCACATTCATTCCACTTGTAGCACTTGCTGGAAAAGATTGTACTTTTAGCTCTGAATTTAAAAGTCGTTCCATCTCTTCTATTGGTGAAAGAGGTATCATTTTTTCGTCAATATCTCGTTTATTCCATTGAAAAATTAACTTAACATCAGAAAGGCTCTGCTTATGATATAGCAAATTGCTTTTAAGATTTTCAAAGGATTCAAGATTAGCATCTTGGCGTGATGTTAGGGAATCTGCAACAAACACAAGACCATCAACGCCTTTGAGTACTAATCTGCGAGTTGCCTCATATTTTACCTGTCCCGGTGTCGTGTATAGCTTGAGTTTTAAGTCAAATCCATTTATTTTGCCGAGGCTGACTGGAAAAAAATCAAAGAAGAGTGTTCTATCGCCTTTTGTGTCTATTGATACCAAATTGCTTATTTGCTGATTTTTGTTTTGCTGCAGCTTGTTATGAATAAATTCAATGTTAGTGGTCTTTCCACTTCTGCCTGGACCATAATAAACAATTTTAATCTGTATTGTTTTGTCTTTCAAATTTACGATAGCCATTATAAAAATCCAATGCAAGCGGTTCTTAAATATTGTCGCCCCTTCAACATGATTATTCTATTGTCAGGATACGGGGAGATAGTCTCCTATCTTTTTAATTTCCAATGATAGAGACGATTTTTTGCTGTAAACTATTTATTTTAAGCCTTAGAAGACCTAATGAAAGAAAAGGTTTGAAAAGAACAATCATAAGAATATCTTGTGTTATTTTTGCAAAATGGACGTTTTCGTTATTTCCCCTATGAAAAAGCAAGGAAAAGTTATCTTCCTTTATAAGATTAGCGATCTCTTTTGTGGTTGCGTAGTTTGCAGCAGAAAGTGCTGCGAGAGTATCGACATCAAAATCCTCTTCACCAGCTGTAAAAAGTGGATTGCCTCCCATATCAGTTATCAATGCATATGTCGCCCCAGACTCCTCAATAAAATCCTGCAGAATTTTCTCAACTTTAGTTACGGTATCTTCTCTTATTACAGTATTCATGTCGATCCTCTATAATCTATCAGTAAAACAACAATAAAAAAACCATACAAATAAAATGTGCAAATAAATAATAGTTAAAAATAATTAATCAAGAAAAACTATCTTTTTCTTAGCTGTTTTATCGCAAATGACATACTAACTTTCATTCTTGCAAAGGCATCTGCTAAAACGCCAATTTCATCTTTTGATTCTATAGGAATTTCAAGCTCAAGATTTCCAATGCTTATTTTGTTAGCAATATCTGTCAATCTACGAATTGGTGCAAGAATCATCTGGTTAAGAACCACAGATGCAGTAAGGGATACAGCAACAATAAGAAGCAGGGCAGTAATTATAAGTTTATACATTGATTTATTAAACTGTTCCAAGAAGAAAGCTGATGAAAAATAGACCTCAACGCTACCTATCTTATTGGAATCTTTGATAATACCTTCATCTGCTTTTATATAAATACCCTCAACAGAAGAGTTGTTTGAAGTCAAATTACCATCTTTATCCCTTTTATAGCCGAGATAAACAACTTTACCGCTACGGTCAATTAAATTAATAGAATAGATGTTATTATCCATCATCTCAGATTTAAGCGATTCTTGAAGTATCTCATCATCAAGAGACCAAAATGCTTCAACAAGGTAAACTGAAAGCCTTTTCGCAACAACTTTAGATGACTTTTGAAGCTCACTCTCCATTTTTTGTTTTTCTGTGATATATGTAATTGTAGCAAATATACTCATAATAACTATAATCAATGGTATTAACACGGCATTTACCTTGACCTGAAGACGATTTGTCCATGTTACCTGAAGTATATCACGGTTGAATTGAGTAGTCTGTGTCTTAGAAGCGGGTTCTGATGTTGTTTTTAGGCTTGAGGATTGAGATGTAGCAGCGTTAGGATTTGATGTCTGAACTTCTGGCTTTTGGTTAATAGCCTCTGTTTTAGATAAACCTTTACCTTGAGCTTGTATATTAAGATTTGGACCAATAGGATTAGAATAGCCACAATTTTTGCAGGTAAATTTCGCATTTCCCGATTTTATCATCTTCGGATCAAGTTTATAATTTTTTCCACACGAACCACATGAAATACTAATCATACCCGTATCTCCTTAGCTTAACTTTCTATAAAATATATTTACCATAAATAATCAAGAGAAATGCGATGGACAATCAAAATCACTATATGCTTTTGGTTCACTTTTTTAATTAAGAGAATAGTGAGGATATTTGCTATCAAAACTGCTAATCATTGTCAATAATAAAATCAGCAATTCTGATTTTGGGGATTAGATAGTTATGAGACATCGTTTATGGTATTAAATCTATCAAAATAATATTTTTTGATTTAATATTACAACATACTATCAAATCATATCATGAATATTGCGTGGTTAGATGTGAAAAATGGAGGATCGTTTTTTAAAATCTTCCTAATTTCAGGGTGTTTTTTGAATTTTCTCTCAATAAAAAGTCTCACTTTTTTTCTATCCCAACCTTTAGGGTGTTTAAAATTTAGATAGAGCGAAAGATCGCCTTCAGAAAATAGAGAGGTCTCAAGATTTGCTGTATCTTCACTAAATCTTGGCAAGTTAAATATCGCAATATTAAGAAAAGATATTTCCTTACTATGATTAACAACATAATTAAGAGTTTGTTCAGCATCTGACTCATTTTCAAATTGAGTGCCAAAAAGTAGATAGATATATGTACGAATTCCAGCATTTTTAAGGCATTTCAAGATATTAGAAGCTAATGTTAAATCTGTCCCTTTTTCCATTTTATCAAGAACAGCCTGCTCTCCTGATTCAAGTCCAAGTTTGAGCAACCTACACCCCGAACGATAAAGAGCGTTGCAGAAATCAGGGTCAGCAAGCTCTTTTGTAAATCGTAGAAAACCATACCATTCAAATTTAGGCTTTTGTAAGTTTGATGCATCACTTTGTGAAATAAGGGATTTCAAAAAAGATGGAGAGATAGCATCATCAATAAAATGGATATAATCTGGATGATATTTATCAACAAGATATTGAATATTATCTAATAACTTGCTGTTTTTTTCTGGTTTGTAAAGATTTCCCTCAGCTTTTTCAGGGCAGAATCGACATCTGTTCCAGTAGCACCCACTTGATGTTCTGAATGGAATAATTGAACCAGGTGCAATATATTGATCCCATTCACAAAAATCAAAGTTTGGTATATATTCGGGTTGGTATATGTTGATTGTTTCAGTCTCTTGCCTACATAAATTAACAAGAGTCTCCTCTCCCCTACCCTTTACCATGTAGTCAATAAGACCTCTAAACGGGTTACTCCATGTGGGCATACTCATCCATGATGTTACAAGCCCGCCGCCCATTACAATTTTACTCTTAGGGAACTCTTTCTTTATCCAGCCTACAAGGGCAAAAGCTGTCAGGGCTTGACTTAGATAACACAAAGAGATTCCAATATAATCAGGCGAGTATCTTTTAACTTCATTTGAATACTCTTTGTCTTGAGTTGGGAACTCTTTAAGGTTATTTGAATAACTTTCAATTATTTTAGAAAGTTGGCTCTCAAAAAATGGATAGAAGGGATTATCTTTGTAGTCTTTAGCAGATATAAGTAAATCCTCACTTTTTAGAGGCGTAAGTTTATAATCGGTGTAGTCAGAAAGAGAGATGTTGAAACGTCTATTCGGTGCAATATTTATGGCTTTGTTAAAATCTATAACTCTTTGACTATATCGTGCCATATTCTTATACAGAGCAATGTGTTTAAGCTCAAAGATGTTTCGATCAAGATTGGTAATAGCCCTTTTGCTCCAATTGTCGTTGTAGGAGGCTCTTTTGGCAAGCCACAGCATTGCTTGGATATTTGCATCAACTACTTTACAGTCTATATTATTAGCTTCAAGTGAGCCTGCTAATATTGCAACTCCGGGCGGAGGTTCAGATATTTTAGCAACTGGTGGATATATTAAAAGCATTTTACCCAAATTTATATTTAACTATTAAGTCTATAATAGTAGTAAGTTTGATTATCTTAAATGTTTGAGAACTGTTTAGAAAGTTGTCAAACATTAAGATATCTGTTAAGGTAATTTCTATCTTTTTTACAAAATAACAAATTTAATTTAGGATATAACATGATAAATAGCGAATACAAAACAACAAATTCAGAATATAAAAAAGTTAGAGTAGCAATTGCGGGTGCAACTGGTTATACAGGAGCTGAACTTGTTAAATTGATTGTTGGACACCCATATTGTGAACTTGTTGCGGTTACTTCAAGGTCTTATGCTGGGGAATCTTTGGAAAATATCTTTCCATCGCTTAGAAATATTGTAAATATTAAGTGCGAAGAGATGAAGCCAGAAAATCTATTTGGCAAAGTTGACTGTATATTTCTTGCACTTCCTCATAAAATTTCAATGCAGTATGCCCCAATTTTCTTAGAAAATAACATAAAAGTTATTGATCTTTCAGCAGATTTTAGATTCAAAAATCTTGCCACATATCAAGAGACCTACCAAAAACATTCGTCTCCAGAGCTTCTTAAACAGGCTGTTTATGGTTTGAGTGAAATATACAAAGATGAAATTGCTGGAACTGACCTTATTGGAAACCCGGGTTGCTATCCAACAAGTTTTCTTCTGCCAGCTATTCCACTTATACGCGAAGGGGTAATTAAAAAAGATGGAATTATTTCAGACTCAAAATCTGGTGTAAGCGGAGCTGGTCGATCTTTATCCCTAACCTCACATTATTGCGAAGTTACAGAATCTTTTAAGCCATACAAAATTGGAAACCATCGCCATGTTCCAGAGATGGAGGAGATTCTTTCTTATCATGCTCGTTTGTCCAATCGATCAGATTGTTCGAGTTCTGTTGATGAGGCTGTCTGTTCAAGATTATCCAATAATGTTCAAGAAAAAATTAAGATAACCTTTGTGCCTCATCTTTTGCCAATGAGCAGGGGTATGTTGACTACAATTTATGCTGAAATATCGGATGAATTTAAAAAAAGTTGCCGTTGCAATGGCAAAGATATTTCAATCCATGAAAATATTTTAAAGATTTTTGAAAGATACTATAAAAATAAGTTCTTTGTAAGAGTTCTTCCAAAAGGCAAATTTCCTGATACAGCTCATGTTAGAGGAACAAATTTCTGTGATATTGGGTTTTGGGTTGATGACAAATCTTCAAGAGTAATTATAGTCTCTGCCATTGATAACATTCTTAAAGGTGCATCGGGTCAGGCTGTGCAAAATATGAATATAATGTTTGGCATTGATGAGAAGGCGGGTTTGCAGCTTATTCCCGGTGCAATATAAATAATTCTATGCAAAGCAGATTGAAAAATTCAAAATTTGACAACTTTTTAAAAGCTGCCAAATCTCATGATTAAGTCAAATATCATGGTTGGTATGAGCAAGCAATCTTCAAAATGTTTTGTATAATTACCAAATAAAATAAAGGCATAAAAAAATCCTATGGTATTCAAACTACTTACAAAGATATTTGGATCAAATAATGACAGGGCTATAAAAAAAATAATGCCCACAATAGAGCTGATTAACACACTTGAACCAGAAATGCAGAAGCTAACTGACCAACAAATGGCAGACAAAACTTTAGAGTTTAAAGTCCGCATTTCAAAAGATGAAACACTTGACGATATTTTGCCAGAAGCATTTGCTCTTGTTCGTGAAGCGTCTCTTAGAACACTTAAAATGCGTCATTTTGATGTTCAGCTTATTGGCGGTATTGCTCTTCACAAAGGCATGATTTCTGAAATGAAAACAGGTGAAGGAAAAACCTTGATGGCAACCCTTCCAGCCTATCTCAACTCCTTGTCTGGTAAGGGAGTTCATATAGTTACTGTCAATGACTATTTGGCAAAACGCGATGCAGAGTGGATGAGTGCCATTTATTGTTTTTTAGGTCTTCGTGTTGGTGTTATTCTCCATAATCTAAATGATTCTGAAAGAAAAGAGGCATACAGTGCTGATATAACCTACGGCACAAATAACGAATTTGGTTTTGATTATCTTCGAGATAACATGAAGTTTGACAAAGAGTCTCTTGCCCAAGGGGAACTTAACTTTGCAATTGTTGACGAGGTTGACAGTATTTTGATTGATGAGGCAAGAACTCCTCTTATCATTTCAGGGGCCGCAGAAAAATCAACAAACCTTTATCAGCAGGTAAACACCATTATTCCAGCTTTTAAAAACGAGATTGATTATAATGTTGATGAAGAGGCAAAGAGCGTTACTCTAACTGAAGCTGGTGTTGCAAAGGGTGAGAAATTTCTTGGGGTTGAAAATCTTTACGATCCAAATAACATTGAGGTTCTGCATCATCTTAATCAGGCACTTAAAGCTCACACAATGTTTAAGCGAGATGTTGACTACATTGTAAAAGATAATGAGGTTGTGATTGTTGACGAGTTTACAGGCAGACTCATGGAGGGAAGACGCTACAGCGATGGGCTTCATCAGGCACTTGAAGCAAAAGAAAATGTTAAAATTGCCAATGAAAACCAGACTCTTGCATCTATCACATTCCAGAACTACTTTAGAATGTATAATAAATTAAGTGGCATGACTGGAACTGCTGAAACTGAAGCTGCTGAATTTAAAAAAATCTATAATCTCGATGTTCTTGTAATTCCAACACATAGAACAATGATCAGGAAAGATTTTCCAGATGTTATCTATAAGACCAAAAAAGAGAAATATGAAGCAGCAATCAAAGAGATTATTCAGCTTCACAAAAAAGGTCAGCCAGTTCTTGTTGGAACAATATCAATTGATGTGTCAGAGGATTTAAGCAAACAGCTTGAAAAACGTGGAATAAAGCACACGGTTTTGAATGCAAAACATCACAAAGCAGAGGCTGAAATTGTTGCCGCTGCTGGTCAAAAAGGTGCTGTAACAATATCGACTAACATGGCTGGTCGTGGAACTGATATTGTTCTTGGAGAGGGCGTAAAAGAGCTTGGTGGGCTTCATATACTTGGCACATCACGACATGAATCAAGGCGAATTGATAATCAGCTTAGAGGTCGTTCTGGTCGTCAAGGAGATGAAGGCTCTTCAAGGTTCTATCTATCGCTTGAAGACGATCTTTTAAGAATTTTTGGTGGAGAGCGTATCACCAGAATTATGGATCGTTTAGGAATTGATGAAGGTGAGCCAATTGAACACCCACTTATAAGCCGAGCAATTGAAAATGCTCAATCAAAAGTAGAAGGACATAACTTTGAGATAAGAAAGCAGCTCATTGAGTATGACGATGTTATGAATCAGCAGCGTGAAGTTATCTATCGTCAAAGAAGAGAGCTACTTCAAGGTGAGAACCTTAAAGAGATTTTTACAGATATGATTGAAGATCGCTGCTGGGCAATTTTTGAAGAGTTTGAAGAGGAGAAACTGCCTGTTGCAGAGTGGGATTTGCAGGGGCTTTGTGACTCAATTAACCGTCAGTTTAACACAAATCTTGATATATCAATTTTTTCAAATGGACATAGTGATGACAATACTCAACAAAATCTTGACGCTACAACGGCGGGTAATTTTATACTTGATAAAGTTATGGGCAAATATCAAGAGCAAGAATCTCTCATTGGTGAGAATGAGTTAAGACAGCTTGAAAAATATATTATGCTAAAAACTGTTGACACCCTTTGGAAAGAGCATCTTCTTAATATGGATCACCTCAAAGAGGGTATTGGACTTAGAAGCTATGCCCAACAAAATCCATTAGTTATTTACAAAAAAGAGGGATATGAGATGTTTCAAGGTCTAATTGATAGGATAAAAGAGGAGACCTTGCAGATTATCTTTAGAGTTCAGATGGTTCAACCTGATGATATTCAGAGAATGCAAAGACCCAAAAATGAAAATCTAATCCTTTCACATTCAGATGGTTCACAGGTAAAAGAGCCTGTAAAACGTAGTGAGCCTAAAACAGGCAGAAACGATCAATGTCCATGCGGTAGCGGCAAGAAGTATAAGAGATGTTGCGGGGCTTAAAAAATAGAAATACGTATGTTGGGCTTAAAGAGTAAAAAGAGGTGTGAGGTTTAAAGAATAGAAACAAGGTGAATATATGATTACAGCAAATTTGAAACACTCAATGGAGTTAGAACAGACTATATTAAAAGAGACTAATGGTTTATCATGGAACTCTTTGCAGACAGTATTGGACTTTATAAGATTTCTTAAAAGCAGAGATCAAAACTCAATAACATGCAAAAATGATCTAACAGATCAAACTATCGAAAAAGAGCTATCTGTTTTAGAGACAACATCTTTAATCCATTTAGAAGAGGAATTTGCTGATTATAAAAAAATATATCCCAAAGAGATATAACTTTATGAGTGATGGGTTTGTTGCTGACACTATGGCTATTGTTCTAATGCTTGAACAACGTAAGTTGCCAAAACGCATTCGTCAGATTTTTGAAGAAGCAGAGCGTGGTAATACCTATTTATATATACCAGCTATAGCTTTAGCAGAAATTGGCTATTTATCTCAACGTAATCGTATTGATATAAATTTAAAAACTGTAATAGATTATTGTTTGATCCATAAAACAATAGAAATTATGCCACTTACTTATGAGATTATCATTAAGAGCTTTGATATTGATGATATTCCTGAGCTGCATGATCGATTAATCGCTGGCACTGCTGCAAATATAGGATTAACATTATTAACAAATGACCCCGTGATTGCAAATTCAAGACATTTATCTACTATATGGGATAATAGTGATTGATGTCTATAATCCTTTCGCATTCAGATGGATCACAGGTAAAAGAGCCTGTAAAGCGAAGCGAGCCTAAAACAGAAAGAAACGATCCATGTCCATGAGGTAGTGGCAAGAAGTATAAGAGGTGTTGTGGGGCGTAAAAAATAGAACAAGGAAAAATAAAATATGAGATTACCCGAATTAAAATCAGCAATAACAACATTATCAAAAATTGAAAAATTTAGTCTTATTCAATTTATTATTTACGATTTAGCTAAAGAAGAAGAATCTTTATCTATGTTAAAAAATGGTAATGAATATCCAATCTGGTCTCCATATAATGCTGACGATGCAGCAGCAATTCTATTAAACGAACTTGATAAAATAGATATAAAAGAATCCTTATGCAGCAGATAAAAGAAAGATTTCCTTTTTCAGAGATTCAAAAAAAAGGTGGTTTACCGTATTTACCATTAAGATTGACACTAATCGAAAACTCATTAGATGTGTATGGTCTTCTGGATACAGGAGCGAGTGTTAATGTATTGCCTTATAGTATTGGAAAAAGATTAGGTGCTGTATGGGAAGAACAAAACACAAAATTGATTTTAAGTGGCAATTTAGCTCAATTTGAAGCTCGTGCTATTATTATATCTGCTAAAGTTGGTAAGTTTTTCCCTATTAATTTAGCATTTGCATGGACAAAGTGTGAAAATGTGCCTTTAATTTTAGGACAGGTAAATTTCTTTTTAGAATTTGATGTCTGTTTTTTTGCCTCTGAAATGTTTTTTGAGATAACCCGAAACAACTAAGGAATAGCAACAACATGGCAACTATAGATGCTGAAACAAAAAAGAAAATATCATCAGATTCAGATTCTAAAGATGGACAGCCTCCTATGTATAAGGTTATTTTACATAACGACGACTATACAACTATGGATTTTGTTGTTGAGATTCTGATGAAGGTTTTTGGTAAATCATTTGAAATTGCGACTCAGATTATGCTAAATGTGCATGAAAAGGGAAGAGGTATCTGTGGTATCTACACAAAAGATGTTGCTGAAACTAAGGTCAATACAGTTCACACACTTGCAAGAGAGAGAGAGTTTCCTCTTAAAAGCACAATTGAAAAAGAATAGTTCAAGAAAATTGAAAAGGAATAGTTCAAGGAGATGGTTATGATAAGCAAAGAGTTGAGTTCTACACTTGGTTTTGCTGTAAAAGAGGCAAAAAGAAGACGGCATGAATATGTATCTGTGGAGCATATGCTTTATGCTATTTTGCATAGCGGAGAAGGTTACAAAACAGTCAAAAATTGTGGAGGAAGCCCTGAAGCAATAAAGAAACATCTTGATCTCTTTTTCAAAGATAAAATGGAGAGTGTTAAGGAAGGAAGCGAATATGTTCTCCAGCAAACCATTGGATTTCAACGGACAATTCAAAGAGCTGTAAACCATGCAAAGTCAGCATCAAAAAGTCACATAACACTTGGAGATGTGCTTGCATCAATTTTTCAGGAAAAAGATTCTCACGCTGCATACTACCTTGAATCAGAGGGACTTACACGTCTTGCACTTTTAAAATATATCTCCCACAACGAACGTTCAACATCAACCCAAACCAAAAAAGCAGGTTCTAATCAGCCGCAACCACAGCATCAGCAAGGAGATAAAGGACAAAACCAAGAGCAAGAGCAGCAGCAAGACCCGCTTGCAATGTTTACAACTGATCTTCTTGAAAAAGCTCGTAATGGAAAGATTGATCCTCTTATTGGTCGAGTTAATGAAATTGAACGGGCGATGCAGGTTTTATGCAGAAGACGCAAAAATAATCCAGTTTTTGTAGGAGACCCAGGTGTTGGCAAAACTGCAATTGCAGAAGGTATTGCCTTAAAAGCTGTGCAAGGTGAGGTGCCTGAATTTTTACAATCATCTGAAATGTTTGCTCTTGATATGGGAGCGTTGCTTGCTGGCACTAAATATAGAGGCGATTTTGAGCAGAGACTTAAAGATGTAATTGACGCACTTGAGGCAAAGAAAAATGCACTGTTGTTCATAGATGAGATTCACACAGTTGTTGGTGCTGGTGCAACCAGCAGCGGTTCTTTAGATGCGTCAAATATTCTAAAGCCAGCACTTGCATCTGGAAATTTAAGATGCGTTGGCTCTACAACTTATGAAGAGTATAAAAACTACTTTGAAAAAGATCGCGCACTTACAAGACGTTTTGAAAAGATAGAGGTTCCAGAACCCTCTGTTGAAGAGACAATTGAGATTCTTAAAGGGCTTAAAAGCTGTTATGAAGAGCATCATCAGTTAAACTACACAAATGAAGCTCTTGAAGCTGCTGCAAAATTATCAGCCAAACATATCAATGACAGATTTCTGCCAGATAAAGCAATTGATGTAATTGACGAAACAGGCTCACTTATTAGACTTTCAGGTGATACAAGACGCAAAAATGTTCTTGCTGGCGATATTGAGAAGACTGTTGCAAAGATGGCAAAAATCCCAGCAACTACAATTACAGCATCAGATAAAACAAACCTTGAAAATTTAGATAAAAAACTTTCTCAGGTGATTTTTGGTCAAGATAGTGCCATATCCACATTGTCAACTTGCATCAAACGCTCAAGAGCAGGGTTATCAGCCCCAGGTCGTCCAATTGGCTCGTTTTTATTCACAGGTCCCACAGGTGTTGGAAAAACTGAAGTTGCAAAACAGCTTGCATTTAATATGGGTGTGAAATTTCTTAGATTTGACATGAGCGAATATATGGAAAAACATGCTGTTTCAAGGCTTATTGGGGCACCTCCCGGATATATTGGCTTTGAGCAAGGCGGAATTTTAACTGATAGCATAAGAAAAAATCCACACTGCGTCCTTCTTTTAGATGAGATAGAAAAAGCACACCAAGACCTTTTTAACATTTTGCTTCAAGTTATGGACTATGCAACTTTGACTGACAACAACGGTAAAGCTGCTGATTTTAGAAATGTGGTTCTAATTATGACCTCAAATGCTGGGGCAAGAGAGATGAGTTCCAATAAAATTGGTTTTGGAGACCAAATTGCTGATGTCAGCTCCAAAGGATTTAAAGCAGTTGAAAAGACATTTAGCCCTGAATTTAGAAACCGTTTAGATTCTGTTGTGCAGTTTAATTCGCTCTCTCAAGAGGTTATGGAGCTTATTGTTGATAAGGGCATGAAGGAGTTAAAAGAGCTTCTTGCTAATAAAAATGTCTCTTTAAAATATACTCCTAAAGTGCGTTCATGGCTTGCTGAAAAAGGTCATAATCCTAAATTTGGTGCAAGACCATTAGATCGCCTGATTCAGACAAAAATAAAGGATGTCTTAACTGATGAGATTCTTTTTGGTAACCTTGAAAAAGGTGGGAATGTTTCGATTGCAGTCAAAGACGATGAGTTGACATTTAAGTTTAAAGATTGATCCTCATTTTATATTAGGATAAGTATGACTACTATATTATCAGATATATTTTCCATCAAAAATTTCAATCAAATTCTAATTAGTGCAAGACTGTTTATCTTTTTTAGCTTATTTTTTCTATGCGTCTCTTGCAGTGAAGATAGCAGCAAGAATACTCTATCTGCTAAAATAGAAAGTTATCCAATAACCTACACCTTTTTTGATGTTGATGTGAATACCACTTTATCTCATAATCTGAAAAGCCACCTTGACAGCATACTTGGTGATCACTCAACAGAGAGTCGTAACACAATCAACTTAAATCTTTATGAAAAGCTATTTCTTAAAGATAACTTCCCTCATTTTGAAGAGCTTAACCAAAGGTTAAACTCGCCTACAGGTAAAATTAATCCATCTACAGTTGAAGAAGAGGGTAAAATATCTTTAATTGCAGAGCGTGTTGAGCATAACACGGTAAAGCTTGCTTATAGATATGCAACAAAAAAGAATCTTCCATTTAACTATGTAGAATTTTTATTCTCTGAATTTAACAACACACCACTTTTAATAAAGGTAAATTTTAAAAAAGATGACTTAAATATAGTCGATACTTTAAAACAAAAGTATGGAACTCCTCGCGAAATACCTTGGAAAAATAGTAATGGTAAATCTTTGTGCTGGGAAAATAGTGGTGATCTTCTTATTTTATCATTTGTTCCAGACCAGTTTGGCAAGCCTATTTATGAGGTTGTTATATACTTTGCAAAGAGGCTTGAAGATTTGCTGCAAGCGGAAATTTTAGAAAGAGAGACTAAAAATAGAAAAGCCGTTAAATCAGGACAAAATCTCTTCTAATCGTCCTTTTTTATATATCAAAATAAGGAAGTCTAATTAATCTAATCTAACTTAACGATCTTAAGGAGAAACAAATGAGCGATTTGAATGCAAAATTCGAGCAAGCTGGCAAAGATGTTCAGACTCTAACAAAGAAACCTGACAATGATACCTTGCTTAAACTCTACTCTATATTTAAACAGGGGAGCGTAGGTGATGTTACAGGTAAACGTCCCGGAATGACTGATTTTAAAGGTCGTGCAAAGTATGATGCTTGGGCTAAATTGCAGGGAACTCCACAGGACAAAGCAAAGCAAGACTACATAGACCTTGTGGCAAAGCTAAAAGGGTAGAAATTTATACAATAGATGTTTGTTGTCTAACTGTAGTATTAATATAAGGTTGTACAAATCGATTTACAAATATAATGACAACATATTTTCCATGTCCATATTTAAAAGCAGACGTTGAATTTACTGAAGAACGTGAAAATCATATTTCAGTAAATCACCCAGATTTGTTACCAGAATATAGACAATCTATTGCAGATACCTTAGCTTCTCCAGAACAAATACGAATTAGTAGGCGTTTTGAAAATGCTCGTATGTTTAGCAGATGGTTTGAGGCAGTAAAGGGTGGAAAATATGTTGTCGTTTTTGTAGTCAGTAATATATTGCCTGAAATTAGGCATTGGATAATTACTGCTTACATCACAAGAAAACTCTCTGAAGGAGAAATTGAATGGAAACGGAATTGACTTTTCATTATGATAGAATTGCTGACATTTTATATATTAAAACGTGCCAGCCATATCCAGAACAGGAGAGCGAAGAACTTGGAGATGATATTGTTGCACGTATGAATCCAGTAACAGAAGAGATAGAAAGCCTTGAAGTGATGTTCTTCTCAACTCGCCTTCTTCGATCAAATATTTTTAAGTTACCAGTTTTTGCACATTTTCATCAAATTAATACAGGGAGATATAAATGGTCAAAGGCGATAGCATAAAAAATGCTCAATTGATGCTAAACAAACTTAAAGAGATGAAAACTCTCCCAAGTGTAGCAACTCGCCTTATAAAAATGCTATCTGATGATAAGACCACCGCAGAAGAGTTTGAAAATGTTATTAAAATGGATCCCACCCTTGTAATAAGATTGCTCAGATTTGTTAATAGCCCTTTTTATGCTTTAAGAACACGGGTAACGAGTATCTCTGAAGCAGTTGCATTTATTGGTATTGATAATCTTCGTAATCTGATTGTAGTTGATGCTCTAAAAAATCTCTTTAAAGCTAAAACTGACGAACAATATTTTTCGAGAAAAAGACTCTGGATGCACTGCGTTGCTGTTGCAATTTGTAGCCAGATGAGTATGGAGAGAATCTTTGGTCAAAAAGGTGAAGATGCCTTTTTATGTGGTATTGTCCATGACATAGGATTAATTATTGCTGATCAAGTTATGCCAGATGAATTTTTAAAAGTATGTATGGCTTGGAATCCAAAAGATAACAAGAAGATAACTCAATATGAAAATGAAATTTTACATACAGACCACACTGTAATAGGTCATATTATTACAGGTGATTGGAAATTACCGATTAGCGTTCAAAACGGTGTTAAGCAACATCACGACGTATTAAGCAGCGAACATGAATATAAAAGCCTTCCAGCAATTGTTCAGGTCTCTGATTATTTAGTAGCAAGACTTAACTATACAGTTCTTCATCAGATGAAAGGAGAACTTTCGCCATCTTTGATGATTCATATACGAGATAATATAAAAGAATATAAAGCTCTTACAGAAGATTTGCCAGAGGAGCTTTCCAAAGCAGAAGAGATATACTCAATGTAGCGTTTGGGTATTTTATTGAAGTAGTTAAAATTAAACTAAAAGTAAAGTGGCGGCATGATTGATATTGATACTCTTTTTGATGAATTTGAAGATTCCTCTGAAATAAACAGACGATTTCTTAACCTGTTAGAGCAGTATATCCCATGCAGCGAGTTAGAAAAGCTTTCTTTTAAAATCATAACAGATATTGGCACTCACCTATATTCAACATTATCTAAATCTTCATTATCTGAAAATTATATAAACTCTTCAGAATCTGAAAATTATATAGCCTCTTCATCAATCTATTTTCCATCACTTAAAAGCACTCTTTTCTATAATTTCTTTTCTCCTTTAGTTACACAATCTATAAACTCCTCCTGCCAAGAAATTGATAAAGATAATATTGTGTTATTAACACCTTTACGCAATATCGTTGAGCTGTGTGAAAAACTCTGTATAAGCCAAAGTAAGGTTGTAGATACTGAATCCTTGATAAAAACCCAAAAAGAGCAGCTCAAACGTCAGATCAGCGTATTTAAGAAAAAATACGAAGAGATATTGATGGAGAACCATAGGCATAATTTAGAATATGCCACACGCCTCAACAGTGAAATTGAAAGCAGAACATCAGAGCTTCAAAAGAAAACTTTAGAGCTTCAAAAAAAGACATTAGAACTTGAAAAGAACGCATCAGAACTTCAAAAGAAAAGTTCTGAACTTGAGCAGGTAAATAGAGACCTTATAGTTGCAAGGGAAAAGGCAGAATCTGCAAGCATTGCTAAAAGCGCATTTCTTGCAAATATGAGCCATGAAATAAGAACTCCAATGAACGGCGTAATTGGAATGGCTGACCTTTTGCTCCAGACTACTTTGACAGAAGAACAAAAACATTATGCTGAATCTGTCAAATATAGTGCAGATGCCTTGGTAGAGATTATAAACGATATTTTGGACTACTCCAAAATTGAGGCTGGTAAACTTGACATTGAAGTTATTGATTTTGATTTAAGGAAAATTACTGGCATTGTATCTGATATTATGGCTATTCATGCTTCAAGAAAAGGGCTTGAGTATTCTCTGATAGTAGATGGAGATGTTCCTCATTTTTTAAAGGGGGACCCGGGGCGAATTCGTCAGATACTTCTTAATTTGTGCGGAAATGCAATCAAGTTTACTGAAAAAGGTAAGGTTGTATTACATATATATCTTATCAAGGATATAATTAATAATAAAGTTTTAGAGAGTAACGACTTTGTTAATAATCCTTTAGAAAATCCTATTCTTACTAATCTGAATTCAAAAAATGGTAATTCTGTTAATCAAATACCAAAAAATATTACTATAAGATTTGACATTATAGATACAGGAATTGGAATTCCTCATGATCGAATGAATCGACTATTTAGGTCGTTCTCTCAAGTTGATGCCTCTATGACGCGTAACTATGGAGGAACTGGGCTTGGGCTTGCAATTTCAAAGCAACTTACAGAGCTTATGGGGGGAAATATCGGGGTAGTTTCAGATGAAGGAAAAGGATCAACATTTTGGTTCACAATTACTGTTCAGAGAAAAGAGGAGACTCTTACTAAAAATAGCGATTTAGATCGTAATGTTAATGAAACTAACTCTTCTATTTCCGATGTAATTAACTTAGATAATCTAACTGAAATTAACCAGAAGTTTCTAAAACAATTAAAAATATTGATCGCAGAAGATAATGTTGTAAATCAAAAAGTTGTTACAAGTATTTTAAAACACTTTGGTGTTGATAATGTCTCTGTCGCAAAAAATGGTGAAGAGGCTGTAGC
Organism: Desulfamplus sp.; assembly: GCA_015231615.1. Taxonomy (GTDB): domain Bacteria; phylum Desulfobacterota; class Desulfobacteria; order Desulfobacterales; family Desulfobacteraceae; genus Desulfamplus. The sequence goes on along the minus strand of JADGBE010000008.1, from coordinate 34,918 downwards.
ACAATTTATAGGTGGCAATTTTCATTTGATTTTAATGGATGGACAGATGCCTATAATGACTGGTATTGAGGCAACAAAAGAGATAAGAGATTATGAGAAAAACAAAGGGTTGAACAGAATCCCTATTATTGCCCTTACTGCCCACGCCATGAAAGAAGATAGAGATATGTTTATTCAAAGTGGTATGGATGACTATATAACAAAGCCAATTAACCGAGAAAAACTCCTCAAGACTATTCTAAAACTTACTGAGCGTTATAAATTGGCAATTCCTGTTGCCACCCCCTGACCTCTCCCCAATGGGAGGGAAATAATTAATGGGAAATTACTCTTACTCCTTCCTCCCCTTGGGGAGTGGGGAGGCGGGATGGGCAAAATAATTCTGGTAAAAGCCATTTATGTTATAGAATATATCCCTTTGCAAGTTCCATGTAGTCTTGAATCTGGGAATCTATCCAAGCCTTATTTCGTCCAAGTTCTTGGGCCATAATTTCAGCAACTTCTGGTGCCATTTTCATGCTAACCCTCGCATCTAAAAGAAGCATTCTTACCCTTCGAGAGAGAAAATCCTCAACAGTTCGTGCCATCTCGTGCCGTGCTGCCCATACTACATGAGCTTTGGTGTATTCGTAATCTGGGTGTAGCCTCTTTCCAAGAGCTGGATTTTGGTGAACCATATCATCTATCTGTGCTTTATCTGAACCATAAAAATAGCAAGGTGCTTCAAAATCTGTATTTTTAACATAACCGTGAATAGGCATATTGTGTGTTACACACTTTTTTTCAGGCAATCCACCCACCATCCATGCTTTGTTGACAGTATCTTCTGCCATCTTACGATATGTTGTCCATTTACCGCCTGTAATGGTAATCAAACCAGAGAGTGAAACTATAAGTTTGTGGCTCCTTGATAGCTCTTTGGTTTTTGGCTCTTCAGAAGTTGCATTTACTATTTTATTATCTTTACCACCTTGTTCCACCTTTTCTTTACCACCTTGATCCGCCTTTCCTTTAACACTTTGCTCTTTTCGTTTATTTGGAGTAGTAAAATCGCTTTCCTGTGCTGCAAGAGGACGAAGCCCCGCAAAAACACTTAAAGCATCTTCTCTTTTTGGGTCTTTTTTTAAATATTGTGCAGCAGTAGTTAGAACAAAATCAACTTCATGTTCTAACGCACGCGGTTCAAGTGAAGTTTCATCTAATTTCAGAGGGGTGTCTGTAGTGCCAAGCACCACCTTTCCGTGCCAAGGGACAGCAAAAAGAACTCTGCCATCAGAAGTTTTAGGAATCATAATAGCAGAATCACCCTGCAAAAAAGATTTATCAAGAACAATGTGAATTCCCTGACTTGGACGTATCATATTTGGAAGTGTATTATCGTCCATCTGCATTATCTCATCAGCAAATACACCAGTGGCATTTATAACCACACGAGATGAAATCTCATGGGTCAACCCACTCTCCTTATCCATTGCCCGAACCCCTGCTAAAAATCTATCTTTATCATAGATAAGGTCAGTTACAACCATGTAGTTAAGGACAACCGCCCCGTTTTCCACAGCAGTCTGGGCAAGATTGACGGCAAGACGCGAGTCGTCAAATTGACCATCATGGTAAATAACGCCACCATTTAGTTGATTTTCATCAAGATTAGGTATTGCTTTCATGGTCTCTTCACGAGATATTTTTTCAGATGGTCCAAGTCCCAGTTTTCCCGCCATCATGTCATAGACCTTCATGCCGATGTTATAAAATGGACCCACCCACCAGTCATAACTTGGAATGATAAACGCCTGATTTTTAACAAGATGTGGTGCGTTTTGACGTAAAAGCCCACGCTCATGCAAAGCCTCAAATACAAGAGAAATATCTCCCTGAGCAAGATAACGAACACCACCGTGAACCAATTTTGTACTTCTACTTGATGTACCTTTTGTAAAATCAGACTGTTCTAAAAGAACCGTTGAATAGCCTCTTGAAGCAGCATCTACAGCAATTCCAAGTCCTGTAGCACCACCACCAATAATCACAATATCCCATATTTTGTCAGGGGCATCTGTTAATCGCTTTAATAGATTTTCTCTTTGCATATTTTACTCCTTTTTTTCTCTAAATAGTGTGGTTATGGAGAGTTAGTAAATCCGTATTTATAAAGCCTTTAACAACAGTCTCATCAGATAATCTACCTGAGACGTTAATTTCAGGGATAGGAGATTTTGATTCTGCCCATCTCAACAAAAGATTTCTATCTAATTCAAGCTGGGCAATATCCCTTTCAACCTTTGGCTTGACCTTATTTATATTAATTTCAATTTTTTCTAAACTAAGTTCAAGAGTTTTTTTCTGTTTATTGTGCTGTTTGAGAATCTCAACCATCTCATTTAGATTAGCATTTGCTTTATCAGAATCAACTTTAGGATCAACCATCTCATTTAGATTAGCATTTGCTTTATCATAATCGACTTTAAGCTCAACCATCTCTTTTAGATTAGCACTCTCTTTGTCATAGGCAGCTTTAAGCTCTACCATCTTTTTAAATATCTCTTTTATCTCACTCTCAAGACTCTCTCTTTGCCTGATAAGCTCATCAAGCTCTTTTCTAACGTTGTTGATCTGTCGAGTAATCTCAAGTGATTTAAGAATAATATGCTCTTCACAACCTACGCTTATAACGCATGGCTCTGTAATATTGCTCCCTACACGAGTAGCCACAATTCCCATCTTAGCATATATTTCTGATGCAAGAACTCTTCCTTTATATACATTGCACTTTCCACTGATAATAATTGTTGAATCAATTATTTCATGTTCAACAACCACATCACCAAATGCTTCAATGCGTGAATTATGAATATATTTTGCCCTAACATTTCCTTGCGTTTTAATTCGACTGTTAATAATGCCTATCTCAACTGAGACATCTCCAATTGATAAGACATTAGCCCCGCGTATCTCGTTTGCTTTAACTTGACCTACATTGACAGGGTATGCTCCAGTCAATATTCCTGACACATTTAAACTTGCATATTGATCAATTTGCCCAAAACGCAAATCAGCATCTCCAAGCACATTTACAACTGGAAAAATGTAGAATTTTCCTTCAAGCGAGAGAGCTGGATAGCCGCTTTGGTCTGCTATTATCTTTAATCTATTCCTATCTTCAGAATCTTCAGACAATTGAGAATAACTTACCCACTTTCCACAACGAAATATTAGAGATGCCTTACTATAATTGCAGTCTATCTCTTTTATGCTGTTCATCTCTTTTGGACTATCTATCTCTTGTGATTTTAGAGATGAATCGACATTGGGGTTTAACTGAAAACTATTTATATTTACGACTTTTCCAAAAACATCTTTGGCTTTGCTTTGACCCTTTTCAGAGTTTATTAGTACAAGTGCTTTACCTTTTTTAATAATATCCGAGTCTACAATGGGGCTATCTATAATATTTTGCCCCTCCCCAACCCTCCCCAAGGGGAGAGAGTAATTATCCCCCTCTCCATTGGGGAGGGGGCGGGGGGTGGGGCTAATAGGATTTGTTTTGTTATTATCTATAGAAAATTGCAACTCAGGTAAATGGCTGTAGTGATAAGTTCCAAGAGCTGCTGGAAAAAAATCATCTTTTCGATCAATGTGAGATTGTAGAATAGCATCACTTAAAATACCATTTTTAACCCCTTTGTTTGCAAGTGCTGATTTAATTGATGTGAGTGTGATTGTTTTTTCTTTTTCTTCTTCTGAAATCGTGGAGTCTGAAGTATCTTGGGGAATAACGATTCTAACCCATGCTTCCATTCCATTTGCAGATATTGTTATCTCAATTATTTTATCTATTTGCGTATCAACTTTTACTGTCTCTTTGTCTTCTCTCTTTATTTTTATAAGCCGTTGAGCTTTTAGAATATGTTGACGTTGCTCTTTTGTTAGAACACCAGAGTCAAGAAGTATCTCTCCTATCATTTTTTTGATCTGTTTTTCACGAAAGAGCTTTTGTTGTTGCTCAAGTGCATATTTAACCTCTTGAACCGTTGCATATCCTCGCTTTATAGCAATATATCCAAACTCTTCGCTATCTTTCTTGATAAGCAAAAAATGGCGGACAATATCGGTACGAGTTGTATCAATGTTGTCCGTATTATCGCTTGATGAGGTTCTATTTTCAGGCTGTTTCAATGTCTTTTATTTCCAGTTAATCATCATATCTAACACCCTTTTGAGATTGTGCCTGTATTGCTGTAATCGCAACTGTATTCACAATATCTGTAACTGTGCAGCCACGACTTAGATCATTTACAGGATAACGAAGACCTTGAAGCACAGGTCCTACTGCAACCGCCCCAGATGAACGCTGCACAGCTTTGTAAGTGTTATTTCCAGTATTAAGATCAGGAAAGATAAATACAGTGGCTGCCCCTGCAACTTCGCTGTTGGGAAGTTTGGTCTTTGCAACTGAAGCATCAACTGCTGCATCATATTGAATTGGTCCCTCAATTTTAAGATTGGGTAAAATTTTTGCAGCTTTTTGAATAGCTATCTCCGTAGCTTGACGCACCTTGTCAACCCCCTCTCCTGTGCCTGACGCCCCTGTTGAATAGGAGAGCATTGCAACAATTGGCTCAACTCCAAATACAAGGGCGGTCTGAGCTGAACTTATTGCGATTTCAGCAAGCTCTTTAGCATTTGGTTCTGGGTTTATCGCACAATCACCATAAACCAGAACCCGATCCTCAAGACACATAAACATAACGCTTGAGACAATTGAGCAATCAGGCTTCGTGCTTAAAATCTGCAAAGCTGGTCTTATTGTGGCTGCTGTGCTGTGAACCGAACCTGATACCATTCCATCAGCATGACCTGCAAAAATCATCATTGTTGCATATTCATTTACTACTTTCATCATATCGTGGGCATATTCTGGAGTTATACCCTTATGTTCCCTTAAAGCGTAGTAGCTCTGAATATATTCTTCAAAAAATTCAGATTTAGGCGGATCAATAATATTAACAGAATCCATACGAAGCCCTAAATTTTTTATCTTTTTATAAATTCTATCTTGATTACCAAGAAGCGTAATATCAACAACTTCACGTCTAATTAGGACTTCAGCAGCCCTCAAAATTCTATCTTCTTCTCCTTCTGGAAGGACGATATGCTGACGGTTTTCCCTTGCCCTCTGTATCAATTCAAGTTCAAACATCTTGGGTGTTCTGATCGTTGTCTTAGTTCTTATAACTCTTTGGGAGAGTTTTTTTGTATTTACATGTTTTTCAAATGCAGCAATGATTCTTGTAATTTTACGTTTATCAAATGGCGAAATACCAGCTTGAACAGAGTTCACTTTTGTGGCTGCGGGAAAGGTGTTATCTTGAACACTTACTATTGGCGGAACATCTGGAAATCCATTTATAAGTTCTGATATAGATTGACATGGCACTAATCCACCAGTCAAAAGAAGTCCAGCGATGCTCTTGCGAGAGGTTGATGAGACAGATGCAAGACAGGCAACAATAACGTCAGCTCTATCGCCTGGTGTTATAATTAAGTCGCCATGCTCCATTCTTGGCAAGAGATTCCTTAACTGCATTGCAGCAACATTAAAATTGTGAACATGGCGGTTAAGGTGATTTTTGCCCCAAAGAACAGTGCCATCAAGCTCCTTGACTATTTCTATGATTGTAGGACGACTAAGTGATTTATCTTCAGGGATTGCATAGAGAAGAAAATCATCCTCACTTTCAGCCTCTCCAAGACGATGGGCTTCTGAAATACGCTTTATAATCTCTTTACCGATTAATAGTTCAGTTCTTGTGATTATAATTCCAATACATTTACCCTTTCTTCTTTTTAAAGAAGCCAATGCAGTTTCAATAGATTGAACAGTCTCATCAACTGTTTTACGTTGCCCACTTGCAACAAGCAACACTGAGCTTGAGAGGTTTTTGCTTATCTCAGCATTAATATCAAACTCAAATGATGCAGAAGCACTCATTGAATCTGTTCCTTCACACACAACAAAGTCGCACTTTTCTTTAAGTTGATTATATTTATTTATAATCCCCTCAATAACCTCTCCCTGTTTTCCACGAGATGCAAGTTCAGTTGCCTCTTCAGTTGTAAATCCATACATCTGATTAATGGGAATTTTCAGGTCAAAATAGGTTGATATTAAAGCAATATCTTTATCAACATCATCACTGTCGTTAACGATTGGACGGAAAAATCCAACCTTATTCATCTTTCTTAAAAGAAGCTCCATAACCCCAAGTGTAATGATTGTTTTGCCGCTCCTTGGTCCTGTTGCTGTGATATATATGTTATTTGCCATATTAAATCTTGAGCAGTATCCTGCTAACCTCCTTATTTAATCTGTTTTTTAATTCATCATTTTTTTTTAACTGAAATATCTTGATTATTGGTCATAGCTAATGTTTGAATTCTCAATACATTTTTCATACTCTAAACTTTGATAGGGATACTTTTCACAATCTTTACTTGCCGCCTGTTGCATACCGTCATACAATCCTCTGCTTGAGCAGCCTATTGTAAGGCAAAATAGGATAAACAAAATGAATAAAACCCTCATAGTTGCTTCCTTAAATTGTAGTTTTTAGTGAAATAGGTAATTTGGTGATGTAATTAGATTTGACAACTTTTTAAAAGTTGTCAAATCTTAAAGGCTGTTTAAATATTCAGGCTCTTACATTAAACTGCCTAAATACTTTGCAATAATTTTATAGTATCCTCCAGATTCTTTTAATTTTTTCAATCCTGAATCAAATTTATCTGCAAGCTCTTTGCCGTTAGGTATCTTTTTTGAAAACAGGATGTAGTATTCGTCTGTTTCAACAGCTTTTGGGTGGTTGGTAAATTTTGCCGCATCTGTTGAAGAGAACAGCTTTTTAATAGCTGAATATCCAACAACATTAGAAGTCTGATATACGTCAATTCTTCCCGCCAGCATCTTTTTGAAATTCTGCTCTTCGTTAGGAACAGTATCAGCTACTATTCCTTTTTCTTTATACATAGCCTCCTGTTTATATCCGAGCGTAACTCCAACTTTATACTTTTTTAAATCTTCTATCGTATTCCAATCAAATGGCTTGCTTTTAAGATGAAAATAGACACCGTCATCTTTAATTAGGGATATTTTGTGTATATAAAACTCTTTTTCACGTTCTGTAGTTTTGTTCCAAGGAAAAGTCCCATCAGATTTTCCCTGTTCTACATAGATATAACTCCTTTTCCATGGAAAATAATCGTACTTCACATCTATTCCCTCAAGTTTAAATGCCTCTGTAACCACCTCTTCCAGAAGTTTGCCTTTTACATCTGTCTCTGAGGTATAAGGTGCCCAGTCCCCTATTGCCAATTTTACAGTTTGATTTGCAAATACGCTTGATGATGTCATAACTACTAATGCCAGAAGCAAAGCTAATCTTTTCATTTTAACACTCCTTTTGTAAGTTTGTTGGGTACCTGTCGTCAGGTAGCCATATTATAGTTGCAACTCCTATAGAAAAATATAGAAAGTTGTATTAAGTGAGTTGATTGACTGTCAGTAGTTGTCCACTTATCTCTCGAAGCGTAAAGCCCAGTTCTAACCCACCAGATGCACTACGGGCATCTGGAAATCGCTTAAAGAATCTCTCCAATAAAAACGATTTCACTTTGCGAAAATCTGTCAAGCAATTTAGCTCATCATCTCCAAAACGTTTGGCTATGTTTTTGCTGGCATTGACATCCGCATTTTCTGTATGTTCACAGAATTTACATAAAAACTTTTCTTGTTTTGGTCTGTTATTTTTATCAACATATCCACATTTGGAACATGCCTGACTTGTATAAGCTGCTGCAACTGTTGAATAATGAATATGTTTTGAATCAAGTTTCTGTTTCAATCTATCAAGAGCATAACCTATCTTTGAGGCTTTAAGGACACGATTCATAGCTTTTGACTTGAATTTCATATCACTTACAGATAAGCTTTCCATCACAACTGTTGTATTTTCTTGTATAGAATTAATGAAATTATTGATTGCCCTGCCTATTTCGTTTTTAATCGTTGATTCAAGTTTTCTGTTATGGAGCGATATTACAGGCTTCTCTTTTTTGCTTAAACAGACGTTTTGCTTCTGTTTTCTTCTCCGTTTTTCATCATTTTTTTTAACAAGATTGACTAATTTATCAGAAAATTGACCAAAATGTTCACCTGCTGTTGTTAATAAATTTTTGATTCCAAGATCAACACCTACAATATCGCCTGATTTCTCTTCTTTTTTATTCTCCGTTTCAACAATAAATGCAGCATACCATTTCCCATTTTTACAATTTAATGTTACACCAAGGCATAATTTGCCCGATTTTAAAATTTCAATTCCATACTTATGGATTTTTACAGGAATCAAGATGGGAGAGCCTTTTTCTAAGGTGGAAATTTTCAGCCAGTAATCAAATTCTGAGGTTTTAGAGCTTTCAAGTTTAATGACATTTGCATTACCTTGAATCGTGATATTCTTTAAAACAGGCTTGTTTTCACGCTCATTTGAAAAGAATGACTGCATTATTCCAACCGCCTGCTGCCATGCACACCGTTGATAACGTGCTGATAATTTGGTCTCTATTTCAGGAATTGTGTCGAATTTTGAAACGGTTTTAAGGGCATTATCGAAAATATGGTCAATATAAGCCTGAACCAGCAGCATAAAGGCTGCTCCAACTTCATTCAGCTTTTCTAATTTGCCGTCATTAGCAAAATCAAGTTTTATGTGCGTAACTGCTTTGTGAAGTTTGAAGTTATTTTTTTTCTTCTTGATTTTCTTCGCCACAACATAAATCCTTTATTATTTGCTCTGTCTTTCTCTTGCTTCTTCTTTGACCGTAAAGTCTGGCACAAAAACTTGTTATTACTGAAACAAAATCCTGTATAAGGTCTTCTTTGTCATTTTCATTTGGATTAAGAATTATCAATTCACAGCCAATATGTTTGCAAAGAATCTCAATATATCTGACTCCAAATCTTGCAAGCCCGTCTTTATGTTCTACGACAAGTTTGGTTGCATCGCCTTTTAAAAGAATCGTCTCAAGTTTCTGTCTTTTATCATTTAAGCCTGAACCAACCTCTTTTATATTAAAATGAGTTTGCCAACCTTTTGCATTACAAAAAGATATTAGACGTTCTGATTGTTTTTCAAGGTTTGACTTGTTTTCTGAGGAACTTACTCTTGCGTAAGTAACAACACATTCAGATTTTATAGTGATATTTTCATCAGGAACAATTATCGTTCCTGATTCCAATTTATAAGCATTAGGAATTTTTCCAGTTCTAAAATGTTCCCATGCTGTCCGATAAGTTATATTATTTTGTCTTGCCCAATCTGAAAGTTTCATAACCTTAATATAATACAATATCTGGCTATAATCAACTATATTATTCTATGATTTCAGTGAATCTTTATAATACTTCAAATATACTTCATACTTCAAAGGGTCATAAATTGAGCTTTTGAATGTTTTATCAGAAAACTCAATTTATGACCTTGAACAGGTTGAATAATCAATGTTCATACGCCTCTATAATTGATAAAGCAGCTTTAATACCATCTGCACCACTTGAAATGATGCCTCCTGCATGACCACTTCCCTCTCCTACCATATAAAGATTATTAAATCCCGTGCAGCAGCAACTTTTTTCTCGAACTACTGAAATAGGAGAAGATGTTTTGCTCTCAAGCCCCATTATTAAACCAGTCTCAAAACCTCTTATCTTACGGCTAAAATCTTTCAAACCTTCAGTAATGGCAACGATTATCTCTTTGGGTAGAAGTTCCCATAAAGGTGCAATTTTTAATCCTAATGGATAACTTGATTCTACTACATTGTTAGCAATACTATGGGGTTTTGTTCTAATTTTCTTATCAATGAAATCGTTTATTGAACAGAATGGTGCCGCATATCCACCAGAATATCTATAAAAATCATTTTCAAGATTCTCCAACCAATCTAAAGCATCTTGTGCATCAACATCTCTTGATAGTAATTTATTTAGATTGACACCAGCAACACAAGCAGCATTTGCAAATATCCCATCTCTTTTATAACGACTCATACCATTAACAATATTTGCTTTTTCATAAGCAGTTGATGGAACAATAATTCCACCAGGACACATGCAAAAAGTATAGACTGGTAAATGTCCATCGCCTCTTGAGGCAAGGCGATATTCAGCAGCTTTAACTCCAATCAGAGATTTTTTGCCCCATTGGGCAAGATTGATAAGCTCCTGACGATGCTCAACACGACAACCTATTGCAAAATTTTTAGTTTTAAATTCTACTCCTTTTGCAATAAGCATACGGTATGTCTCGTAAGCAGAATGACCAGATGCTACTATAAAGTGATCTGCCTCAATTTCATCAACAAACTTTTCATTAGAGGTTTTGATTTTATTATCAGAGATAATTGAGCCAGAAGCTATTGGATCAGAAGTAGCTGAATCAGAAGTAGTTGAGTCAGAGGCAGTTGAGCTAACAAACACACCTACAACTTTATTATTACTACTATTTACATCTCTATTACTACAACTATTAAGTTTAAAATCTTTTACCAATGTCTCAAACAAAATAGTGCCACCCATACTGATAAACGAGTTTCTAAGGTTTTTAATTATCTGCTTTAAATTGTCGCTCCCAAGATGAGAGTGTGCCATGTAAAGTATCTCTTCTGGCGCCCCTGCTTGGACATAACTTGATAGGATAAATTCTTTTTCTTTGCTTATATTCTTACTCCTTGAAGTAAGTTTTCCGTCAGAAAAAGTTCCAGCACCACCTTCACCAAAAGCATAGTTTGTAATAGAGTTAAATTTTCCTGTAGATTCAAACTCTTTTATTAACGCTTCACGCTTAGTAACTTTAGAACCTCTTTCAATTATGGTTGTATTAAAGCCAGCTTTTTGCAATAAATATGCAGCAAAAAAACCAGCAGGACCACTACCTACAACAATAACTTTCTCTTCTCTTCTTCGGTATGGAATATTAAGTTTCTCTTTAAAGATTTGATGTCCAAAATGTTTTGAGTTTTCAATTTCAGAGTTTGAAGATAAATTATCAACTCCAACCCTAATCACCCAGTGAATATCGCTCTTTTTTCTTGCATCAAGGCTTTTATTTAAGATTTCAAATCTCAATTTTTCATCAAGTTCGGGCTTACAATAAATATTATTTTTGACTATTTCTAACTCTTTTTTTACAGCTTCTCTTAACTCTTCATCGCTGTAATCAGTTGGCATTTTCAATGATATTTCAATGTATCCCATATATTTTTAACCCCTTTTAACGGAATCTTTAAAACCAAAATTTTAAAGATTGACAACTTATGTTAAATTATCAATTCTATTTTTTCAAACATTGGTCTGTAGTATTAACTCCACTTTCATTGATGAGGATATTCAAGATCATGTCAAGCAGAACTTTTGACAACCCCATAAATAGCAAATTTATAGATATTGACGCAATAAAATCAGATATTTCAAATATTTTCAACTCAAGCAATCTTAAACCAATACTCATAGGTCTTACAGGCAGCATTGCAACAGGCAAAACAACTGTAGCAGAGATGTTCATAAAATATAGCCAAGAGCTACAAAATGTTTCAAATAAAAGATATATAGAAAATACCCCAAATAAAAGATATGTAGAAAATACCCCAAATAAAAATACTCCAAATAGAGATTATATAGTAGAGATTATTGATTTTGATCTTTTGTCAAGAAAAGCAGTTGAACCCAGAACAAAAGGTCTTGCTGATATTGTTGCCTATTTTGGCTCTCAAATTCTTGATAAAAGCGGTTGTTTAGATAGAAAAGTACTTTCAAATATAGTTTTTAAAGATGATGAAAAGAGAAGAGAACTTGAGAGGTTAATCCACCCAGCAATTTTTGAACTCTTTTACCAGCAAATTAAACAGATTGTTTATGAGAATGAAAAAACTAATTATCAGGATATAAAAAATCAAAAAGCAAAAATAGTCATAATTGCCGTAATTCCTCTTTTAATTGAGATGAACCTTCAAAGCCTATTTGATAAATTGATTATTGTATATAGCTCTTCTAAAATTCAGCTCCAAAGACTTATGAAAAGAGAAAATATTGATTCTAACAAGGCAAACGATATGGTTAAATCTCAACTCCCAATTGATGAAAAGATTAAATATGCTGATTTTTTGATTAATAACTCCAACAATCTTGAAGATACTTTTAAGCAGGTGAAAGATGTATGGGAAAAGCTATTATAGATATATTTTCAATAATTTAAGATTGTTAACTTATAGCCTAATTAGCTTTATAAAAAATTTAAGAATAAGATATAAATTATTATTTATATATTCTACCACTTTTATTTTAATTATTGGACTTGCAAGTTTAATACTCTACTCTATCGTTAAATCAACTGTAGAGAAAAGTATTGAAAGCGAGCTTCAAAACTCAACAAATGCAATATTAAATAACGTAAAAACAGCAGTCTCTGTCTCAATAAAAAACCACATTCGTGCTACAGCAGAAAAAAATTACGATATTATTCAACATCTTTATAACCTCTATAAAAAAGGAGAGATTTCACTTGAAGAGGCAAAGAGAAGGGCGGTTGATATTATTTTATGCCAGAAAATAGGAATAACTGGTTATATCTGTATTCTTGATGGTAAGGGAAGAGTTCTAAAACACCCTAAAAAGACATTGGAGGGTTTAGATATATCTGATCATCAATTTGTAAAACAGATGATCACTATGAAGAGTGGATATATTGAATATTATTGGAAAAACCCAGAAGATTCTCAACCTTTGCCTAAGGCTCTTTATATCAACTATTTTGAGCCTTGGGATTGGCTCATTACTGTCTCTTCATATCGAACAGAGTTTGAGAAACTTGTAAATATTAGTGATTTTAAAGAGAGCATTTTAAGCCAAAGATTTGGAGAAACTGGTTATTCTTATGTTATGGATATGAAAGGGAACGTGATTATTCACCCAGAGCTTGAGGGTATAAATGTCTTTTCAGATAAAAGGTTCTCTTCAAGTTTTTATCAGCAGATGTTAAAAATAAAGAATGGAAAACTTATCTATAAGTGGAAAAATCTCAATGATGATAAATTTAGAAAAAAACTTGTTATCTTTAATATAATTCCTGAATATGAATGGATTGTTGCATCTGCAAGCTACCTTGATGAGTTTCTAAATCCTTTAAAAATTATCCGTAATATCATAATTGTTATGGGGTTTGCCTCTCTTATTATTTTTATTCCAGTTACTTTTATGTTAAGCTCTACAATCACAAAGCCTTTACGAGAACTTACAAGTCGCTTTAACCAAGAGATTAACGATGATTTTTCAGATCGCCTTGTAAATATGCAGTCAGATGACGAGGTTGGTCAACTCGCCTTTTATTACAATACATTTATGGAAAAACTCGAAAAATATAACAAAACTCTTCAAGCTGAAATAGATGAGAGAAAACTTGCTCAAGAGGCTCTTGAACTTAGTGAAGAGAAATATCGCTCTGTAATGGAGGCAACCCCTGATCCAATAATTGTTTATGATATGGACGGTAGAATCTCTTACTTAAACCCAGCTTTTACCCGTGTATTTGGTTACACATTTGAAGAGTGTGTAGGCTATAAGATAGATCATTTTATCCCTGAAGAGCATTGGAAAGAGGCAAGTAATGCCATTGAGATGGTGTTAAAAGGGGAGCCTGTTTCAATTACAGAGACCAGAAGAAGGGCAAAATCTGGGAAACTTATTGATGTAAGTATAAGAGGTTCTGTTTATAGAGATAAATATGGGAAACCTGTAGGAAGTGTTGTTGCACATCACGATGTATCTGAGGTGAAATTTCTTGAAAAGAGCATAATGGAGACAGGAGAGAGGGAGCGTCAAAAAATTGGAAATGATCTGCACGATGATCTTTGTCCCCACCTTATCGGGATCGAGGGTCTAACTAAAGTATTGAAGCGTAAGGTGCAAGATTACTCTTACGATTCTTCTTCGCTATCTGATAAAATAATAGAGCTTATAAAAAAGGCAATTGCAAAAACAAGGCGTTTAGCAAGAGGACTTTGTCCTGCCTATTTTGATTATGGTCTTGAATCTTCATTACGAGAGCTTGCAACAAACATAAAACTTTTGCATCAAGTTGATTGCATACTTGAATGTAGAGAGACAACTGATATTCATAATCCAATGATTGTAATAAACCTTTACCATATTGTTGGAGAGGCAGTTCAAAATGCTATAAGACATGGAAAAGCAACTAAAATTATTATTACGCTTAATGTTGAAGATAGTAACCTAAACCTCTCTATTCGTGATAATGGAGTTGGAATGGATAGTTCAATGGAGACAAAAGGAATGGGCATAAGGATTATGAACTACAGGGCAAAACTTGTTGGAGGATCATTTTCTATTCAATCAGATAGAGTTGGTAATGGAACTTCAGTTATTTTGACTCTTCCGCAAGATAGTAGGATTTAGGCGATTTAGGTTATATTTCTCATGGTTATATAGCCGATGGTTAAAACCATCGGCTAAGTTAAATTTATTTTAGGGTTTTAAATTTGAATATTTTAAATAGAGCAAATTATAGGTTATCTCAGACAATCAACCAATGATAAAAGTTTTTGAAAAGGCAAAATTGCCATTAGATGCACGTCTTGAAAATGGGGTCTATAAGTTAAAAATGCACTTTAAACCCAAAGGGGGGAGTTGATGGAAAATCAGACAAATTTTGAAACAAAAGAGATAATTAAAGATAAAACTCAAAACAGCGAACAGGAAAAAAACGAGATAGTAACCACTACAAATCTTCCTACCCATTATGTGGCAATTGGTGCATCAGCAGGTGGTCTTGAGGCTCTTGAGAAGTTCTTTATGAACATGCCCGGACAGTCAACACTTGCATTTATTGTGATTCAACATCTATCGCCTGATTACAAGAGCTTGATGGTCGAAATCCTCTCTAAAAGAACTCCAATGGAGGTGTTTCGTGCTGAAGATGGTTTAACTGTTAATGCTGGATGTATCTACTTAATCCCACCTAAAAAGAATCTTACTATCTTTCACGGAAAGTTGATATTAAGCGAGCAAGATCACTCACGCGGGCTTAATCTGCCAATTGATATTTTTTTCAGATCACTTGCAGAAGACCAAGCTGAAAAAGCTGTTGGAATTATTCTATCAGGCACAGGGAGCGATGGAATGCGTGGTGTCAGGGCAATCAAAGAGTGTGGCGGTATGGTCATGGTTCAAAGCGAAGAGACCGCAAAGTTTGATGGAATGCCAAGAGCTGCTATCTCAACGGGCTTGAGTGATTTTGTCCTTCCACCAGAAGAGATGCCAGTACAGCTTCTTGCGTTTATCAAACACCCTTACATGGCTGACATAACAAGAAGTGATAAGCTAATAAGCGAAGATAACGGCATTACCAAAATTTTTGCCCTAATACGTGAAAAGTGCAAAATTGATTTTACCTATTATAAGCCAGCAACTGTGATGCGTAGGGTTGAACGCCGAATGATGGTAAACCAGATGGAGAATTTAAGCGATTATGTTAAATATTTAACAACCCACTCTGGTGAAGTAGATACTCTATACCGTGAACTACTAATTGGTGTAACCAATTTTTTCAGGGACCCTCATATTTTTGAAGCACTTAGCAATACTTGGTTACCACATCTTCTTGAAGAGCATAAAAACCGTGAATTTCGTGTTTGGGTAGCTGGAGGCTCAACTGGTGAGGAGGCGTATAGTCTTGCTATTTCAATTAAAGAGTGCATGGAGACACTTAAAGTCTCTCATGATATTAAGATTTTTGTTACCGATATTGACCGTAATGCTATCTTATTTGCTCAAGCTGGAACTTACCACGAGAGCATTGCAGCAGATATTCACCCCAAATATCTCTCAAAGTATTTTTTCAAAAAAGATGACACCTTTCAAATATCTCGAAGCATCAGAGAGATGGTTGTATTTGCCCAGCACAACCTTATAAAAGACCCTCCGTTTACAAAAATTGATCTTATTAGTTGCCGAAACCTGCTTATCTATTTTCAGCCAATACTTCAAAAAAAGGTCTTAGAGTTTTTTAGCTTCTCTTTAAACCCAAATGGAATTCTACTTCTTGGGAGCAGCGAAACAACAGGAGAGATGTCAGATTACTTCACTCCTCTTGATAGTAGGTTCAGAATCTATCAATCAAGACGACCATTTAGTAAAGTTGCCCATACACTTACAGCAGATAACCCCCTAACAAGAACATACAGACACAGGCAAAGCACATACATATCACCTTATGGTGCTTTACCTTCTGCTACAAGGCTTCTTGAGACAGAACGAATTATGGAGAGTTTTTTAGCCTTGCTCTCTAAAGAGTATGTTCCTCTTGCCTTGATTGTTAATGAACACATGGAAGTTGTGCATGTTCTTGGAAAAACTGACGGGTTTTTCAAAGTGCCTCAAGGGGCAGTTTTAAATGACATCTCAAAAATGGCAACAGAAGAGCTTTCAATTCCAATTTTTACTGGAATTCAAAAAGTATTTAGAACGGGAAAAGAGCTTCGTTATAGCAATATTGCAGTTGGAAATCAGGGGCGTTTAGGTGCTGAACTCTCTGGTTCTGATAAAGGAGACGTAGAGCTACCAACCTTACAATCTTCAAGACAGATGGTTACACTTGTCATAAAACCCATGTTTGCAAAAAATATCTCTGAATCTCTTGTTGTTGTCTTTGTTGAAAAAATGAGAACAGAGTTAATTTCTGAAAAACAAGGAGAGATTTTATCCTATGATCTTAACGAGCAAACGCTACAGCACATAAATGATCTTAAGCAAGAATTGCAGTTTACCCGTGAAAGTCTCCAAGCAACGGTTGAGGAGCTTGAAACCTCAAATGAAGAGTTGCAAGCTACAAATGAGGAGCTTCTTGCAAGCAATGAGGAACTTCAATCTACAAATCAGGAACTACAATCTACAAACGAAGAGCTACACACTGTAAATGTTGAGTATCAAAACAAGATTATAGAGCTTACCCAACTTAATAATGATGTGAATAACCTGCTCTCCAGCAGCCACATAGGTGAACTTATACTTGATGAAAATTTTGAAATAAGACGCTTTTCGTCTCATATTACAAATATATTTAGAATTTTAGACTCTGATATTGGAAGACCGCTATCCCATCTAACTCACAATTTAAAAGATGAAGAGCCAATCGTGCTTGTTGAAAGAGTAATGAAGACCAACATAAAGATTGAAAAAGAGGTTGTAACAAGAGATAGTAACCACTATTTAATGAGAATCATTCCATATCAGACGGGACCTAACCATTACGCTGGTGTTATTTTAAGTTTTGTTGATATAAACCCTGTAAAAAAAGCCAAATCTGCTCTAAAAGAGAAAGAAGAGATGTATCGCACCTTGTTTGAAACAATGACACCAGGTGTTGTTTATCAAGATATTGATGGAAAGATAATATCTGCTAACCCTTCTGCTCAAAAACTTTTAGGACTTGCTTTTGATGAAATGCTTGGTAGAACATCAATGGATCCAAGATGGCAGACAATTAGAGAAGATGGGACTCCTGTTTCAGGACAAGAACACCCATCTATGATTGCTTTAGCAACTGGTAAGAGGGTAAACAATGTGATATTAGGTGTTTACAATCCTCTTGAAAATACGACAAAATGGCTTAATGTATCTGCAATTCCTCTTTATAGAGAAGATGAAGATAAACCTTATCAAGTTTATGCTACGTTTGATGATATTTCAGAGCTTGTTGAAATCAAAAAAAATATGAAGCCGATTAAACCTCTATAATCAAAGAGAGAAAAAATCATACACAAATGTCGGGGATAAAACGCTATGACCAAACAACTTGATTTAAAAAATATGATTGCTGTATCAAATAAAAAAGCTCTTGAGTGGAACATGGCTCAAAAACGAATTGAGGATATTTTTACGAGATTCTCTAACGATTCTGAATGTTCACCAGATCATATTAGAAATGAGCTTAATAATGAGCTTCGTAGAATGTGGTCTGATCTTGAGACATACAAAATAGAGCTTGAGATGCAAAATGATGAACTTATGCGAGCTTTCCAAGATGCAGAAAATGTTAGAAAAGATTATGTTGAGCTTTTTAACTCTTCTCCTGTGGGATACCTCATTTTAAACAGCAGTGCCATCATAATTAATGCAAACCAAACTTTTGCAGATATGGTAAAGAGCCAGCTTACCCAAATTTATCAAAAGCCTTTTCAAAATTTTATTGCACAAAAAGATGTATCGGATTTTTTATCAAGGTTTAAATCATATTTCAGAAATCCATTAGAAAAGTTTTTTGAGCTTACTCTAAATGATAGCAGACACAACTCAATAGTTGTGAGACTTGAGGGAATAAGAAAACATCTTTCAGATTTTGCAAAGAAAGGGCGAGAAGAAGGTGGTAGTATAGATGTTAATTTTAATAATAACGTAGATAATAAAAAATTAGATAAAGATAATAGCAACATAGATAATAAAGAGAGTCAAGAGGAAGTTCTGCTTATCAGCTTAAGCGATATTACACTTCTTAAACAGGCAGAAGAGGAAAAAGAGACACTTAAAAATTTACTTCTTCATGCACGTAAAATGGAGGCAATGGGAACGCTTGCTGCTGGTATTGCCCATGATTTCAATAACATACTTTTCCCTATACTTGGTTTTGGTGAGATGCTCAAAGATGAGCTTTCACAGATTCAGACTATTGATGATCTGACAAAACAAGATGATATGGTTAGGATGGTTGATAGCATTATTACCAATACTATCAGGGCAAAAACTTTAGTAAAACAGATTTTTACATTTAGTAAAGATACATCAACTGCATTAGGACCTCTCTACCTTAATATGATTTTAATGCAAATTTTAGTCTCTTTACGCCCTGCTCTTCCTACAAATATAAAACTTGTCGATGGTATTGATAACACATGCAATATGATAATGGCAGATGCTGAGAAGATGCACATAGTTATTATGAATCTTCTCACAAATGCTATTGAATCAATGGATATGGTTGGAGGAACGCTTACCATTACGTTGACAGAGGACTATTTTAAAGAGAATTGTCTATACACAGGGGCATCTGTAAATGGCAAATATGTCTGTCTGAGTGTAAAAGATACTGGACATGGCATTGAAACCGAGCATTTATCAAGGATATTTGATCCATATTTTTCAACAAGACCAAAGTTTAAAAGTGGTGGGCTTGGTCTCTCTCTTGTGCATGGTATTGTTAGTAGCCATAAAGGTTTCATAACTGTAAAAAGTGAGTTAAACAAGGGCAGTGAATTTAGAATCTTTTTTCCACCTTATCTATCTTCTGGAGATGAACAGAAGTGCTTAACAAAAAAAGAGCTTCCTGTAGGAAATGAAAAAATATTAGTAATAGATGATCAAATAGCAATTACAAAAGTTCTTTCAATTATGCTACAACGGCTTGGATACAAAGTATTTACATACAATGATCCAAAAGCTGCCCTTGATTTTATGAATCATAATCGAAAATATTTTGATCTCATTTTAACTGATATGACTATGCCAGAGATGACAGGCGATGAGGTAGCTCGTAAAGCCATGAGTATAGAGCCTAAAATTCCTATACTTATATTAACAGGGTATAGTGATAAGCTATCTCCAGAAGAGGCATTAAAGATTGGTGTAAAAGGCTATTTGATGAAACCAATATCGCTTGCTGATCTTGCGATTGCTGTTCGTGGGGCTTTAGATGTTTAAACTTATAGCCCTAAACTAAAGCTGTAAAGCTGAAGCATGTAAGCTAAGTGCATTTTTTTAGGTATTATATCAAATAGTTGTTGCTTTAAGATTAAGATAATTTGAAGATTCTCATCTTAAAAATTTAAGATGTTTAAATTTTTTTTCATATTTGGTTTGTTTATAATTATATATTTTTTAAAAGAGTAGTAATAATAATAAGCTATGTTGATATGTTCATAACTATGATAACTACTTTAATTTTAAGATAAAAATAGATGCTAAAAATGTTCATAACTATGTTCATAACTTATGAGTTATGAACACGTTTTAAAAAGATGTTCATAACTCATAAGTTATGAACATACTATGTTTATAACTATGTTCATAACTTTATAAAGTGCTTATAATTATTCAAAAAACGATAAAAAACAGAATCTAAACAAGCAATATAAATATGGAGAGATATTGAGTATGGATAGGAAAAATAACCCTCGTAATAGATATTCTACTTTGGATTTAAAATGGAAAGATGAATACAATACAGGCATTGCAGAGATTGATTGCCAGCATCAATACTTTTTGTCATCGATCAAGCGTATTACTACAGTTATGACAGAAAAAAATGAACACGCCTATTGTCAAAGGTTGTTTATGGAGCTTGTATATTACACAAAATTTCACTTTTACAGTGAAGAGAATATTATGATGCACCTTAACTATGCTGGTCTTAAAGAGCATCAGGAGCTTCATAGAGATTTGATTGATCTGCTAACCAATAAAATCAACTCAATAGATGATAATATGGACGAATATCATAAATTTGTGCAATTTTTGCTTAAATGGTTTGTTCATCACTCAATGGAAGAGGATAAAAAGATAGCCCATTCAAAAGAGGTGAATGGTGTCAAACCCCTATGAAAATCTTTGGATATACTACCTTCAGGGAGTCATTAGAGATAATGAAGTCGAAAATATTATTTCCATATATGGACAAGGCTTTGATAACAATTCAAGTTTTATAGGTAATTGGGAAGAAGATGGTTTTTCATTTCTCTTCTTTTCCGCATCTTCTGATGAGGTTGTTCAAAGAATAATAGAGCAAAGTAAAGACCTTAACTTAATTGATAAATATGAGATGACAGGCGAAGCATGGCATGGCGAAGCAATCGAATCATATACATCAGGAAGCCTCTGCATATCCCCCCCTTGGAAAATTCCATTTGTAAACAAACCAAATTTAAAGCATATACTACTTGATCCCGGGGTTATTTTTGGGACTGGTCGCCACCCAACTACAGAAGATTGCCTAAGCTATATTGAATATGTATGCAGCAACCAATATTATTCTATATCTACAGCAATTGATATTGGAACAGGAACAGGACTTCTTGCCATTGCAGCAGCAAAACTTGGGTGTAGAAAAATACTTGCTTTAGATTTTAACCTTCTTGCAGTTAAAACAGCCCAAAAAAATATAAGATTAAATTCCCTTGAAGATAAAATTTTAGCAATTCAAGGCAGGGCAGAGGATTTTGTTTCACTGCCTGCTGATTTGGTTGTTGCCAATATTCACTATGATGTTATGAGCCGTTTTTTTGACATTCCTGAGTTTTTTCAACATAAATGGCTTATCCTTTCTGGTCTTTTAAGAAGTGAAGTTAATAAGGTTCTTGATAAATTGATAAAAGAGAGAGTTACTGTGGTTGAAACAGTCTCTCCTGATGGAGTATGGAATACAATTTTAGCTAAAGGAAACAGCAATGTATCTTGTAACTGCAAAACAGATGCAAAATATTGATAGGGCTACAATTGACTTATTTGGAATTTCAGGTCTGGTTCTTATGGAAAATGCTGGAAGAGGGGCTGTTGATATGCTCCTTAGAATCTTTCCAGAGATACAGACTAAAAATCTTTCTATCTCTATTCTTGCTGGGCGAGGCAACAATGGCGGAGATGCCTTTGTTATGGCCCGTTATCTTATGGAAAAAGGAATTACAACCCATACATTTTTATTTTCCTCAATAGAGAAAGTAACTGGAGATGCTAAAGCAAATTTTATACTTCTTGAGAAGTTGGCTGCTGCAAATTCAAAAGAGAGCGTAATAGAGATCCCTGATATAGAGACATTTAATAATTTTAAGCATAAGATTATTAGTAGCGATATTTTTATTGATGGAATACTTGGAACTGGACTTAATAGCGAAGTTAAAGGGCTTTTAAAAGAGGTAATTGAGACTATAAATTCTCTGTCAAAAGCTGTTTTTAGTATTGATATTCCATCAGGGGTCAACGCTGATACTGGTCAAACAATGGGAGTAGCAATAAAAGCGACAGCCACAGCAACATTTGGATTTCCCAAAATAGGTCATCTAATTTACCCGGGAAAAGAGCTTACAGGAACTCTTGAGGTGATAGATATTGGGATTCCAAAATTTATTGCCAAGAGTGAAAATCCATCTGTTAATCTTATTGAACAGAGCTACATTAAAGAAATTTTTAGGCTAAAACATAGAGAAGCTAACTCTCACAAAGGAAAGTACGGACATCTTCTTTTGGTTGCAGGCTCAATTGGTAAAACAGGGGCTGCTGTACTTTCTTCAAATGCAGCTATGGCTTCTGGGGCAGGGCTTGTTACACTTGCTATTCCTGAGAGCATCAATAGCATAATGGAGTCCCAAGTTACTGAAACAATGACTTTTCCCCTTCCTGAAAATCAAAAAGGGCATATATCGCATACAGCACTAAATCTTATTATCAAGACTCTTGTTAAAGATAAACGAGTTGTTGCAGCAGGTCCGGGGCTTGGTGTTGATGATAGCATTATAAGGCTTGTTCATGGAATGGTTGAGGAGATAACTCTACCAATGGTTCTTGATGCTGACGCACTAAATGCAATTGCAGTTAACCCATATATATTAAAAAGCAGAAAAAACTCTACTATTTTAACGCCACACCCTGGTGAAATGGCACGTTTAACTGGAAAATCAACTGTTGAAATTCAGCAAAATAGAGTTGAGACAGCTATAAATTTTGCAATAGAGTTTAATGTAATTGTTGTGCTAAAAGGTGCCTCAACTATTGTTGCTTTGCCCGATGGGACTCTTTATATCTGCCCAACAGGTAATTCAGGAATGGCATCAGGTGGTATGGGTGATGTTTTAACAGGCATGATTTCAGGTTTTATTGCCCAAGGATTTGAGCCATCACAAGCTGCAATTGCGGGTGTCTATATTCATGGTCTTTGTGGTGATATAGTTGCCAAAAAGCGTGGAGCTTATGGATTTGTTGCCTCTGATATTATAAAAATTATTCCAGAAACCATACATTTGACACCACAGCTTAAAGATAGTTAATTAAGATTACAAAGCTCTCATATACTCTGGTCTTAACTTTACTCTACCTTTAAGTGCTTGTGCAATTAAAGAGAGTGTCTTTTCTCTGTCTTTTGGAAGATTTGCTCTGATTGGCAGATAGTTTGATGCGTGATTTGCGTGGAAAAGCCCATCAGTAAGATGTGTAGTTGCTATCATAGTGCCAAGTTCTGTGAGCATCTCATCTGGTGTTATAAGATCAAAATTACCATTTTGGTAATCTGTGTGCATAGGTGTTCCGGGTATTAGCATTAAACTCAATGCCCCAACATATTCTGGGTCTATTGCAGATAAGACTCTTCCTGTTTCGGCAGCATGTATATTTGAACGATCTCTACCAGCAAGCCCAAGAAGCACAGTGATAGAGAGCTTTATTCCAGCACCTCTTATCTTTTTGCCCATCTCAACCATTTTATTTGAGTCAGAGCCTTTATTTATCTTCTTTAGAGTAACGTCATCACCTGACTCAAGCCCCATGTAGGCAATCTTTACACCAAGTTTGTTTAGCTCTTTAAGCTCTTCCAAAGTTTTCATCTTGATGCTCTTTGTATTTGCATAAAGTCCAATCCGCTCAATCCAAGGCAGTCGTTGATTTATCCTTTCAAGTATTGGCACAAGCCTTTTTTGTGGAATTATAAGGGCATCACCATCGCAAATAAATAGTCTTGTTTGGTGTTTGCAATATTTTGCTGCAAATTCAATATCTTCAAAAATTATAGCATCATTTTTTATAGTAAATCTCTCCCCTTTGTATGCCCCGCAAAAGGTGCATTTATTGTGTGAACACCCAACAGTAACCTGAAGCAGAATACTGTTAGCCTCACTTGGGGGTCTTATAATATTGCCTTCATAGTGCATGATCTTTTTTGCTCCTATCTACTCTACTTTATCGTCTAAGGAATGGAAATAAAATAACACCATAAATTAATTGGTAGAGACACACGGCCGTGCGTCTCTACTATCTCTCATTTTGTGATATTACGTTTTTATCATTATTATTATTGAGTACTGGTAGATATACAGTAAAAATAGTTCCTCTACCAAGTTCGCTTTGAACTGTAATCTCTCCACAATGTTTTTTCACAATACCATGAACAACAGAAAGACCCATACCAGTGCCTTTATCTGGCTCTTTAGTTGTAAAGTAGGGTTCAAATATAGAGTGAATTATATCAGATGGTATGCCAGCTCCTGTATCTGAGACCCTTATCCTGACATAATCACCAGTTTGTAGGATAGCTTGATGAGATTTGGATTCAAGATTGGAGTTTAAATTATATGATATGCAATCAAACTGTGCATCTATACTAATATCAGAGACATTAACATCAATAAATCCGCTCATATTTTCAATGGCATGAAAAGCATTTGTGCAAAGATTCATAAAGACCTGATGAAGCTGAGTTGGATTACCCATAATAGTCAGTTGACTATCTATATCAGAGTTTAGTTTTACAGATGAAGGAAATGAAGACCTCAATAAAGTTAAGACTTCACAAGCAATATCTCCAACATTAACGGGCATCATGATCTCTTCTGTCTGGCGAGCAAATGTTAATATCTGATTTACAAGCTCTTTTGCACGTCTGCCCGCCAAATTGATTTGGGTTAGATTGTGTTCAGCAACAGAACCTTTTTCCACCTCACACAATGTCATCTCAGAGTACCCTATTACTGCCCCAAGAATATTGTTAAAGTCATGTGCAATACCACCAGCAAGAGTTCCAATAGATTGCATTTTATGAGATTGACGTAACTGTGTTTCCACTCTTTTACGCCCTTCTTCTGCTTTTTTACGCTCTGCCTCTGCTTGCTTGTATTCAATAAGAAGATTTCGTTGAAGAGTCTCGCTTTTGTCTAAAGCATCTATGGTTTCAAGCTGATTCTGGTTAGCCTTTGCCATTCCAATAGCTGGCATAGTTAGAAATACAGAAAAGACAGATAATGCAGTTATCCATGAGGTAGGTGATTTGGCATATAAAGAGATGTCAAATGGGAATTGCAACACGCCTGTAACAGCTAAAATAGCGGTAATAAAAATAGAAAAAAGGCTCATGCTAAGGGCGGTCATACCCCATTTTTTTCCAAACATAATTGGAGTGTTTAGGCAAAATATTGATAAAAAGACAAACCCCATACCGCATAGCCCATACTGTAAGAGATCAGCAATACCAAGCAAAAACATAATAATTAGCATGGTAGTTGCTCTGAATGTGATGGATAGAGATTTTCTAAAAATGGAAATAATAGAAGTTATGCAGTATAGAACAATATGGAAGTAGAAAACAGGCTGCCAGCCAGTTTCAAATGTGCGTGATAGGGATATTATAAGGACAGGAAAGCAAGCAAAGGTAAAGAGCATAAACATTTTGGAACTTACAATATCTCTTGCTGATTCAACTGTCTCTACAACTTTTAAACCTTTGCCGTTCTTAGCACTCCATTTGGAGAATATATGTTCTTTTTGTGTGGTCATTTAATATTCTATTAGGTTCTCTCTAATTCTGCTTTGTTATATTACTTTGCCTCACCCCTAACCCCTCTCCAAAGGAGAGGGGGGATAATATAACTCCATCCCCTTGGGGAGGGCTGGGGAGGGGCAAAATAACTATTTGAAAAGCTATAGATTCAAGATGTTATACACCTTAAAGCCAATCCAGCGATTCTATCAATATCTTCAATATGATCAACACAGCCAAGTTTTACAGCTTCTCTTGGCATTCCATAAACAACACAGGAGTTTTCATCTTGGGCGATATTAATTGAACCAGCCTCTTTCATGGAAGCCATACCAGCAGCACCATCACTTCCCATACCAGTAAGAATAATCCCAAGTGCATTAGCACCCGCATATCTTGCAACTGATTTAAAAAGCACATCAACTGCTGGTCTTTGATGATGCACCATTGGTCCTTGTTTTACCTCTACATAATATCTTGCACCGCTTCTTTTAAGAAGCATGTGGTAGTTACCCGGGGCTATCAATATTTTGCCATTTGACACAGTATCCCCATTTTCCGCCTCTTTTACCTCCATTTCGCATAAACTATTCATACGTTCGGCAAAAGTTGTCGTAAATTGTGCTGGCATGTGCTGAACTATCAATATTCCGGGTGAAATTCTCGGAAAACGTGTAATAACCCTTCTTATTGCCTCTGTTCCGCCTGTAGATGCCCCAATTGCAATAATTTTATTTGTAGTTGCTGCAAGTGCTTTTGAATTGACATTAATAGTAGATTGTGTGGAGTTAAATTGTCCCTGTTCTCCATCAGTAGTAGGCGGTTTTCTCGCAACAATCCTAATTCCATGAACAGCTCGTATCTTTTCGGCAAGCTGAATGCTCATATCTCCAACTGAATAGGCAGCACTTGGTTTTGAGATAACCTCTAAAGCACCAATTGAGAGTGCTTCAAGTGCAAGTTTACTACCCTTTGGAGTAAGCGAACTTACAATAATAACAGGCAGTGGATAGTGCTGCATAAGTTTTTTTAAAAATGTGATTCCGTCCATTCGTGGCATCTCAATGTCAAGAGTAATCACATCTGGCTTAAGAGCTACTATCTTGTCTCTTGCAATATATGGATCAGGTGCTGTGCCAACAACTTCAATATCCTTTTCTTTGGAAAGCTCCTGAGAAAAGACCTTTCTAACAATTGCAGAGTCATCAACAACAAGAACTTTTATTGGTTTAGCAATAATCATTGAATTTCCTATTTTTTTTGCCACTGAAATTTCAATAGAATCAATACGCTTAAAGCAATTTTAATTTAGCCGTTCGATTTATCGTTCGGCTAATACCATTTTTAAAATTAGAATTACTTAGTCAAATGAACCGCAATACCAATCGGACCATCCATTGTATCAACAACAACCATTTTCCCTGAAATCTTATTCACAGCAGTTTTACTTATAATTTGAGGAACACCAAGACCAAAAGATTTCTGGTTGTCAATTTTGCTAAACGTGTTGCCAGCAACCATATTTAAAGCCTCTTTAAGAGTTCCTTCAAGGTGTTCATAAGTTAAGTTATCTCTATCTTCACCCATAAAATTCTCTGTCATCATAGTCAGCAAATTTTCTGGAATTATCAACGAAATAAAACCTGAAAACCCTCCATGGAATGTAATGGTGGCAACTTGAATATCACCTTCGTCAGATAGGCTAAAATCACTAACCGTAGTCTCTTCCTCTCTTGGCTCAACTGGGATATAAAACATAGTTTCCATTACTTCAGAAATCGAAATCACTATCTGATTCATCAGATTCGCCATTGTCATGGGATTCTCCAAGAATATTGGTTATCATGTCTCTTATCTGTTCTGGGGTAAATGGCTTTTTAATGTAACCAGAAGCCCCACCTTTCATAAACTGATCTATCTTTTCCCTACTGCCTTCTGTCGTAACGACCACCACTGGAATCTCTTTAAACAGATCATTTTGCTTCATCTTTACTAACATCTCAAGCCCATTCATTTGTGGCATTGTGAAATCTGTTATAACAATGTCAATCCAGTTATTTTTTAACTTTTCAAGAGCTTCAATGCCGTTAGCAGCTTCATGGTAATTTGAATTAGAATACCCTGCTGCTTTAAAGGCTTTTTTTATTACAGCCCGCATGGGCATGGAGTCATCTACAAGTAAAATTGAGAATGTCATCTATTAATAGACCTCAGGCAATTAGAGTTGGTTTAAACAGTAAAGTTTAATCCATATTGGGCATCTATAAAATTTGCCCTAAATTTATAAAAATGGCGTAAAACCTCTATCCCTTTAGGGTAGAGGTAGTTACACAACACGCAAAAGAGCTTCAACTTTCTGCATGTTAATTGTAAAGTCAGCAATAATTTTTGCAATATCATCTGGAGTGATTGAAAGTTTTCTTATAATATCATCGTGAAATCGATATGAAAGCCCGTCTGAACCAATACCTACACCCATCATCATACAGATACAGTCAGCCAAATAGACAATAGCAATCTCAATACCACTATCTATTGCCACATCAGGAAGATGATGATGTCTTATAATATTTACCATCTTAGGGCTAAATTTCCATATTTTTGCAATCATTGCACCAATCTCGGCATGATCTGTGCCAATTATCTTTTTTTCAGCCTCTATAAAGCTATAGCCGTCTTGCTCAATAAGGTTCTGAATTTTATCAGAAGATATTTGGATAAATTTATCAAGAACAGTTTTGCCAATATCTTTTAAAAGTGCTGCGGTAAATATTGTGTTGCTGCTTTCAGGGGCGATTTTTTTAGCAATATCTTTTGCAATCAAAGCAGAGGATACAGCATGTTTCCACATAGCACCTTCATTCAACCCATACCCTTTCCAAGATTTATTTAGAGTCTTAGCACTTGCATTTAAAAGAGCAAGTTCAACAACCTGATCAATTCCAAGTATTGCAACAGCATCTCTTACAGATTCAACAGGATTCGGGAGTCCAAAATAAGCAGAATTACAGGTTCTAAGGAGGTTTGCAGTTACGGCAGGATCATACTGAATAATTTTGGCAATATCATTCATTGAGACAGAAGGGCTATCAACCATGTCAACTATTTGGTTGGCAATTGCTGGGACAGGTCGTAAATTCTTTATATCCTTGATAAGCAGTTGAATGGCTGTCATTGATTTACCTCGCCTGAGCTAACAATCTTAATATTTTGATATTGCAATCGATGTATGCCTAAATCTGTCATATCTTAACCTCATTTGACCCAGATGTCTTAACAAAAATATCGCCTGTCTTTATCTCAAGGCGAACTGTTCTGTTTACATTACCGCCCACATCTTCGTAGTTGATAAGCACATTATTTTTAAATAAAAGTTTTTTAAGTGCCATGTAGTTGCGTTTCCCGATGTTAAAAAAACCCTTTTGATCAAGAATTTGAGAACCGCCAAAGACATAGACCTTCATTCTCTTTTTAACTGCATCATACTTATAACTTTCTTTAAATAAGAGTGGAATACCGCTATCTGCAAACATATATGGATTTCGTTCCGCCTTTTCTCTGTCAAGAGATGACTCAGGAAGCATGTAGTGAAGAATACCACCAACTTTAACAACGGGATCAAAAACGACAAGCCCAATGCAAGAACCCAATGAGTAGGTTATTATATCACTACTTGGGTCATTGCTGACTTTCATATCTGAAACACCGACTATAATTTTCAATGCGTTAAACCTCGTTATAAATCTACTAAACTACGCAATAAACAACCAACGATTAAATAATAGTTGGTCTCTATACACTTGCAGCAAGCTCAAAAATACCGTGCATATCAAGAATTAGCCCCACCTTTCCATCTGCAAGGATTGCCCCGCCAGAAAATCCAATGATGTTTTTAAGGCTGCCCCCAAGGCTTTTGATAACATACTCATCTTTTCCAAGAAGTTCATCTACAAAAAGACCTCTTTTTTCCTCTTTTGACTCCACAACCACAACAAGCCCTTCCCAAGGGGATATAGCATCATTATCAACATTACATATCTGCTTCATTCTAATAAGTGGGATAAGCTCATTACGCTCTTTAATCATCTCCCCTTTTCCTTTTAGCGTAAAGCAATCTTTTTTATCTGGTCTAAATGATCGCTTAATTGAGATAGTTGGAATAACATATCTCTCTTTGCCAATTCTTATCAACATTCCATCAATAATAGCAAGAGTTAAAGGAAGGCTAATTGTAAAACATGTGCCTGCCCCCTTTTTTGAACTTATATCAAGGTTACCTCTAAATTTTTCAATTCCATCTTTAACAACGTCCATTCCAACACCTCTACCAGAAATATCTGTAATAGTAGATGCTGTTGAAAATCCAGGTGCAATTATAAAATCAAATATTTGTGAATCTGTAAGGGAAGCCTCTTTTTTTGTAAGACCTGCCGCAACTGCTTTTTCAAAAATTCGCTCTTTGTCTAAACCTTTTCCATCATCTTCAATCTCAATTACAATGCTTCCACCTTTGTGGTAGGCACGAAGGTAAATTGTTCCTTGGGCAGGTTTTCCAGCATTGATTCTCTCTTGAGCTTTCTCAATACCATGATCAACAGCATTTCTTATCATGTGAACCATTGGCTCATAAAGTGCATCAACCACGTTTCTGTCAATTTCAGTCTCTTCTCCAGACATCTCTAATACAACATCTTTTTTTGATTTTTTTGCAAGATCGCGAGTAAGGCGAATCATCTTTGTAAATGTTGAGTGAATTGGAATCATTCGCATTGACATTGCAATACGTTGAATGTTGGATACAATCTGTTCTAATTGATTGATGCTCTGATAAAGTGATGGGTCTTTTGATGCTTGCTGTTTTAACATTGATTGGGCAATTACAAGTTCACCTGCATAATCAACCAGATCATCAAGTTTATTTGTGTTGACCTTTACCTGTGTTGAGCTTGAAGAAGATGAACCATATTTTTTCTGACCTGTTTGCTCCATAAGTGCAGATGCAATATCGTTTGAATCTACAAGTTCACTTTCAAGTAGAATCTCTCCTATCCTCTTTCCTGTGCGGGATTGCTCTTCAAGCACATCATCTAAAGTGTCATCGTCAATAATGCCTTTACGAATTAAAATCTTACCAACTGGCTCTTTACTATCTTTTGCAAGCAAAGGGGGTAATTGCTGCAATTTTACCCTTAAAGGCTCAATATCAATGTTGCTATCATCAGGCTTTACCTTGTTTTGGAGACTCTCTTTAACATTAGCAAGAAGTTTTTTTAGAAGATCAACAGATTCAAGGATAGCATCAGTTGCAATATCGTTAATTATAAAATCACCGTTTCTTACACAGTCAAGAAAGTTCTCTGTAGAGTGTGATAGCTTGTTGATCTTTTTAAGGTCAAGAAAACCTGATACACCTTTGATTGTATGAAATGGTCGGAAAATATTGTTGATAATCTCATGGTTTAAAGGGTCTTGTTCAAGCTCCATGAGTTCAACTTCAATAGTATCTAAGTTATCTTCAGCCTCAGAAACAAAGTCAGACAATATCTGTAAATCTTCTGCTGAAATCTCAAGAGCAGTTAGATTCTGCAATTGTGGAGATAACTTAAGAGGTTCTAAATTTGATGGTGTTTCTATCGAAGTCTCTAAATTTTCTGTTAATCCAATATCTTTTGATTCAATAGATTTTGATTGTGGTGCGGAAGGAGATAGATTGTTTTCAAAAAAAGAGGAGTCAAGGATTTCAAGGACATCAGATATATCAAAAATAAAATCTGCCCCTTTTTCAAGGTGTTTAACAAGAGCATTTAAAAGAGTTAAACCCTGCTCTAAGGGAGATGTCGTAGTTATTTCACGAGAATCCATCCTTTTGACATAGGATTTATATGCACCAGCAACAGTTTTCAAGGTAGCTGCATTTAGGTTAGATGATATTGCTTCAATCTTATCTAAAGTCTCTATCATTTTATCTAAAGCTGGAGTTTGACCAATGCAAAGTCCAGCTACCTGAGAAGAGAGATTTTCAATTGCTTCTTTTAACAGTTCCATAAGCCTTCTGCTGAATTATAAAAAATTATGGGAAGATAAATATTGATCTTTTTTAAAGATGGTCAGAATAATTCATGGTGAGCAAATATGTCAAGGATTGAATCATTTTGAATAGAAAAAGAGAACTGGTATAATTATAGTCAGCTTTAGCCGACTTCTGTTATTTTAACCCTGAAATTCCTGATTCTAATAATAGATGCGATGCCCAAATTGAATATTGACAAAAAAAATGGGTAGCACTCCACTTAACCGTGGTTGAACTTGAATTTGTTATAAAGATGAAGAATGTAAGAACTTTCTGCAACCTTTCATGCATGAGTTCTTATGAATCCAAAAATTGTTTTCTGGGTAGTGCCTAACATGTAGTGATAGATGATTACTTAACCTTTATATCTAAGTAACCCTTCTTGAGCAACTGTTGCTACAAGAAGACCATCTCTGTTAAATATATTTCCAATATTAAGACCTCTTGCCCTGCAAGCACTTGGACTGTGAATATCGTAGAGTAGCCAATCATCCATTCTAAAATCTCTGTGAAACCACATTGCATGATCAAGGCTTGCTACCTGCATATCAGGAGACCAAAAAGTTTTACCATGCGGGTGTAGAGCTGTACTTACAAGGTTAAAATCAGATGCGTAAGCGAGCATATATCTGTGTGTAGCTATATCATCAGCCATTTTGTTGATAGCTTTAAACCAAACATATTTTCTTGGTGGCATCTTTTGAGGTGCAAATGGGTTGACAGGGTTTACGACTCTTATTTCAATAGGTTTTTCGCAAACTAATTTATGAACAATATCCTTTGGAATCATGTGGGCTATTTTTTTTGATGCCTCTGTTTGAGATTGGATACCTTCTGGTCCTGGCACATCAGGCATTGAATCTTGATGCTCAAAACCCTCTTCATAGCTTTGAAACGATGCAGACATTGAAAATATTGGACGCCCTTTTTGAATTGCAACCACCCTTCTTGTGGTAAAACTTCTTCCATCTCTTATGCAGTCAACTGTATATACAATTGGTTTTGATGAATCACCAGCTCTCATAAAATAGCCGTGCATACTATGAACTTGTCTTGAGTTGTCAACTGTTTGACTTGCCGCAGAGAGGGATTGTCCAAGCACCTGCCCACCAAATACATTGCCAAATCCTAAATCTTGGCTCTCTCCTCTAAATATATTTTCTTCTATCTTTTCAAGTTTTAAGAGTTTTAAAAGCTCATCTAAAACATTTTCCTCAAAGCACTCAACCATATTTTCACCAACCTCTTGTTTACAATTCAATAATTAAATTTATCATATACTCTTAAGATGGCATGAATTGAGCTTTTTATGTTTACGTAGAGATTCACAGCCGTGCATCTATATAGTTTAGACAGGACTCAATTTATTACCGTTGTTAGTATATATTTTCATATTTTTGAAATCTCTACCAGAATTACCATCCTTTTTAAATGAGAATCTTTCCAAAATTTAACTTTACCTATAAAGTTAAATATAGAATATAAATTATCAGCTATAAATGCTAATGAAGTTCATCGCCGCAGGGGGCGGCAGGGTGGGTATGAACCAGAGCTTGCCAATCAACACTGCAAGATTATCTTATAAATATTTTTAATACTAATTTGGAGTTTAAAGAAAACATTATGAACGTAGATGGAAAAGATATGAGACCTATATGGTTTGATCTTAAATCGCAAACCGTAAAGGTTATTGATCAAAGATTACTTCCACATCAACTTATTGTAGCAGAGCTTAAAACTGTAGATAGTGTTATTGAGGCAATTAAAAAGATGTTTGTAAGAGGTGCCCCACTTATTGGAGCAACAGGGGCATTTGGTGTTTATAATGCACTGGCTTACCCTAACTATGCAAATTGTGGCGGTTACGAATATTCAGGCGTTAGTAATTACTCAAATAGTGATACTAAAAAAATATCTGATGAATATTTAAAAAATGAGTGCAAACGCATTAAAAATGCAAGACCAACTGCTGTCAACCTTGCATGGGGTGTTGATAGAGTTTTGAATGCTGTTCTCAAATATGAAAAATATGAAGATCGCCTTAACACAGCTTTAAAAGAGGCTTGTTCAATTGTGGAAGAGGAGGCTGAAAATTGCCGTCTTATTGGTGAATATGGATACCAATTGATTAAAGAATTAAGCCAAAGAAGAGAGTTAGAATTGGGAAAAAATAAGAATAGGAGGATTAATATTTTAACACATTGCAATGCAGGTTGGCTTGCAACTATTGAATATGGAACTGCTACCGCCCCTATTTACACAGCTTTTGATAGAGGCATTGATATTCACGTTTGGGTTGATGAAACCCGTCCTTTGAATCAAGGCTCAAGGTTGACAGCGTGGGAACTTGGTAAACATGGTATTCCTCATACAGTTATAACAGATAATGCAGGTGGACATTTAATGCAGCATGGCATGGTTGATATAGTGATTGTTGGAACAGATAGAACAACAAGAACTGGTGATGTTGCCAATAAAATAGGAACATATCTAAAAGCTCTTGCTGCATACGATAATGGAGTTCCGTTTTACGTTGCCCTTCCATCAAGCACTTTTGACTGGAGCTTAACAGATGGAGTAAAACAGATTCCAATTGAAGAGCGTGATCCTGATGAGATAAGATATGTTCAAGGTCTTGACAACAAAGGTAATCTTATCTCTGTTCTTATTCCGCCAGAAAATAGTAATGCAGCAAACCACGCATTTGATGTTACACCATCAAGACTTATCACAGGATTTATTACAGAGAGAGGCGTATGCAATGCTGCTGAAGAGTCCATACTTTCTCTTTTTCCTGAATATAGCTCTCCTAAATGATTTGTGAAAATATAACAAGTCAAGCATACACGAATGGAATAGGATTGTTATATAATATATAAAACTTACTGGAACATCCCATAAAAACGATTTTAATTGGGACTCTAAATTTTTAAGGAATAGCTTTTTTTTGCAATTATTTATCTTACTGTAAATAAATCCGTGCTACTACGCAGCTAAAAGCGAGTCAGCATCAGGTAGTTTAATGCGTTTGTTTAACTCATTGACTTTAAGTATCCCAAGAGCTTTACTTCCCGATTCACTCCAACTCATACCATTATCTTTCTGCCTACGCCCGATAACAATATCCACCCCTTTTTCCATACGACCACTGCCAATAGTTTTACCTGCATCCTTACGAGCTTTATAATTGATAATCTCCATCTTATGTTTGGTC
>JADGBE010000089.1 GCA_015231615.1 Desulfamplus sp. | reverse complement strand
TACATATTGAGAATTAGACCAGATTACCCAGACATGATTTCCTTTAGCTGTTACATTTTCATTTACGTGCAGAGGATATTCTTCTGGATTTTCTTCTATGTTCTCAAGAACTTTTTCTAAATTTCTGCCTGTAGTTTCCATTGTGGGAACTATTGTTCCAATAACAGGTAAATCTATCATATTATCATAACCAAAAAAAGAATTTGCATACGCATTTGCATATACAATTTTCCCATCTCTGATCAACAATACAATGGTTTTTGTTTGATCAATCAAGTTTTTTAGTTCCATGTTATAATATCCAATTTTTTAAGGGCTAAGGGAATGGAGAGTATAGTCGTTTACTTGACCTCCTGCAAAAACAATTTTCTATATAGTAAACTCAAGGGGGGCAATTCAAATTTTTCAGGAACTCTACTCAAAACTTGCACAGTTTAAACGTTCTTTTGTCTTAATTACATAGAAGAGAATGGCAATATAACATAATGCGTTTCACTCACTACTTTCAAATTCTCAATTTTATCTCTAAATTCTTTAAGATTTGAAGCCTTAAAAGAAACTGTATAATCTTGTCCCTCAAAATCAACTGGTGGCTCAAGTTTTATATCTGATCTTAAATTGCCTTGTGAATGTAACTTTTTAATCTTTTGGGTAAACTGTTCTTTAGCCTTAGATAGATTAGGGTATCTTCTATTAAAAAGAGCTGAACGAATAAGATTACCTTTACGGTTCTCGTCATTTTCGCTGTTATCAAGAATCTGTTTAAGTTCATCAGACTCTATGACATCAATAATTGAAAGGCTATCTCTTGCAGCAATCTCATGGATAGTTGTGATAATCTCTTTTTGTTTACTTAAACTCGCCTTTATCTTTGAGAAAAGTGCTTCAAAAGCCTCAATTGCACTATCATTATAACCATAATGCTTAAATTTTACTGCACAGTTGATTGCAAGCCTCTCATTTTCAATAAGTCTATGGATAGATTCAGGCATTTGGGCAATGTCAGAAAACATGTTGATTAGCGTAGCATTTATTTTGAAGTTAAATATTTGAGGAGAGTTTTCAATAATTTCTTGAGCAGAGGGGATAAAATGCTTTAAAAGCCTTATCCCTCTCATCTGCTCAATAATATTAAGCGGTCTTTGAAAAGCATTATCAGCTATTGCAAGGCAGGAACAGAGCTTATCATCAGATTCTATAACAACAACCAAAATTTGAGTAATCCCAATTGATTTTATTACTTGGATTCTTTTGAAACCACTTATTACGACATATTTATATTTATCTTTAAGTTGATTTT
The DNA here is from genome assembly GCA_015231615.1 of Desulfamplus sp. Lineage (GTDB taxonomy): Bacteria > Desulfobacterota > Desulfobacteria > Desulfobacterales > Desulfobacteraceae > Desulfamplus. The sequence goes on along the minus strand of JADGBE010000089.1, from coordinate 9,319 downwards.
CTATAACCCGCTTTACCAAGGGCATATTAATCATGCCAATGGATTTTATCGAGGCTTCAAGGGCAGCAATATCGTTATCAGATGAAATCTTGAAAGTCTCATCTGATAACTCAATATCACAAACATTTATATTTTCTACCCTGTATGGTTCTACATCTATCTTGCTTTGAAGAAAAGAGATCACACAGCACCAGTAAGTATTTTATAGTTTCAGCAAATCTTTCCAGTAATAAGATTGAGAGCTTCAAAGTATTTTGCAGATGTTTTCTCAATAACATCAAGGGGCAGCTTTGGAGCTGGAGGATTCTTATCCCAGCCAGAAGATTCTAACCAATCTCTCACAAATTGCTTGTCAAAACTCTTTTGTGAACCACCAGGAGAATATGACTCTTTGGGCCAAAAACGTGAAGAGTCAGGTGTCATAACCTCGTCAATTAAGATTATCTCTCCATCAACAATACCAAACTCAAATTTAGTATCTGCAATGATAATCCCTTTGCTTAGAGCAAATTCTGCCCCCTTGTTATAAATCTTAATACTCAAATCTTTAAGTTTTTCAGCCCTCTCTTTTCCAATAATTTTGACTGTCTCTTCAAAATCAACATTAATATCATGGTCTCCAACTTCTGCTTTTGTAGAAGGGGTATATAGAGGTTCTGGTAATCTGTCAGACTCTTTTAAACCCTTTGGTAATGTTATACCGCAAACATGCCCATCTTTTTGGTATGATTTCCAACCTGACCCTGAAATATAACCTCTTACAATGCACTCAACAGGCAGAGGCTCTGCTTTTTTTACAAGCATACTTCTACCTTCCAATATATCTGAATATTTATGGCATATTTCTGGAAAATCATTCACATCAGCAGATATAATATGGTTTCCTATTATATCTTCCATCAACTTAAACCAAAAAAGTGAAATTTGTGTCAAAACTTTACCTTTTCCATAAATACCGTCAGGCAGCACAACATCAAATGCAGAAAGCCTGTCAGTTGTAACCATTAAAAGAGCATCGCCAGTATCATAAATATCTCTAACTTTGCCTTGTCTTACAAGTTGAAGCTCTTTAAACTCTGTCTCTCTAATCGTTTTATTCATAATTTTTCTTATCTCCTTAACTATTTTTTTATCAAAACAGCGACTCTATACCGAAGTTATATTTAATTAAATCTTTATTAGTTATCTTTGAAAATTTAGTAAAATCAATTTTACTCCAATCTCTATCTCCAAATTTTGTCATAAAATTATCAATATTTTGCCTGTTAATGGCAGAAAATATTTTGTATTTAAGCTCCAACCCTTCATCTGTAAAATCTCTACCATTATGATAATCATGGAGCAAAACCAATGCCCAACCGCCTGTCATAAAATGTCCGCCTAAAGATGTAACCATCTCTCCGCTTTTAACCTTTTCAAGCCCCTCTTTATCCCAATTCAGACCACCAAAAAATATATTTTTACCCGGCTGCTTACCAGTTTTAACGGCTCCTTCAATAGCCCCTAATGCGATTGGATCATTGGCTCCCCACACAGCACCTATATCTGGATAACGATTTAAAAAGAGCGGCATTCTATTTTTAGCTTCGTCTTTTGACCAGTGGCATACAACTATCTGCTTTAAATCTACATTTGGATACTCAGATACTGCTTTTTGAAGCCCTGCATTCCTGTCAACAGATGCTTGAGTAACAAAATCACCTGCAAAACCAAGTAGATGCAACTTTCCATCAGGGGCGGTTACACCTGATTTTAAAGCGTGATCAATCAACTGCTTTGCAATCTGGTAGCCCGCGTAATGGTTATCAGGTATAAGAGAGCCAATATAGTTTTTATATTTCTCTCTTGGCACACCCATTTTAACCTTTTGGTCACCTTCAAATCCGTTAAGAATAACAATGACTTTAACACCCGCACTATCAGCATTCATAACCATAGTTTCTGCGGCCAATTTCTCATTTACGACAATCAAGTATTGAGGTGGATTTGGGCGGCTAACAACCTCTTTTGCAAGATTCTTCATCTTTATGTGATCACGCTCGGAATAAATTATTTCCAAATCAACATTAAGAGAATCTGCCGCAGCTTTCATAAATGATGCTACTGATACCCAAAATCCACCAGTAGGGTTATTGGGATCAGAAAAACCAGGATTGATAAAAGTTACTCTGATTTTTTCAGATTCTCCTGCCAATCCTTGATCCGCTGAAAAAGAAAAAAAGATAGAACAGCTTATCAACCAAAACGCAATAACAAGGGCAAGGAACTTTTTTGAATTTGCAATTTTTTTTGAAATAATAATTTTTCCCATTGAAAAGCCTTTCTTTTTTAGAGTTTTTTCTTGTTCAAGAATTTAACTTTGAACTTAAATTGCAGTGAACCTGATTATTTTCTAATCTCTGACGCTACAAATGATCTATGTACCACTTTGTCGCCTCATCTAACCCTTTACTTACTGAAAAAATAGGTTTGTATCCCAATAATATTGACGATTTTGAGATATTTGCTAATGAATGGCGGACATCTCCTTTTCTAAAATCGCGGTATTGAGGCTCAATTTTAATTGCATCTGGATATTTTAAAGCAACACGCTCACGAATCATTTGAAAAAGCTTATTTAACGTTGTTCTCTCCCCAAAAGCAACATTATAAACTTGATTAACTGCTGATTTATCTTGAACTAAAGCCGCCAAGATATTTGCCTGAATGCAGTTGTCAATATAGCAAAAATCACGGCTGGTCTCGCCATCGCCATTAATATATACAGGCTCACCTTTTATAAGCGATGAAAACCAGAGAGGTATTACAGCAGCATAAGCACCATGAGGATTTTGACGTTTCCCAAAAACATTAAAATAACGTAATCCAATATTTTCTAACCCATAAACTCTTGAAAAAACATCAGCATAAAGTTCGTTTACATACTTTGTTACAGCATAAGGTGAAAGAGGGCGGCCAATTTTATCCTCAACTTTGGGAAGATCAGGATGATCTCCATAAGTTGAGCTTGAAGCCGCATAGACAAACCGCTTAACAGAAGCATCACGGGCAGCAACGAGCATATTGAGGTGTCCTGTGATATTATTGGCATGTGTATTTAATGGGTCTGAAATAGAGCGTGGAACAGAGCCAAGTGCTGCCTGATGAAGAACATAATCTTGATTTTGACAAGCAGAAGTACAAGTTTCAATATCTCTTATATCTCCCTTTATAAACAAAAAATTTTTCCACTGTTTTGCTGTTACACTATCTTTAACCTCATCTAAATTGTGCTGAAAACCTGTGGAAAAGTTATCAAGCCCTGTAACCTTTTGATTAAGACTTAAAAGGGCTTCAACAAGATTTGAACCTATAAAGCCAGCAGCACCTGTAATAAGCCAATGTGCTGGCTCTTTTTCTATTCTCTTACAAATATCTGTATAATTCATTTTTTATAAAAATCCTAAAAATTAGGTCAAGTTAGATAGGTAGCAAATATCTACAGCCAAAATAAAAAGAAGGCTTAATTAGGCGATAATTTTTGAGTCCGCTGTAATGATTTGTTGGGCATTCATAAGAACCCAGTTATCAAGCCAACTGCAATGAATGCTAATAATGCAGAAACAAGAAGCTGGACAGTGCGAATGGTTACTTTTCCAAGAATTCGTTTACCTATATATGCACCAGCAAAAGCACACACACTTGCGGCAATTACCATAACCCAGCTTATTGAATTAGTGTGCATTAAAATGTCTGTGCCATATATCAATAGGCGTGATAAATCTACCATTACAGCAACCAATACCCCGGTAGCCACGAAAGATTCTTTTTGTAAGCCAGTCTTGATAAGAAACATACTGCGGAAAGCACCTTGATGTCCTGATAAACCACCAAAGAACCCACTAATTACTCCTCCAATGGGGAGCCATTTACGATCCACTGCGATGTTTGCAAATTTCGGCGAAAGCTCCAGAGCGACAAAGAATATGATAAGGCAGCCGATAATAAGCTTAAGTGTGGATACATGTAGCTCGCTCCCAAATGCGTGGTATTGATAAATAGGCTGGAAATTTCCGAGCCATGCCAATAACCATGCACCAATAAATGCTGATACTACGGCGGGTAGTCCGAACTTTATGAGAATTGAATAATCTGCTTTTTTGCCGAGTAGACCAACTTTGAAAAGATTATTTGCCAAGTGAACCATTGCTGTCATTGCTATGGCCAATTCAAGTGGAAAGAACAATGCGACTACAGGCATGAGCAATGTTCCAAGTCCAAAGCCAGAAAATAACGTCAATAAAGAACCTGCAAGTGCAACTGCACATATAACTATTAGTTCCAAATAAGATTCTCCATCATGCCCAGCGTAAAGTTAATAAGCACACCTTTAAAGGACGATAAGCGAAATTACAATCTCCAGAACGAGATATTATATTTTTGAGCAGCTTCTGGGTCTAAAATTGATTTAACATCAACAAGAGAACCATTTTCTCCAAGCATTTTGATAAAATCCTCTGTTGTCATCTTTTTGTAAGCAGCATGAGAAACAGCAAGAATAAGTCCATCTAAATTTTTCAGATCGTCCCAAGAACAGAGATTTATTCCGTAATATTTTAGTGCTTCAGAAGGCTCTGCCATTGGGTCATGAACCATTACATCAACTCCATACTCTTTAAGCTCCCCAACAATATCAACAACCCTTGTATTGCGAAGATCAGGGCAATCCTCTTTAAATGTAAGTCCAAGAACAGCAACTTTTGAACCTTTAATGGACTTTCCAGCATTGCTCATCATCTTGATGCACTTTTGAGCAATAAAATTACCCATATTATCGTTGATTCTTCTACCTGCCAAAATTACCTCTGGGTGGTATCCTTCAGATTGAGCCTTAAATGTTAGATAATATGGATCAACGCCAATGCAGTGTCCTCCCACAAGTCCCGGAAAGAATTTAAGAAAATTCCACTTTGAACCAGCAGCCTCAAGAACATTTTTTGTATCAATTCCAAGTCTGTCAAAAATCAAGGCAAGTTCATTCATTAAGGCAATGTTCAGGTCTCTTTGTGTATTCTCAATAACCTTTGCAGCTTCAGCCTCTTTGATATTTTTAGTGCGATGAACACCAGCAGTAACAATAGAGCTATAAAGATCAGCAACTTTATCAAGAGTTTCAGGGTTATCACCAGAGACAACCTTTGTAATCTTTGTGAGGGTATGCTCTTTATCTCCCGGATTTATACGCTCTGGAGAATATCCAACATGAAAATCAACTTTCCACTTAAATCCTGACTCTTTTTCAAGTATAGGAACACAAATCTCCTCTGTTACACCCGGATATACTGTTGACTCAAAGATTACCACACACCCTTTTTTCATATATTTTCCAGCAGTTATAGATGCACTCTCAACTGGAAAAAGGTCTGGGCGTCTGGCTTTGTCAATCGGGGTTGGAACAGCAATTATAATATAATCTGCCTGACTTAACATGGTTGGGTCGGTTGTGGGTGTAAATTTAACTGCCCGCTTAAACTCCTCTGTTGAAACTTCTCCTGTATGGTCTTGCATCTTTTTACAGTTTTCAATAATGGTTGATTTTAGGTCAAAACCAATTGTCTCATATTTTTCACCAAAGTGAACCGCAAGAGGCAATCCAACATATCCAAGTCCAATTACAGCAATTTTAGAGTCCTTATTCATTATTTTTTCTTTCCTGATTTAGTTAATTAGCATATTTGCCTTTGAACCTGTTAAGCCATAGATTTGACAACTTTTAAAAAGTTGTCAAATCTTTCAATAGCATAAAGTTCCAATTTATGACTGATTACAATTAAATTTTAATTAAAATTATAAAAACTACTTTTAGTTAAGATCAAGCCAGTATTGTCTCCACTGACATCTCTCTTTATATGGGTAATTCATAAGTTCTGTTGCAAGAATGGAAAAATCTTTTTTCCGTACAACATAATAGGAGACCTGTTCATTATCCAAAACTTTCTTAACTCCAACGGCAACATAGAGCTTTTCATACTTATCAACTACCCAGCAATTTACCGCCCCAGTAATAATAACAATATCGCCTTCTCTAACAACACTGAACAGATTTATCATAATAATCTTAAATGGTTTTCCATTAAAATGATCATCTGCATCAGTTCGCGTTAATTCGCATTTCATAAAATTTTCGTAACATTGTTTTGTCTTTTCAGAATCCTCCTCCCCATAAGAGAGGGCAGGTATAACCCAAAATAATATAATCGTCAAACAGACGTATATAATTCTATCAATCTGAATTTTAATATTAAATATCATAATAATTCACTTTCTATAATGCCCTAATATTTCATTCTCTATAACGACTTGAAATTTATTTCAGGGCTAAACTTTTTTCTCAAGCACCTGCAAAATTGTCTTTGAAAGTTCTTTTAAAACTAATGGTTTTACAATAACACGGCTAAATCCTGCAAAAAAATCTGTCAACATAGCAGTAGTTTTTTCCTCTTTGTAATCTGTCCCTAAAATTACAGGTATATCTGGAGACGTTTCAAGAATACTTTTCACAAGAGTTGTGCTACTCACCCCTTTATAGATATTACCATCAGCAATGACAAGGTTGAATTTGTCTGGCTGGTTATTAAAAATTTTAAGAGCATCATGTGAATTGGACGCAATGGTTACTGGAAAGCCAAGTTTTTTCACAATCATCTGAATCAACTCTCTTTTTTGGGAATTATCATCTACAATCATAATGTGCTTTTCACCTTTATATGGAGGCTTAGGAGGCTCTACTATAACTTCAGGCTTAGGCTCATCAGGTTCAGGTTCTTTCCATTGGCTACCAGAGAAGGGGTGAACAAGGTTTACATCAATCTGAAATATCTTAGAATCTTTAAAAAGAGAGTCTTGTTCTTTAGGAACTGTGATAATCAACTTCTTCGCTGTTGCAAGGTATTGCCTAAACCAAATTCGGTAGTTAGGGTCGTCCCCTTTTAACATAAGAACTTTTGAACCAATCTCAGTTTCTACCTGAATCGTGTGGTATATTTTAGGAATTCCAACCTCTGTGCTATCTGACTCTTTGTAGTTTTCGGAGATAAAATCAGCTAAATAGTCAGAGGCTAAGAGATGTGAAGGGATAAATAGCATAGTTAAACTACAACATATTATGGATAGACAATAAATAGGCGTGAAATAAGATGGTCGAAAGTGTAAAATAAAAGATTTTATATTTTTTTTCATCATAAGTCCTCCTTAATCTTCCTTTAATAAAAACCTTGCCTCTTATATTTTATTAGTCGTTTTTTCATACAATATCGGCAATATTGCAATATAACTTAACCAATCTGGAATAAATCAAATTTTAAGAAGCCTCTCTTTTCGTTTGATTTTATGATGCCAGTATAATAAAAATTAAAATATGGAAACAATAGAAATTTCAAATAAAGATTTTAATACACTATCGCAACTTATTTATTCAGAATCAGGTATCAACATTCATATTGGTAAGATGGAGCTTCTAAAATCCAAAATTGCCAAACGAATGAGAACTACAAAAATATCCTCCTGCCATGAATATCTTAATTATCTGATGAACAGTAAAGCTGAAATAACAGAGTTCATAGATACTGTAACTACCAACCACTCATTTTTCTTCAGGGAAAATATAAGTATCCAAAAAGCGATACAGGCTCTTTCTATTGAGAATAAAAAACAGCCAAGAATATTTAAAATATGGTGTGCAGCATGTTCTACTGGTGATGAGCCATATTCAGTTGCAGTCCAAATGCTTGAACAAAACCTTCAATTTTCAATTCTTGCCACAGATATTTCGCATTCAGTTTTAAATACAGCCATGCGTGGTGTATATTCGCAAGAGAGATTAAGGAATGTACCTATACCAACTCTTCATAAATACTTTCAAAAAGGGATAGGTCAAAATATTGGGTATGTAAAGGTGAGAAAAGAGGTTATGAGACATATTGACTTTAAGAAATTCAACCTGATTACAGACCCCATACCAGATGATAAATTTGATGTTGTTTTGTGCCGCAATGTAATGATCTACTTTGATGAGCAAACAACGGAAAAAGTTGTAAATCGACTGTACCATGCTTTAAAAATAGGAGGTTTCTTCATAATTGGACAGGCAGAAAGCCTTATGAATCTTATACACCATTATAAATCTGTGAAAAATACACCAAGCACATTTCAAAAATGAGCTTGGGAGTTGTTTTTTGGATTAACATCTTTGTTAACGCTATAATTTTAATCTCTTATCTTGTATGAACTGCGACTTAAACCTTCTTGTAATCATCTCAGTAATCTTTTATGAGCTTGGGACTTGAACCTTCTTGTAATCATCTCAATAATCTCTTCGGCACTTGTTTCAATTGGTTTATTACTAACATCTATCATCGAAAATCCATGGGAAATATAATATCTTCTTGCCTCGTTTATCTCATTTTCAATTTTATCTCTTGCTGCGTAAGAGTAGATGTCTGATGTGCCAAGACTCTCTTGTCTCAATCTTCTGTGAGCCATAAGCTGATCAACATTGATGTTCAGAGCAATTATTCGCCTTCTATCTATCTGTCTCATAACCTCTGGCATAGGCACCCCAATAACAAGAGGGACATTTGCAGTTTTCCAACCCATAATAGCCAAATACATGGCAAGAGGAGTTTTGCCAGCTCTTGAGAGGCCAACAAGAATAATTTCAGCTTCTGTTAAATTTTCAGGATTTACGCCATCATCATGGGCAAGTGCAAACTCAATTGCAGAGACCTGATCTAAATCAATATTTTGAATTTCTCTATAGAGACCCGGTTTTTCTATTGGTTCGCTATCAAGAAATGTCTGCACCTTTGATAATACAGGTCCCATAAGGTCAATGGTAACAATATCCTGCTCAATTCCCTTACGAGTAATATACTTTCTTAGATTTTTGTTCACAATTGTATGGACAATAAGACTTTCAGTATTTCTTGCCTTTTCAATAATGTCGTCAACCTGAATCTCTGAACGGATATGTGGAACCTTAACAACTGTTATATCGTGATTTGGAAACTGCACCAATGCACTCTGGACTAAATGAGATGCGTTAATTCCTTCACCACATGATGCAATGTAGATCATGTGAAAATTATCATTAGCAAGTTTTTCATTAATATTCATTATTCTGTCCTTACACTTGGAAGTTTTTGTCGCAATGTTTTTCCTGATTCTAATGTTTTTTGTGGTTAGCCCACGTTACCTGACATAGAGGTTGAAATTAGCAAATTATGCAACCAATTTTGATGGTAAACAAACCCGTTCAATTTGTGAGCCGGAGAGGAATAAG
>JADGBE010000088.1 GCA_015231615.1 Desulfamplus sp. | reverse complement strand
ATATTACCTTCATCATCACGAACTATTATTTCTATGCTTGCCATCTATAAATCTCCATTTGTTTATTTGTCTGCCAGATAGTTACTAAATTCCAACATAATACAGCACGGAATTATTTACAGTAAGATTTATTTTGCCTGAGAGCTTTTTCTTGGTCAATTGCCTGCCAGATAATATCTAATTTTTCTGATACTTCTTTGAGTTCCAATTCAATATCCTCAATTTTCATATCTCTTCTCTTTATGTTGCCTGTTTTATTCAAAACAGATTTTAGTTCTGTCAGATTCTGTTCATCTGTGAGTTTTGAGTATCTTTGAGCTTCTTCTGCTCTAACAATCTCCTGCTTTGAACTGGGATGCTTCATTGAACGATATTCTTCTTCTAAAAGATTCTCTATTTTTGAGATCAAAGAGAGAAGATGGTTTGATTTTACACGCAACTCCTCAAATTCAGGTATGATTGTCTCTTTAGATATTTCAGGTTGTTGGGAAATTACATTTTTAGAAGAGACGATTTCAGGAGTAGAAATTTGCTCTGGTTGCGGTGCCAACTCATTTGCTTGAGGTGTCAACTCGCTTGCTTGCGGTGTCAACTCGTTTGCTTGCGGTGTCAACTCGTTTGCTTGCGGTGTCAACTCGTTTACTTGTGGTGTCAAATTATTTGCTTGCGGTGCTAACTCGTTTGCTGGTGCTAATTCGCTCCTTTGTGAGATTGTCTTTTCAGGTATTACAGTTGGATCAGGTGGAGATATTACAGCCTCATTTGTTGAGTTATTTATATCAAACATTCCGCTCGCTTGAATGTAAGGCATAGCAAGGGATATGATATTTGGCTGACTCGTTTTACCCAATATCGCGAAACCGATAACAGTACCAATTACGAGATAAAGAGCAATACAAAGGTATGTATATGAATGTTTCTCTCTCCTAAACATACTTTTAATCTGAAGAATAATATATACGAGAACCCCAGTAGGTAGCATGAACTGAAAAAAAACATACGAAGGTTTCAAGAAAAATGGCCAGTTTGAGAATATGTTGAGATCAAGTATTGCTTGTAATATTGTTAAGTTATTTCTAATTCCTGCAATAAAAGGAAAACAGCAAAATATGGACAATAAGAATAGAGGAACAATGATCAATTCTCTTTTGCTAATAAAGAACATTGAGGTATAGATCATAACTGCAGAAGTGATAAAAAACAGAAACAAAATAGTGGAATATGAGATTCCTAAAATAAAAAAATGCTGATTTAATGGAGGAGAATTAAAGTAAAAAATAAACAACACAGGCAATCCAATCCCCATAAGCAACATAGTGGAGATAGTAAACATTATGGATTGCCCAGAAGATAGATTAGTATTTGTGAAATCAGATTGATTTATAGATTCTGTATGCTTGGTTTGTCTTGAGTTTTTCTTTCCAGAATATTGATTTTTAGAAATATCCTTTTCTCCTAAAGCATATTTATGCGGCTCTACAAATAATTCGCGATCTTCATATTTCTGGTCAGAGTCATATTCCTCTTCATCATCAATTTGCTCTTCAAATTCATAAAAAGTAGGTTGCTTTAAAGTATTAATATCCTCTCTTTCCTTGTTTGGTGTGAAATTATCATCAAATATCTCATCTTCAAATATAGATTCACTCTTATGATATTTATTGGATTTTTTTTTAGAAAAAGGCTCTTTTTTGTATTTCTCATATTTCTCAAAATCTAAGTCCATCAAACTCTCCTTGATTAGGGTTATTCTCAAGGATTCTTTTTAACTCTTTTTCAGATAATTGTCATCAACTGGCTGAATGTTTTAAAGCTACCCGCAGTTGCGGCGGGTAGCTTCTTAAAAAAAATAAAAAACAAATTAATATCGCCCTACCCTCTTAAAACAGGCTTTCTTGCAGCAGAAACCTCATCAAGCCTTGAGAGCTTTGGAAGATGAGGGGCAGCTTTAAGTATTGCAGGATTTTCTTTTGCCTCTTGGGCAACAGATTTCAAAGCATCAATAAATTGGTCTATCGTCTCTTTAGATTCTGTTTCAGTCGGTTCAATCATAATTGCCCCATGAACAACAAGCGGAAAATAGACTGTTGGCGGATGAAAGCCATAATCCATAATTCTTTTTGCCATATCAAGAGTTGTAACTCCATTTTCCGATTGAAATTTGTCAGTAAATACGCACTCGTGCATACAAGGTCTATTGTATGGAAGATGGAAATAATCTTTTAGCGACTCTTTTATATAATTGGCATTTAAAACCGCAAGTTTACTCACGTTTGTAAGACCTTCTGCACCCATTGAGAGAATATAGGAATATGCTCTTAGCATGATGCCAAAATGTCCGTGAAATGTAAGAAGTCTGCCCATTGAATCTGGTTTGTCATACACTAAGGTATATTTAGAGGCAGTTGTGTTAAGATTACACTCATCTTTTGAAGATAGTTGTTCAGAGGCGGAAGATATTTTCTTAACTCTTGGAACTGGCAAGAACGGCTCAAGAGCTTTGACAACAGCGATAGGACCAGAACCCGGACCTCCGCCACCATGAGGTGTGCTAAAAGTTTTGTGCAAATTCAGATGTATAACATCAATCCCAAGCTCACCGGGCTTTACAATTCCCATGATTGCGTTCATGTTTGCACCATCACCATAAACAAGCCCGCCTTTAGCATGGACAATCTTTGCAATCTCTTTGATGTTCTCTTCAAAAAGCCCTAAAGTATTTGGGTTTGTAATCATAATTCCAGCAGTCTCTTCATCCATTACAGCAGCTACAGATTCAGGTGTAAGAATTCCATCTTCACCTGAATGAATATTTATTGATTCATATCCGCAAAGCGTTGCACTTGCTGGATTTGTTCCGTGTGCTGTATCTGGAATTATTATCTTTTTTCTCTGATGACCTTTTTTTGCATGATAAGCATGAATTGCAAGCATTCCAGCAAGCTCGCCATGTGCCCCTGCTGCTGGCTGAAGCGTTACAGCGTCCATTCCAGTAATTTCAGCAAGATACTGCTCTAAGTTATAGATCATCTCTAACGCACCTTGAGATAAATCTTCATCTAAGAGCGGGTGGGCAGTTGCAAATCCTGGAGCTGCTGCCTGAACTTCATTAGTCTTTGGATTATATTTCATGGTGCAAGACCCTAATGGATACATTCCAGAATCAACGCCGAAATTCCATTGAGATAGACGTGTGTAATGACGAACAACGTCTAACTCGCTAAGTTGCGGCAGCTCTGGAGCATCTCCTATAAATGAAGCGTCAAGAGGCGACTCTTCAACATCTTGTGTTGGAATAGAGATCGCACATCTTCCTTCACGGCTCTTTTCCCATAAAAATCTCTCTTTAAATATAAGTCCGCTCGCTGCGGTCTGCTGGGCATTAAGGCAATTTTTAAATCCGCCTCTGCAAGAGTTTTGATCTTCCATCACTTCACCTCCCAAAGACAACTATTTGCAACCTTTTTTTCTATAGTAGTTCTAATGAAGCAATTATTTATGATGTATGTTTTCATCACTTTAACTCCTTTGCAAGCATCTCAATATCATCTTTGGAAAAGGTCTCAGTTGCACAGAAAAGATAATGATTTTTAAGAGTTGGATAATATTTCTCAATACTTAATCCAGCTACAATTTTCTTTTGTTTTAAAGATTCACGCTTTTGTGCAAATCCATCTGGTGCTTTTACCACAAATTCATTAAAAAATGGCGTCGCAAAGGCAATTGTAAATCCTGCCTCTTCAAGTTTTGCTTTAAGAAACATAGCTTTATCATGGTTTAACTGTGCAATTTTTCTGATTCCAATTTTCCCAACTGTTGCCAAATAGATTCCAGCAGTCATGGCATTAAGCCCATTGTTTGAGCAGATATTGGAGCTTGCCTTCTCTCTTTTGATGTGTTGCTCTCTTGTTGATAGAGTCAAAACAAAACCATCTTCTCCGCGTCTATCTTTTGTTCGTCCAACAAGTCTTCCCGGAAGGTCTCGAACATATTGCTTGCTGCTTGTCATAATTCCAAGTCCAGGGCCTCCAAAAGATTGAGCAATACCGAGACTTTGCCCCTCACCAACAACAATATCTGCACCAAGTGAGCCCGGCTTTTTTAAAAGTCCATAAGCAAGAGCTTCTGTAAATGATGCAATACACATAATTTTTTTAGCTTCAGCAATTGATTTAACCTTTGCAATGTCTTCAATGCACCCAAAAAAGTTTGGTGATTGAACAGCAATTGCAGCAATATCATCTATTCCATCATTAGATGATTTATTAATCCCATCAACAACTGATTTATTCATACTATCAAAATATGATAGATCAGTTGTTCCGTCTGATTTTGCAGGCAGCTCAACCATCTTATATCCTGCTGGTTCAAGATAGGTTTTGATAATTTGTCTATGGTGTGGGTGAACTAAAGATGATACGGCAACTTTTTTGCTGTTTTTCTTTTTACGAAGTGAAATAAGAAGAGCTTCGGCAAGGGCAGTGCCACCATCATAATGCGAAGCTGTAGCAACCTCTGTTCCGAGAAGTTCGGTTATCATTGTCTGAAATTCATAGATTCCCTGCAATGTGCCTTGACTGATTTCAGGCTGATAAGGAGTGTAGGCTGTCATAAACTCTGAACGTGAAATAAGATATGGTATGATTGATGGAATATGGTGTTGATAGCTCCCAGCCCCAATAAAAACTTTATTTGAAGATGATGCACAATTTTTTGAAGCAAGCTCTGATATGTGGGCGTTTAGTTCCCACTCTGTCAAAGGTTTTGGCAGACACATCTCTTTTTTAACTCTGTAGTCTGATGGAATTGTCGGAAAAAGATCATCTAAGGATTTATGCCCAGTTACAGCAAGCATCTGCCTAATATCTTCTTCTGTGTGCGGAAGATAACGCATAGGCAAATAATTTATATCGTTGGAAGATTCCATAATAATCACCCTTTCAGCATCTCAAGATATGCTGCTTTATCCTTTAAATTTTTTAATTCAGAAGCTAATGCAGAAAGGTCGTTAGCTTTTACCTTCATAATCCAACCATTTTCATAAGGTGAGTTGTTGACAAGCTCTGGGGCATCGGCAAGAGATTCATTAACTGCAACAACCTCTCCAGAGACTGGCGTATAAATTTCAGAGACAGCTTTTACAGACTCAACTGTGCCAAATTGATCGCCTTTTGAAAATGTTGCCCCAACTTCAGGCACTTCAACAAAAACTACTTCGCCCAACTGATCTTGAGCATAATCGTCAATTCCAATGGTTACCACATCACCCTCAACTCCTGCCCACTCGTGAGAATCTGAATACTTTAAGTTTTCTGGTAAATTAAGTTCGGTTATCTCTTTCATTTTAATTGTCTCCTTATATATTGTGTAGTTTATAAAAAAGTTGATATTTTCTGTCTTGCAGTTCTATCTGGTCTGACATCGTTCACAACTGTTACGTTGATTTTTCTCTTTTTCTCTTGAAGAACCAATTTTGTCCCGATCTCAAGTTTGCGATCAACAAGAACAAACCCACAACTTATCCCTTTTGCCTTAAATCCTTCTGGAAGATTTGGTGATGCAATACTGTAAATTTTACTGTTATGCCAGCCTATTGCCATATCAGTTGCACAGGTAAGCACCATTCCAATTACATTGCCACTACCATCAAGAACCTGAGAGTCAGCACCAGCACCGATCTTTCTTAAATCTTCTCCAATAAACGGATATGTGTATTTAACACTTTCCGAATTATTTACATTTACCTGATTTAATAAGCTATCTTGATTTGCATTGCTTTGATTTAAAAGAGCATCACAACCAATGAACGATTTTGTAAAACCATTGTTGTCTGCATTATAAGGCAAGGCAAAATCCCAAGGAGTATTTATAAATTTCCAACCACCAATATCTTGATGAGAAAGAGGAAGAACCGCACCAGCTCTTAAAGAATCTCTTGCTCCAAGTCCGCACGCAATAAGATTATACTCTTTTCCAGCTTCAAGAATATCCTGCCAAAGCTCAACTATTGCATCAGGAGAGATAAAAATTTCAAATCCAAATTCGCCAGTGTAACCAGAGCGGGATAATACTAAAGGAGTGCCGTTTTTAAGTTTAATCTGATTAAAAGATTGTTTTGCTTGAGAACAAGATGACCAGCAACTTGAAGATTTAACAGTTTTAGAGAATACGCTGAAATCACCTTTAAAAGAAAAATAAGGCATTTTATCAAAAAGAGGATCTAAACAAGAAGGATCAAGAATTTTTTTAAGAACTTTTATTGAATTCTTGCCCTGAATGTCCATTTTAGCAACTTTTTCAGAAAGATCAGTAACCGTTACTTCAACAGTTCTATCAAGAGCGGCAGCAAGAGTTGATCTATTGTTTTGAAAATGAGCAGCAACTATCCCGCCCATTCCAGCATTTACGCAAACCATGTAATTTATTGCATCAAACCGATACACAATAGCATCATCAATTACATGAGCTTTTTCGTTAAGCACAGTTCCATACACGCAACGTCCATCTTGCAACGCTGAAATGTCTCTTGTGTGGCAAAGCTGCAAAAGACCAAAAGAGTCTTTACCAGTAACCAAAACACACGCCATGTGGCTTGTGTCAAAGATTCCCGCAGATTCAACTACTGCAAGATGCTCAAGTTTTACGCCTGCTTCATACCAAAGCGGCATATCAAAACCGCCAAAGTTTGCCATGTTAGCACCGTTTGATCTGTGCCAGCTATTAAGCGGGGTTGTTTTTAGTGTTGTTGTTTTCATTATTTGTTCCTTTTTATTTCAGTAAGTTAACTACAACTCTTTTATCCTCTCTTTTAATTGATCCAATGTTAAAGTATCTTCCATATACTGCTTGTCAAAAACCATAAAATATTTGAAATTTGCTCCAGCTTTGTTTGCCCACGTTTTCCCAAGTCTATTTTTAGCCTCACTGTCAGAATTATCTCTGTCATCTCCTTTAGTCTCAATAACAACAACTCTACCAGATTTTGTAACCACCATAAAATCAGGGTAATGGTTGGATTTAAAGCCATTAATACAAAAACCTTTGCCACGCTCTAAATTTCTATGCCAAAAAGCGATATTGGGCAGAGCAGCAATTTCTACAATCACCTTTGCCTCAAACATATTCATTGAGCCTTCACGTAAGTATAAAGATTTAGCAATAGAGGGGCTTAGTTGTGCAGGAATAATTCTATCTGGTAATCTGTACGCTGGTTTTGCAAATATTTTGTCAATATCAAGATATTTGTTGAACTGCTCTTCTGCATACTCTTCAGCAAGTGCCTGAATTTTTGCTTTTATCTTATCCCTATAAGTATATTTCTTGCTGACAATAATATCGTGAAGCTGCTCAAAATCCAAACTTTCCAAGATTCGTTGAATATATTTTCTTATCTCATGATCTGGTATTGGATAGATATTACCGATAATACTGGTCAATGTGTCAGCTAATGATTCGATTTGAGCATCTTTAGGGCGGCTAAGAAGATATTTAATAACAGACTCTTTTAATATAGGCTCATCAAGTTTAGATAACGATGCAATATATGTGTCTTTTTTAGTCTGCTCCAGATCAACTTTATATAATTCAGAGGCTGCTGCATTAAAATCAATATTTATATCTTGATTACTCAATTTAAAATCCTCTAATAGTGAATCTCGGTTTAATAAAACATCTTCCAAACCATTATTAAAAAATTCACTCTTAGGTATGGTGAGATAAAATTGTGGAAGAACGATCTTTGATGCTGATTCCTTAAAACCATCTTTTATTTCATAGCTTCTCACTTTTAGCTCCTCTGGAAATTCCGACTCTTCACTACTTCTATTTTCAATATGATTTTTTAAATCTTCATTTCCGCTCTCGACTAATTTTCCAATTGTTTGAATTTCTGATGTAGAGGCAGAAAAAGAGGTATGACAGGACATAGAAAACGTAGAGACGCACAGCCGTGCGTCTCTACAATTTTCATACGTATTTTCGCCTCTTCCGTGTTCATCTATCTTTTCTAAATTTGGATCGTTTGGATTAAAATAAATTTTTGATGGGTTTATCTCATCATCTATAATCAAAGGCAGTTGTTGAGGCTTTTGGTTTGTTATTTGTGCTGCCTCTTCCCCAGTTTCTTCAGTTTTATCTTTTGCCCTATACTCTTCACCGCTAAACCCTGATTTTTGTAAAACAGCAACTATATTATTGAGTGTTTCGTGAAATTTTGAGGAAGATGTAAGAACATACGATGAGTTTAACCAATCTGATTTATGTTGTGCTACATAAGGCTGACGCAGAATACGCCCTAAAATCTGCTCAACATCTACTGCTGACGATTTATTTGCCAATGATGCCAAAATATAGGCAAACGGGCAGTCCCAACCCTCTTTTAAAGCATTAACTGTAATTATATAACGCACTGGGCAATTTCTATCTGACAGAACAACACCTGATAACTCATTGATATTAGCAGTTTTTATCTTTATCTGCTCTTCTGGTATTTGCAGCTCTAATAATGATTCTTTTACTTTTTCAAATGTCGTGTTGTCGTCATCCGTTTTTGGTTGAGCCTGAAAAAGAACAATCGGGCGAATATATCTGCCTTTATCTACATTTGCCTCTTCTTCCTCTTTTGCTAAATTCTCAAGTTTTTCCCTAAGCTGCAACGCACTTGAGATCACTTCATTTTTGTCATGGTAATTGCAGACAATAACAGGCAGTTTAACCATATTATGTTTTTTAAGCTCTAAAGCATTAACATAACTTATGATGTTACTGCTCTCTTTTGGCGTGGCTGTAAGCTCTAAAACAAAACAGGGATTAAGATTTTTAATCATCTCAACACTTAAATCACTCTCTGCATTATGGCTCTCATCTACTATTACTACAGGGTTAAGCAACCTAATTACATTTATTAACGCTGTTTCGTCTGTCCCTTCTAAAATATGGCGGTTATCTTTATACAAATCCGCAAAAAGGGATAAATAACCGTTTTCTTGGTATATCTTACGATCTTCCTTATTTCTGGTTTTTATCCGCAGACTTGCAAAACTTAAAACAAAAATGCTCACCTGCTCATTAACAACGCTGGGATTAAAATTTGTTGCATACAAAAGATCAGATTTTTCGTAAACTTCTACTCTATGGCTGAATAAGCTGTTCAGCTTTTGGCAGTAAGGATGATCAGGGTTGGAGAGACTCTTTTTTGTCTGCTCTAATAAGTTTGACCAAGGAACAAGCCATACAATAACTTTAGGAACACCTTGAGCAAACGCATTAAAAATAGATTTTAGAGCATTGCAGGCAATAAAAGTTTTGCCTCCAGCAGTAGGAACTTTTAAACAAACCTGTGCGGCTTTGGGAATAGCTGCCTTGTATGGTCTCATGCCCGAGCCTGAAACAGGGTCATAAGGTCCGATTTTATCTTCCCAATATTTATTAAAAGCAGCATCTACAGCCTGCACTTGCTGATAATATTTAAGGTAGGTTTCTAAATCATTTATAACGTCTTTTTGATATTTGTTTAGTTCCATATTTAGAGCCTTGTTATATCTTGCGGGATTGTCTTGAATGTAATGTTGTATTTTTCATAAAATCATCAAATTATATTTTTGTCATAAGTTTCAGACAACCTGATAGTAAATATCCGAAAGAATCAACTCACATTTAACAGCTTCAATGGCAATGGTTTTGTCCATACCTTCATATGAGGTGTAAATCCATTGTCCCTTATCGCTTCTGACATATTTCTCCACAAGAGGGGAATACTGAGAAACAAGTATATACTCCTGCAATGACGGTATGAGCTGATAATGCTGGAATTTAGCTCCTCTGTCATACGCCTCTGTAGAGTTGGAAAGCACTTCAATGATTACTATAGGATTCAAAAGGGTTTCCATTCCACTTTCTTTTTCGAGCTTAATATCACCACATACGATAACAATATCTGGATACGTATATTTTTCTATCTCTTGAACTTTCACTCGTAAATCATTTATAAATGGTCTGCACGGAGAGTGTTTAAGCTGCACTCCAAGCTCTCTGCTTAAGTTCATGCTGATTTGATTATGGTTTAGGCTTGCACCTACCATTGCAAATATTTCCCCATCAAAATATTCATGTTTAAATTCAGAGGTTCTTTCAAATTCAAGATATTCCTTTGGTGTTATTTTTTCATCTCTTTGCAATTGTGCGGTCATAATTCACTCCTATTTCTGCAGTTTTTGTTATTTAAAGCCTCGTTATATCTCGCGGGATTTTCTTGAACGTAATATTGTATTGCTTCATAAAATCATCAGAAAGAAGGCAGTTATCAGCATAAAATGATATTCCTTAATAAATTTCTAATTTATCTAAATCCAGCTTGGCTTTGACTTTGAGCAGAAAATCAAGACCAATAATACCATTGATTTGTATGCCGTATTCCATTGCACCGACTTCAATATCAAAATTATTAATTTCAAAATCACCTAGTGTCAGCTTATCTACTTGTTTTATAAAAACAAATTCTGTTCCACCGACACCCCTGATTTCTCGAACTGGATCATAAGGCTCTGGCTTTATGTCTGCATCTGCAACTTTATCTATTGAAAAAATAGTTCCCGTTGAACCTGTATCAACAATTACATTATAAATATCTAATTTTTTTCCGTAATGTATTATAGAAACATCAGCAAACAACAAGCCGTTTTGAAGGCGTATTTTCATTTACCCCCCCGAATTCCTAACCATTGACGTTCAGAGATGTCTAAATCTTCACGGCTTGTATGAAAAACAAATAGTTCACGATCTGGGGCTTCACGCTTTAGGATTTTATAGCCATTCATAGCACTTAAAGAGTCAAGATAAGTGTTAATAACTGAAATCTGCTCTAATATACGCTTGCCAGCTTCAGAATGGGCTTTTATAGCTTCTACTAAAAGCCACTGTTCAGGGTAATGTTTTCTAATATCTTGCCAGTTCATTAATTGGCG
>JADGBE010000087.1 GCA_015231615.1 Desulfamplus sp. | reverse complement strand
GGTCAGAGGTTTTAGAGATCTGGTTATGGAGATTGCTTGTGGGCTTCACAACTTGAGATTAAAATTCCGCCCTTGGAAGGAAGTCACAATTCAAGATTTTTAAAATCGGTATAATGTCTAATATGTTGCTATATATTTTTATAGCTCCTTAAAAAGATCAATTATACTAATTAACTAAAAAGTGAAAACAGACCTTTACCTTTAGGTTTTTTTGATTCACTACCACTTTTTTGAGATGTCATACTGTTGATAATATCAGCAACATCATTAACAATCCTACTCTTTTCCAATGATTCAGCATGGTATTTTTTGACATATCCAATTATATTTTCAATCTCTTTCAATATATTTTGCATTGGATTGTTTCCAAGAATACTTGCAATTTTTCTCAAGACAAGTGTTGTATAAGCATTAAAACCATTAATTAGAATCTCTTTTCCACTCTCCTCTTCACTACCAAGTGAATCTATCTTTTCGATAATTGACTTAAGATTAGAACTCGTATGATTTGTAGGATGATAATCTTCAAGAAGTTGCCTATAATCGTCCGAAAGATTTGCCTTTATCTCGTGAAAAAGTGATGATGCTCTTCCTCCAAGCTCACTCTCAATATTTTTGAGAATAGATTGAAGAATATCATTATATACAGTAATAACAGCAGAATACTCCTCTTTACCAGCTCGACTATCACTTAGCTGTATCTCGTCTTTCTTTTCAATAAGTCCATAAGAGTTAAGAGAAAATATAATCTTATAAACAGCAAAGTCATCATAACCGCTTTGCGAAACTATCTGTTTGATAGTACGGTTACCGTCAATTAAGGATAAAATTCTCCACTCATTGGCATTTAATCTTATCTCATCTTCTTTATTTTGAACATGCCCTGAAATTTTAAAAACCAGAGATTCGCTTGTAATAACTGTGTTTAATACAGACAACTCATCAATCCGCCTTGATGCCTCAAGGATTAGTTTCATCGGATTGAGCTGAGTTATAACCATTCCTTCCAAATTGAGCTTAATATCTTTATATTCAAATTTCCCCTTTTTCCAGAGCAAGAGGCTATATAGAATCTCCTCTACCTGTTTTGTGTTATATTTTTTAAGGGTACTCATAGTTACATATCCCTTGTCAACGAGTATTTTTCCAAGAGATACTTTTTGCTCACGTCCAAGCTCAAGACATTTTTGCAACTGTTCTGCTGAAATAATACCATCTTGCCTCAAGATATAACCAAGCCGAGACTCTTTGTGTGAACCAGAAGCATACACAATGGTTCCTTCCTCAAAAAAGACTTTACACTCATTATCTCCACTTGTTACTCTCAGCAGACCTGTTTTCTGATCATTGCACAAAAGCTGAAGGATACTTGTTAAAAACAAGCCTTCAAAATCACCTTGAAGATTCATAGCCAACTCTCTTGTTTAAGGTTGTTTTTATTATGTTGCCTATCACTTAAATACTATAATAATTATTCACAAATAAAAATAATCATATATTTACGATTATCACTACTATAATATAGATATGCTGACAACCAGAAAAATTAATCTATATTAACCTTTCATTTAAGAAGATATGGAAATTATTTCAAAAAATAATTTAGATTAATATAAAAAACAGAACAATAAAAATTAAAAATAGATAAAAAACAATGATTGATACCATAATTGAATTTACAACCTGTTGCCGTTCCTATGGACTTAGAGTCTCAACAAGTGAGGTCTTAGACTCGATTCGTCATCTTAGTCTTATTGATCCACTTGATGAAAAGGAGTTTAGGACGGTTTTGCAAAGTAACTATGCAAAAAGTAGGCGAGATCAGAGCCGATTTAACTCTTTATATGATCTTTTTTTTCATGGCGTAAAGCCTGTAAATTCAGAGAATACTTTTACACATCTTGCAGGCACATTCAATAAAATTATGGATATTGTGGAAAAAAATCAAGACAATAACTATGTAGATATTGGGCCTGAAAATCAAATTGATGGTGTTGATGATATAAATATTAACTCTAAAAAGGGTTCAACAGCAACAAAAACCTTAATAGAATTTTTACGTGGCAAACCATCAGAATTTTTAAATATGATTCACAAACTTAATATAATGGCTGTTAGGCAGCAAAAATTTTTCAAATCAAATATGGATCAACTATCTTCAAAACTTGGGATTATGCTTGCTATAAATCAGATAAGAGGGAAAATCTCACAGCTTATCGGCACAAACTTTGATAACTTAGATCAAGAAAGTATAAAGATCCTTAATAAACATTTTAACACAATTCTTGATAATGCTTACAATCTTTTAACTTACGAGCCAAGGGAGAATAACGAAACTCTTTTGGAAATAAAGCATAGAATATCAAATGGCGAAAATATTGGACAGAGATCGTTCTCTTCTTTAAGTGAAATTGAAATAGGAGAGGTAATGGATGTTATAGAGTTATTTGCAAGAAAACTTAAAGATCAGGCAAGCAGACGTTTTAGTATTAAAAAAAGAGGTAATATTGATATAAAAAAAACTCTTCGCAATTCAGGAAAATATCAAGGAGTCCCATTAGATATAAAATTTAAAGATAAACCACTAAATAAAAGTTCTATTGTAGTTCTTTGCGATATATCTGGTTCTGTCTGGTCTTCAGCAAAATTTATGCTAAATGTTCTATATGCTCTACAAGAATGTTTTACACAAGTCAGAAGTTTTGTATTTGTTTCTCAACTTGTTGAGATAACCGACTATTTTCAAAAGAATGATTTTAATTCTAACAATTCACAAAATAAATTAAATAGAGCTATTGATAGTATATTGAATAGTAATATCATAAATACCAGTGAACACACAGATTATGGTGCAGCTCTAAAAAACTTTCAAAATAGATACCAACACATTTTAAATCACAAAACGACCGTAATAATCATGGGAGATGGCAGATCTAATTACCTCAATCCTCAGGCTCATATACTTGGTCAAATAAGAGAAAAATCCAGACGAGTTATCTGGCTAAATCCCGAACCTCATAATACTTGGAATAGTGGAGACAGTGAAATTTTTGCCTACAAGCCTCATTGCCACGAAATACGTACCTGTATGAATCTTAACCATCTTACGCAGTTTGTTCGAGAACTTGTGTTGTAAATAAATGGCTTTTAATCCAGCAAGTTAATGATAATGTTGCAAACCGTTTCAGGAGTGATGCTCGTTGTATTTATTTGAATAAAACGTCCATAACTCTCTTTTCGTTCTTGCAGTAGCCTTGTTATTCGCTCTTTTGGATTATCAACCTTTAGCAAAGGTCTTTCTATTGTGCTATCAGATGAGACACGTGTAAGAATTTCGTCAACATCGGCAAAAAGAGAGAATATTTTTCCTTTTGCCCCTGGTGAAGTTTTATTTTTTCCTTCAAAGAGTTCCGCATTAAAACTATCAAGCAACATTCCTCCACCTGTTGAAATTACAAGCCTATTTTGCTGTGATAACTCTAAAGCAAGCTCTCGTTCCATTTGCCTAAAAGCAGCCTCACCCTTACTCTTGAATATTTCAGAAATAGTCATAAAGCTACGAGAGATAATTATCTCATCAGTATCGACAAACTTATACTCAAGCATATTTGCTAAAAGTTTGCCCACTGTGGTCTTACCTGTTCCCATGAATCCTGTAAGAATAATATTGTGATTTGTCATAAATATTAACTTTTAAGATATATTTCTAACTATCTTAATAAACTATAAATTGTGAATGTTAATAAATTTCTATTTTATCTCTTAAAATAACTGTTTCTGTAAATAATTCTGTGCTACTCTACCAAAGTTTTTTTGTGTATCTATATTTGGCTATTTTGTAGGTTATGATTTCTTAAAAATAGATTGATATATATCTTTTTACAACATCTACTCTATTGATCAGAAGAAAAATTGAATATAATTTCTAAACGGAAACGGCACGGATTTATTTACAGTAGGAACTCTATTTTCAAAATTAGAATTGCTGGGTGGTGATAGCTATCTACTACTTTAGATAGCATATTTTTCTGCATAACCTCTTGGAGTAAACATAAAATCAAGATATTGAATAGAGCTTTCATTGCCAACAAACAAAATTGTCTGCATTCCTACATCTGCTATATCCATATCTTTCAATGTAGTTATTTTGATTGTTTGATCTTCTCTCATGGCAGATGTAACCACTCCAACTGGAGTATCTCCATCTCTGTGAGCCATAATTAACTCTTTTGCCCTTGTAAGTTGCCAATCTCTTTTTTTGCTTTTGGGGTTATAAATAACAATTACAAAATCAGCCGCAGCCGCAGCAGAAATCCGTTTTTCTATTTTATCCCAAGAAGTTAAAAGATCGCTTAAACTTATAACAGCAAAATCATGGGTTAGAGGTGCACCAAGAAGAGATGCCCCAGCAGCAAGGGCTGGAATACCCGGAACAACTTCAAGCTCAAGGCAATTTTCTCTTTCAGATGCTAAATCTTGTTTAATAGAGTTATTTAATTCAGAACTATTTTCTGCTCCATGTCTAATTAACCTAATACCCCTTTTTTGGCAGATTTCAAAAACTAAACCAGCCATTGCATAAATCCCAGCATCTCCACCAGAAACAATAGAGCAGCTATTACCTTTTAATGCTTCATCAATAGCAAGTTCAACTCTATCAACCTCTTTTGTCATTCCAGTTGAGATTATCTTTTTATCTTTTATAACATCTTTAATAAGATCGATGTAGGTTGTGTATCCTGCGACACAATCCGATGCTTGTAAAAGCTCAATAGCTCTTCTTGAGATGTGGTTTAAATCTCCGGGACCTGTTCCTATTACAAAAAGTTTTCTATCTTTCATAACACTATTCTTGCCACTGCAAGGGTTGCATTCCCTTGTTTTATTTTTGGCACAATCAATTTGCCCTTCTCTGCTGCAAGAATCGCTGCTGCTTCGCATACGTTTTTTACTCCAATATGTTTTTCCACCATCTTTGATGGATTTTGAATGGTTTTGACTGAATTTAATTCTGTTTTATCATAAAATTTTATTGGTTTACCCAACTCATAGCTAAGTTCTAAAAGACCTTTCTCATCTTGTTTTATTGATGTTGTGGCAAGTGCTGCAACGCTGTTTATTGATAAGTTATGCTCATTAAAGGACGTTATTAATAGTTCTAACAGCTCGGACTTTGTTGTTCCTCTGTTGCACCCCATACCAACAAAAAGTGATAGAGGACGTAAAATAAGGGTATTTTCAACAAATTTACTTTTAGAATGGTGATTTGTTTCATGTGAAACGACATCAACTACATCAGAGCATAAAACCTCTACTTTAGGTTGAACTTCTTGAGATGTCATTCCAAATAAAACTTCTTGAGATGTTGTTTCAGATAGAATTTTTTGAGATGTCATTTCAAATATTTTTTTCTGAGATTGGGTGTTAAATAGGAGTTCTTGAGATTGGGTTTCACACAAAAACTCATGAGGTATATGCGGTTTTAGAAGGTTAAAAGGATCGAACAAGACAATCTTTTCTCTATGAAGAAATGCCATGTTGACCTTTTTTATCATATCAGGATTTTCAATAAATAGGTTTTGCTTCTTTGCCACCATATCAATTGATGGTAGGTTATTAATATCTGTAGCTGTAGTAATAACAGGGGCTGCACCAGTTAGTTGTCCGACCTCAAGAGCCAACTCATTTGCACCACCAAGATGTCCAGATATAAGACTGATAGCATGAAAGCCTTTATCATCGATAACAACAACTGCTGGATCACTAATTTTTGATTTAATGAGAGGTGCTACCACTCTTACTGCAATCCCTGTTGAAAAAATACAAATATGAGCATCATAGCTTGTGAAATGTTGTTGAAATATTACTGCAAGTTTATCAAATACTATAGCATTAGTAGTATCTTGAGCTTGTGATAATTTAGCAATCGTATTAGAGATAAAGAGAACACTATTTGGTAGAGCTTTTAAAAGTTTCAAACCAATTTGCAAGCCTCCTGATGTAATTGCCCATATAGCTATTTTTCTCACAAGTTAGATTATCCCTCGTTTCTCATTTGTTTAACGATTTTATTAAAATCTGATGTATCTCCAACCATTATACAACCCACGATTTTACCATTTTTATCTTTAACTATTTTTTTGTAAATAGATTCTGTTGAAATTATCTCTGACTCCATTTTTCTATCAACATCTATCTCACCTGCTGAAGCAACTGCTATTCCAGCAACTTTTAATATATTTGATGGAGGAACATTTTTATAGGTAGCCTCTTTACCAGCCATGTTACTTCCAGCAACTCGACCTTGCTCCATAGCCTCTTGCCAAATACAAAAATTAACGCCGTCATATTCAGCTACATCGCCAGCAGCATAGATTGATGGAATTGAGGTCTCCATTCGTTCATTTACAACAACACCTTTATTTACTGATATGCTTTTGTTTGTCATAGCACAGGCATTAAATTGTATGTCTAAGTCAGTTGTTGACTGATCTGGCATTAATGATAAATCAGGACGAACCCCAGCAGAAAAGAGAACTAAGTTAGTTTTGATTATATCTCCTGACTTAAGTTTAACTCCTGCAACCTGAGGTTTAAATTTTAACCCTTTGATGACGGTTGCAAGTTTTTCAGCATTTTCAGATATTTTGCCTATTATCTCCTCTGTCCCTTCTCCCAATCTAAAGAGAAATCCCATCTTCTCAAGAAAGATTTGAAGAAGTTTTGCCCCTTGATAGTCTAATTGACGTGGAAGTAATCTATCGCAAAATTCAACCACAGTAACTTTAATCCCAGCGTGAATAATAGCAGCAGCAGCTTCAAGCCCTAAAAGACCGCCACCAATTACCACTACCTCTTTAGGATTATCAATAACAATTTTCTTATCGTCATTTGTTTTTGGGGTTGTTTTAATGTTATCTTTTGCGTTATCTATTTGTAGCCTTTTTATAATTAATTTTGCATCATCGACTGTTCTTAAGGTGAAGACTCCTCCAAATTCATTTCCTTTTATAAGTGGGATAAAAGATTTACTCCCAACTGCAAATAACAGTGAATCAAATTCAAATATAAAGCCATCTTGTGTATCACTATCCACATTTTTAGAGTTTTTTGTTTTATCTATTTTATCTATTTGGGCAGATTTTTTGGAGAAAACTTTTTTATTATCAAAATCAATTTTCTCAACTTCAACACCATTTATTAGCTTAATATTGTGTTTGTCATGCCACTCCTGATTTTTAATTATCAGCTCTTTTTCACCAATTTTGCCACAAAGAAAGTCGGGTAATCTTATACGGCTATATAAAGGTAGAGACTCTTTGGTTATCAAAGTAATCTCTCCTTCTGTATCATGTTTCCGTATCTCTTCTGCTGCTGTTGTGCCAGCAATACCATTACCAATTATCAAATATTTTTTCATTTTAGTAATCCTTAAAATTTATATAAGAGCTTGTTTTATTTATTATATCTATCAAGGTATAGAGGTTATTTCAAGTTGGATTTGTTTGCAATATGGCGACTTTCGCATGATTTTAGGCAATCCATACACTCTTGCCACCCTTTTTGACCATGAGAGCAAAATTCTATAAAAGAGTTGATCCAATTTTGCCCACTCCTTGGACAGCGATCGATAAACTCCACAAATTGCACTAACTTGTCAATAGATTCGCGATCAATACTATGTTCCATTCTACACGCCATAATATTAGCTTTTTCTGGGGCAATTTGTATTACCCGTGTTAAAAAATCTTTTATTATGGAGTGTCTTTGTGTGATTTCAAGAGCTATTTTTTTCCCTTTATCTGTTAAAGTTACATACCCATAAGGTTCATAGTTAATAAGCTCTTTTTCAGTAAGGTTTTTGAGCATACTTGTTACAGAGCCTCTCTGAATTCCCATATTTTCTGCAATGTCTTTGGATCGTGCCACTCGATTTTTCTCTTGAAGTTTTAAGATAATTTCAAGGTAATCTTCAAGACTCTCTGTCAAATCCATTTTATCTGTCATTGTGGTCATTCTCTTATTCTGTCATTATTTAAAATTATTCTGATTTAAATTTTATGGTTCTATTTTTTTATAACTTACATAAACATATCTTTTTCGTCAACATCACATTTTTTTAAATATCAAAAAAATATCTTGATTTAAAATAAAGTTTGGTATATCTAACATTATCATTTGGTCAAAATTAAAATCTATTTCTATAACAGTTTTAGGAATATAGTTAATATAAAAGTTTGAAGTAAGATATGAGGTTCAAGGTTATCAATATCATAATTTAAGTTGGATTCAATAAGCGTTCAATACAAGGAGTTTATTATGAATAGAATGAACATAAAATCTAAAATAGCTTTAAGAGAGATGAAGGATAACCAGAGAGGGATAATTCTATCTGTTAATGCAAACGGTGAAATGGGGCGAAGGATAAGAGATATGGGTCTTGTTCCCGGTGCTTCAATATCAATTCAAGGCAGAGCTCCTCTTTATGATCCCGTTGCAATAAGAATCATGGGCTTTACTCTGACACTAAGAAATAATGAAGCGGATTACATAATGGTAGAGTTAGAATCTTAAAAGGAAATAATATAAATGGAAACAACTATTGCTCTTGCAGGTAATCCAAATTCAGGGAAAACAACTCTATTTAACGCATTAACAGGGGCGCATCAACACGTTGGTAACTATCCTGGGGTAACTGTTGAGAAAAAATGCGGAACGTTCACCTTTGACGATAAAAGATTCAATGTTGTTGATCTTCCCGGTACATACTCTCTTACAGCTTACTCTCTTGAAGAGGTTGTTGCCCGTGATTTTCTTGCCCTTGAAAAGCCTGATATGGTTATAAACATTGTAGATGCCTCAAATTTGGAGAGAAATCTATATTTATCATTGCAGATTATGGAGATGGGACTGCCTGTTTGTATAGCTCTTAATATGATGGATGTTGCAAAAAAGCGTGGAATAACTATTGACATTGAAAAGCTATCAAAACTCCTTGGTGTGCCTATTGCTGCTACAGTTGCAAGAGATGGAAAAAAGGGCGCTATAGAGCTTATAGAGACTATATCTAAAATTTTTGATACATCTAATAATAGTAATAATCAACAAAGCAATAGTAAGATTAATCATAATCACTTGTTATCTTTAATAAAAATCTCATATGGCAATGATATTGATAATGCAATTCTTGATATTGAAAAAATTGTTAATGAATATAGCTTCTTGACTGACAAATACCCAAGTCGCTGGGTAGCTTTAAAATTTTTGGAAAATGACGAGCAGATTATAAAACTTGCACAGAAGCACGGAGATTTGTTTGATCGAGTTTTGTGTGATACTTGCAAGTGCGATCCAAATAGATGCAATATTTTTAAACAAATATCCCAAAGATGTGATACTAAATTTATTCAAAAAATTTCCCAAATAGTTACGGGAGTTTCAGAACATCTACAGCAAACAGAAGAGACCTATCCAGAAGCAGTTATAGCTGACAGGCGTTATGGATATATAAATTCTCTTCTTAAACAAGGAGTTGTTCATCATCATTATGACAGCGAAAAACTGAGAACATCAGATAAAATTGATAAGGTGCTGACGCATAGATTTTTAGGTCCGGCTATAATGGTTGCCATAATCTATTCAATGTATCATTTTACCTTTGCCTATAGTGAACTTCCTGTTTCATGGCTTGAAGGGTTATTTGGTTTACTATCATCTTCAGTAGATAGCATTATGGCTGATGGGTTAGTAAAATCTCTTGTTATCTCAGGAGTTATTGATGGTGTAGGCGGTGTTCTTGGTTTTGTCCCTCTTATAATGTTTATGTTTTTCTTTATCGCAATTCTTGAAGATTCTGGTTACCTTGCAAGGGTTGCGTATATGCTTGATAGAGTGTTCAGAGTTTTTGGTCTTCATGGAAGTTCGGTTATGCCATTTATCATAAGTGGTGGAATTGCCGGAGGCTGTGCTGTTCCGGGAATTATGGCAACAAGAACTTTAAAATCTCCAAAAGAGCGACTTGCCACACTTTTGACAGTTCCATTTATGAATTGTGGGGCAAAACTTCCCGTTTTTATTCTTTTAATTGCCGCATTTTTTCAAGAACATAGAGCTTTTTTCATGTTTTTGATTACACTAATAGCTTGGATAGGTGCACTTGCTGCTGCAAAACTATTTAGATCAACAATTATAAAAGGGCAATCTACTCCATTTGTAATGGAGCTACCTTCGTATCGACTTCCTACATTTACAAGTCTTTTGATTCATACATGGGAGCGAACATGGCAATATATAAAAAAAGCTGGCACGGTGATTTTAGGAATCTCTATTGTTTTATGGGCAATGATGACCTTTCCATCTGTTCCTGCTGATATTCAAAACAAAACACCAGAGACAGCTTTAAAGTACTCAATTGCTGGACGCATTGGCTCTTCAATAGAAAACATAACTCAATTTGCTGGTTTTGATTGGCGCATTAATATTGCCTTACTTGGTGGGTTTGCAGCAAAAGAGGTGGTTGTCTCAACTCTTGGAACAGCATACTCATTAAGCGATGTTGATCCTGAACAGTCAGATACTCTTGCAAAACAGCTATCTAATTCACCTGATTTTAGACCCTTAACAGCAATAAGCCTTATTATATTTACAATGTTTTACTCACCATGTTTTGTAGCTGTCGTATGTATCTCAAGGGAGTCTGGCTCATGGAGATGGGGTCTCTTTTCGATTCTATTTAATACAACTTTTGCATTCACCTTTGCTGTTATTATCTATCAGCTTGGTTCTATGATGGGATTTTAGTTTTGAATACTATAAATAGGCTGAATTATGATCAGGATGCAGAGAACTGTTCGCTTTTTTGAAGAGAAAATAATTGCCGTTGAAAAACAGGATTATTAAGGTCAAGCCTGACACCACATTCAGATTCTTTTTCTTTGGATTGGCTCATGATTTTATCCGTGATTCAAGGGCATTTATATCACTCGATGTTCAAGTTTTTAGTTATTGACTTTTGGGCAAGGACTCAACAAGAACAATATTTGTGTGAAAGAGCAGGTGTGGACTCCAATCTACCCATTAATCTTCCACCATATGTTTTCGAGATGGCATCAGGCGGAAAACATCTTTTATCATTCGTCCCATTT
>JADGBE010000086.1 GCA_015231615.1 Desulfamplus sp. | reverse complement strand
TAATATAATACAATATTTAGCTATAATCAACTATATTATTCTATGATTTCAGTGAATCTTTATAATACATTCAACAAGGAGTTCAGAAATTACAAGATCATCATGATCATGAAATATTCCACAATGAGGAAGTCTCAACCCTCTGTAAGAAATTAGTTTTTGTATCTCTTTCAGTATATAATCTTTAGATTGTTCAATATTAATAACTGCAAACAAACCATTTTTCTTTAAATCGAAATTGGAATGTTTTTCCATTTCTTTTTTGACTTCGACAACATTTTCTTTTTCATAGGTATTTTGATTTTTGAAAAACTCAAGAAGATATACAGAAAGATAACCTTCATTTCGATTTGGGCGTCTTTGAAATGCGGAACTTGTAGGACATCCATCTTCACCTAATGAAGATGGTTTACAATAACGAGCAACATTGCCTTTATTGATTTCATTCATTTTATTTTTCTCTATGAATTTTAATGCCTATATCAATCAGATAATCTTTAAAGTCTAACACATTCATAACACCGTTCAGTATGATCCGCTCGGATGCGTAACGGCTTGGTCTGAAAAGCACATAATTAAGAGACCAGTTTTCAGTAAAACTCGTTGTTAATAAATTGTTTCTGTCTTTTTTCCAACTGGCTTGAAAAATTCCCATATCATTTAATGTTATCACAGGTTTTTTTAAGTTCTTTATTGAAATAAGAAAAAGTAGCATACTTTTAAGTGAATCTAAAGAAATCTCTCCTTCTTCTTCCAACTGTTTTAACTCGGTCAGACGATCAAATAAGTATATTGGAAATCTATTTTTCCCAAATTCTACAAGATCATTATAACTTACTGCTTTGTCTAAATAATTTTTGAGAGTGTTTATATCTAATTCCCAAAATAGTTCCTCTTTAATATTTTGAAATTGATAAACAGAATATTCTTTTTTCTTATTTTTATGCTCAAACTCTGTTTTGACATTTTTGGGAATTTGAATAAATGACTTCATTAACGGATAAGAATAGATTACTGTTAAATAAGGATGATAGGGTTCAATATTATTTTGAATCTCAATCATCATTGCCTCCGTCAATAGCTTCTTTCAATGACTCAATAAGATGTTTCACTTTCTTTTCAGTTATAGCTATTGAAGCTATAACTTCTAAGTTATCTGTTTCATTGAAAGCTAAGTCTATGAATTCCAATATTATAACTCCATCATCGACTTTCCGAACGCCAAAACCCATTGGGAAAATTGTTCGGCAAGCCTTTTTTACTTTGGAATATTGTTCGTTCATTTTTACTCCTTTAGTTTCTGACCTGAAAAATGAGTTCTTTATAATTACAATACAAACCCCTCTTTAAAAGGATCGTTTTTTTGAACAATAAAATTATGAAAACCCGTGATATATGCCCTTCCTGTAATTTCAGGCAAGATTGCTCTTCTATCTCCAACTAAAGTCTCTCCAATTATCTTTCCTGTAAACACTGTGTCTATAATGCTTGCGTGTAGGTATGGCTCACCAATAGCAAGTTTTCCCTTTTCGTAAAGATACGCCATCTTTGCACAAGTTCCAGTACCACAAGGAGAGCGGTCAAACAAAGTAACATTAAAAGTAGAACGGTTAAAAACAAAGTAAAATTGAAAAAGGGAGATAGGAAAGAATGGCTGAATTTGCAACTTTGCTGATTGACGGAAAAGAGTATAAACTACCTGTGATTATTGGAACTGAAGGTGAAAGAGCAATTGACATACAAAAACTACGTCAAGAAAGTGGTCTAATTACCTTTGACCCTGGATTTGGCAATACTGGCAGTTGCAAAAGTGCGATCACTTTTATGGACGGAGAGAAGGGAATATTACGATATAGAGGTATTCCAATTGAGCAACTTGCTGAAAAGTCAACATTTGTTGAAACAGCGTTTCTTCTTATAAATGGCTACCTGCCTGACAGAGATGCTCTTACACGAACAAGCGTTATGCTCAACGACTTCTCAATGCTTCACGAAGATATGAAGTTCTTTTACCAAAATTTCCCAAGCAAAGCACATCCTATGGGTATTTTGTCAGCTATGGTAAATGCCTTGAGAAGTTTCTACCCAGAGCTTGTTGATTTAGAAGATGATGTAAACAAAACTTTTCTGCGTATCATCTCAAAGGTAAGAACAATGGCTGCGATGGCATATAAGATTTCAAGAGGACACGCTACAGTATATCCAAGACCAGATTACTCATACTGTGCCAACTTTCTTCACATGATGTTTGATAACCCTGTTATCCCATATAGAGTTGAGCAGGACCTTGTTGATGCACTAAATGCCTTTTGGATACTTCACGCTGATCACGAGCAAAACTGCTCAACTGCGGCAGTTAGGGTTGTTGGAAGTGGAAAGGTAAATATATATGCAGCCCTATCTGCTGGAATCTCAGCTCTTTGGGGACCTCTTCACGGGGGGGCAAATCAGGCAGTTATACAAATGCTTGAAACTATGGAAACCGATAAAATCACACCTGCCCAAGTAATTGAAAAGGCAAAAGATAAAAACGATCCATTTAAGCTCATGGGTTTTGGACACAGAGTTTATAAAACTTACGATCCAAGAGCTAAAATAATGAAAAAAATGTGCGACAAAATTCTTAAAAAATTTCAGATTAAGGATCCTCTGCTTGACATTGCAATGGAGCTTGAAGAGGCAGCGTTAAATGATGCCTATTTTAAGGAAAAAAACCTCTATCCAAATGTTGATTTTTATAGCGGAATTGTGCTTCGTGCAATGGGGATTCCTACCAAAATGTTTACAGTTATGTTTGCAATAGGAAGACTTCCGGGCTGGATTGCCCAATGGAGAGAAGATGCTCTTGATCCAAATCAAAGAATAAGCAGACCAAGACAGGTGTATATTGGCGAAACTATAAGAGACTACGTTCCAATGGAAAAAAGATGATTAAAGAGTAGGAGAAAAATTATGAAAATACAAATTATAAAGATACCATTTGCTGTAATGACATTAGCTATTTTTTCTTCTATTTTTATTTTTTTCTCCTGCACTAAAGAGGAACCTCCAGTTAGTATTGGTGCTGCTCTTGCTTTGAGTGGACCTGCTGCTTATGTAGGTGAAGAGGTAAGAGATGGGCTTCTTCTTGCTACTGATGAGATAAATCAGCAAGGTGGAATAAATGGACGTAAAATTGAAATAATGGTTAGAAACGCTGTTGCAACTAATAGCTCTGAATCTGAAAAGGTTGCCAAAGAGGTATTTGATGAACTTGATAAGGCTCAACCATTAGTGATTGTTAGCTCTTTAAGTTTTTTATCTATGAAACTTGCTCCTATAGCTGAGGCAAAACAGAGATTGCTTGTTGGACTTGTCGCAACTGTTCCAGAGCTTACTAAAAATCGGGAATGGGTATATCGTTATTGGACAACAGCAGAGCATGAGGCTCTGCCAATGACTAATATTTTTCTTGAAATAAGCAAAAATCAAAACCTCAAAAAAGAGGGGGAGATAAATAAAGAATCCTCTCCCTCAAAATATGGGGTGGAAATAGAACCTAAAATAGGGATTATTTATATTGATGACCCCTATGGCAGTTCAGTATTCAAAGATATTAATAACCGAGCTAAAGAGAAAAACATTTCCGTTGTTCAATCTCCATTTCCATCTGGCAGCAAGGATTTTTCAAATAATGTAGATGCTGTAAAAGATACCAATGCTGTTTTGGTTATTGGGTTTGATGTTCATATTATCGCGATATTAAAGGCATTACGTGCAATTAATTATAAAGGGGATATTATTTCTACTACAACCGCAACACTTCCATCAGTTACATCTATACCAGAGTCAAATGGTATTCATGTAACTGCCCCAGCACTTTACAATAAGAATTATCCTTTTGCAGATGAGGTGAAAAGGCGTTATGAAGAGAGGTATAAAAAACCTTTTACTCAATATTCAGCAAACGGATATGATTTTATCCGTATTTTTATTGGTCTTTTAGAGGATAAACCAATGGATAGAGATAGCGTGAAGGCAATCTTTGATAAGGGTTTTGTCTATTCTGGAGTTTTTGGGAATGTTGAGCTAAAAAGAGGGTCAAAAGATATTTTGTTTCCTCTTTTTCCAGCACAGATTAAAAATGGAGAGATAATTTACAGGTAGTATAAGGAAGAATCGCGAATTATGGGCAAAATTGGGATTCGCTCTAAAGTAGCTATCATGTTAACGATTTGGATTTTTTTGTTATCAATGCTTACTCTCTACACTATAAAGATGAGTAGCAATGCTTTAGAAGAGTCTTATGGTCAAAATATGGTAAGTATTGCCAATGTGATGCACGGCACATTGGCTACTATCATTAATAATAAAATTGAAACCCTCCAAAATTTAGAAACAAGACCAGTTATTACAACCCCTCTTAAAAATTCAAATAGTCAGTTATCACAAATAGAAAACAGAGATATTTTTATATCTAAAAACGATCTAATTTGGAAAGAGTTTATGGCTCAATTAAGTAAAGAGGGTTTAGAAAAAAAGTCTGAAAAAATATCTCCCCCCCCATTAATACAAGATACCCTTGAAAATGAGACATCTCATATCCTTAAAGATATGTTCTTTACTTTTTACCAAAAGCATCAAGGCAGGAGTGTTTTTTCAAAACTTTATCTTACCAACTCATTTGGAGTAACAATTGCGGCTACAAGTCTTACAGATGACTACTATCATGGAGATGAAGAGTGGTGGCAAAAAGCTGTTAAACAAGGAGTTTATATATCTGAAATAGAGTATGACACAATTGCCGAGCAAATTGCCTTAAAATCTAATTTGTCTGAATCACAAGATATAGGATATGGACTTACTATCGCAATAAGTATTAACGATAAAAATGGCAATATTATTGGTGTTGTAAATGCTGTTTTATCATCACGCTGGATAATGAGGGAAGTTGAGGCAATAACAGATCGATATGAATATACAGATATAAAATTAGCAACCCAAGATGGAAAACTTATCTATTCAAATAAACCATTTAGCTTTTTTGATGATATTTCAGAACACGCTTTTTTTAAAGCATCATTACCATTGAAGAGTGATAAAGTCATACAACATAATAAATTTTCAATACACCATACAAAAGAGGATAGAGACGAGTTAAAAGAACAACACGACTATTTAACAAGAAACAGTGGATATTTTATTATAAAAGAGGGAGGTGTTGATAAACTATACGCACACTCTCATGCTACAGATCATACCCATAATAAAGGAACTCACATCTTACCTCTTGATAATATTAACTGGTGTATTTTTATTGGAAACCATGTAAACCGTGTGCTGTCTCCAATTTTAAATTTGCAGAAAAAGATGTTAGTTGCCTATCTATTTATAATGTTAGTATCCATCTCTTTAGGGCTAATTATTGCAAGACGATACGCAAAATCAATTATTGATCTTAAAGATGCTGCTGTTGCTGTTGCTGACGGAGATTTTACCCAATATGTTAATGTTGCTCTTAAAGATGAAGTTGGTGATTTGGCTAATTCATTTAATATGATGATTTTACAGCTTAAAAGAAATTATGAGGCTCTTAACCAAGAGATTCATATAAGGAAAAAAGCTGAACAAAGAGCTGAATACGCTTTAAAAGAGTCGGAGTTAGCATTAAAAGAGACTGACTTGGCAAGACAAGAGGCGGAGTCTGCAAGACAAGAGGCGGAGTCTGCAAGACAAGAGGCGGAGTCTGCAAGACAAGAGGCGGAGTCTGCAAACCGTGCAAAGAGCAATTTTCTTGCAAACATGAGCCATGAGTTAAGAACCCCTCTTAATGCAATTATAGGTTTTAGCCAGTTGATGGGCAGAGATAAAGATGCTACTGAGAATCAGCGTGAGACTGTCAGCACAATTATGAGGAGCGGTATGCACCTTCTCACATTGATTAATGATATTTTAGAGGTGTCAAAGATTGAAGCTGGAAAAGTGGAAGTGCAGTATGAAGATTTTGACTTTTTTCAGATGATACAAGATATAATTGCCATGACTCAATCTCGTGCTGTAGCTAAGGGGCTTGAGTTGATAGTTGATATTGATCCCGCAATTCCTCAATATATTAGGTCAGATCAGCAAAAACTCCGTCAAATCATTATAAACCTTCTTGTGAATGCTGTTAAATTTACAAAGCATGGGAGAGTTTCACTCAGGATTAAGTGTCAGATATGCAATAAGATAGATGGTATTCCAAACAACGGAGTAATATTGTTTGAAGTTGAAGATAGTGGTATTGGCGTATCTGACGAAGATATTAAAAAGCTGTTCCAAAAATTTATGCGAACCAACTCGGGAATGAAAACAAGCGAAGGGACAGGGCTTGGGCTGTCAATCAGTCAAGAGTATGTCCGTTTGATGGGTGGAGAAATCACAGTTGAGAGCATTGTTAATAAAGGTTCTCTGTTTCGTTTTTCTATTAATGTTGAGATAGCAAATATAATTTTAAAAGAGATGAAAAAATCAGCGTGTCGCAAAGTTGTTACTCTTGAACCTGAACAAATATCCTACAAAATCTTGATTGTTGAAGATAACCCTGACAACCAGACGCTTTTGAGTAAACTTCTTTTGTCCGTAGGGTTTGAAGTGCGTATTGCCTCAAATGGGCTTGAAGGTGTTGAAATATTTGAATCATGGAAGCCTCATTTAATATGGATGGATATGCGAATGCCAGTTATGGATGGGTATGAATCATGCCGAAGAATAAGGCAGATTGAGGAGGCAAATGGGAAGAGCGAAGCGGGGAATGGAGTATCTCAATACGCACCAACAAAAAAAGTAACTATAATTGCCCTTACTGCAAGTGCCTTTGAAGAGCAAAAACAACTTGTTTTAGAAGCAGGATGCGATGATTTTATAAGAAAACCATTTCTTGAAAATGAGATTTTTGATGCTATTGCAAGATATATTGGTGTAAAGTATATCTATGAATCTGAAGATAAATGCAACTCATCAGGTTTAAGAAGCTCTTTAGAACAATTTGCCAAAAGAGATATTGATACTCTATTATTGTCAAATAGAATCTCTAATAAAAGAGAACCAGATAATTTCAATATCCTACCCAAACAATTTATTGCAAATATTAAACAGGCATTAATTGACCTTGATTTAGATAAAATTGAACAACTTATAGATGAGATAAATTTGGAATACCCAGATATTGCAAGATATATCTCAAAACTTGCTTCTGACTTCAAATATAATGAAATAATGGAGGTTTTAGATAAGCAATAATGGATAATCAAAAAGATATAGACCAAATTAAAGGTAGTGAGCAATTGAGTGCAAATCTGAGTTCAAATCGTTTTATTAGTGAAAATCCTCTTAAAGAGAGTGGCACAGAAAAAACAGACATAAACACAATCAACCAACCAATTGGAAATATACTTGTTGTTGATGACAATCCTCAAAATCTTCGCCTTTTAATTGCTATTTTAAGTATGCGTGGATACAAGGTTCGTCCTGCACCAAGTGGTGCTTTAGCTTTACAGTCAGCCTTGTCCATATTACCAGATTTAATTTTGCTTGATATTATGATGCCTGAAATGGATGGATATGAAGTTTGTCAAAAACTTAAAGAGAGTGAGCTGACCAAAGATATACCTGTTATATTCATAAGTGCTATAGATGCAACTTCAGATAAGGTAAAGGCATTTGAGCTTGGGGCAGTTGACTACATTACCAAGCCTTTTCAGACAGATGAAATTTTAGCCAGAGTAAATACTCATATATCTCTTCGTAAAACTCAAAAACTACTTGAGGAGGAGATTGAGAGAAGAAAGGAATATGAAGAGGAGCTAAAATCTATCTCATTAAGTTATCAAAAAATGGCGACCCAAGATTTTTTGACGGGCGTTAGTAATCGAAGGCACTTTATTGAGCGGGCTGAAGAAGAGTTAAGTCGTGCCAAAAGATATAATCACTCACTCAATTTTATGATGATGGATATTGACCACTTTAAAAATATAAATGACACCTATGGACATCAGGCAGGTGATCAAATTTTGAAAAACGTAGCTCTAACTTGCCTTGATAATTTGAGAGTGCATGATCTTTTTGGAAGAATTGGCGGCGAGGAGTTTTCAGCCTTACTTGTTGAAACCTCATTTAATGATGCACTACTTGTAGCAGAGAGAATCCGTAAAAGTGTTGAAGAGTCAACTTGGCATATTGACAATAAAGCTGTAAATTGCACAATTAGCATTGGAATGAGTGAGTTAAATATAAAGATGGAACATCTAAATGAGAATGATGATAGTTTTTCAATAGAGGATAATTTGCTATATGCGGCTAATAAAGATTCACAAACACTTGATAAACTTATGAATAAAGCTGATGAAGCTCTCTATCTTGCTAAATCTTCTGGGAGAAATTGCATTAAATATAGATAGTTTTTTTTCTGATAGTCCAAAATAAAAAGATAGGCATATCGCCAATGCTAAAACCTATAAAGGAGGATTAATGAAAGTTTTTGTATGGACAGCTAAAAATTCAAAAAATAGAACAGTAAAAGGTGAAATGGAGGCAAATGAGCCTGATCATGTCAGATCAAGTCTTCAGAGAAGAAAACTAAAACCAATTAAAGTAAAGGAAAAACCAAAAGATATTTTTGAAAACGTTGCTTTTTTGCAACCTAAGGTAACAGAAATTGATGTCATTATCTTTTGCCGACAATTTTCAACCATGATTGATGCAGGTCTTCCGCTTTTGCAGTGTCTTGATATTCTCCATTCTCAGCAGGAAAATGTTACATTCAAAAAAGTATTAAAAAAAATTAAAGAGTCTGTTGAAACTGGAGAAACCTTTGCAGATGCTTTGAAAAAATTTCCAAAAATATTTGATGATCTTTTTGTAAACATGGTTGCGGCTGGAGAGGCCGGCGGTATTTTGGATATAATACTTAGAAGATTATCTGCATATATGGAAAAGATGTCAAAGTTAAAAAAGCAAGTTAAAGGGGCTATGACCTATCCTGCTGTAACTCTTGCAATTGCGGCTATCGTTGTTGGAGTTATTATGGTTTTTGTTATTCCAGTTTTTAAAGATATGTTTGAAGGAATGGGGGCGACCTTACCCGGGCTCACCCTTATGGTTATTGCTATGAGTAATTTTGTTATGAAATATATTGCATTTATCATCATTGGTTTGGTGGTATTTCTCTCTCTTATAAAAAGGGCATATAAAAATGATAAAGGGAGAATAATCATGGATGATATGGCGTTAAAGCTACCCGTTTTTGGTTTACTGATAAAAAAGGTTGCCGTTGCAAAGTTTACAAGGACTATGGGAACGATGATGTCGAGCGGTGTATCTATACTTGAAGCCCTTGATATTGTTGCAAGGACAGCAGGCAACAAAACAGTGGAATTTGCAATAACAGATGTAAAAGGCGGTATTGCAGAAGGTCGATCTATGGCTGATCCTCTTCTTGAAAGCGGAGTTTTTCCATCTATGGTATGCTCAATGATCTCGGTTGGTGAATCTACTGGTGCTTTAGATATAATGCTT
This sequence comes from Desulfamplus sp., assembly GCA_015231615.1. Classification (GTDB taxonomy): domain Bacteria; phylum Desulfobacterota; class Desulfobacteria; order Desulfobacterales; family Desulfobacteraceae; genus Desulfamplus. Next base: position 1,746 of record JADGBE010000086.1, on the reverse strand, counting down.
GGTAAGATCGCTGATTTTTACGATGATGAGGTGGATCAGGCAGTCAGCAACATGACAGCTATGATCGAGCCTTTTATGCTTGTTTTTCTTGGAGTTGTTATTGGAGGACTTGTAATCGCAATGTATCTACCAATATTCAGTATTGCTGGGGCTATTGGTTAGCAAACAAAAAGAAAGCATAATATTAATAGTATGATAAAACTTCACTAAAGTCATAGAATTATTAATTAATGATAAATAACCTTGAAATACAGCGTGGATTAAAGTGGCTTATCTCTTTTAGGATAGTATTTGCTATTATTTTGATATTTTCCACGCTTATATTCTCCACAAATGAATCTCTTCCATTTGATGCAATACCTTTTGTGGTAGTTTATTTTCTCTCTCTTTTTATTCTTCTTTTATCTGTTATTTATGGGTTACTTTTTAAGAAATTTTCTACCAATCCTCTATTTGCATATATTCAGCTTACAGTTGACTCTTTTACAGTAAGTGCCATTATTTTTATTACTGGTGGATTCCAAAGCATATTCACATTTATCTATCTTGTAGTTATTATTGCTTCAAGCTCACTTCTATTTCGTAAGGGCAGTCTTATTATTGCGACATTGTGTAGCCTTCAATATGGAATTTTAATTGATCTTGAGTATTATGGAGTTATTGCCCCTCTTGTTACTAACGGATATCTTTCGTCCCAAGTTGCATGGAATCACATTATTTATAGAATTGTTATAGTGATGATAGCCTGTTTCTCAGTAGCCGTCTTAAGTGGCTTTTTAGCACTTCAAGCAAAGATTGCTAAAAAAGAGTTGAAACTTATGGAAGATCACCTTAAGAGAGTTGAAAAAATGGCAACAATGGGAGAGCTTGCTGCTGGTATGGCACATGAGATTAAAAATCCATTAGCTTCTCTATCCGGGGCTATTCAAATGTTAAAAGAAGATTCAAAACCCGGTACACCTAATCACAAATTGATGAAGATTGTGTTACGTGAGACAGAGCGTTTATCCAGAATTGTTACGGATTTTCTTTTATTTGCAAAACCATCTATTACGACTTCAAAAGAGATTAACATTTCTCGTGAGATTGAAGATACAGTAGCTCTATTTAAACAAGATGCTATTTGTCGTAACAGCTCTTCGCCAGAAGTTGAGAAAAGTTTGTGTAGCAGAGAGATTGAATTTGAAATGAATCTTGATGACTCTTTGTCTATTAAGATAGATACTGACCATTTCAGACAGATTCTATGGAATCTTATCAAAAATGGTGCAGAATCAATTCATACTAAACGAGCTGATTATATTCAAGAGTCATTAGATAGCTTTGAATATATTGGGTGGATAGGTATAAACCTCTTTAAGATAAAAGACGGTAGGATATTTCTTAAGGTCAGTGATAATGGCTGCGGTATTGACCAAAACGATATTGATTCTGTATTTAACCCTTTTTTCACCACAAAATCCTATGGTACAGGTCTTGGACTTTCAATTATCCATAGACTTGTCGATTCATATCAAGGTTTCATAGATGTTGAAAGCAAACTTGGAATGGGAACAACTTTTACGGTTATTTTTAAGTCAATATGATAGCTATTATCTACGCCTGTTGTTTTACTTAGGAATAGACATTATATCGATTTTGGGGGCTTGCAACATTCTATTTTTGTTATTAATATAGCATTTTTAAAGGATTGAGTTGGGACGTCAAAATATTCAGCGTTTGCCCTCTTTCGGATCGTTGAAAAGT
>JADGBE010000085.1 GCA_015231615.1 Desulfamplus sp. | reverse complement strand
ATACATCTTTTGGAAAGACACCATAACGCACGCTTTTACAACTTTATGGAACACTATCTGCCACAATGGAAATTTTATAGAGATGAGTTAAACCGCTTACCAATCAGTTATGAGGATTGTCAGCAACAATAGTGAAGTATGGGATAACTTATGCAAATGATTTTTACTTATGATTTTGCCACAATCAATGATAAAGTTCCAATGATAGAATTTTTAGATAGCCTTGCTGTAAAAGAACGTGCGAAAGTCTTCGCATATATTGATAAGTTGATTGAGCTAAAAAATAATAGAATACAGCCAAAGGAAAATCTATCCAAGAATATAAGGGACGGCATATTTGAACTCAGGGTAAGTTTTGACAACCGTATAGCAAGGAGCTTTTATTTCTATGAGTCGAATGCAAAGATAATTTTCACTCATGGTTTTATCAAAAAAGAGCAGAAGACGCCTGACAATGAAATTGAAAAAGCTATATTAATTCGTAAGGTCTTTAGAGGTGAGAAATGAATACGGCACAGAAATACTTAGAGAAACAATTGGCTAATAATGAGTTTAAACATTCATACCTTGAAGAGAAAACAAAGCTGGATATTGAATATCAATTGGAAGAATTAAAGAGGGATATTCAGGCTGTTAAGCCTGTAGAAGAACTTATAAGCAAGATTGAGAGTATTGAGAAATATCTTATGGCGGTTTAAAATCGGCATGGATATTATTTATGCCGAACGAACAGAGGTTTTTGAGGTAGCTGGCAGCTACTTTAACTGATAACACCAAAGGAGAAAAAGACATGGGTGACAAGGGAAGCAAAGACAAAGGCAAGAAGGAAGAGCAGAAGAAATCTGAACATACCCTGAAAGAAAAGCGTAAATTGAAACAGGATAAGAAGAATAAACCATCTACTATACCCGCATAGCAGGAGCTAACTTCAAAAGATAAAACCATGACCACTAAAACCATGATACGCTGTAAAAAATGCGGTTATTATTTTAGTAATGACACCAAAGTCTGCCCCGAGTGTGGTGCTATAATATCAGGCAGATTTGCGATGTTTAAGTATATCATGCTGGTTTTGTTGGCTTTATTGATATTATTTTTGATAGGCTATGATAAAAAGGTTGAACCAGTAGAACCAAATGAGCCAGCAGAGCCTGTTGAGCCAATAGAGAAGAGTAGCCAATCTGCCAGATACAGTCAAATTACCTTTTTATCTTCTCAATCCCTCTCTTGATTTCATACTACCAACCTCAGCTTTTATCTTCTTTAAATCCGTATGACAGATTTTGACCGATGGCTGCAATTTTGATGATTTATAAGATATTTCCATGAAGACAAATATGGAAACTTAATATCATTAGTGTTTCACATGAAACACTAAAAGTTCTAAACTACTTCCACAACAACGAAAACTGAAACAAAAACTATAACTATGTAGTAGTTTTAAGCACTTGAAGATTTTGACCTTCTGACAGTTTTTGGATATTCAAGAGTGTTGAAGTAACCCAAACCCTCCCCAACACACAACCCACTAATATAAAATCAAAATTTGACAATCAATATTTTTATTATAATTGTAACAATGCTGATTTTTTATGAGAAAAACAAAAAAGATAAGAAAAAGTTTTTTTATATCGTTTTTGATAAGTTAAGAATGAGAAGTTAATAACGCCAGAAACTGTTAAGTGTAGATGCTTGATATTCAACATCAGCTTCGAGTAATTCATGGCGTTATTAAATTCCAATTCCTAAACGATATAAAAAAAGCAAGCAGGCTAACAATTTCATCTGGTCAGATCATTGGTTATGCCCTTCAGAGTATCAACAGTAGATTAGAAGTAAAAGACATTGTTAAAGAGATCGTGTTTAAAATTTTTGATAGCCCAACAGATGAACCTCCACAACAAGACCAATCCACCAAAACAGAAACAGACATCAAGTTAAACCTTCCAGACCCTTCAGAATATCCAAATAACCAACTTGAGTTGCCTATTGAAACCGTATCAATCCAACAAGAAGAACAACCACAACAACCACAACGCATCATCAAGCAAAGACGAACAAAAGAGGAGAATAAAATATTTGAGATGCAAGTATTTGAAGATATTAAAAATGGAATGATAGTTAAAGATGTGTGTAACAAATACACAATTGATGAAGCCATAGTCAGCAGAATTAAGACTAAATATTCAGCTAAAATTACACCACAAGTCTAAATTTGATTAATTTTGAGAGTTCATATAAGATTATTATTAACTGTAAATTAACTATCAAACAGGAGGTTTTGTCATGGAATCAAAGAGCCAGCTTTTGGCAAAATTAAAGAAGCAATATGAGCCACCAAGAGAATTTGAGACTCTTAGAAAATTTAATACTATCGAGATTTCTAAATTGTTGGGAATTTCTCAAGGTTATCTGTTTAACATTTTAGGAGGGTCAAAAACACCAAGTAATGGATTAAGAAAGAGAATAGAAGAGTTAATTGAGGAAATCAAACAAGAACAACAAAAGGCAGGAGAGTTTAATTATGGGATATGAAAAAAATCAGTCTGGTCAGATTGTGGAGTCTGACCAGACTTTAACAACAATACAAAACTATTTTAATAAAAATAACATCAATCCAGATATTTATCAACAAGTTTTGATGAGGAAGGTTATTAAAACTGAAAGCTCAGTCTATCTTTTTGGTGAATCAGGAACAGGCAAGACAACAGCCTTACAGATGGCTATCAAAGCATTAGAGAACGAGGGCAAAAAGGTTCTATTTATGTCTAATGACAGCGAATCAGGAACAACACTTGATAGTATCTTCAATTTGTCCGATGAGAAAATCACTTTCGACCATCCTATCAGTTTGACAGTAGATCAGCAAGAGACCTTAGATGAAACAGATGTATTAGTGGTTGACAATATCAATAAAGTTCCCTTTGACCGTTTTTATGCCTGTTATCTTTACGCTTCACATTACACGACCGCACTGAAACCGCAACCCCGATGGATAGTTTCAGGAGTCTTTGATAGGAATGCACATTACTTCAAGATGTTCCTCAATGTAGAGCTTAAAAGGGATTATAGGGGGCATCATGGAAGATAAGATTCAATGCACAGTAATCACTTCAGATAATGGAGACATGACAAAGCACATCACATTGGAAGATGGAGTTTTAAAAAAACAAGCTTTTAATTGCAAAATGTGGATAGGGTCGGGCGAGGTTAAAGCACTAAACGGTTTAAATGAGTTTTCTGATTTGATTCAATCGCTTACCTCAAATCAAGCTATTGTTCACGGAGTCCCCAAAAGAGATGATCTACCAACTAATTTTAAAATAGTTTCAGAAAAGAATTTTACAGGTCAACCCGACACGATAACCAGAACTAAAAGCGAATTTGAATATTCAACAACACATAATTTTCTTGTGATGATTGATCATGATCCACCAGAAAACCAGCACAGTTTTAATAATGAATCCCTGATTGAAGCTATATCTAAAGTAATCCCACCTTTTAAAGATGCCTGTAAACTGATTACCTGTTCAACTTCAAGCTGTATTAGTGACAGTCAGGGTAATGTTTTGAGTGATGAGGGTTCAGGAAAACATATATATACGATTTTTAAATCAGGGTCAGATATTCAACGTTTTAAGAACATCTTTAAAATACGTGTTTGGTTAAATGGATATGGTTATATAAAAATAGATAAGACGGGTTCTCTACTTGAAAGGAACGTCTTATTTGATGACACTGTTTTTAAACCAGAGAGGATTGATTTTGTTGCAGGTGCAAAACTTCAAGAAGGATTGCAACAACATAGACCACAACCCTTTTACATAGAAGGGAATATATTTGATCCCTCTGTATTGCCTGCTATTTCAGAAGAAGAAGAACGTCAATATAAACAGATGGTTAAAGATGCTAAAGATGCTAAACGAGATGAGGCTAAACTTATTCAAGCCAAATACATTGAGGACAAAGCCATTGAGCAATTTAGCAAAAGAAACCCTTCTGACAATAGGAATGTAGAGGATTTTAAAAGAAAAGTTTCTGAATCAGTTATCAGTAAAAACGGAAATAATACCTTTGATCTGTATGGTGATTTTGAGCTTTATCTTGATAGTTATCCTGATCCAATAACAGTTGATGAGATTCTTGATAACCCTGAAAAATATGATAAAGAAACACTTAACGACCCACATGAGCCAGATATAGAAGTTGATAAAGCTAAGATTTATATGAATATCGGCAGTGGTAAAGGTAAGCCTTTTATCCATAGTTTCGCACATGGAGAAAAGAAATATTTCCTTCACTACTCAAAACAAAAACAGATAGAGAAAGCAGAAGAGATTATTAAAAAAGGAATAGAAAATAAATCTGTTTCAGATAGTAATTTTATAGATGCTTACATTCTTCTTCAAAAAGAAGCACCAGAAAAAGCAGAATCTTATAAAACAGAAATAGTTAAGAAGAAGATAATTAGAGCTAAGGCTTTTAAAGATATAGTTCAAAAGAGAAAAGATATTCTTTCAACAGAATATGAAGATATTAAGCGAATAATTGAACAGTTCAACAAAAATCATGCTGCAATAACAATTGGTGGACACTTTCAGATTTTAAATGAAGAAATTGATCCAATATATAAATGGAAAACATTCACTTTGTCACAAGTCAAAAATTTTCACGAAAGATATTCAAATGAAATTATGACCGATCCAAAGAATCCAGAAAAGATAATGAAGGCAAGTAGATATTGGGCGGACTCTAAAGACAGGAGAGAATATAAAGGACTTATTTTTGATCCATCAAATAACGATCCTGATTATTATAATATATTTCAAGGTTTTGGCGTCGTCCCAAAACAAGGTGATTGGTCTAAAATGAAATATCACTTAAAGCATATTGTTTGTAGAGGTAATGAGGAGGAATTTAATTGGCTTTTTGCTTGGTATGCCAATCTGTTTCAACACCCTGGAGTTAAGCACAGAACTTGTATTTGCTTTAGAGGAAAACAGGGGGCGGGCAAGAATATATTTATTGATGCAATCGGAAAATGTTTTGGTAAACATTATAAGGCACTCACAAAAGAGGAGGAGCTAACAGGGCGTTTTAATGAACATTTTACTGATTGCCTGTTTCTATTTGCTAATGAAGTTATTGGAATGTTCACACCAAAACAGCTATCAGTTCTTAAAGGCTTGATAACAGATGACATGATGGCAATTGAAGCCAAATATAGAGCCACTGTCATGTTGAAAAATCTTTTAAACATTAATTTGGCTGGTAATGAAAATTTTATCATTCCTGCTGCTTTAGATGAAAGACGATTCCAAATTTTTGAGTTGTCAGATGAAGGACTTGAAAAAGGAGAGTCTTATTTTGAAGATTTAGGGAACGAAATTTCAAATGGTGGAATTGAAGCAATGATGTTTGACATGCTGAATACAGAAGTTTCTCATATAAACGTGAATAAACTGATAAGAAATCAATCTTTGTTGAATGCTAAAATAGATAACTTTAATTCTTTAGAATCTTATTGGTTTAACAGGTTGATAGAAGGTGAAGTTTTTTATTCGACAGAGTTTAAATTTGAAGGTGATTGGGATAACGGAGATATTTTAGTTGTATCTATAGAACATCATAAAGATTATTTGAATTACTGTGCTGAAAATTCAATAAAAGAGCTTATTAAAGAAAATAAATTTGGTAGTTTTTTTATTAAAATAGGTTTCAAAAAGCCTGTCCAACACCGCAATGTAAACTTTATTAAATATGGATATAAAACAAAAGATGGTCGAGCATCCATAAGAACTCTGCCAAATCTTCAAATGTGCAGAGAAAAATTTGCGGAATATATAAAAACACCAATGTCTGACATAGAACATTTTAGAGATTAAAAATATTCAACTTCTGTCTATAGCTAAATGCCTTCTGTCTATAGCTAAATGCCCTCTGTCTATAGTATTAAATGTAATCTATAGACAGCTAACTATTTGATTTTATTAACAATGTATATAGTTGTCTATAGTGTCTATAGATAATAGATAGAAATAGGTAATAGAAAAATAAAAAAAATATATATGATGTTTTTTTATTTTATTAAAAGAATTTTCAATTTAACTATAGACACTATAGACAGACACAAATATTTTTAAGAATATCAAATAGTTATATTTTGAACGAGCTATAGACAAAAAGACTTTTATCTATAGACAGAAGGCATTAACTATAGACAGCTTTATTATTAATTGAGAATTAATTTAAAGGTTTGAAATAATATGCCATATACAAGACATAAAAGACGAAAATCAATCGAATTTAGAAAGACGAGATTCAAATCAAAAAGAACTGATGATTATGATTTTTTTTACTTAGATGATGAATCTGAAAATGATGAATCTGAAAAAGAGGATTCTGAGAATATAATTCTTTTGCCTGTGTCTGATGTAGTAATTGGAATTGCAGACAAGCAACCACCACAAACGCCACCGACTATATTGTCGCAACAGGAATTGCCCTTTTTTTAATTGTTCGATATTTAGAACAGGAGTATTTTAAAATGAAAAGACGATTGGGGGCAGGTAGAAGACCATCAAAGACAGGCAAGCCAGTTGTAGAGCATCAACGAGCAATTCATATTAAAAATTTGAAGCACCTTAAAAACGAGACAGCCTTTTCAATTTCTTATCCAGATCAATCAACTCTGAAAGCTGTGTTAAGGAGAGATAGATTATTTTTAATTTTAATTGCTGAAGGTAAGATTAAAATCAAGACTGTTTTGAATCTTATAAATTTTGAATATTTAGGGAGGAGTAGAAAGTATCTGCTTTGCCCTAATTGTAAAAAGAAATTCAATTCACTTTACTTCAATGATAAAAATATAATTGCTTGTAGGTTTTGCCACGGGTTAAGTTACAGAACTCAGAAACAGATCAGGCAAGACAGATTAATATGGAACGCTGAAAAGCTAAGGCTCAAATACAACCTACCTCCGATCTTCAACACCATACATGATAAAGATAAACCTGATGAAATATTCAAAGGCAGATTTAAAACGATTCAAGATAAAATCTATCAATGGGAATCAGAATCACACAAAATCTTTATGAATTGGGTTAAAGATGCAGTGGAGCTTGATTTTAAAAAATCTGTATAGATAAGTCATTGTAATGATTTGGGATATAGCTTAAGAAAGAATGAACTACGGTTTCTTCAAAATTTAAGTGTCGTGGTTACTTTCTGACGTTTGAACACTTTCCAGTATTTTTATATATGATAGCTGAACCTTGAAAGAACACTACAGACAAGTAGAGTTTTTTTGTTCGTTAGCTAATCAAGACCCCACATAAGATAATTGGGTGTACTGACATTTGATAAAATCCTATGACAGATTTTCCCTAAATGTGCAATTACACCCTTAATTTATCCACAGTGCGAATGCCAGCGAATGTCTCTCTATCTTGGGGAATAAATTACCTTTACTTGCCTAATTTGCAATGGATAGATACTAATTTATCTCTTCTCACATCCGCCTTATAACCCCTGATTATAAAGCAATATGTAAATAATCGAGAATAAATACAAAATAGAAGTATTTTGAATACTTTTCCCAATCTTCCCAATTCACAAATATTCCAAACAGAAAGCGATTCGACTCGAATTGTTTTTAATTCTTTGGGTGTTAGTCTTTTTTTATAATCCAATCGTAGAACATGGATTCAAGCTCAATACAAAATAGAAGTATTTTGAATACTTTTCCCAATCTTCCCAATTCACAAATATTCCAAACAGAAAGCGATTCGACTCGAATTGTTTTTAATTCTTTGGGTGTTAGTCTTTTTTTAAACATAAAATTTAAAACCCCCCAAACAAGAATGTTTTTCAAGTCATTGCAATTGGAAAGAAGCTCAATATGACGAAATTTTTAACTAATACGAAATAAGGATTTTTATATGATAGGATATATATCCAACATACAAATTCGCTCTCCCCCCAACACTAAATGTTAATCATATAGTAAGGCGATAAATGTAATATTTTTATTCTGTCAGATATGACTATCTGGCATATCTTTAAAATTGAATTAAAATTAATAAATAGGAGAGTATTAATGATAAACAATACTATTGACTCACAATATATTATAGAATTGAGGAAGCATGATCCTGGTATTATAGCTATTGCAGAGACAAAAAATAATGATCAGGTCTTGATTCTTTATGATAGAGATATGAATCTATATCAAGCTATAGGTCAAAATCTTAATCATTGTTTTCTCGTTGCAAATGTGCATGACACTATTACTAAAATAAGAGAAGATTTTGCTCCTTACAAGGTAAGAGAGAATGCTGATTTTTATAATCTGCATTCTTATGAGGCTGTTAATCTGATTGATCAAATCATAAAAGATATTGATAGTATAACTTATAAGGAGATTAAATTCAGAAATGTACTTCATGCAAGATGGGCAGCATTTTTTGATACACTTGGAATATCCTATGAATATATAAAAGAACCTATTAGGATTGGTAATAAAGTTACTTATAACTATCAACCAGATTTTTATCTACCAAAACAAGATGCTTGGATGAATATTAACAGAAACCTTTTGAATTATTCTATTGACAGAATAATGGCTTATGATTTTGTCAGTTATACAGGAAAGGTACTTGTTGTTTTCAATGAGTGTAAAGAACCATTCAATGATATGACTAAGGATACTTATCTTTATTTGGGTCAATATATGACAATTGAAGGTGATTGTGATGGTGGTCAATCATGGGAATGTTGTTATAATTGCAATGAATTTATTATCTCATATCTGCAAGTGCATACAGATTGTGAAAAAGCAATAAATGCAGCGGAGATTAAAGAAAAAAGAGATAAAGCAATTGCTAAAGCCTTCAAAACGGCTAATCTTATGTTTCCAGAAAAATATTGATAACAAGACATTGTGCTTTATCAACATGATGCCTATTAAATTTTATAAACTTACTTAACTCTTTTTAACATCCTTATTGAGTATTAAAAAATAATATTAGACCTCCTGCAAAACTAAATTTTTAGCCAATAAAATCAAGGGGTAATTCCCAGTTTTGCAGGAAGTCTATTCAATAAGGAAAAAGGCTTTGTTACTCTCGTATGCAGTAGGGGGGAGAATTATATACAAAAAATATATTCAATCAACTTACAGCTTCTAAAAAGCTCACCATTTTTAAACTTTTGGATATTCAAGTTTATATCTTTATAACAATTATTTACTATAGTGGGGATGCTACCCAAATTCCTGTATTTACGCAGTGAACACGGAAAATCAATGTTTCTGGCTTTTTATAACTATGCAGGGATTTGAAGCTCAATGGAACTAAAAAATACGCTAAGAAAAAAAGTAACACAACGACCTTACCACCAACCCCCCGAATGTTTAATATACCCGATACTTACTCTGACTGAGGGTTTTATAATCTGAGATAACTTAATATTTACTCAATTATGTATATAAACACTTAAAACCTTTTTAGAATCAGCGTCAACAATTAATAAAACCACGTTTATAACGCTGATTTTGGAGGTGTTAGAAAGGTTTACCTTGATGACAGTGATTTATGGCAGTGTTAAAATATAATGTAAAATTATAGCTTTATTGAAGAGAGCCTACAAGCGAATAAGACTCTTCTAAAAGACGTTTCCTCTCACCGATTTCTTTAGTAGTCTTTAGATTATAATAAATATCAATATAACGCTCTCTTATGCGAGAAAATTCAGGTGAGTCATACTCCTGACCTATCCATTGGATTTCTTCTTCTGTTATAGAAGCAATTACTTCTTTTGGTGTATAGTCAAAGTATCCAATATTCTGATAGCTTGATGAATGCCAAATATCATGTTCCTGTATTTTTCGCTCAAGCAGTTTAGGTATGATGTAGAGGTTTGACAGCATAGTTTCTGCTAACATCTTCTTTGCTCCTACTTCATCATTCATTCTCTTGAGACTTAAAGCCCAGCATAGCTGTTGAATTGGCTCACCAATATCGTCTGAAAACTCTTTTGCATACCATTTAATATAGTCTTTTGTCTTCTCAATCTCATTTAATACGAAATATAAGGAAAAAAGTAAGTATCTCTTACCTGCACCATCATTGATATAGCCGAACTTCTTCATCTCCTTCAAAAGAGATGACTTGTAGCTTGAGATTCGGCTCTTTAGCTTCTTTTGTGTTTCTGGAAAATTATACATACTGTAGATATTCCTTATCTGTTGATTCTAAAATTAAGAGCCTGCGGAGATTTTGATAATAGTTCAAGTAATACCTGAGTAGAGTCTGTGGGTTTTTGTTTACCAGACTCCCATCTTCTTTAACTCTTTATCGCTGATATTATCCTGCTCATTCTTGTTAAAGCCATATATGTAAATTGCGATATACTCTTTTTTATATACCAGAAAAGCATGGTGCATATAAAAAAAGATCGTTGGATTCTTCCCCATATCTAAACAGACCCCCCATTTCCAATGTTTGATAAAATTGATGTTAATAGATTGGCATAGTGTTATGATTGTAAAAATGTAATATACACTTTTCTATTGCGAGGACCATCAAATTCACATAAAAAGATACCTTGCCAAGTTCCAAGTATTAACTTGTTGTTTTCAATAGGAATAATCTCAGATGTCCCTATTAAACTTGTCTTTAAATGTGCAGCAGAATTGCCTTCTGTATGATAATAGTTGTCTTCCCATGGAATCAACTTATCAAGTGCGTTAGCAATGTCTTTTTTAACATCAGGGTCTGCATTTTCATTTATAGTTATTGCAGCAGTTGTGTGCATTGAATAGATATGAACAAGACCTCTATTTATGCCTGATTCATCAACAGCTTTTGCTATTTTATGGGTTATATCAACCATATCAGTTCTGGAGTTGGTTTTAATATTTAGAATCATTATGTTTTTCAGTCTAATAGTTTAATTATCATAAGTTGTTATCATTTAAGGGCGTTTTTGACTCAGAGATGTAAAAATGTTATCATAGCACAATAAAAAATTAAATTAGATTTCTTAAAAAATTTGGATTTTGATCAAAAGGTAGGAGATATAAAAAATGAAAAAAATTATAATAATGTTATTTTCGCTCTGTTTTATTATTTTTTCCATTCAAAGTTGTAACACTGTCAAAGGGGTAGGTAAAGATATTGAAAAAGCAGGGGAAGCTATACAAAAAACCGTAAAATAACAATATAGCAAAAAAGGCAGAAAATATTAAACTTTCTGCCTTATGATTTAATTGTATTCTT
>JADGBE010000084.1:2945-11624 GCA_015231615.1 Desulfamplus sp. | reverse complement strand
ACCACTTTACCATTATCAACTAATAGAATGTCTTGAATCCACAACTCTTTTGAGCGAATAGCTGTAAAAAAAGAGGATAATCCTGAAGATGAAAGTGCAGCCATTGCTGGATTATTTAAAAACACCTTAACAATTGGCTGCGTACTCCACAATTCTATTTTAGTTTCAATATCTTCATAAAATCTTTCAATATTTTCAACGCCATAATAAACATTTGATTTAAGCTGGAGATTAAGCTCCTCTTTTAAAGAACCTGCCTGATAAAAAGAGATAACAATGGTGAAAATAGAGATAACACTAACAATCAAAGATGCAGAAAAAAATGCAAACTTGACCCCAAGAGATCGATTTTTAATAAAATTGACAACAAACCGATCTTTAATGTTCAAGCTACCTTTCACAACTTTATTCTCCAAGAAGGCTGGTGATGAAAAGATTAAACTCACTAAGAGATATGCCGACCTTCTCTTTCCAGATTAGATCAAACTTAGAGTTTAGCTTGCGTTGAGAATCAAAAAATATTTTTGCAGCTTCAATCAGCTCTTTATCATCTTTTCTAAATCCCCATCCTACCTGATTGACAGGACCAACAAAAAATCCAACCATTGAATTTTTAACCTTGTTTCGTGTCCAGTTCAGTGCCCCGTCAGCTCCAATAATTGTAAAGTCAACGGTTTTGCTATCCACCACATTCATGCTCTCATCTGTTGACATCAAGGTAATCTGAATAGGGTTGTCGGCAAAATCTTTTTTATTTTTCTCTTCCATCCATGTGTGGTAGCTCGTGCCTTTCATCACAGCTGCCCGTTTCCCTTTAAGATCAACTTCGCTTTTGATATTATTCTGATTATCCTTGTTGATAACTACGGTCATGCGGGTTTTAAAAAGTGCTGCAAAATCCATTTTTTTCAGACGCCATTCATTTATAACCATATCATTAGGATAGCAATCACACTCTCCCATCTCCATAAGATAAGGTGTATAGACGGCTTCTTTGTCCACTACACCCTCTTTATTCTGAAAAAGTGTATCCCATGCCTCTAATTTTTTCACATTTGCCTTAACTCCCAAACTCTCTGCAAATGCAGTTCCTGTTTTTGTGTAAAGCTCGTAGCTTGATCCAGCTACACATAATCTTAACTCTCCTGATTTCTTTATCTCTTCTAAAGAACGGGCATAAGTTGATGCAATGCTCAAATGAAAAGAACAGAAACAAATAATCGCAATCCAAAGCTTTTTTGTAATCATAATAATTATCTCCTTTATTAGTTCTTAAGTTATGACCGTAATTAGATGTTAGCTCATATAGATTTAATTCGATATAGATTTAACAACTTTTTAAAAGTTGTTAAATCGTTCAACCTCTCATTAATGCGAAATTCTGATGAATATATTTATTGCAAAAGACTCTCTATCTTTTTTCTTAGAATATCTGGAGAAAAAGGCTTTACTATAAAAGCTGTAACTCCCATTTTTGCTGCTTGAATAACTGCTTTTTTGTCAGATTCTCCAGTAACCATTATAAATGGAATGTGCTTTAACCGCTCGTCTGACCTTACATATTTTAAAATCTCTAATCCATTTTGAAAAGGCATATTCAGGTCTGAAATAATAAGGTCAATTTGTTGAGATTGAATTTTTTTTAGAGCTTGAAGACCATCACCAGCCTCAATACAATTTATCAATCCCATCTGATTCAAAAGACTTATAATGGTATATCGCATGATACCGTAATCGTCAGCAACAAGCACTCGTACGTTTTTGTTAAATTCTGTAGGAGTTGACAAATCAGAAGTGTTAGAAGATTTAGAGGTAGAAGAAGAAAAAGAGGAGTTGCTTGCAGCTATTGTGTTAGGAGTTATTACAAGTATTGCCGGTGTTTTAGGTGTTCTTTTGCTTTCAAAACAGATCACAAAGCCGCTTGTTAAACTAACTGAGAAAGTAAGCAGATCGGTATTTCACGACTCTGAAGAAAAAGAGCAAGATGCCAAATTCGATAAAAGGCAAGGTTATAAATTAGAGCCAAATATAGAACGTAATGAGATTAATGTTTTAGAAAAATATTTTGACATTATGTTTGCACGTATTCAGGAATATACTCAATCTTTAGAGGAAAAAGTATTACAACGAACAGAGGAGTTAGAAGCCACGAAAGCAAGTCTTATTATTGCCAAAGATTCTGCCGAAGCTGCAACTCGTGCAAAAAGTGATTTTCTTGCCAACATGAGCCACGAAATACGAACCCCGATGAATGCCGTTATCGGATTGAGCCATTTAGCACTCAAAACAGAACTTTCCCCAAAACAGAAAGATTACATAAGCAAGGTTTATCTTTCGGCTCAAAGCCTTCTTGGAATCATCAACGACATTTTAGATTTCTCAAAGATTGAGGCTGGCAAGCTGAACATGGAGTCAGTTGAGTTTGATTTAGGTGATGTTTTAAGCAATCTTGGCAGCTTGGTAATTCTTAAAGCACAGGAAAAAGGTGTTGAGCTGATATTTGAAATAGAATCAGATGTGCCAACAGCTTTAAAAGGTGATCCTCTCAGACTTGGACAGATTCTGCTCAATCTTGCCAACAATGCCGTAAAATTTACGGATCAAGGTGAAATAACTCTATCAATTACACCTCTTCAAGTGGATAGCGAGACGGCTTTTATCCGTTTTGCTGTTAAGGATACAGGCATAGGTTTAACCGAAGAGCAGCGGGGAAAATTGTTTCAGTCATTCCAACAGGCTGATGCCTCAACTACCCGTAAATATGGCGGAACAGGGCTTGGATTGACCATCAGTAAGAAACTCTCCGAGATGATGGGCGGAGAGATTGGAGTTGACAGTATATCGGGTCAGGGGAGCACATTCTGGTTTACTGCCAAGTTTGGGCGGCATGATAAAGTTGCAAAATCTCTTCTTGTTCTGCCTGAAGATATTAAAGAGATGAGAATGCTTGTTGTTGACGATAACGAAGCCTCACGTCAGGTTTTGAAAAGCTACCTTGGACAGTTGGGTTTTGATGCAGATACAGCCTCATCAGGCAAAGAAGCTCTTAAAATGATCAAAGCTCAGGCTATTTCAAGTACGCAAAAAGACCAAGTTGGTTTAAGCGGACAAAAAGAGCAAGTTGGTTCAACTAATCAAAGTCAGCAGCCTTATGGTCTCGTTTTTATGGACTGGCAGATGCCCGTAATGGATGGAATTGAGACTGCAAGACAGATACAGCATGATTCAGAGCTTACAAAAATTCCCAAGATTGTTATGGTTACAGCAAATGGAAGTGAAGATTTGATGATGCAGGCAAAACAGATAAGCCTTGATGGTTTTTTGATCAAACCTGTAACTCAATCTCTTTTGTTTGATTCTATAATGAACGCATTTGGCAAAGCATTAGATAAAAAAATCGACAGAAGCATAAATAAATCTGAATTCCTTAATGGATTTGACGATATTCGAGGTGCTCGTCTGCTGCTTGTTGAAGATAACGAAATTAATCAGCAGTTAGCAATAGAACTGTTGAGCGAAGAGGGTTTTTTTGTTGATGTTGCAGATAACGGTAAAATTGGTTTTGAAAAATATAGAGCTTCTGTTGAAAATATCCAAACTGAACAAAATAAGTATGATGTTGTGCTGATGGATTTGATGATGCCAGTGATGGACGGTCGAACATCAACCAAAGAGATACGAAGTTATGAAAAAGAGTTTGGCATAGTTGATGAGATTCCAATTATTGCCATGACAGCAGATGCAATGAGCGGAGTTCGTGAAGATGTTTTAAATATAGGCATGAACGACTACGTAACCAAACCCATAGAGCCATCAGAGGTTTTTAAGTCGTTAGTTAAGTGGATAAAACCAGTTAAACGCTCTTTGCCTGATGAATACCTAAGCAAAATAGAGGCAAAGGCAAAAAATGGTGTTGGTTTAGCCTCTTTAGAGCCTGAATTAAATCTATCTTTACTTGAAGGGATAAACACAGAACTTGGTCTATCAAGAGTTAGTGGCAATAAGAAACTTTATCTGAATCTTCTGACCAAATTTCATCGAGATAATCAAGATACCACAATTAAGATTCAAGATGCCATTAAACAGAAAGATCAAGAACTTGCTGTCAGGCTTGCCCACACAGTAAAAGGTGTGGCTGGCACAATTGGGGCAACTGATCTGCAGTCAATAGGTGCAGAGCTTGAGGCAACACTTAAATCAGATGGCTATACACAAGACACAAATTTAGCCCCATTAATAGATAGATTTGACGCAGCATTACGTAAAACTCTTGAGGTGTTATTCTCTGTTGTATCTGCAAATTCAGGTCAAAAAGAGGAGCAATCTAAAGAGGGTTCAAAGCAGGGAGACTCACCCCAATTTGTTGAATTTATGAAAAAACTTGAGCCAGCCTTACAGAAGAAAAAACCAAAGCCATGCAAAGAGATTATGGAGGAGATAAACGCATTTAATTGGTCAGTTGAGATTAAGTCGAAATTGCAAGAGCTTGATCGATTGATTGGGAAATATAAGTTTAAAGAGGCTTTGGAGATTGTGGAGAAGTTATCCAGCAATATTTGAAAAGGTGAGTTATGAACGATGTAAAACAGTGCAGCATTCTGGTTGTTGATGATACTGAAGAGAATATAGATATTTTATCTGATCTTCTTGACGATGATTATAATGTGAGCGTTGCCATGAATGGTAAAGATGCTTTGGAGGCTGTATCTGAGAATCCTCCTGATCTGATTCTCCTTGATATTATGATGCCAGAAATAGACGGCTATGAAGTCTGCAAAAGATTAAAAGCTAATCCAGCTACTAATGATATTCCAATTATCTTTGTAACCGCCATGAGTGAAGTAACTAACGAGACTAAAGGGCTTGAGCTTGGGGCTATTGATTATATCACCAAACCTATCAACCCATCGATTGTTAAATCACGGATTAAAAATCATTTAGAACTCCAGATTGCACGTAAAGAGCTGAAACAGCAAAACGAGATATTAAAAGATAATATTCGTCTGCGTGAAGAGATGGAGCAGATTGCCCGCCATGATCTTAAAACTCCATTAAATGCGTTGATAAACATTCCAGCCATTCTTATTAAAGAGGGAAATCTTACGCCAAACCAGCAAGAGATGCTCCAGATGCAATAGTGCACCCAACACGTGCAAGTTCTGAAAATACAGTGGTCAATCTTGCTGAATAAATATCGTTATATCCCAATGCTTCAGATAATGTGTAAATCTTTCGTAATGTTTTACGTAGAGTATTAGTGTTATCTATCGTCAATCTGCCAAGTTCAATCATATTCCATACCTCAAAACAATACACGAAGAGTCATCATTGCCTTTACTAAAAAGATCGAGCATATTGTTTGCAATCTCGTTAGCTGATCCCTTTAAAAGTTCAGGGTAATCTCCAAAATTTATATGCTCTTTCACACCATCAGATGTCAAAATAAGGGTATCGCCAGAGTAGAGTTTTAACTGCCTCTCTTTTGGAGAGCTGCTCATATAGCCTATGATTCCATCTCTTGGCATTAAAATAAGATTTCGGCTACTTAAAACCCGCGTGTTGATGTTGCCAATACCTGAATAAAGCAGAACTCCATCATTAAGGTTGATTCGGCACAAAGCTGCAACTGCACCCCTTGTCCCTTTAAGATGCTCGTGCAGACCTTTGATTATTTCAATCAAATTTAAATGGTAGTTTTCTAATAGATATTTTTCTGCAATAAGAGCAACATCATAAGCCTCTTTGCCATGCCCAAGAACATCAACAAGAGCCACAAAACATTGATCATCAGATACGACAGCAACGCCAGTATCTCCACACTCATCTTCCCAGCCAGTAAGAGAGCGTTTTGCAATATGAAAGTCAATTTTAGCCAACTGTTATTATCTCCATTTCTTTGCAATAACAAGAGTCCCATTTTCAGGAGAGGATTCAATAAAGAACTCGTCCATTATTCTTTTTACGCTCGGCAGCCCAAGACCAAGACTGTTGCCAGTGCTAAAATGCTCCTGCATTGCCCTGTCTATATCTTCAATACCAGAGCCATTGTCTTTAGCAATAATCTCAATGCCTCTGCTATCATGGTTTTTACTAATAGTCCTAAGTATTACAAAACCTTTTTTAGCATAACGGATAATATTGGTTGATAGCTCTGAAGCTGCAGTTGCTATCAAAAATTGTTGAGCCTCATTAAATCCTATTTGAGCTGCCATCTGTCTGGTTGTGTAAATAACAACTGCATTGTCAACTGATTCGCAAACATCAATAGTTGTCTCTTCAATAATTTTATTCATAGCCAATATTTTCATCAGAAATATCATCAATTTTAATAGATTTTTGATACTCCAACAGTTCAAATCCATCTTCTATTGTTACTGCGGTAAATATGTTGTCAAATTGCACATCAAGATCGATAAGGGCAGAGGCAACACCAGGTTGAAACCCGACAAAAACAACATAAGCCCCAAGCATGGAGATCATATTTGCAGACTCTTTAAGCATCTCAAAGGTAAATGAATCAAGAAACTTTACAGCAGAGACATCAATAATGACATCTTTTGAACGGGTCAATTTTACCTTCTCTAAAACAGCTCTTTGAAATAGCTCTATATAATCATCATGCACTTCGCTATTTAAAGGGGCAATAATACAGCCATTTATACTCTGAATGTTCACCATTGATAGAACCGAACGCTCACCCATGTTTATCAGCTCCAGACCATTTTTATCTTATTTTTTACTGATTACCTCAAATTTTAGCAGTGCAAATGCGTCAGAAAGAGCATCTTCAAGTGTTGAGTTGGTATTTATATCACCAAGATCAATACCCAACTGGACAATAGCTTGAGCCACTGCTGGCGATATACCTGAAATTATGCAGCGGCACCCCATCAATTTTGTCGCCTTTGCAATTTTAATCAGATGGTTAGCAACAGCAGTATCAACAGCAGCCACTCCGTGAATATCAAGAATAATAACTTTGGCTGAGGTCTGTGTAATCTCTTTTAGCATGGTATCCATCATCTGCTGGGCACGCATTGAATCAATTACCCCAACAACAGGGATAACCACAATTCTGTCCCAAAGTTTTATCGCTGGGGTTGATATCTCCATGATTATCTTATTTTGTTCTCGTAGTTTCTGCTCTTGTCTCACCCGTTCAGTATTATCAAGTATATACTCTATTCCCCCTATTATGTTACCGTTATCATCTTTAAGCGGTGCTGTTGTATATTCTATATGAATCACCCTATCATCTATGTTGACCTGATTACGAGCTGTGAATCTTTCCCCCCCATCAATAACCTTTTTCATTCTGCAATCAGATGTTTGGCAATGGGTAGAGTTAAAGATTGAGTAGCAGTGAGTGCCCTTTATCTCCTCAAAGTTTTTACCAATAAAACGACAGCCAGCCTGATTCATAAAAATAATTTGCAAGTTTGGGTCAACTGCCATAACAGGGGTTGGAATCTGCTGTAGAATCTGCAAAGCTAAATTGCCATCAATCTGATTACTGCTTGAATTTTTTTGTTTTTCTGCATTCATATTATTGCCTTTTCTATTTATGTTGTTGATTTTTCTAAACTTTTCATATTCAATGCAAAACTACTGCCTTATTATTCAACGATCTTATATTTTTTCCCTTTACCCAACTCTTCTCTCAACTGATTAATCTCCTCTTTTAGATTAATCATACGCTCTTCTCGATTTATGGTTAGACGACTAAATTTTTCTAAATCTTCCATCTGTGCTTTTAGCTTCTGTTCTGCATTTTTACGCTCTGTTATATCTTCTAAGGCTACAATAACTTCAGTTGGATTCTGTCCAGCATTTACAGGGTTGAATTTCATGTGAAGAGGCACAGTTTTTCCTCCTGTGGCAGAGGTATAATTAGCCTCATATTCTGAGGTTTCACCTGTAATTGCCATTCTAAGAGCCTCTTGCATTCCTTCATCTCGTCCCTGCTTTAAAGAGTTAAAACCAATTAACCGTTCGCGAGTTGAACCCATCAAATAGACAAATTTTTCATTGCAATTGATAATTGTCCCTTCAGCATTTATACGAATCATGCCCAGAGGCGAACTTTCAAAAATCTTTTGGTGCTGTTTTGCAATCTCCAATATCTCATCTTGAGTCTTTTTTCGCTCTGTTATGTCTAAATATGAAGAGAGAACAAGATTAACTGAATTATCTTGATTTCTCAAACATGAGATTGAGATATTTGTATAGACAATAGTGCCATCTTTGCGGATAAACCGTTTATCCATGCTATAATTATCTATCTCTCCTGCAAGCATACGATCAAAATTTTTTATATCTTCTTGAAGGTCGTCAGGGTGCGTGATGTCTGCCCATGTTGTTTGACGCAGCTCTTCAAGCGTATAACCAAACATATCTTGAAGCCGTCTATTTGCCTCAATCCAACCTTTTTGCGGGTGAGTAACAGCCATTCCAATCTGTCCATACTCAAAATATCCACGAAAACGCTTTTCACTCTCTTTTATAGCCTCTTCAGCTTTCTTCCGCTCTGTTATATCTCGCACAGATCCTACTGCAAACCACTCTCCTTGAATCTGAAAAGGGGAGAGAGATACTTCAACAGGAAAACTTTTCCCAGCACGGTTCACTGCTGTTATTTGAGTTGTTACCCCCAAAACAGCCCCTTCTCCAGTCTCAGCA
>JADGBE010000084.1:0-2935 GCA_015231615.1 Desulfamplus sp. | reverse complement strand
TTAAGCCCTGCTCTAATACGCTCTATAAATTCAGAGGGGGCTGCCATATCGTGAAAATCTCTGTTCATTGCCTCTTCTTCTGTATAACCAAAGAGCTTCTCCGCTGCCTGATTCCAGAACTTGACAGAGCCTTGAGAGTCAAGCATCACAAGAGCGTCAGCCATAGCCTGACCCATAGCCTTTATTTTACGCTCCATATTTTCACGCTCTTTTATTGCTTTGCCAAGTCGGCGATTCCAAAGCAGAACAAAGATAGTTGTCCCTAAAAGAAGAGCAGCAATTGGTCCAAAAAACCACCAATCAATACCTTTCTCATATTTGATAGCTAACCAGCGATTTTTTATTGCACTCTTATCCTGCTCACTCATGCTTGACAATGCTTTATCCAAAGCTGAGGCAAGAAGCGACCAATCTTTTCTGATACCAAATGATAGATCGTAGTTATAGGGGGTTGAAGCTGCAATCCTTAAATTTACAATCCTAAGATGCTCAATCGTGTAAGCAACAGCCCCTAAATTATCAATAAAGACATCAAACTTACCCTCAGAGAGCTTAATAAGTGCAGTTTCAATATCAGGGGCAGTTAGCAAAAGAAATTCTGGATAATCTCGCCTTAAATTTGCCTCAACCATCTGCCCTTTAATCACGCCAACTTTTAAGCCATGCAGCTCTTTTAATCCACTTACAATCTTATCTTTTCGCGAAACTATAACTGATGGAAATGTTATGTATGGCTTGGTAAAATTAATAAACTTTGCTTGAACTAATGATGGAGTTACTTTAGAAATAGCATCAATCTCACCACTCTTTAGCTTTTCAACAGCCTCAGTCCATTTAATATCCTTTTCTGGAACAATATTAAGCCCAAGCCTCTTTGCAGCCTCAATTATAAAATCAGCACTAATACCAGAATAGAGTCCATTCTCATCAATATACTCAAAAGGAGGGGATAGGTTGTCAACTCCTAAACGTATCTTTCTGTCAGGAATATTATCAATAAAATCTTGCTCCTCTTTAGTTAAAACAACCTGAACAAGTTTGGTTGATGTTGTAGATTTAAATATTTTTTTCTCTCCATCGTTGCTATTTTCGCCTGTTAGCCACTTTTCGTGCAATTTTCGTATCTCATCTTCTGATATAACTGCCATTCCCTTATCAATAATAGTGGCTAAGGTTTTCATCTCCTTTCTGACTCCAATGTGCAATGGAATTGGTTTGCTCTCCTCAAGTCCAAGATCACCTCCAACTTTAAGGTTTGTTATCTGAAGCTGATTTGTTATGTAGTCAACAACTGGCATAAGATCAAAAAGGGCATCAGCTTTGCCAACAGAGACAGCTCGAATAGAGGCAGAAGTATCAGCCACTTCAACTATCTCTATCTGCGGGTGATTCTTTTGAAGAACCTCTTGAAGAAAAAAACCTTTTGGAACAGCAAATTTTTTGCCATATAACTCTTTTATTGAAGAGACGGTTGGAAAGTCAGCTCTTGTGTATAGCATCTGGATCATTGAGACATAGGAGGGGGTATATTGAAGAAACTCTTCACGTTCAGGGGATTTGGCGATATTGAGCATTACATCAAGCTCCCCTTGTTTTATCATATCAAGAAACTGATCCCATGATGGTCCGTTTATAAATTTGATCTCAAGACCTGTTTTTTGTGCAAGAAGGGTCATATAATCAATTGAAAAACCCTTTGGAACACCCTTTTCATTAAAGTTAAACGGAGCCCAATCAGTTTCATTATGAACCCTGATAACTCCAGAGTTTGTTATAAAATATCTTTCCCGATCTGTAAGCTCGGAGTTAAACTCTTGTGGAATAGATGCTTTAAGGTTTGCACAAAAAAATAAGAGACACAGAATAACTATTATGAAAGTAGTTAATATCTTGTTTAATATGGTGCTTTGGCTAAATTTTAAGTTCAAATCTCTTTCCCAAATTTCTTTTAATTTACTCATAACCTACTTTATCTAAACGCCCCGCTTAGTTGTTTTACAACAACATAGACTCTATTTTTGCCAGTATATCACTAAATTTTGCAGCTTTTGACATCATGTGCTGTTTGCCAACCATTCCATTTTTTGTATCAGAGGGCATTACAAGCGAAGAGCAAAACAAAATTGGAATATCTTTAGTCTCCTGATTGTCCATTAATGAACGAGCAACATCACCACCGTCCATACCGGGCATCTCAATATCGCACACAATCAAGTCTGGCTTTTCTGTCTTGGCAAGCTCTAAGGCTAATTTTCCTTTATTGGTAAAAACAACAATAAACTTTCCAGTCTTCTCAAGTTTTGTTTTAAGCAAAGTAGTAACTGCTGGATCATCATCAACAACCATTATCTTCTTTAAGTTTTCCATAATTTAAATCTCTCCTTTTTATAAAAGTATAAATTTTTAATCTATATTAACATATCGTATCTCTATATTGTTTAAAGAGGATTTCAGCAGATTTATGCTATTTTTGATTGCTTGAAAATCGTGCTCTCTTGCTGCCTCTTCAATTGCAGAGCCAATTGAGGCTTGCTCTTTAAAACCATACATATTAAATCCGCCTTTAAGTTTGTGCCCCAATTTCTGAATTATTTTATAGCTATTCTCTGTTAAAAAGGGGGATTCAGATTTTATAATCATCTCCTCTATCTGTTCAATTTCAGATTTTTTATCGATCATAAAAGATGGAATTAAATCTTCAAGATCAGCATCAATCTCAACTTGGTTTTTATGGTTCTGCTTGCTATTTGTATCCTGATTATCATTTTGATTTTTAAAAAATTGTAAAATTGATTCGCGTAATTGTCTGCTGTTTACTGGCTTTGAGAGATAGGCATCAAAACCTATATCAAGGCAGTTTTGACAGGTATTTGAATCATCATGCCCTGACAGGGCAATGACAATTGCATTTTTTCTCTATCTGATTGCTCACTCT
>JADGBE010000083.1 GCA_015231615.1 Desulfamplus sp. | reverse complement strand
GCTTTTCTGTGTCTTATGATTAATTATATTACCTTCATCATCACGAACTATTATTTCTATGCTTGCCATCTATAAATCTCCATTTGTTTATTTGTCTGCCAGATAGTTACTAAATTCCAACATAATAAAGCACGGAATTATTTACAGTAAGAACTATTCAATATTTTGAATCTGTTCTCTTATCTTTTCAAGTTCAGATTTCAAATCTACAACTATGTGTGAAAGTTCAGCTTTTCCTGATTTTGAACCCATTGTATTAAATTCTCTATTAAACTCTTGAATTAGAAAATTGAGCTTTCTTCCACCCGCTTCATCTGATTTTATAATATCACGAAATAGGCTTATATGGCTTCTTGCTCTTACAATCTCTTCTGAAATATCGCTTTTATCTGCTAAAATAGCTACCTCTTGAGCAAGTCTTACGGGATCAATAAGGTGTTCAAAATCTTCTATCTTTTTATCAGTAATATTATCTGTATTTACTTTATCTTTGCTTGTTCCTATCAGAAATTTAATTCTATCCATGAGTCGATCTCTATAGATTGCTGGCATTAAAGACGCTTCTTCTTCAACTTTTAATAAACCAGTTTCAATATAATTTAATCGATCCAATAAATCTTTAGAAAGGTTCTCTCCTTCATTCTTACGCATAGCTTCGAGGTTATTTAATGCACTATCTACACTTTTTACTATTGTTTCCCAAATTAAAATATCGTTATCTTGACTCTTCTCAGCGGGTTTAATCATATCTTTTCCTTCAAGTATTTGCTGAATGGTTATACCTGAATCAGTAGAAAAGCCAGAATCAAGTGGGAATTGACTATTAAGTTGCTCTTTCAACTGCAAGAGTGCTTTGTAATATGACAATGCCCTTGGAATATCAACCTGAAACATTGCACAATCATCAGATTGATCTTCAATTACAACACGAATCTCAATTCTGCCACGGGAGAGCTTTGCAGCAATAAGTTTTTTAATGGCATCTTCGTATCTATTAAATGCTCTTGGCAGATAGAGGGCAATATCTAAATTCTTGCTGTTGTATGAGCGTATCTCCACATTGCATTGGATAGAATTTTCATTATGTGAAGCCTCTGAATATGCTGTCATGCTTTTTATCATTTAGATTATCCTTAATTGTTTTAAATCATTTGCATATTTTGCCCGCACCTGTTCAAGAAAATTGAACATATCGACTGACGCATAATCAGGGTATGTCCACTCAAGAGATTTAAAGCCACCTTTTTTGTAAATCAGGGTTAGATCAGCGTAAATACCTCTGCCAATATATATTCTGTGCGAATAATCTTTACCAGTTGCAAGGATAAATCTTGAAAGCAGAAGATAGCCCGGGTCAATATTTAATGCTCTTTTGGTGCCTGTTTCTTCATTTATTGCCCATCTTTTTTCTAAAATATTTGTCTTTTCCTTGATTTCTGCCAAGTCAATCTGGTGAATAAGCTCTTTGAATACCGCAACTTTGCGAAACAGTGGAGAACCCATTTCTCCATAATAATAATCGGTAAAATCAAAATTAAACCAATCACTTATCATGTCAGTTTCACCAAACAACCTTTCAAGTTCAGGAAGGGCAGACTCAACAATATTCTTGTTGTTCATAAAAAGACTTATAACTAATTTTGCCTTATCAGGCTCTTTTGGGATAGTCATTGTTTTTACAACTCTATTTATGTTTTTCTAAGGGTTTTGCCTCTTCAATCAACATGATTGGAATATCGTCCCGTATTTCATAGATAAGACGACACGCTTCGCATACAAGTCCATCTTTTTTTTCAGTTAGATATATATCCCCTTTGCATTTGGGGCATACTAAAATATCAAGAAGTTGCTGGGAAATTGCCATGGTTGTTCTCCATATTTATTTATCTGTTTTTTTTACCTCTATTGCTTAACTATCTTTGCCGTAAGGTTTACTTATTCATAACCTGCATCTTAAAATACTCTCCACCCATTGCCATAAGTTCTGCATGAGTGCCTGACTCAACTATTTCGCCTTTATTAATAAGGATAATTTTGTTGGCATGGGCAATTGTAGATAATCTATGAGCTATTACAAAAGTTGTTCTACCTTTCATCAGGTTTGCAAGAGCTTTTTGGACAATCTTTTCAGCTTCAACATCAAGAGCTGAAGTTGCCTCATCAAGGATCAAAATTGGGGCATCTTTTATTAATGCCCTTGCAATACATATTCTCTGCTTCTCTCCACCAGAAAGGCGGTTGCCAAGCTCTCCTATTACAGTGTCATAGCCTTTTGGAAATACTGTTATAAAATCGTGGGCGTAAGCAAAACGGGCCGCCTCTTCTATATCGTGATCAGAGGCATCAAGCCGTCCGTAACGGATATTATCCCGAATACTTTCATTAAACAGGATTGGCTCTTGGGTTACAATGGAGATTTTGCTTCTAAGTGAAGAAAGTGGAATGTCCCTAATATCCTCTCCTCCAATTGTAATTCTCCCTTCTGTAATATCATAAAATCTTGGAATAAGGTTCACAAGCGAAGTTTTGCCACCCCCACTCATGCCTACGAGAGCCACTACTTCTCCTGTTTGAACACTGAGATTAATATCTCTTAATGCCCATGAATTATCCTTGTCATTATTACTATCTTGGTCGTTGATATATCTAAAAAACACCTTGTCAAATGTGATTTCCATGCGGTTTTGCTCAACAGTCCGCCCAGTTTCAGGTCTCGCAATTTCAGGTTTTTGCTCAATAATATCATAAATCCTTGTAATAGCAGCAATCCCTTCTTGGACTGTATTATTAAGATTTGTAAGTTTTTTAACAGGATCATAAAGCATCATTACTGCTGTTAGGAACGAAAAAAAAGTGCCAGTAGTTGAAACTCCGCTAATAACCCTTGAACCTCCAAACCAGATTATAAATGCAATGCCAACTCCTCCTAAAAACTCCATGATTGGAGAAGAGAGAGATTTTGCAACAACAGATTTCATCTCAAGCCTGAAAAGAGTATCTGTTTTTTCTTTAAATCTCTCTTTTTCATAAGACTCCATTGTAAATATCTTAACAACTTTTATGCCTGAAAATGTCTCATGCAAAAAGACGTTAATTTCAGCCATTGCCTCCTGACACCCTGTGCTAAAACGACGAACCCTTCTGCCAAAAGCGATAATCGGATAGAACGCTACTGGAAGAACTAAAAATGCCCATACTGCAAGTTTCCAATCCATATAGAAAATAACGCATATTAGCCCAATTACAGTGAAAAAATCACGCAACAAACTTGTAACTGCACTTGACACCATTCCTTTGACAATATTGACGTCATTAGTAATCCTTGACATCAAGACGCCTGTCTTTTCCTTATTAAAAAAGGCAAGTGGAAGGTTAACAATATTTTCATAAAGTCTATTTCTAAATGACTTTATAACCTGTTCCCCAACATAACTCATCAAGTAATTTTGTCCGTAAGTTGCAACTCCTTTTAGTAGAAAAACTGTAATTGCTGCAACTGGAATGAAAAGAAGTCCATTGCTATCTTTATTGACAAAAATATCATCAAGCATTGGTTTTACAAGATATGCTGATGCAGCAGTTGAGGCTGCGACAACAACCATGCAAATCATTGCAAAAAAGAGTTTTTGCCAGTGCTGCCAGATAACTTGAAACAAAGATTTATAACGTTCTCTGTTTTTATCATCTAAATATTTTAGAAAATTCTTTTTCATTTTTCATCTTAAATTTTTAGAAATTGTCTTTAAATATAGATTTGACAACTTTTGAAAAGTTGTCAAATCTAAGAATGAACTCTCAAATTATAAAATTGAATTTGAAATAGAACTAATATTTTATTTTATAATATTGATGCTATATCTTGCCTTGCTATAAGTATTGTCAATATTCAAAAAATGTGAGACCATACTTTAATATGAAAAATAGCACAATAATATTTTTATTTTTGAATCTTTACCGTTTTCTCTGGTGGTTAGCACTTCCGATACTTAAGAAAAACGCAAGATTGCATGAAGGTTTAAAAGAGCGGACATCATCAGATCACCTTAAAAAAGCTGATATTTGGATACAAGGGGCATCTGCAGGTGAGTCTAATCTTGCTGTTCAGCTTGTAAAAAAACTTCATAGCGAAATTATCATAAAAGAGCCTGCCATAAAAAATAGAGATACCAACCAAAACAAGAGATGTTCTGAGCAAAACAATCTCTGGTCTAACAAGAGATATGCTAATAACCAGCCACCAAAAACTTTACTTACATCAACTACTGCACAAGGAATCTCCATTTTATCTCGGATCAAGACGCAGAGTAAAACATTGTTATCAAAACAGAAAGATTTTATCAACATAACATGGTTTCCATTTGATATACCTGACTTAATGGAACGCGTTATGTGTAAAGTTCAGCCTTCGCTTATTGTCCTTATTGAAACAGAACTTTGGCCTTCGCTTTTATTTGCTGCAAAAAAATATGGCGTTAAGGTTGCTGTAGTAAATGGCAGATTATCAAAAAAAAGTCATAGAAACTATATGCTTACAAGATGGTTATGGAATAAATTGCAGCCCGACACCATTCTTGCAATTAGCGATAAAGATGCACAAAGGTTTAGAGATATTTTTCCAACATCATATATTGATGTAATGCACAATATGAAGTTTGACACTATCTTTAGCGATTCTGAAAATTCAATTACCGACTCGGAAAAATCAAATATAAACTTCTCAATCTCAAATATAGCGACATTAACAGCCAATATACCTTTTTCCATTCTTGCATCAATACGCAGAGAAGAAGAGGAAGATGTTATTTTTATCCTCAATAAAATCCTTGTACAGTTTCCAAATCAGGTGTTGGGATTATTCCCAAGACATCAGCACAGAATTGATTTTTGGAAAAAGGCACTTACAGAGAAAAAACATAAATGGATTCTTAGATCAGAGTTAAAAATTAGGTCAGAGTTAAAAAAAGGACTCATAAACGAAATAGAATCAATCTCTTCAGGCACTGTCATTTTATGGGATATGTTTGGAGAGTTGAAAGATGCCTATGCCATTTCAACTTCAACTGTTGCATTTGTTGGCGGAAGTTTAAAGCCACTTGGAGGACACAACTTTATTGAGCCTTTAATTGCAGGAGTTCCCACAGTAACGGGTCCATTTACCGATGATTTTGCATGGGTTGGAGAAGAGCTATTTAATAATTATAAGATATTTGGTGATAATATAGTTAAAAGAGCAAAGAGCAGAGATGACGTTATAAATTTTATGGTTAAATCTCTTACAAACCCTCCTAATAAAAGCGATATTATTAAAAAAAGCATTAAATATATTGAAAAAAAACAAGGTGGCACTTCAATTGTTTGTAATACTATAAAACATTATATATAAAATTATGGATAGAGAAAAATATGCCAGAGAAAAACAATAAACAGGTGATACGTAAAAGGGCGGGCGAACATCAAAGATATGCATCTGGTTTTAAATATCAGCAAGATTCTAAATATTTTGCCCAGATTGCAGAAAATTTAAGTGATGAATGTGCTAAAGAGCTTTCAATGTTAGGGGCAAAAGATGTTGAGCCAACACACACGGGAATATATTTTAGTGCGGACAAATCGGTTTTCTATAAAATTAACTATATGTCAAGACTCATATCAAGAGTGCTTGCCCCAATTGACACCTTTTCCTGCCCTGATAGCGACACTCTTTATAAAAATGGGAAAAAGATCAAATGGGAGCTTCTTATATCTAAAAAAACAACTTTCTCCATTGTTCATAATGTGTCAGACAGCACCATTGACCACTCCCAATTTGCAGCTTTACGTCTAAAAGATGCTATTGCAGATTATTTCAGGGATAGGACTGGAAAACGCCCAAACGTTGATACTATAAACCCAGATATAATAATAAACCTTCACATAAGGAACAATATAGCAGATATAAGCGTTGATGCTTCTGGAGGAGCTTTACACAAACGAGGCTATAGGGAAAAGTCAATATCAGCACCTATGCAAGAGACTGTGGCTGCTGCAATTATTAGATTTTCTGAGTGGGACGGCTCTGTTCCTATTTACGATCCAATGTGCGGTTCAGGAACATTACTTTGTGAGGCTTTAATGCACCATTGCAATATTCCTGCTGGAATATTTAGGGAAAAATTTGGATTTCAGATGCTGCCTGACTATAACCCTGAACTTTGGGAGCTTGTAAAAAAAGAGTGTGATGCCGCTATTACCCCACTTGTTGCACCAATAAAGGCTCTTGGAGTTGATTCTGAAGAAGAAAATTCATCACAACAAGTGCAGTTACAGCAGAATCTGAATCTGATTTCTGGCAGCGACATCTCAAAAGAATCTGTAGATGCGGCTAAAACCAATCTAATGGGGCTTCATTTTGGCAATAATGTTTCTGTAAAACTTATGGATTTTCAAGATATTCCATCAATAGAGAATAGTGTTATTGTTGCAAATCCACCTTATGGGATACGAATTGGGAAAGATCAGGATTTAAAGCTGTTTCATAAGCAGTTAGGTGATTTTCTTAAACAGAGATGCAAAGGTTCAAAGGCTTTTATATATTTTGGAGAGCCTGAATACACAAAATATATGGGGCTTAAAGCATCATGGAGAAAGCCTTTAAAAGCAGGTGGATTAGATGGGGTTCTTGTTAAATATGAGATGTATTAAATAATTAGCCTGATTACATTAGCGATTTTATTATCTGTGTAATCAGGCTTAAGTTGCTCTTTTCTAATTCCAAAATTTATCAAGAATACGATCAATAGAGGCTTTAAGGGTTTCTGGTTTAAAAGGTTTTATCACATAACCTAAAGCACCGGCTTTTATAGCATCAACAACCATCTGCTCCTGACCGTGTGAGGTAACCATTATAATCATAGCATCTTTATACTCCCTGCAGATATTTCTTGTAGCCTCAATGCCGTTCATATCGGGCATTGTTATATCCATAGTTACCATATCAGGATTTACTTCTACATATCTCTCAATAGCCTCTCTTCCTGTCCTTGCCACCCCAATCACCTTGTGTCCAAGCTCTTCAAGCACCTTAGCCATCTTTTTTGTGGTGATACCAGAATCATCTACGACCATGAAATTTAAAGAAGTTGGTTTCTGTTCTTGCATATCTACCTCATTATTTTTTATACTTTTATATTAAATGGTATTAGAATAATTATATTTCAAACAGCTCATTTGGACCAACACAGAATATACGAAGATTTCCATAAAAGGTAGTTAAATCATTGACAAAAAATTTAACAGCTCGGCTTTTTGCAATGCTTTCAGCACTTGATATTACAATAGGAGGTGATAGTGAGATTGTAATACCGCTACTAAATTCTGCTATTGAATTACCAACAATTATGTTTACCAAATCACCAGCGGTCTCTTCCATATATTCAGCTCTCTCTTCAACTTCAATATCCAGCTCTTTTGTATAGACCTCAAAAATTTTATTAATAAGCTCTTTTTCATAACTGAAAATTATAAATATATGAGGTGTAGAGCCAATTGTTATTACAGATGTAATATAATTAAGCTCAAGACGGTTATTTGATATAAGTTTTATATCTTGTCGATCCACATGAATATCCATCTCATCACTTAAGAAATTTATTGTTCTTGAAGAGACAATATCCATAAGGCGTTTTATGCTTATACTCATAATAGAAGTTGCTCCTTGGAAAATAGGGTTATTCCTCGATAGTATTCTAAAAAGAAGAAATCTTACAACTTGGTGTCCAAAGTTATATGGCTATCAATATTATACTAAAATTATATATAAATCAAAGATAATATAAGAGTCTGTTTAAATATTCAGGCCTTATATAAATCTCTTCATAACCGTTCAAATTTAACAATTAGCAAGTAGGTATTAGCATACTCTGTAATAAGATACTCTGTAATAAAAAATCCTAATAAATACTTGACACTCGGGCATCAAACACGTAACTTAACCGCACGAGATAAGGACGTGGCGATAATGTATTAAAAAAATAACCAATAAACACAAAAGGAGTTAGGAATGGAAAAAGAGAACATCAAAGGAATTAATAAGGGAGATTTAATAAGCAAGGTTGCTGAAGTATTAAACACAAAAAATAAAAAAGATGCACAAGCTGCTGTTGAGTGTATCTTATCTTCTATTTCTGAAGCACTTGTAGAAAACAAAACTGTTACTATAGTGGGCTTTGGAACTTTTAAAACTTCTGAGAGAAAGGCAAGAAAGGGTAGAAATCCACAGACAGGAAAAGAGATTGATATTCCAGCAAAAAATGTCCCCAAATTTATACCCGGTAAAGCTTTGAAAGATGCTATAAAGTAAATTTGTAATTAACTCCACTATTAATATGAGCCACACTATAGAAGAGATATTTGCACCATCAACAGGAGTTGAGATTGTATTTAATCTTAACTCCTTGAACCCATTTGCATCCTCTTCAATTATTTATGATGCTGATCATAAAAGAAAAAGCATAATTGTGGCTCAACCTACCCCACGTATAACACCTTCCACCTCTTTTGAAGAGATGCACCTAACAACCCTGCTAAGAGTTGATTTTGATAAAAAAAGATTTGGCATAAAATGCAAACCTTCAATATTTCACAAAGACTATTTTTTATTTGATAATAGCAGGGTTACGGCTATAACAGTTGAATATTCCCCTCCCTTATTGGAAACTAATATCCGTTCGGCATACAGAATGCCAATGGGTAAGGATTTTACAGTTAAAGCAAAGTTAATTTTTAATAATAATAGTTATTACTCAACAAAAGATTTTTTTATAAAAGACATCTCAATAAGTGGACTCGGTATAATCATTCCTGTTAAGCTCAATAAAATAATTAATCCACTCTCAACATTAAAACGCCACAGTCAGGCTGTGGTAGGTATGTTGCTAATGACTCCAAACTCTAAACAGCCTTTTGCAACTATCCCTTTAAAAATTGAGGTTACCAGACTGAATCAAAATCACTCAGAAAATCATATTTTTATCGGAGTTAGATTCATAGGGTTAACACCAGATAAAGAGGGGCTATTAAATAAATTTATTCACATGGCACAATTAGATGAATTAAGACGTTTAAGCAGGATTGATGAAAATTGATGTGATGGATGGATTGGATGAACTATGATTGGATATGTGTGATTGATATACGGATTTTCTTGGATAGGCTTCTAAAGATTTGACAACTTTCTAAAAGTTGTCAAATCTTTATTTTTAGAGGTAACTTTTTTATAGCTATTTTTAGCAAAAACTTAAACTGTTACTAAAAATTATTTCATCTCATTAATTGCCTCTGTTAGAGCTGGCATGAACTCAAGAATATCAGCAACAATACCAACATCTGCAACCTGAAAAATAGGGGCTTTTGGATTTTTGTTTACAGCAACAATATAAGGATTGCCTTTTATTCCGCCCATGTGCTGGAATGAGCCGCTAATACCCATAGCCATATAAACTTTTGGTTTAACAGTTTTTCCTGATGTTCCAACCTGACGACCTTTTTCAAGCCATTTTGCATCAACAATTGGTCTTGAGCAAGATACAACAGCACCCATAGCTTCAGCAAGCTCTTCAGCAATAGCAATATTTTCCTGCTCCTGAATACCACGACCAACAGAGACAAGAACGTCAGACTTTGTTATATCAACATCGCCAACTTCTGCCTGAACAACTTCAAGGAATTTTCTTTTTGCTGAAAGATCACCAGCCGGCTTGTCAGTTACTTTTCCGCTTGCAGCAGAGTCAACAGGGGCAAAAGCACCCGGGCGGATTGTGATTACAGCACCATTTGAAATATCACAAGCTACGTGAGTGCTTACAGCCCCACCAAGCTCTTGACGAACAAGTTTAAGTTTACCGCCATCAATACCTTCAAAATCAACCACATCAGCAGCAAATGTTGAATCCATCTTTATTGAAAGTCCGGGGCACAAGTCCATACCAAGCGTATCATGTGGGGCAAGAACTATTGCAGATTTATCAAGCACATTGCAAAGAGCTTTACGGATTACTTCAGCGTTTGGATAGGCAAGAGCTGGGTCGCTTATTTTAATTACCTCTGCATACTTTGATGTAAGAGATGTGGCAACAGCGTCAAGATCAGCACCAGAGCCTGTAACAACTGCGGTTACGGTTGCTGATGGGTCAATCTTTTTTGCGGCTGCTATAAATTCTGATGCAATGTCGTCAGCAACGCCACCTTTATGGGTAACATAAACATATATCTGTGTCATTATGCAAGTCCTCCTTTGCTTTTGATTCTTTCAATGAGCTGTGCGATTATCTCATCTGTTGAGCCTTCAAGCATCTCTGCACCATCACCAAGAACAGGCACAAAGTAATCAACTCTTTTTACTTTTGCCCCAGCTTCACCCACAGAGGCGGGATCAACACCAAGTGCAGCAGCATCTTTTACAGGAATTTCAACTTGAGCAACTTTTCTGATGCCGCGAATACCAACATAGCGTGGTTCATTAATACCAGTCTGGATTGAAAGCACACATGGAAGCTCAATCTCATTCATCTCCTGATTTCCGCCCTCAATCTCTCTGCCTATCTTAAGTTTGCTACCCTCAATCTCAATTTTGTTGACCAGTGAAGCGTAAGGAAGATCAAGCATTGCAGCAAGCATACCGCCAACTTGACCCGCAGCATCATCAGCTTGAGCACCAGTAAGGATTAGATCATATTTACCCTTTTTAATCTCGCCAGCCAAAATTGTAGCAACACCTTTACCATCAGAATTTTCAAAAGCATCGTCAGAGAGAAGAGTGCCGTTATTAGCACCCATTGCCATTTCGCGTCTTAAAACCTCTTCAGATTCACTGTCCCCAACCGTTACCACAGTAACGCTACCACCA
This sequence comes from Desulfamplus sp., assembly GCA_015231615.1. Classification (GTDB taxonomy): domain Bacteria; phylum Desulfobacterota; class Desulfobacteria; order Desulfobacterales; family Desulfobacteraceae; genus Desulfamplus. The sequence goes on along the minus strand of JADGBE010000083.1, from coordinate 869 downwards.
ACTCTGTCAACAATCTGAATTGCCTCTTCAACTGCATAATTATCCCACTCATTAACCGAATAGACAAGATCATCACGATCAAGGTCATTTCCAGCACTGTTTAGCTGAAATTCGTTTTCAGCAGTGTCAGGAACTCGCTTGACGCATACTAAAATCTCCATTGTTACCTCCATATAAAGTTAAATGTTTGAATCAATATACACAAAAACAAAAAGTATAATTAATTTAAAAAACTAAGCGAAATTACGCTAACGATTTGACAACTTTTTAAAAGTTGTCAAATCTATGTACCATATTTTAAGCTAAATGCTGGGCTATCAACTCTGTAAAATCCATTGCTTTTATCTCCCCCTCTTTACCAGCAACTTTAATAGCATCTTGAATATTTACAAGGCAGAACGGACAAGCTGTAACAATAACTGTGGCTCCTGCATCAGCCGCCATCTTTACACGTAAAACTCCCATTCTTGTCTCCTCTTCTGGTTCATAAAAGAGCATCAAACCTCCACCACCGCAGCAGAAAGAGCGATCTCTGCTCTTTGCAAGCTCAACACGGTTTAGATTTCTAATGGCATCAAGAGCCTCTCTTGGGTCTTCATAAATTCCGTTATGTCGTCCAAGATAGCAAGGATCATGATAAACATAGACATTTTCAGGCTCTTGAGCAGATTTTAAAGTTAAAACACCAGATTTGATCTTCTCTGTAATCAATTGACTTACATGCTTAACTGGTGGAAGTCCTGTGTAGTCATTTTTTAAAGCATTAAATGCGTGTGGGTCTGCTGTTACAATCTCTTTTACGCCAGATTCAACAATTGCCTCTGTATTTTGCGATTTTAGATTTTGGAAAAGCATCTCTTCGCCAAATC
>JADGBE010000082.1 GCA_015231615.1 Desulfamplus sp. | reverse complement strand
AGAGAAATACCATCTGCCTGACCTTGAGAATGTGCAGCTTACAGAACAGGCTCTAAATACATTTGATGTGGGCATTATTCCAATAGAATCGCTCATGTTTCAGACTGGTTATCTTACAATCAAAGAGATAAATACTATATTTACCAATACAGTTTACACCCTTTCCTATCCCAATTTTGAAGTAAAAAATGCTTTTAACGGTTATCTTATTGCCTATCTAACTGAGCATAAATTCCACCACACAAACAATCTTTACAAGACTTTAATTGAAGATGATTTTGTTGGATTTAAATCACATATAGAGCGTCTTTTATCTGCAATACCATACAGCAATCATGGAAATCTTTATAATTATGAGGGCTTTTATGTTAGTGTGCTTTACTCATTTTTAGCAAGTTTAGGTCTTACTTTAATTGCAGAAGATATTAGCAATAAAGGCAGAGCTGATCTAACCTTAAAATTTCCTGATAACAAAAAAATCTATATATTTGAGTTTAAAGTTTTAGAAGATGATAAATCAAATTCTAAAAAGCCTTTGGAGCAGATAAAAGAGAAGAGATATTTTGAAAAATATATTGGGGTTGTTGATAAGATATTTTTAATTGGCATTGAGTTTTCAAAAGCACAAAGAAATATTTTAAGTTTTGAGTGGGAAGAGCATTAATACTTAATCTCGTAACATAATTTCTGCCAATTGAGCAAAATCCACTTTTGGAATCCACCCAAGAGAATGGATTGTTTTGGGATTGGAAAACAGACGTTTATATTCAGGTATAAATCCATCTCGTAATTTTACATACTTCCTCCAGTCTTTTCCAATAGAAGCAAAGCAAATATTTAACCACTCTTCAATCGTATGGGGTTCGCCTGTCCCAATAACAGATTCAAAGACATTCTCTTGCCCCACAAGAATAGCGATACCCTCTGCAATATCCCCCGCAAAAGCCCACTCCTTTTCAACAGAGATGTCTCCAAGCTCAATCTGCTCAGAACTTCCAGCACCTATACGTTTAACAGCATTAATAATTTGCTGACTCACATGGTTTGGTTTCCTAAAAGGACTTTCATGGTGAAAAAGATAACCAATATAAATATTTAGACCAAGTCGTCTAAAATAGCGTGCGGCATAAACGGAATATATTCTTTCAACAGAATAAGCAGATGTTGCATCAAAAGGGTCTGTTTCATGTATTGGTTTACCACTATTAACAAATTGCAAACCGCTACCTGTAAGAAAAATTTTACATTCAGGATGCCAACGATAAACAGCCTCAAGAATATTGAGAGTCCCACTACCAATAGTTTTATGATTTTCAAATAGAGCTTGATGGCGTGTTGTTGATGCTGCCGCAAGATGAAATATTATAGTTGGCTTATGAGTTCTGACTATATCTTCCACAAATTCAAATGACGAAACATCACCATTTAGTAAATTTTCACTTCTTGACACCCCCAGTACTTTATACCCGTTTCGTTGATACAAATCTGTTAAGTAGTAGCCGTCTTGACCATTAGCTCCAAATATGATAACGGTTTGCATGTTGTGCCTATCTTTTTACTATGTCAATCACAGGAAGGGGAAAAATAAAACCTGTTCCACGCTCAAGAGTTGCACGCTCACGCTCCAAAAATTCCTCTTTAAAATGCCATGGCAAAACAAGATAATAATCTGGATTCATTGCTCTTGACTCTTCTTCGCTCACAATAGGAATATCTGTTCCAAGTGTGATTGCACCATATTTATCAGGATTACGTTCTGCTGCACAGTCGATAATTCTATGATCAATATTGCACCATTGCAAAATGGTGTTTCCTTTTGTAGATGCACCATAAATATGAATTTTTTTACCTTGTTCCTTCAGCTTTTTTAGTAATGAGTTGAGTTCTTCCTTGTGAACATTAACGCGGTTCTGAAATTGACGATAAGGCTTGTCAGTGTCAAGCTCTAAATTGAACTCTTCTTGTCTCATTACTTTGATATTTTGTTGGAACTCTTCTTTTTTGTAGGTCATGTTGTTTATATGTGTAGCATAGCAACGCAGACTCCCTCCGTTAATGTTGTTAGTAGATACACTGACTACTTTCATTCCTGCCTTTTTAAGAATATATTCGATAACTGCAAGACTATAATACTCAATATGTTCATGGCAAATAGTATCATAAGAGGTCATTTTAAGCATTGTAGGCATATAGGATATTTCAAATATCCATATACCTTGTGGTGACAGAATCTCTTTGATACCGCGAGTAAAGGCAACGGGGTCTTCTAGGTCATAGTACATGGCAATGGAAGTAATAATATCAAATGTATGACCGTTGAGTCTGGATACAAGCTCTTCCGAAGGGAATATATCTTGAATAACATTAACTGGTGCTTTGATTTCCTGTGCTACGTCAGATGGATCTATCCCAAATCTGGTAAAGTTATCAGGGTAGTATCCCAACAATGTGCCATCGTTGCATCCAATGTCAAGCACTGTGGCTGCTTCCTTCTTGCCCGTTATTTCTATAGCTTCAGCAACTATACCTTTCAAATGGGATCGCATGGTGTTATTGGTTCCGGAACGATACCAATAAGCCGAATAAAGTATTTCTGGTGGAATTGTGTATTCCATCTGTAGAAGTCCACATGCCTTTTCGTCTTGCATCGGATTACAGCGTACGAGTGAAGTCGAGATTTTACGGGTAGATGGCATCTCTTTTTCCGGTTTTACAAAAGAGCCTTGTAGATATTGTTCTCCAAGATTGATAATTGGTGTAAGAGAATTAGAACCACATACACGGCAGGTATTACGTTTGATTATGTGCATCATCAGCTCCTTTATTTAAATATAGTTTTAGAATACAAAAATTACTGATATTTAATAAATATATCATAAGTTGTTTCCAAAAAACGTTTGCCGAATTTCATATCAGGTTCCAAATGACAACCTTCTGCCCATTCATTCCAGGCATTTATAAAAACGATTTGTTCATTATCAGTATTATTAATAACTCTTTTACAAGCGGCTTCAAGCCATTTACCATACATTGCAGGGGAATCGTTTTGTATTATGCTACATTTCTTTGTTCGCGAACTATTATCCCAACTTGGAGCAACACAAGGAAACTCTTTATAACCATTTTGTTGTTTCATGATCCATTTATCAACTATTGTTTTATAATCGAATATGTTGATTTCATTCAGTAATTTTGTTTTAATGTGTAGTTTTGATGATATTCTATTACAAATATTTACAGGAAAATTTTTAATTGCATTTGAAAATACATTTTTAAATGCCAAACGTGCATTAGGTTGAAAGTCTACAACAGCATCAAAACCTTCACTTATAGATACTTCAGCATTAATATTAATATAGCTTCTCCAACTTTTAACAGAGCATAAATATAATTCAATTCCATATTTATTTTTTGCTTCATATCGCCATTTTTTAATAATATTCTTAATATTCGGTATTTGAGCAGCTTTATAAATCAAAAATATAGGTTTGTTATTTATTCTTATATATCTATTATCATTAAAGGCTGATGCTAACCATGCAATATGCTCGGAAGGATTATAATTTGCGTAATCCTGCTTCATTAAAATTTCATGATCCTTGCCATCCCACCGCTTAGTCCAATTCTCATTAGCCCAACATAAACAAAATGGAAAATCAGGTTTACCAGTTTTAATGACATTATTAAATGGAGTTTCTAATAGCATTTTTCCATTAAACCAGTAATGATAATAACAAAATCCATAAACTCCATATTGTTTTGCAAGCTCAGCTTGTGCAATACGTGTAGCTTCATTACGTAAATCATAAAAGCCCAAATCGGCTGGAATATGGGGTTGATAATGTCCCATAAATAATGGTTTTGCTTTCTTTACATTTACCCAGTCAGTAAAATCTTTTCCCCACCATTTATCATTTTCAGGTATTGGGTGATATTGAGGAAGATAAAAAGCAATAAATCTCATTTTATGCCTCTATAAAGTATTAGATGTTTGTAATAAATCATAATATATCAAATCTTTAGTTCTATTGGTTATATTATAAAACATGATAAGTATTGTATTAGCCAATTTAACAGGGAACAATGATATAAGTTTTGCAGATAATAACCAAGCATAAGAAACATTATGATGATAACTAAGCTTGTTAAAAATATTAATATTATATGAAGACAAGCCTCTATGGACAAATAATTTTTTTAAACTACGCCATGGTTCTTCATTAATAAGTTTTTTTTTGGAGTTATGAGAGATTAATTTAAATGACCAAAGCAAAATAGGCCATTTTATCATCCATATTTCAAATGCTCGTGATGACCATTGTGCATTACCATAGCGTATTTTAATATATGGCTTTTTTATAATACAAATTTTGTCTGGCAACAATTTTTGAAATATTACCCCTATGTGTATAAATTCAGTGCCAAAATATTTAGCTTTATTTCGTTCTTCCCAAACTGTTTTTTTAATAACAACAGAACCAATGAAAGATATATAGCTAATACAATGTTGGAAAAAAGCATCTAACTCAAATATATCGTAAACAGTTTGTCGGGTATCAAGATGTTTTGCAAAAAGCATAGAAGAAAAATTTTTATTCCACACTTCAGAATTTACTATAATCAAACTATATCCTTTTGATATCTCAAAAAGAACATGATCAATAGAACCTGCTTTAAGTAAATCATCATCGGTAAAAAGCCAACAATATTTACCTTTTGCAAATTTAACAGCTTGGTCATAATCATAATCAATTCCTCCTTTTGCAGATAGTCGTATATATCGGAGGCGAGATTCTTTTTGAACAAATTCACTTACAACAGCTTCGGTATTATCGGTCGAGGCTCCATCTACTACCAGTAATTCTACATCATCATTCAACTGCGGAATAATGCTGTTCAACGTTTCGCCAATATAATCAGCACGGTTGTATGTGGCAATACAAATAGAGAGTAAAGGGGTTTTCATATATATCCTCCATGTTTGATAAATTCCAATATCACTACACCTTCTCCTGGTAGTTCTTCAATGGATAAGAACGACTGGTATTCGTCAGCCATCATATAAGGCTCTCGCCAGAATGGATAACGAGAACCAAGAAGTCTCTTCATACTGGCATTCCTGAAAAAAAAACCGTATTGTTTTTCACCGTAAACAGCTATGTGAGTTGGCATTCCGATTATGCTGTATATGGATGATTTAAGCCGTTCAGGATCATAATAACGTTGCCAGAAGGTATAACCATCATCTTCAGGATTCAATAGACCGTATGGATTATGACTGATGTATTGTTCAACCGGGCGAGACATGCAGGGAAGTGTTAAAATGAGTTTCCCCCCTGGACGAAGTAGTGTCCACATAGTTTCAATAACAGCCTTATCATTGGGTATATGCTCCAACACGGAAATGCAGGTGATAAGATCAAATGAATCTGGTTCAAACTCAGCATCGTCAAGGGTGGTATTGAAAAATTCACAGCGAGATTTCAACCCAAGTGCATTTGCCAATTTCTTTGTCTCTTTCAGATCACTAAAGTCTGGATTGATTAGTTTAGCGGTAGCCGCCGGGACTGCTTTCAAAATAAAAAGTGGCATGAGTCGTGGAGAAGAAACATCAAGGTAGTTTTTGAAGGCAAAATTTTTTACTCTTTTCCAGACTTCATAAAATTCAAAGTAGCGAGTTGAGTCCATGGGAAAAAAAAGGAATCTATAACACGTTTTCAATGCTACACGCCTTGTTACTAAGAAGAACAGTCCCGTTGCAATGCAACGCAGGTGAAAACTAATTCCGGGCAATCTTTTAACAGCGGCCATTACAAGATAAATAGGAGACAACAAAATTCCCTTTAGTCCTGCCCAGAATTTATAAAACAAGCTACTCGACATTGGTAGCGGAACTTCAATGTATTGTTTTCTCATATTCACATCTAAATCTTTATGTATCCCTAATTAAAATTAATATATTATACTACGCTTAGGCATAAATCTTCCGACAGTCTGTTTGCCTTTTAAAATGGGCGGTCAGTCAGGTTCGGAAAATATATCTGAGGATTTACGCAAGGCTGTATATTACTTTGGGATAAATAAATAATTAAAATTATTAATTCCAGAACGTTTGTTGGCAACCCAACTTTTTATATCGTTAGGAGTTACCAGAGTAGATTCTTTATTCGCCATTCTTACTTCATAACTGTTCTGCCAAAACAAATCAAATATAGCTTCATAATTAGGGTTTATCTCACCAGGATGAAATTCGTTAAGACAGATCTCGATAAACCAAGTGGGTCTTGGAGATAGCGACAATGTTTTTAAAGCCCCACGAAGTACATTATATTCTGCACCTTCAACATCAATTTTAATAAAAAGTTTTTTACCTATAAATCTATCACCCAACAAGGTATCAAGTGTGTTTACAGGAATTAGCTGTTGAAATCGTTTGGAATAGCCAGCCCAGCCGCCTACAAGCGATGCACTTGGTCCTGAGGCACCATATAATATCAATAAATCTGGTTTATTGCTTATGCCCAATGGAAATACTTCCGTATCTTGCCAGTTATTATTATTTAAATTGGCATACAAACACTCAAGATTCTGAAGTTGAGGCTCAATAGCAATAACATATTTTCCGAGAGAGCGAGCAATACATGTGTAAAATCCAATGTTTGCTCCTACATCAACAAATACATCCACATCTGATAAGTTAGTTTGAATTAATTCTATTTCATCTATCTCAAAAGTGCCGTTCATCATCATACGATTTGCAATATAATTTCTGGCAATCATCTTAAATCCAAATTTAGTATCAAATTCAATATTTTTTTTATTTATATATGTATTAAACCAATCCGACCATATATGCTTTTTCCATTGCAATGAGCTAAATATTTTCTTAATTTTAGGATAGCGTCTTATGTGATTTTTGATAAAAGTTAGCATTGTTTTATCCTTGTCTATGTATTAATTATACTGATTTTATTTTAAATAAATGCACCAATATCCATGCTCTATTTAATGGGGTTGTAATTGCTGTTATTCCAAGTGTTAAGATGGAAATGATAATTAAATATAGCAACAGCATAGATTGTGACATTGGCTTTATTATAAATATCCTACCAATACTGACAACAAATAAGCATGTCATAACTGGAACACATACATCTTGCCAGTACCAGCACCACATTTCTTTACGCAATAATCGACTGTGCATTATTGGAATTTCAAAGAATAACATTCCCATGTTTAAAACAACCCATGCTATAGCTGCCCCCGTAGCACCATAGTAAATTGTCATGTAAATAATGAGTGGGACAAGTATAATCACAGCAATTAACGTTTTAAAAAATGATAATCTCGTCCAGCCAAATGCCAGTTGCAGTGCATAAGGCAGATGCATTAATCCGTTAATAGCTGTACCACATATCATTATACTTACGATTATATGAGTTTTTTCTGCTGTAACTATATTCTGTGTCCATAAAAGTATAATTTCGTATGAAAATAAAGCTACAACAATGGCTATTGGCATTACAAGTACAGACATAAATTGACAACTTGTATGGTAAAGCAATGTTAAAGCATCATAGTCGCCAATAGAGACCAATTGTGTAAAACGCGGATAGATACTGTAAAAAACAGGAGTGAATAAACGAGAAAGGCTCATACCTACAACGCTTGCAAGCATATAATAACCAAATGCTTCAAGTGACAGAAGTTTGCTTAATATAATCTTATCAAGTTGAGTCAAGATTATTACAAAGATAGAAGTACCACCCATGCCAGCGGCAAATTTCCAAATACCGTGAAGAAGCTCTTTTTTAAATATGGCTTTATTCTCACTATTAGGTAGGCTGTTCCATAAAAACAGAGCTAACAAGAATGCAGTTATTATACTGATTAGCATTTGCCATAACAAGAAGGACTGAATTGTTGGAGAAACTAACCAAAGAACAATAATAACCCCAGCACAGCGGACTGTACTGCTACAAATATTAATTACGTTAAGTAGTATTTGTTTTTGTAACCCAATCAATCCACCTGAGTAAAAGCCAATCGGCATCTGAAAAACCATTACAAAGCCCATTATTAAGATAGATTGTTCCACAGTCTTAGGAGATAATTGTCCCGGCTTAATCCAGTAATGTGCAATAAATGGTGATAATAATACAACAGAAATTCCTACGAAAATAGCAATACTCCAGTAAATAAACTCAAGAGTACGAACAAGATTACGCATTTCCTGTTCTTTATCAGGAAACACAGAAAGCCTTGCCATTTCACGAGTTAGCGTGCTTCCTAATCCCACATCTAAGAGACCAAATATGACTTGTAGCGTAGAAAATACACCTATCAGACCATAAGCCTCTATTCCAAGAAATTTAATATAAATGGGAATGAAAACCAATCCTATAATAGCTTGCCATATACTTCCAACAAAATTGGCAACAATATTTTTTTTAATAGGAGTCATAATCATTCAGGGATATTCTTATTTTTCATTATAATCAATGGTGACAAAACCATGATATTTACACAAATAATCTTTTCGAGCTTCAGTAATATCTTGTTCTACCATTTCAGCAACAAGCTCATCAAACGATATTTCAGGAGTCCATCCAAGTTTTTCCTTTGCTTTTGATGAATCACCTAAAAGAGTCTCAACCTCTGTTGGTCTAAAATATGCGGGATCAATAGCTATAATGACTTTACCTGTTTTTGTATCAATACCTTTTTCATCAACCCCCTTACCTTTCCATAAAATTTTTAGATTTAGTTTCTCGGCTGCAACAGATACAAACTCTCTGACTGAATGTTGAATGCCTGTGGCAATTACAAAGTCCTCTGGTTTATCTTGTTGGAGCATAAGCCACTGCATCCTAACATAATCCTTTGCATGTCCCCAATCACGTTTGGCATCAAGATTGCCAAGATATAGGCAATCTTGCATTCCTAAACTTATTCTGGCAAGCCCTCTTGTTATCTTTCTTGTTACGAATGTCCCACCTCGTAAAGGAGATTCATGGTTGAACAAAATTCCGTTACAAGCATAAATTCCATAAGCTTCCCTGTAATTGACGGTTATCCAGTATGCGTAAAGTTTTGCCACAGCATAGGGGCTTCTTGGATAAAATGGCGTTGTTTCTGTCTGGGGAGTCTCTTGAACTTTACCATAAAGTTCTGATGTTGATGCCTGATAAAACCTTGTTCGTTTTTCCAACCCTAAAAGCCGTATTCCCTCTAAAATCCTCAATGTCCCAAGTGCATCAGTATCAGCAGTGTATTCAGGTACATCAAAAGATACTTTTACATGGGATTGTGCCCCTAAATTGTAGATTTCATCAGGTTGAACCTGCTTAATTATCCTAACCAAGTTAGATGTGTCAGTTAAATCACCGTAATGGAGAAAAAAAAGCCTTCGATCTTTTGTATGAGGCTCTTGATATAGGTTATCAATACGGTCTGTATTAAAAGACGATGATCTGCGTTTAATGCCATGTACAGAATAACCTTTATTGAGAAGAAATTCGGCAAGGTATGCACCATCTTGTCCTGTGATACCTGTTATCAGAGCTGTTTTGCCTGTGTTTTTTTTATCCACTTTATCTTAAACCTTTCAATTAAGTTTTAAATCCCCAAAATTTACCAAATCCATACTGTCATCTTTCATAGCCATTGCATAAATTTTATGTTTTGTCAGATATTTTTTAACATCTTCTGGAATATTTAAAGCTGAAAATATCGGCACAAGTTTCTTTTCTTTATGTTCTGGGAAATAGTCATAGATAGTTTTAAGAGCATTAATAAATTCATCAACATATTCGATTTCTGGAGCTGAGTTTGTTTCATTGACGAAAAAGTACTCTTCTGATGCTGCAATTTCATCAAACTCTCTTGATAAGGCAGAATCAATTTTATTTTTGCATTTTACTCTGATTGCAAAAAAATCAAAATCATCAACCTGAAAATATTGATTTGCGATGTCTGAAATATTAGGAGCAACAATATCTTCAACAATAGTTCCCATTTTGTTGGCAAGCTCACCCCATTTTTTGTTCATCTCTTTTTTCATCTGTTCGGTGTCCTGCTTCATTTTTGCAGTGTCTTGTTTCATCTCTTCATTTGAACAAATAACCTTCTTCCAGATTTCATCATTAATTGACTGATAAATTTCGGCATAAACCAACTTGTCTTCTTCTCTGAATCTACGGTAATGTAATTGAAATTTGTCGGGTTCTACCGTAGGGGTGGGAGAGCAAGTAATATGTTCCTTCATTGATTTGCCACTTTAATAACTGTATCTGTATAATTTATTCTGCTTTATCTTCAAGAGGAGGATTTAGGTTATCAACATCAATCCCTTTTTCTTTGAGTAGTTTTAAATAGAACTCTTTTTCTTTTTGTAAAAGCTGTTGTTCTTTATGCTCAAGAGCCTGCTCTTTTTCATCTAATTCTTTTTCTTTTTGAGTTAAGAAGTTTCTTGTTTCTTCTCGTTCAAGTTTCAGTTGTGTCAAAGTAGCATTAAATTCAGCATCAACCTGATAAAATTCTTTTACGTAATTTTTAAGCATGGCTCTATAAGTTTTGAGTTCAAAATATTCATCAAACTCATCAAGGTAATCTAAATATCTTTCTTCTTGTTCAAAATCATCAAATTTGCTTTTCATAACCTTCATTTTTTTAGTTTAGATATTATTTGTGTATAATTATGTTCTAATTGCAGAAGTTTTTCTTCTTTAACTTTGAGAGAGTGTTCTTTTTGTTCTAATTCTCCTTCTCTATCTCTTAGAGCTTTTTCTTTTTCTTCCCGCTCAATTTTTAACTGTATCAAATCATCTTGAAATTCAGCACGGGCTTGATTAAGTTTTTTGATATGCTCTTTTATCATTGCTATATCAGTCTTTATCTGCAAATATTCATCAAGTTTGCCGATATAAAAGCAAAACGCTTACTTTCTTCTTCGGAAATCTGTAAGACCTTATTCATAAAGTTACCGTTTTTTATTTGATGACCAATCGTATATTTTTTACCAAGATTTTCAACTTTAATGACTGTATCTGACATAATTTATTCTGCTTTATCTTCAAGATGAGGATTTAGGTTATCAACATCAATCCCTTTTTCTTTTAGCATTTTTAAATAGAACTCTTTTTCTTTTCTCTCTTTTTCTTTTTCTTTTCTCTCTTTTTCTTTTTCTTTTCTCAGAGATGTCGCTTCTAAAGCGGCTTCTCTGAGCATTTTTTTCCATGTATTGCGTTCTAACTGAGCATCAATTCTGCTCTGATAAAGAAGATAATTTTTTTGATTTTCTGAAAAATCTTTTAATGTTTCCATAGCTTGTATCATCTCCTCTGTTTTCAGGGGTTTTGGTAAATTGCTTAAGTCTTGATTCTCTGCTTGTTTAAAGAAATATAACCAGCGTTCTATCTCATTGCAAATATCTTTGTTTTCGTTAAAAATGGAAAGCTGCAGCAGGTGGATTGACAGATGGTCAGTTAAAGATATGTTATTGTTTAGATCGTGCAAGCCGAATTTTAGATGGTAATTTCCAGCATCTTTAAAGAGCGGGCTGTCAAGAATCCAGATTGAATAGACAGGTCTAAGCAGACTGTAATCTGGTTTTTGCTTAGTAAGCTGGGATTGGTAGATTGTACTCCAGTTATATAATATCCTTGATGGAAGAGATGGATAGACTGCAAGCTGAATCTCTATCTGATATTGAAAATTATTCTGACACGATGCCTTTATATCCACAATTGAGAGCTTATCATCTATAAATTTACGCTCA
>JADGBE010000081.1 GCA_015231615.1 Desulfamplus sp. | reverse complement strand
TAAGACCTAAGCAGTTATTTCGGGCATACTCTATGAATCAGGAAGTTTTCATCGTTCTAACCGAATAGGTAAGAATGAGTAAGAAAAACAGAACAGGTAAAATACATCGCTGATGCTGCAATGGAATATCTTAACAAATACCTTTTATTGATACAGCAGAAATTGAATTATTGGTAAAAAGAATGGTAAATTTAGCAAAATCTCATCATCGGTAGCACCACATTTAACCGTGGTTGAGTGTGGTGTGACGTAATTTAAGCACATTGCTGAAAACTTAAGTAAGCTAACCTATTGAAATACTTGATTCTGAACAAAACACAAAATGGGTGAAAGAGAGTTTCTTATGCCACATTTAGCCGACCACGGTTAAATGTGGTGCTACCTCATCATCAAGCCAGCCATTAAAATAAAATAATATATCAATAACAATTTGTGTTAACGAGATACAAAGAAGTTAAAATAGGTGATTCCTTTGGATAAAAATGAAATAAAGGAAAGATTTAAGAACCTTACTGTATGGAAAAGAGGAGGGGAAAGATCCCCTCATAAAGCATTATTATCTCTTTATGCCATTGGAAAACTTATCCAAAAAAAAGAAAGATTAATACCGTATCAAGAGATAGATGAATATTTAACCAAGCTGCTTGTTGATTTTGGGCCTAATCGTAAAGCATATCACCCTGAATATCCATTTTGGCGATTACAAAAAGATCATATTTGGGAAGTAAACAATGGTGGACAACTCAAAGAAACAAGCTCTGGTGATGTTAAAAAAAAAGATTTAATTTTCTATCAAGTAAATGGAGGATTTTCAGAAGATGTTTTTAATCAACTATGTAATGATAAGCAATTAGTGATAGACGTTGTTCAAGAATTATTAAACGACAATTTTCCATCTACTATTCATGAAGATATTTTACAATCTATCGGCATTGATATTTTTTCTGTAAAAAGAAAAAGAGACCCTGAATTTCGTGAAAGAATTTTGAGAGCTTATGAATATAAATGTGCTATATGCGGCTTTAATGTGAGAATTAACCATATTCCTATAGCATTGGAAGCTGCACATATTCAATGGTTTCAAGCGGGTGGTCCTGATATTGAAACTAATGGTCTGGCATTATGTGCATTACACCATAAATTATTTGATCGTGGAGCTTTGACTATTTCAGAGAATTTAGAAATTATGGTATCTGATCGAGCTAATGGCACACAAGGCTTTAATGAATGGCTTATGAAATTTCATGGAAACAAATTGAAACTCCCTCAACGTCAAGAGTATCTGCCAGATAATAATTTTAGAGATTGGCATATAAGAGAAGTTTTTCAAGGAAGCTATAGAGAGATTAAGTAAATAAAATAAGTATATTGAAAAATAGTCTTGAAAACAGAATCGAAGAAATGCAGCTTGATGGATTGCTTGCTAAATTTAAGCAGATGTCAAAAACAATGCAAATATGAATTTTACTGAATACAAGAAAAATGTTTTAAGTTTAACGATTGGTAAAAAATTATCAGATGCGGTTTATATTGAATTAGAAGCATTTAATCAAACCGCAGATGATACTTTTATCCAATTTTTTCAAAGTATCATAAAAACCATTCAACTTGATACTCCGTATAACGTTATTAAATTCTTCAAGTCTCAATTCAAAATCTCACTTCTTACCTATAAAGATTTATGGTCAATTCCCCACCCAGAGCTTGAACACTCCTTTAACATTGATTTGGCAACAGCTAAAGTTTCCAGATTTAATTACGTAAATTCAGAAAATCCCCCCATTTTACATAGAAAAGAGCTGTTGATTCTCCCTGAACATCCAGACATTAAGAAATTTCAAGCACTGACTCAAGCAGAAGAAAAAGAAGGACTTTATGTCAACACCAAAATTATCGGCTTCAAGAAAAATTGGGATAAACTTCTCAAGGAAAAAAGACTTTCATATAAAGGTCATGAACTGATTAAGTCTCTGCAATCAACATCTGAATCATCTCAGCTATATAATGAGGATAACTCTAAGTTGATTCAACGGCATAAAACAGCTATCTCAAGAAACAATTTTTCAAAACCTATTCAAACTCTTATGGAATATGATCTGTTGAATCAAGAAACTACATTTTTTGATTACGGGTGTGGACAGGGCGATGATATTAAAGCACTTCAACAACTCGGATTTAAAGCTGTTGGCTGGGATCCTGTTTTCCAACCCTTATCTCCTAAAATTCCTTCTGAAATAGTCAATTTAGGATTTGTAATTAATGTTATTGAAGATGCTATTGAGAGAATTGAAGTTTTACATAATGCTTTTGATCTAACACAGACACTGTTGGTAGTCTCTGCGATGTTGACTAAAGTCAATAGTGAGGTTGCAGGAACGCCATA
Source organism: Desulfamplus sp. (assembly GCA_015231615.1). Lineage (GTDB taxonomy): Bacteria > Desulfobacterota > Desulfobacteria > Desulfobacterales > Desulfobacteraceae > Desulfamplus. The sequence goes on along the minus strand of JADGBE010000081.1, from coordinate 9,486 downwards.
TAGAGACGGTGTTATCACCCAGAAAGGCACTTTTCAGAAATATTTCACACAAAGTGAATTATGTCAGTTTATTGAAGACGTGCTTGAAACTCCTGCTATAGCTGTAGGACCAGGTGTCTTTTATATTTTTAAACACCCTGAAGATTATCAGGATATGTTATTCAGGCGGAGCAGGAAGCGAATCAACTGGAATGAACTCAGTCTCAGGCTTTACCCTGATAAAGTTGAACGTAAACGAGCACAACTTGATGAGTTGTTTGAAAATAATAAAGAGATATTTGAGAGCTTCTGGCAAACAATGCTGGATATCGGACGATTACCTCAACAAAACGAATTCCCTCAATACAGTGAATTAAAGTCTATATCAGGTTCAATAGCAGCGGCAAAAAAGCTGTTTGTTGATAAGTATGGCAGTAAAACACTGGAGCAGGCATTTGAAATGAGAAAGAAAGATATACTTGTGTATCTTGCACTTTCAAATTTCAAAAAACATACACCATTCAAACATCTTTCAACAAAACTCAGGACAGATATAAAGACATTTGTCGGTAGCTATAGACAAGGTGTGGAGAAGAGCCTTAAACTACTTTTTGAAATGGGAGAAGAAGGTCGTATTGAATCACTGTGTAATGCGACAACATTTGGCGTGTTTGATCATAAAGCTCTTTATTTTCATAGAAGCCTTATTCCCAGACTTCATCCAGTTCTTAGAATTATGATTGGGTGTGCAGAAGTCCTTTATGGTGATCTTTCAGATGCTGATGTTATCAAAATACACAAGAAATCTGGTAAAATTACTGCTCTTGTATATGATGATTTTGAGAACAATGCTTTGCCAGAATTAAAGCTAAGAATTAAAATCAATTTGATAAAACAAGAAATTGGTATATTTGATCACCAGCTCATAGAATGGGGACAATTGCTTTATTTTAAAGAGCAGTATGTCACACCAGAACATCCTCTATACTGCCAATGGGCAGACTTCAGCCATAAAATATCCGAGAAAACTGGTATTAAGCAGGGTGTGATTAGAGGTCCTTCAAAACAGGAATTTGAGATGATTCTTAAAGAAAAACATCTTACTCGTAACTTGACAATATGAGCATTACTTTTTTTGATGACAAACATTATTAACATGCTCAATTGTTGCATTGATAATATAAAGATTATTCGTAGGAAATTCTGCAGATGGAACGCGAAATAATGATTAACAAATTAAAGTCTCTTGCCCCTGTGATTACAAATGTAGCAATGACTTACGATATGGGATATGAATTTTCTGCAGTAGTTCCTGAAGGTGTAATCTATGCTGAGACTGGGATGTTGCTTAGTTATTCAGGGGGTGATTGGCCACCATCTTATTGGATCGGTAAATCGAAATCAGAATATGAAGAATTGTTGAGAGCTTTTCTTCTTGATGTCGCTTGGAAAGTCACTTCTTGGAACAATTTGAGCGTAGAGGAAATGGAGCAATGGCTTAAGGATGTTATTTATAAAACAACAATATATGAGTGTATTGAAATAATTTATTCAATGGACAATGGATTATTCAAGATTTCATTTTCCACATATATAAAAAATGTCAACAATGAAGCCATTTCTGCGTGTGAATGGAATCATTTAGACGAAAGAAAAATAACCATGAAACCAATAATCAATGAGCATTGGGATATGGTAGAACAAATTTTAGGATACGCAGTAAACGACAATTTTACTGGTAACTTGCCGTTTGAAGAAACACGCTATTTTAGTATTAATGATGACGGTATCATTGAGTATTCAAGTGATTTCGCAGAAATTGAAGCAAAAATAATAATTAGAAAATGCTAATCACACGTTTCATACAAAATCGCTGAAACTCACAGGTGAACCTAATAATAAAAAATAATATCTAAAACAAGGCAGAAGAATATGGATAGTAATATTAATACCTTACTTCAAAAAGTTTCAGTCAGTTTAGCAGCATATCTTGAAAATGTTCTACCTTCGTTGTTTGAAAATTGGTGGGAAAATGCTGTTATAAATAAACTTACATTTCAGCAGCAGAAACAAGTAGAACAACGCCAGATAGAGACACTTGGGGCTTTAGATATTGCTGCCTTGTTGAAAGTATTAGATCAAAATTGGTATCAAATCTCTACAAAAATGAATTTAACATCAGAAGCACGCCATTTTGTAAAAGAGATGCAAACAATACGAAACAGGTTGGCACATCCACCAGCAGAAGGTTTGTCAATAGATGATACTTACCGTGATTTAGACACTCTACAGAGATTTGCAACAGTTATTAAATCTGACGAGCTTCTATTGAATGAAATTAGAGATGCTAAATTAGCTATTGTCGCTAAAAATATACCAGAGCACACAAAGAGCACAGATAAAGTAATACTAACCACACCATCACCAAATATCAATAAAGCTGATTCTGATAAACAAAGTTCTAAGTTTGAAATAGGTCAAATTGTATATCCAAAATCAAATCCAGACACTAAAGGAGCGGTAATTGAGATTTTACCTGGTCAACCTGAGAATCGTTTAAAAGTCTTTATTTCTGGCGAGACTATAATATATTATGAATCTCAATTACAAATAGCAAACAGTGATGATAACCATGCACAATCTCTGTCCTGTGATCAATTTCATTCCCACCTCACGGCTTTACAGCTAAGGTATCCGGGAGTATCTACTCTATATTCACTAAATGCCGCTCGTATTGATTTTATTCCCTATCAGTTCAGACCTGTTTTAAGATTCATAAGATCAGATCGCCCTCGATTATTGATTGCTGATGGTGTCGGTGTGGGAAAAACGATAGAGGCAGGATTAATACTACGTGAATTACAGGCAAGAAGGGATATTCGTTCTATTCTTGTAATATGCCCACGTCCGCTTGTTACAGAACGAAAATGGCAAAATGAGATGAAACGGTTTGAAGAACGTTTTACCCATCTTGATGGACCAACTTTAAGATATTGTATTAATGAGATGGATATGGACGGGGTCTGGCCATCACAACACGAAAAGGTTATTCTTCCTTATTCGTTATTTGATGAGGCTCTGCTGCATGGCTCGGATAGAACTAAAAAACGAAAACGGACAAAAGGACTTCTTGAGCTTGAGCCTCCACCACGTTTTGATATTGTTATAGTTGATGAGGCACACCATATAAGAAATCAAGATACATTCAGACATAAAGCTGTCAGATTTTTTTGTGACCATGCTGAAGCAGTTATATTTCTCACAGCTACACCGATCCAGCTTGGAAGTAGAGACCTCTTTGTTCTTCTTAATACTTTACGCCCAGATATAATAATCGATCCTCAAAGCTTCGAGCATATGGCAGAACCAAATCAGTTTATTAATAAAGCTGTATCTACTGCCCGTGCAAAAGAAGATGAATGGCAGATTAGGACACTTGATGCTTTGAATAAAGCAGCTGCTACATCTTGGGGACAATCTATTATGAGACACAATCCGAACTTTATCAGAATAAGTGCAATGCTTGCCAAAAATAGTATCACAAGTGAAGAGCGTGTTCAGGTTATTACGGATATTGAGTCAATGCACACTTTTTCAGGCATTATTAATAGAACACGCCGTCGTGATATAGGTGATTTCACGATACGGAAGCCTGAAACAGTAGAAGTAGAGTTCACGCCATCTCAAAAAGAGTTACATGACAGATTGCTTATAGTTCAATCTGAGATATTTAGAAAAATTCACGGAAATAAAAATGTTAAATTTATGATGACCACAATTAGGCGTCAAGCAGCGAGCTGCATTTACGGCCTTACCCCTTTTCTTGAAGATATTCTGAACCGCCATGTTGATGAGTTATCATGGGAAGAGGCTGACGATACAGAATCAATATCACAAGATCATGATGATATAGAACAAATTCAACCACAAATTAAGGCTATTTTGGATAGTCTAATAACTCTTGATCCATACGATCCTAAACTTGAAGCATTGTGCAATATCATAAAAGACAAACAGAAATTACCTAATAAAAAAATTATGCTTTTTAGCAGTTTTAGGCATACTCTTAGCTACCTCTATAAACACCTGAAAGAGAGAGGATTTCGTATTGGAATGGTACATGGAGGAACACCTGACGAAGAACGTGTTCAACTTAGGATTCGTTTTGAAAAGATCTCTAATGATAAAGATAGTCTTGATCTGCTACTTTTTTCAGAAATAGGGTGCGAAGGTTTAGACTATCAATTCTGCGATTGTATTGTAAACTATGATCTTCCTTGGAATCCAATGCGTGTTGAGCAAAGAATAGGTCGTATTGACAGAAATGGTCAAAAAAGCGAAAGCATTGCAATTGTAAACCTAATAACTCCCGACACCGTTGATGCAGACATATATGAGCGTTGCCTTGTCCGTATAGGTGTATTTAATAATGCTATAGGTAGTTGCGAAGAGATTCTTGGAGAAATAACAAGAGAGATAAAAAATATTGCAGAAAACTATTCTCTTAATAAAGACGAGATCAAGGTAAAACTGCAGCAATTAGCAGACAATAAGATTCGATTAATACAAGAAGAGGAAGAGCTGGAGCAGCGACAAGTAGAACTTTTTGGTATAAGACTCTCTGAAGATCAGATGAAAAAAGAAATCGAAGAAGCATCAAGTTTCTGGTTATCTCCAGAATCAATACGTAAAATTATCACTCTTTATCTAAAAGGAAAATTTGAAAAAGAACATGATGTTATTTTAGGTGACAAAGCTTTAAAAACGCTTCGTCTTTCTCAAGATGCACGAAGTTCATTATTGCTTGATTTTCAGAGATTGCCAAGACAGAACAATAATGTTTATAGAGATTGGGAAAACTGGCTGAAAGGTGGAGATCCCCATTTACCCATTACATTTGAATCAAGTTGTGCGATGAAGCATCCTGAAGCAGCTTTTATAATGCCGCTCCATCCTTTAGTAAAACAAGCTGCGATGTCTATTGATACAGGTAAAAGAGTAATAACTTCACTTAAAGTCCATACAAATAATGTAGCTGCGGGTAGATATGAGTTTGCTATTTACCAATGGTGTTTTCAAGGCATTAAAGAAGATTTAGCTCTCCAGCCTATTGCATTATCAGAGGAACTGACAGTAAACCTTTATAACCTTCTTGAAAAAGCAGCTGATGCAAATATTGAAATAAATGATATCTTGGATTCACCTGTATGGGAACAGTTAGATACTCAACACTATAAACTATGGTCTGAAGCTCGTGAGAAGCATCAACAAAAAACTAAGGAATTGGCAGAATACCGTAGAGAGAGCCTGTCAACGAGCCACCGTGCACGTATAACACTTCTTCATGAACAGCTTGATCAAACCAATAACGATAAAATCCAAAGAATGCGTCAGTCTCAAATTGCTGCTGCTGAGGCAGATTATGCTCGGCGTATTCAAGAGTTAGATATTGCAATGGAAAGAGCAGATATAACCTCTAGTCCTGTTGGGTATGGAATTATAGAAATATACTGAGGAATTGAGAAATGGAATTAAGCATTCAGCAATTATATAAGGAACGTAAGAGTTGGGTTGAAGCAAGCCGAAAAAATGGCTTTGAGGATGGGATCAAGCGTTTGCTTACAGATTTATATCCTGATAATGCACATTTTATTTATGAACTTCTTCAAAATGCCGAGGATGCAGGAGCATCAGAAGTTAGGTTTATCCTCAATGAAGAGAGTATGGAATTTGAGCATAATGGCTCTCGCCTGTTTTGTATAGAGGATGTAAATTCAATTACAAGTATCGGGGACAGCACAAAAAAAGATGATCCAACCAACATCGGCAAGTTCGGAGTTGGTTTTAAAGCTGTTTTTGCCTATACAAATACACCTGAAATTCATTCTGGTAGGTTTCATTTTCGTATTCGTGATTTAGTAGTACCTGACACTGAAAATTTGCCAACGTTCTCAATAGGAGAAAAAATTACCCGCTTTATATTCCCTTTTGACAACCCTAAAAAGTCTAAAGAAACCGCACGCATTGAGATCGAAAGAAATCTACGGAAACTCAATGAAAATACGTTGCTGTTTCTAAGCAACATATTGAAAATAGAATATATTCTACCCGACTTGTCTTTAGGTTTTATAGAACGTATAGAACAAATTCAAAACAGAATTGCAATTATCGTCCAACATCCTGAAACAACAGAGCCAAACTCCATTCTCTTTTTGCGGTTCGATAAGAAAGTTGATGTACTTGATGAGAACCAACAAGTTAAATCCTGTAGAATTGCTGTTGCTTTTAGTATTATGGAAAACCCAATATTGGATGAAAAAGAAACGGATAAAAGAAGTAAACATAAAAAAAATGCCCAATGGGAGATAAAACCATTGGAACATGGGCAAGTGTGCATCTATTTCCCAGCTGACAAAGAGACTTCAAACCTTAAATTTCATATTCACGCACCTTTTGCTTCAACCGTTGCTCGTGATAGTGTGAGAGATTGTTCTTCTAATAATGAATTGCGGGATCATCTTGCAGAATTAATTGCAGAATCTATGTTAGAGATACGAGACCAAGGATTATTAACTGTCAGTTTTCTTGCTACACTTCCTAATGACAAGGATAATCTTTCCCCATTTTATAAACCAATGCAACGCAGTTTGATAGAGATATTCAAACATGAAGAATTAACTCCAATGAAGATAGGAGGACATGCTGCTGCATCAGGAATATTCAGGGGTTCTGCATTATTATCTAATCTTATCAATGATGAAGATATGGCAACAATTATGGGGGATAATTTTTTTTCTCCTATGTGGGTTGCTAATCCTCCTCAAAAAAATCAAAGAGAAGATAATTTTTTATCCAGCCTTGATATTACAGAATGGACGGTAGAGAATCTTGTAAATGCTTTAAATAATCAACCTGATCATATCCAAAATTGGTTACAAGGAAAATCAGATGAATGGCATCAAGAGTTATATGCTTTACTGGGAGATTTTTTATCAAATGCTACGCCATATTATGTTGCACAAGGACGTAAAACAACGTTAACTCAACTTCAAATAATTCGAATAAGTAATGGAACTTATAGCACTGGAAAAAACTGTTTTTTTCCCAATGATGAAGTAGAAGACGATCCATTAATGCCCCGTGTTGCAAAGAGGGTTTATACATCTGGTAAAAATGAAAATCAGCAAAAAAAAGCAAAAGAATTTTTAGAAGCTGTAGGAGTTAGAGAAGTCGGAGAAGCAGAACAAGTTGAGATGATTCTTAAAAATAGGTATTCCCAAAAAGCTGTTGATCGCAAATCCTTTAATCCTAAACTGAAGGACATAAAACGCTTCATAGCTTTAGTAGAAAAAGAACCTTCGCAAGCCAATTTATTCAAAGATTACTTTATATTAAAGCTGTCTGATAATAAATGGGGGAAGCCTTATCAGGCTTATCTTGATTCCCCATTCCATAATACAGGACTTAAAGCTTATTATGAAGCATTGGGAGATAAAGCTGAATGTTGGGCATTATCTACAGATTACATCAATTGTGGAATTAGTCCTGATAAAATAGGCAGTTTCGCCATAAAAGTTGGGGCTATTGATGAATTGATTATCAATAAAGTGAGTTGTAATAACAATCCTGAATCTGTTTATTTATTAAGTGGTCCAGGGGGACACACCTATAATCGTGTTGATATTGATTATACTATTGATAAATTAGATAAATTGCTTATAAATCCGAATATTAACTTGTCTCTTCTTCTCTGGAATACTATGTGTGCATTAAACGAAGAATATCTTAAAGCATCGTACAGAAATAATGCTAATGTTTCTTTCAGGTATGCAGATTCACAACTTGTATATATCCTTAAAAACGCTGCATGGATTCCCCAAGAAAATGATCATTTTGTGAAGCCTTGTGATGCTCTTCAAGAGCAGCTTCCTAAAGAATTCTTATTTAATGAAGGGAAACAGTGGCTCAAAGTAGTTGAATTTGGGATATCTGCCAAAAGAAAGAGTGAGGAGTATAATAACCTTAATAATCAAGTCCAGCGAATGGGCTTTGCTTCTGCGGAAGAGGCTGAAAAATTAGGAGAAATAGTTAGTCTTTGCAGGAAACAAGGAATAGCTATTGAGGAATTGATCACATCTCTTAAGCCCAAAATAAACAAAACAAGACCTGTATTTCCGACTAAGGAAACAGGAAACCCTGAACGTCGTAAAGAAAAATTTATTGAGCAATTTGCGGATGCTAATGCAAAAGAATATGAAGAGCGAATGAGAACTATGCGTACAACCAGAGCGACAATTGATCCTAATTTATGGCTTAGAAATCACTACACTAACGAAGATTATAAAATGGTGTGTCAAATTTGTAAAGAAGAGATGCCTTTTAAAAAGCGTAATAAGGAATATTATTTTGAAACTGTAGAGATGCTGTCAAATAAATATTTTAACAAGGAACATGAGGCTCAATTTTTAGCTCTATGTCCATTATGTTCTGCGATGTTTAAAGAGTTTATAAAAAGTGATGATAATGCAATGAAAAAATTAATTGATGATTTGTATTATTCTGTATCTTCTGAAATTCCTTTAAAATTAGGAGTATTAGAAACAAGTATAAGATTTGTTGATAGGCATTGGCAAGATATGAAAATGATTCTCGAAATTGATAAAGCAATTTAGAGATATGTTTTGTAAAGCAACTAAACAAACAACTCCTCTCAAAGACAATACAGGTTGGAACATTTCTCCATGGAGAGATATTCCATATCCCTGCTGAGAAGATACTGTAAGGTCATCATTCCAGCTCTAAATGTTGAATGGAGAGCCAATTTTTATAAATGTGCTGATAAAACCTCCCACCCGCATTGGCTGACATGGTCTCCAGTAGATTTTCCAAAGCCCAATTTCCATATACATGAATCATTTGGAATATTAAAATTTGAATGATAGAGAGCTATAATTTATCCTAAAGATAACGCTCTACAGCTCTCTTTCTTCCTGTTATTCGATGATACTTTTCATCAGGATAGCCAAGTGCAATAACAGAATAAACTCTCTCCTCTTCTGGTATTCCGAATTGCTTCTGAATTGTCCTGTCTCTTTCAAGTGCTTTTACAGCAAATCCAATTAAACAAGTTCCAATTCCCATAGAATGGGCAGCAAGAAGAATGTTTTGAGCAGCAAGAAGGGCATCATCAGAGGGGCAGCTTGCACCGGGTTCCGAACCGATTATAATACATGCAGCAGCACCATGAAAAAGCAGGTCTTTGCCGTTATTTTCCATTTCATAAACAGCATCGTTTACTTTATCGTAATAATCACGATGATAGATATAAAGCTCTGGTTTTCCAACTGCTTTCAATGCGTACTTTAAAATTGGATTCTTTGCCATTTTATTAAGATTTTTATAAAAAGAACCTATTGAGAATGCAAATTTTACAACTTGTTCTCTGGAGGTAAGACAGGTGAATGTCCATTTTTGACAATTACTTCCTGAAGGTGCAAGTTTTCCGAA
>JADGBE010000080.1 GCA_015231615.1 Desulfamplus sp. | reverse complement strand
GTTTCATAGATAACAGGGAGAATGTTGTTTTTATTGGCTCTCCAGGGGTAGGAAAAACGCATTTAGCCATTGGGATAGGCGTTAAAGCAATAGAGGCTGGTTATAAAGTATGTTTTAAAACCGCTCTGACTCTGGTTGAAGAGCTTGATTTGGCTGAATTACGAGGTGCGTTAAAAAACAAGCTCAATCAGTTGCTAAAGTTTGATCTACTGCTCATTGATGAGCTTGGCTATTTGCCCATGAATAAACATAGCACTTACAATTTGTTTCAGTTGATTAATGCTATGTATGAGTTCCGCTCTATTATTTTGACCACAAACAAGGATTTTACACATTGGGCTGAATTTTTTGTTGATGATAATGTTGCTCTCCCTATTGTTGACCGTATAATTCATCACTCAAATATTTTTATGCTTGGAGGAGAAAGCTATCGACTTCAAGCAAAGCTAAATTCGTGATTTTATACTTTGATTACATTCTAAAAAATCAAAAAGTGGATCACTTTTAATGTCCGAAAATGGATCAATTCTGTTGTCCATTGACACGTCATGGGATATTATTTTTGATGCAAGAGGGCATTTTAAAGAACCACATGGAGGTATTTCTGTTCCTTTGGGGACTTTGGAAGTTAGGGAATATATAGATACATTTACCGAAGGAATAATATGTAATGAAAAAGAAGATATTGTTTTTCATTTAAACAGTTCTAAGCCTTCATTGTCTTTTAGCGGGCATCAGGGAAAATATAAAAATATACTGTTTATTGAAAAGGAGGGGTTCGACCAGATTATTGAAGCAGCAAGGATTCAAGATAGATATGACGTAGCACTAATGACAAATAAAGGAATGTCAGTTCATGCGGGAAGGGATTTATTAGATGAATTATCTACTTATGGGATCAGAATATTTGCTTTACACGATTTTGATATTGCTGGTTTCAACATTGCAAGAACATTAAAAGAAAATACAAAACAATATCAATTCACAAATAACGTTGAGGTTATTGATATTGGTTTGAGAGGTGAAGATATTGAGGGATTAGAAAAAGAAATTGTATATTATAGTAAAAAATTGAAAGACCCTAAACAAATGGCTATAAAAGCAGGTGCTACAAAAGAAGAAGCTGCAATATTAGTTCAATACCGTGATTATCATAAATCTCAATGGTGTGGTGAACGTGTAGAACTAAATGCCATGACCTCAGACCAATTTATTGATTTTATTGAAATGAAATTACAGCAACATGGAGTCAAGAAAGTTGTGCCAGACCATGAGATATTGGAAAAATATTATACTGCTTTTTGCAAATCTCAATTGATGGAGAATGTTGTTCAAAAGTTAAGAATAGAACTACAACCTATTATCAATGAGTTTAGTAAAAAAGCAACTCTCACACCTTTTGAAATAGACACCCCTGACAATTTACCAGAATTAATTACCAATGAGATAGAAGGAAAAACTTTGTCATGGGTAGAAGCAATTGAAACAATGGTATTAATGGAGGCAAACAGCTTGATAAAGAAACAAGAGAATCTTGATAAACTGATTGAATCTACTCTCATAAAAATCAAAGAAAAAGTAACAGCATAAAGGAGAATTAAATTGATGATTAATAACAACATTACACCATTAAGACCAGAGGCAATTACACCTACACAACAGGCTTTACCGTCAACTGGATTTTTGCGGTTATGGCAAATTGTAGGCGACAAAAAACGTGATATTCCAGCTTTGATTCCAGTTAGTAAGTCAAGCTGGTGGACTGGCTGCAAAACGGGCAAATATCCAAAACCTGTTAAATTATCGGAGCGTACAACGGTGTGGAGAGTTGAAGATATAAGGAGGCTGATTAATAACGCTTAAACAATGACAGGAACTAACAACCAAAAACAATTTAACTGGAGGTAGGTAAACAAAATGGAAGTCAGTATCAATTTTGAAACATTAAAAGAATTTCTGCAAGAGATTTTTGAAAAACGTATCACGCAGTCAGAAGCTGTAAAAAACATAGAACAGTCAATCAGATGTTCTATCACGCAGATTAGAATATTTAACTTAAAACTACTTTGCCTAATAATTGCGAGGCAGCAGGCAAGCTGGCAACTATTAGGCAAGGCAAATTATAAAGACAATACTAATAATAAAGAAGGATTTAAAATCTTATGTATATTACCAGCGTAGTAGAAAAGAATCAACACAATAACGAAATTTATGATAACCAAAACTCCACAAATTACAATAATGTAATTTATTCTTATATCAAAGAATATGAGTATAAATATCTGACATTCCAGTTCACAACTCCACAAATTGAAGCAATCCTAAATATCGTCAATATCAAAGAGACTAAAAAAGATATTGCCATTATCGGTAAAGCTGGCACTGGCAAAACTTCACTTATCAAATGTGCGATTTATATCTTACGAAAATTAGGACTTAATGTAATCACCTGTGCAACTACTGGAAAGGCAGCCGTTGAAATAGACGGTCAAACAGTTCATTCCCTCTTTTCATTTCCAATGGGCGTTATATCGCCACATAAAACTTTAAATCCACGATATGAAGACGTGATACAAAAAACTGATATTATCATCATTGATGAAATATCCATGTTGAGGTTTGATTTATTTGAAGCTGCTATCAATTACCTTGAAATGATTGAACTGCAAAATAATCTGTTTTCAAACTCCAATATCAAAAGACCTCGATTAGTTGTATGTGGAGACTTTGCACAACTCCCACCTGTAATAAACAATACAGACGCCCCGTATTATAAAAAATTCTATGGTGATAATATTCACCCTTTCCAGTCTAAATATTGGAAGGAAAATTTTAAAGAAATCAGACTAAACGCTGTCATGCGTCAATCTGACAGTATTTGGATTAATGCTCTAAATAGTATCAGGAACAGGGCAAACCTATCAGATGCACTATCCATTATCAATAGCAGGGTTATAAATGGCAATAGAATGCCAGATAACACAACTATTCTTAGTGGTAGAAAGGTTGAAGTTGCCAATTATAATAAGCAGATGTTTGACCAATTAGATGCAAGAACAGAATATTTTACCGCTGAAATTGCAGGTAATGTTACTCAAAAAGATTTAAAAGATTTGAATATTGAAGAGCATCTAACATTAAAGATAGGTGCAAAAGTTCTGATAACCCGCAATAACCCCGAAGCTGGATATTATAACGGCACTATGGGGACTTATATCGGTAAATCTCAAAGTGGTGATTTAAGAGTTGAAACAAATAACGGTGAAATCGTGCTTGTTAATCAAGCAACTTGGGAAAAAACAGAATATCAAACCGTTACCAAATACCGTGAAGATTCAAAAAATCCAGAAAAAATTATCTCTTATGAAAGTTTAGAATCAGTTACTATTGGCACAACAAAACAATATCCCATTATATTGGGTTATGCTATCACTATTCATAAAAGTCAGGGCATGACTCTTGATTCTGTAATTGTTGACAGCAGCAGAGGAAGTTTTTTTAGTGCAGGTATGGCTTATGTTGCCCTATCCAGAGTTAAGAGTATTGACGGTCTATATCTGACAAAAGCATTAACTCCATTTGATATTAAAGTTGATCAGGCTGTTATTGATGGGGGGTTTTAATTATGGCAAGAATAGATTTTGACCTTAATAATGTAGAATATTCAGAAGATGACTTTGAAGAGTTCACCCCTGATATTGAAGATGATAATCCAGAAATGGATTATCCAGACGTTGAAGAGATAACCGACAACGAATTTGACGACCCGATAACCTACACAACATTTAATGGCTCAGTAAAAAACAAAACCCCTGATAAAACAATCACGCAGGAATGGGACGAGTTTATTGAATCTTTTAGCATACCTCAGCAGGGTAAAAAAGATGGTTCTTATTTTGTCAGGGGTACTTGCAACGGTGAACGAGAAAACGAAAATATATCAAATATCGGTATGGGTGTTGTTGACGCTGATGATGGTATTGATGGAAAAAATTCACCTTGCCCACCACCTGATTTTGTTGCTGATAAACTCAACAGCCTTAATTATCAATTTGGGCTTTATACAAGTTTTTCAAATACACCTGAAAAACCAAAATACAGAATACTCTTAAAACCCGATAGAGAAATATTACCCGAAGAGGTAAAACTTGTTTATCAGGGGATACTCAAAACTCTTGATAATGTTGGTGTGCGTATCCTTGAAAATTCAGAATCATCTACATTATCCCAACCATGGTACCACCCACGATATGAGACTGAAGAACAAAGAAATAATTTTTTCTTTGCAAGTGGTGGTATCAAGGCACTGCCAGTTGACCAGATGATCCAGATTGCAAAAGAAGCAGATGCCAAATCAAATATAGATGCAGATGCTCAATCGGTGGCTGGTGGTGCGTATTCAACTTGTAAAGCATTTCAAGAAACATTTACGGAAACGCTTAAAGCAGGTGTTCAACCATGTTTTTCATTCTTTGCCAATGACAGCAATCTTCAGGCAACTGGAAGCAGAAACTTTAACACAATATCAATGGCTCTTTGCAGTTACTCAATATCGGCGGGGTTATCTCTTGAAGATGCTTTAAAACATTGCCATAATTTTATTGAGACCTACAAATATTCAAACTCCCTTAAAACTCCCAAAGACCGTGAAAACAATTTCAAACAGCGTTTTAAATCCATGCTGACAAGAGAATATTCTTTTGAATGTGGATACATTCAGGGGCTTTTACATGACATTGAAGGTATTGACGCTAAAAGACAATACTTTTCATGTAAAGAATGCCAAACCAAAAAAGCTATTGATGATTTTGATAAATGGAACTTTGAAGATGCTGAATATTGGTTGTCGCAACTTAAAACCAATATGAAAAATAATCCTGATTATTGCTACACAGCAGATCGCATAATCCTTATAAAAGATATTATAAGCAAAAATACTTTTGATATTGTAGAAATGGATATTATACAAAATAGTATTAAAACGCTTTTTAAAATCAACTTAGGAACTCAAAAGAAGATCATAGAAGAGAGCAAAAAACCCCCTGATACTGCCAATAGTAGCACACCTGATATTGAAGGTATGACTCATATTCAAATCTGTAATGATTATATTGAGAATACCATAAAACCTACTGTCAATAATGTTGTAGCAAGTGAAGGTTTATTTTGGCACTATAACAAGAATCAAGGTATCTATCTCAGCAATGATCCAAAAGAAATTCATGCAAAGGTAGGAGATAGATATTCAAACTCTAAATATTGCAAACGTAGAGGGGATTACACTGCTATTACTCAATTGGTTTACGATAACCTCAGCTTTAATAATGAAGATTTCTTTGAAAAAGCTGAATATGGGTTGTGTGGTAATAAATATTTCTATTCAATCAAAGACAAGGAAATATTACCGATACCTCACAGTCCAGAATTAAGACAACGCTGGAAGCTGCCAGTTGAACCAGATTTTAATAATCCACCTTCTAAATTTCTGCAATATTTAGAAGACTCTTTTACAAAGAATAAAGCCCAGCAAGACCTATTACAAGAAATCTTTGGAGCTTTGATAACTGGAACTGCACATAAACTACAAAAAGCATTTCTATTATATGGCGGCGGTGAAAACGGTAAAAGCGTGATGCTGGAAATTCTTGAATCAATTTTTGATGATAAATTGAAGTGTGCAATCAGACCCGATACTTTCAGCAATGAATATTATAAAGCAGCATTAGCAGGAAAAATTATAAATATTGTTGGTGAAGTTGAAAAATCTGAACCCCTGAAATCTGATTTTAAGGATATTGTGGGGTGCGACACCAGAATTACAGCAAGACAACCATATAACCCCACATTTAACTTTACACCAATTGCAGGACATATCTTTGCTGGTAATGGATTTCCACAAACAAGAGACCATTCACATGGATTTTATAGACGGTGGGCAATAGTTCACTATAAACACAAAGTTGATCCAGCAAAGAAAATTCCTGAACTTGGAAAGGTCATTGTAAAAGAAGAACTACCTCAATTATTGGCGTGGGGTTTGACAGGTGCAAGAAGGTTGATAACCAATAATTTTAAACTTACAGAAACAAAAGAACACGCTGAACTATTGCTCAGGTGGAAAAATATTCAAGACTCAGTTATTGGTTTTTTAAATGATGAAGAGTGGGTAAAAATATCTGACTATAGCCATGCAAACAAGCGAGCAACATATCAGCATTATAGGAGTTGGTGTTTCTGGAGTGGTGCAAAAGCATTAGGACTACATAATTTTTATGATAGAGTATCGGAGGTTTTCCCTTCTACTAAACTTAGTAGTTTAGGTGGTGAGCATATATTTAAAGGTTTTGAAATATTGAGGCAGGAGGGCAACCTTGCCAGTGTAGGATATGATTTTAATAGGTGAAGCAAGTTTAACTAAATTCATAAAGTAACTTTAAAAGTAAGTTTTTTCAGGTGTGTAAAATTATACTTACACACCTTTTTTATTGGTTTTGTATTTACAATTAATATTATATGAGTTTTTTATTCTCAGATACTTTTTATATCCGATACATTTATAAAAAACTAAAAATAAATTGTTGCTCATAGTAACTTTACATACCAGTTTAGAGAAAAATCATACCAGTTTCAGAGGCAAAAATACCAGTTTTAAGGCTCAATATACCAGTTTTACAATATTTACTTGCCTGATATTATTAGATATTCTTATCAATCATACCAGTTATACCACTTTTGAACATAAAAGTTTTTCATATATAAAATATTTTTTTTAGTAGAAAAAGCAGCCCTATATATAAAAAAATATTTTTTATATAGGAAAAAAGTTTGTCCTCAAAACTGGTATTTCTGGTATGATTGCCTAATATTTTCAATAATTTCAAATATTTAACTTTTTCAAAACTGGTATAAAACTGGTATGATTGCCCTCAAAACTGGTATTTCACCCCCTTCAAAACTGGTATAAAGTTACTATGAGCAACATTTCATTTTTTGAGCTTTATAAAGGTATCTTTTATAATATAGTATCTTTAATAAGCAATAACTCATAAACTCAAAAACGCATGAAACAAAAAAAGAATATTGCCAGACATGTTATTAAAAGGTATATTATTAATATAAATATACAAATAATATATCATTCTTAAAAGAAAGCGATAATGGAGTAAGAGCAATCGGCAGTGGTAGGATATACCGCCCTAAATAATCCATTGCCTGAATATGTAACTTTATACGATAACCGAATAGGATACATAAAACATGACAACAATTAGACCAAAAACGAATAGTTACTTATTTCAACATAGTTATAACCATAATATAAATGACGAGTATTTACCGTTTATCCTGTTATCCTTTGCCATGTGTTATGAATGTGTTGACCGTAAGAATGATAGAAAAGAATTGCAGGCGTGGATACAAGGTAAATATTATTCTCCCCTATCATTCGAGACGGTTTACCATTGGATTGAATATGGCTTATCAATTGCGGGCTTTACAATCCACCAGAGGCAATTAGAACAACTGATTTTATCCGTTGATTCTGATACCGCTACAAAAGCATTAAGAATATTGGAGAGGAAAGTAAAAAGGATGGTTGAATAACCTCAGAATAAGTTGCAGCGTTTTTGTAGAAATCGGCAGTTTTTGACGTTTTGAAATTATTCAGCAAGCTAAATTGAGAATGAGAGTTTTAATAAAATTGGTTAAAACTACAAAACTGCTATGGTCAAGAAAAAAAACGGCAAGACGTTATCAAACTTTATCAGATACTATTAGACGATAATACATTACAACCATTTAATATAACTGATTTTTTTTCTTGTTTTGTCTCAAATATCCTTGCAATTCATATTAGTATTATGTATGATATTTAGAATATTAACGATAAATCATATAAGAGGTTAAAAAATGATACTGCAAGAGATAAAGCATCATAAATATGAGAAACTGTTTAAGCGTCATGGAGTGGCGAGATGTGCCAGAACATTAAGAATTACTACAAACTATCTGTATTCTATTCTACAGGGCGTCAATGATGCAAGTATCGGACTTACAGGTGATATTGAAGAACTTGCAAGGGCTTTGCAGGTTGAAGAGATGACGCAAGATAATATTGAAACTACAGATATAAAGACAGGTGTGGACTATGAAACTATTTAAGCAGAATGAATTATCAAGAATATCAAAGAAAATTGAACAACTTGAAAATGATGTTGATAGATATGAAAAGCAGTTGATAGAGCTGCAAGAAAAGAGAGAAGCGGATCACGTTTTGATGTTAGATTTACTCAAACGTTCAATTGCAGAGCAAAACGAAAAGTTAGAGCAAGATGCAAGAGAGATGCAAAGAGAGTTATCTCTTATGAACGCAAAAGAACAGGCTATACAGGATTTAATCAACTCTGCTTTGTTTGATATTGAAGAGATGGATAATCAATCAAGAACGGTTAGAACAAATGCTATTGACTCTGAAATTCTATCTTTGCAGGAGGATAGAAAAAAGACAGTTGCAGAGCTGAAACAGATACTAAAACAGTTATACATCAAGCATAGTCAGTTGCACCATTTCAGTCCGATTGCACTTACTTTAGACCACCTTTTTTCATTTGAAGATAGAAGGGATATGTCAAACGAGGCAAAGCAGAGTATTGACTATGTAGATGGCAATAGTTCAATTGATTCAAAGATTGAAAGTCTTAAGTCAGAACGTCAAAAGTTAAGAAATCCTGAAACATACGGGCATAATAAATATGGGAGGGTTGCATAATGGATACGCTACAGGATAAGCAGTTAAAACAAAAAGAAGCATTGCTAAGGCATAGAGAAAAACTATTGAGGCAACTATCAGAGCATAGAACAGAGGCTCTACAAAACGAATTGACTGCTATCAATGAAATACTATCAGAAGTTGAGGCAAATCTCAAAGCACCCCCACCAACAGACCGAAGAGCTGAATACCTATCTAAACAGCAATCAGACCATTTTGCAGTTGTAAAGAGTTTATCCGAAGAGCAATTAGCCTTCCTATTAAAGTCAGATGAAGAGGCTCAAACTATTTGGGGCAAGATTATTCAGTCAAAGAGAGATAAAGAAAGTTGTTCAATAGAGCAGGCGTCAAAGATGGCAGTCAAAGAGTATCCGCATTTATATGAGGCTTTAAGAGGCGTTGCCAGGTTGCAGGCAAAGTATAAAGCTGTGAATAAGAATAGAAGGTTTGACGTTGCGTGGAGAGCTACAAAAGAACGGTTAAAATGTTCTACAATAGAAGCCATGCGAAAAGCGATTGAACTCTTTCCAGAGTTTGATAGTTGATAGACTATTTATATTAACCATGTTCAATCAGACAAGGCAACTGCAATTCACCCCCGAATATGTTGGTTGCCTTTTCTGTTTGTGGGAAAAATCAATGGTTTCCCCTGACAGCTTTACGGATATACGGACAGGTTATGCCTTTTTTTCTATTTGTTACAGAACTCAAATTAGACTTATAATAACCAGCATTGACGCCATTCTACATTTTTACACAGTAACCGATTAGAACTATTTGACGTGTTTTAACTATAACGGCAAAGAAAATTTAAGAATTTATCACATTGTTTATGAGAGTAAACAGCGTTTACATAGGAGTAATCAAAAATGCAATACGACAACCAGACAAGTTATGCGAAGCATAGAGGCATATCTCAGGTGAGAGTCTCACAACTGATAAGAGATAGCAAGATACCGAAGTCATGCCTGAAAATAATCTCAGGCAGGCAAATGATAAATAGAATCAAGGCTGATGAAGCATTGCAAAACAATCTGAATCCTATTTACGTCCAGAAAGAGATGGCAAAGAGAGTAAAGAAAACTAAGCAGGATAAGAAGGACACCATTCTTGAGACGTGCAGACAGGCATTAAGACGCACCGAAGCCAAAGAGATAGTTGATGGTGTGGATAGGTTTGAAGATGCACCATTCTTGCCACTGCTAAGTTATATCTTGAATCTGTTTGAACTCAATCCAGAGCTTGTTAAACAAGAACTTTCAGAAGATGAAGAAGATGTTATCTTGACCTTTCCACAAATAGGAGAGATTGACCAGTCTGAATACTGGACAACGATTTTATCAATTAGGCATTTGGATAATAATTGATGAAATCGGCTGAATTTATACAAATTGCAGAGAAAATTATACCCGAAAATGCGACCCAAAACAGTGAATTGGGTCGCCTTCCAGAAGTAATTTTACCAAAAAATGAGGGGCAATGCAGACCACTTTTAGAAAAATTGAAACACAATGGAGAGCGTAAAAACAAGAACGGTTAAAGATACATTGCAACATCAATTGAAAGTATTGTTATAAATTATCGTGATACATTGCAATATCAATTGACGCAATAGATACTGAAAACTCAACTCAAAGAGGCAACGAAAACTTTGGTTGTGCAATGGAGAGAACCATAATTAGCTCTTTGATTAATTAAGCATGAGCTTTAATATAATCACGAAGCATAGCATTAATTTGGTGTTGATGTTTTTTGCCATGAGATTTGAACCATTCCAGAATATCAGAATCAAACTTTATTGAAGGAGCTGTCATTGACTCAGGAAGTCTAATTTTAGCTTTTTTAAACCAATCTTCTGATAATTCTGGAATGTCAGAATAATCAATTTCATCATCAGACATTGATTCTAAGGCTTTCCAATCAGTTTGAGATGTATGTTTTAAATTGTTTGATTTCATGTTTATTTGCCTTTCTTGCTGAAATTATACGAATTGTATTATCAATTTTTTCCATAAAAACTATAAAAGCAATAAAACTTTTTAAAAATCCAATTCCAATATATCTATCTTCATCATAATCAGCCCTATCATCAAGAAAAACAAGCATTGGCTTATTAAACATTTTTACAACATCATTAAAATCTATTTTATGATTTTTAATGTTAAGCTGATTTTTATTTTCGTCCCATTCAAATTTCATATTCAAATTATAATCACACACACCAGTCAAGACAACAAAAACTTTAATAAACTTTATCGAGCTTTAAAAAACCTCTTGACACAAAAACACCCTCAATATAAAGATTCAGTATCCTAAAATCTAACAACGGCAAACCAGAGCCGTCAAATCTGGTTTTGTGTTTTATGAAGAGAGATATATTTTTTCAAAATTATGATCAGGGCTTATGGTGCTGTTACTCGAAAGAGCCAGAAACGCTTTTTGTTAGAGCGTTAGGACACCTTAAGCCCTGATCTGTTTTGGAGGCTATATCATGGCACGTATTCCTTTAACAGATGGCAGTGGCAAGTGGTTTGAAGCAACAACAGCAAAAAGATTTAAAAATGGGACACGCTGGAATGGCAGTAATAATATTTCACTGTCAGCAGGTGAGCATAATCATCATGTGTTGTATAGGACAGCCAGTGGACGTTGGGTACTCAATTTTAGTTCACAATGGACAGGAGTAAGAGAGACTTATACAGAAATAACAGACAAAGAGGCTGCCCAATGGTTTGTTATAAATGAGTATGAAGGAAAAGATATTCCAGAAGAGCTTTTGCCATTAGTAAAACCCCATATCGACAGCATGGAGGTTTAAAAATGGAAACTACAGAAACAACAACCAAAGAATCCCAAATTATTGTAAAGCTGGTCAAGCAGCCCGCCCACCTTAATAATCCTTTTTGCAACTCAAATTCCTGTAAAGCAGATGCTTTTATTATCAAGCGTTCAATTCCAGACCTTCTAAATAATTATTATATTCCAGCAATTTCCTGATTCTAATGTTTTTTGTGGTTAGCCCACGTTACCTGACATAGAGGTTGAAATTAGCAAATTATGCAACCAATTTTGATGGTAAACAAACCCGTTCAATTTGTGAGCCGGAGAGGAATAAGTGT
>JADGBE010000007.1 GCA_015231615.1 Desulfamplus sp. | reverse complement strand
TTACTACAAATACCACAGCCGTTACAGCGATTTGAATCTATAGCAACATAAAAGTTTGATGACCAAAATTCAATGGGTATTGGTAGTTTCTGATGGACACTTAACATTCCGCAGCAGCAACCACAGCAAGAGCATATAAAATCAAGCTCCTCAGTATTTGATGGCTGAAGAACTAACCCATCTTTTTGGTTCTGCTCAATTATGGAGATTGCCTCATCTCTACTTATCTCTCTTCCAACTCCCATTAAAATCGCAGTATTAGCAACATTACCAACTGCAAGACAGGTCTCTTTTCGGCTTGTAATTTTACAAGGCTCTCCTTCCATTTTGCTTTTTTTTCTACAGATACAATCAAGCACAACAAACGGCGAAGATGCCTTTTCAAAAAGAGTTGACACCTCATCAAAATGGCTGACACGGTGAATTGGGGTAATACTTTTTTGAATAGGAATAACTCTCATCTGTGGTTTTTTAAGACTTAAAAACTCAAGACCAAAGTTAATATCGTGGTTGTATCTACTGAAATCTTCTAAAAATTTAGGGGTGAGTCGGTTCACCTGCATTTCGTATATTCCAATAACAAGGGGACTATTGCAATAATACCTCACCCCATCTTTTATCTTAGATTCAATACCGCCTTTTTTCTGAATTTTATCAAGTATCGCTGCAAGATGTTCAGGGGATTTAATAATATTAATCTGTTTACCACTTTCCTGCTGCCCATTTTGCCAAATATTTATCTTTTCAAAGATAGTTGTCAACGTTTCTGGTTTATAGGTTAAGAAACAGGCTATCTTAGCCTCTTCAGGTGTAAAAATGTGCTTGAGCAATCGTATATCAGCATTTTTATTTACTGAAGCTGGAAAGCCCACGGGCATGGAATTGAGGTGTTTTTGGAGTTCTCTATAAATCTTATAATATTTCATTACTCTTCATTTTGAATTAATATTTTTTCTTATATAATGCTCTCGGTCATAAATTGAATTTTCATTATAAAAGCTAAATTTATGACCGTTTACAGTATATTTTATCTATGTTTATAGAGAATTATTTACTGAACTATAATGTAGAGATTATTGTTATCTCTCTGAATTTTTTTGCTCTTTTTTAACCTATAAAGAACATCTGCGATCTTTTTTGAATCAAATCCAGTCTCTTTTTTTAAATCTTCAACACTAATACCGCCGCTTTTTTTAATAATGTTAAAAATTGCTTCTGTAGCGTTTTTCTTTTTCTTACTGCTGACGCTACTTTTAGAGATTGGTTTAGTAGTTTTGACATTTTGCGATTTTATTGGCTCTACCTTTTTAGGTTCATTGCTTAACTTATTACTCTTTACATTAACATCATTGGCTTTCACAGATTTAGAATCAGCTTTCGCGGGTGCCGAAGCACTCTTCACAGATTCTGAATCAGCTTTTGCGGGTGCAGAATCACTCTTTACATTAACATCATCAGCTTTCATAGATGCAGAGTCATTTTTAGTGTTAAATTTTTCCAACATCTCAATAAAACCACCGATGTTTTCTGCAACTTTATTTATAGTATTCTGAATAAACTCTTGGGATTCTTTATTTAGCTCAATTGCAATCACCTATGTTTGAGCGAACATTGAGGTTGGCATAATTTGCCAATATATCTAAAGAAGGTTCTCTACCATGCTCTTTGTTCTCAATGCTGTGTTTACGGTGGGATTGACTTGTATTTAGCCAATCTCGTAATTTGGTTGCTGTCAAAGAGGATATTGATAATATATGTTCCAGTAACCACTGTTTATACTGCCATATTGCTTGATATGGATTCAATTATCTTTTTTGCTGCTACCAACTGGTCTTTGTAGATTTTAGGAGCATTTTGCTTTAACAAATTACATAATCTTACACCCGCGTTATCTCCTAATAGCTCTTGAATCTGCTTTTCAAGCCGTCTATTCGTTGATTCACATCACGGTAATGGTGTCGGTTTTTTATAATTTGACCTTTTTCCAAACTGATGAGATGCCTGCAATCTTCTCACCGCTGCCAATATCGTGGATATACAGATGACCCTCGTTAGTCGATACTCCTACCTTGGAGCATTGATACGCCATAGGAACAGAGTATTTATTCGATTCCCATGAGATAAGACCAGTTTTGTCCACCTGTCTTGTTTGATGCCATCAATAGTGGAAACCATAGATGGCGTAAAATAGGGCAGCATCTTGGCTCGCTCTTCAAGCTCATAATGAACACTTGGTTGTTTGCCTGTTGTTCCATGCAGCCGTTGATTCGCAACAGTGTCAAGCCACTCAACTATATAAATCTCAAGTCCTTGCCAATCCTTAAATTCTTCTCCATATAGACCATTTTGTTGGACATATTTTACTCCTGACTCTACCTTTCCCTTACTTTCTGGGTCATATCCTTCACACGCTCTAATATTAAACCCTGCTGTTGTTGCATATTGGTGAAAACGCTGATTTAACTCAAGTTCTCTAAACGTCCATTAGAGTTGTTCCGTAATAGAAAAGTAATTCAAAATATGTAAATATCTGGTATATTTTTCAAATATTATTGAGGAGGATATACCATAATGAGACCAGAAATAAAAGATGATCGTCAACTTCGAGCTTTGACCGGAGTGCCAACAGAGAAATGGGTAATTTTGGAAAAAGCATTTGATAGTGCGTTAAAGGAAGAGAAAGAGCGAGTGTATCAGGAAGGAGTTTTGGCAGGAAAACGTAAACGTAAACTTGGAGGAGGTCGGAAAGGCAAATTGCCCACAGCGTATGATAAGTTGCTTTTTTTACTTTACTATCTGAAAGTTTATCCTACCTTTGATGTGTTAGGAGCACAATTTGGTATGAACCGTTCCAAAGCCTGTGAAAATGTTCATGCCTTGTTTCCTGTTCTTTTAAAAACTCTATCGAATCTCGGTGTTCTGCCTTACCGTGAATTCAAAACTGTTGAAGAGTTTCGTTTTGCCTGTGATGGAATAGACCAGATATTAATTGACGCAACAGAGCGTAGTCACCGCCGTCCTGTTGATAGTGAAGAACAAAAAGATTTGTATAGCGGCAAAAAAAACGTCATACGATAAAGAGAACAATCATTTCAACTGTATGTAAATGGATACTGTTTATTGGAAAAACCTGTTCAGGTCGTAATCATGACTACACTATGCCAAGAATGAGTTTTCACCTGGCATGAATGGTTTGAGACTATTAATGTAATTGTAGACCTTGGTTATCAGGGAATAAAAACTGATTATAAAGGCGAACGGATTGATATACCTCACAAAAAACCACGTAAAAGCAAGAACAATCCAGAGCCTACACCACAGATGAACAAAAATCTGATAATCACGCTTTGGCAGCGTGAGGATTTTGGTTGAAAATGCTATTTCAGGCATCAAAAGATTCAATATTTTAGTACATGCTTTTCGTAATCATAAAGATAACATGGAGGATGATTCTATAGTATTGGCTGCTGGTCTATGGAACTTTTTATTATTAGAGTTGTTCCTTAATAACTACATCCTTGATATACTTGTCTAAAAGGCATAAGTTGGTGATAAAAAATCAGTATTAGTAAAAGTGTTTTTATAAGTTTTACCCAGTTTGATCAGTGTTTCAATAGGGCTTTACCATGTAATAATAATTACAAAATTTATTAAGAAACAACTCTATTATAAACTATTTAGGAACAACTCTAAATATCTGGTATATTTTTCAAATATTATTGAGGAGGATATACCATAATGAGACCAGAAATAAAAGATGATCGTCAACTTCGAGCTTTGACCGGAGTGCCAACAGAGAAATGGGTAATTTTGGAAAAAGCATTTGATAGTGCGTTAAAGGAAGAGAAAGAGCGAGTGTATCAGGAAGGAGTTTTGGCAGGAAAACGTAAACGTAAACTTGGAGGAGGTCGGAAAGGCAAATTGCCCACAGCGTATGATAAGTTGCTTTTTTTACTTTACTATCTGAAAGTTTATCCTACCTTTGATGTGTTAGGAGCACAATTTGGTATGAACCGTTCCAAAGCCTGTGAAAATGTTCATGCCTTGTTTCCTGTTCTTTTAAAAACTCTATCGAATCTCGGTGTTCTGCCTTACCGTGAATTCACAACTGTTGAAGAGTTTCGTTCTGCCTGTGATGGAATAGACCAGATATTAATTGACGCAACAGAGCGTAGTCACCGCCGTCCTGTTGATAGTGAAGAACAAAAAGATTTGTATAGCGGCAAAAAAAACGTCATACGATAAAGAACACAATAATTTCAACTATATGTAAATGGATACTGTTTATTGGAAAAACCTGTTCAGGTCGTAATCATGACTACACTATGCCAAGAATGAGTTTTCACCTGGCATGAATGGTTTGAGACTATTAATGTAATTGTAGACCTTGGTTATCAGGGAATAAAAACTGATTATAAAGGCGAACGGATTGATATACCTCACAAAAAACCACGTAAAAGCAAGAACAATCCAGAGCCTACACCACAGATGAACAAAAATCTGATAATCACGCTTTGGCAGCGTGAGGATTTTGGTTGAAAATGCTATTTCAGGCATCAAAAGATTCAATATTTTAGTACATGCTTTTCGTAATCATAAAGATAACATGGAGGATGATTCTATAGTATTGGCTGCTGGTCTATGGAACTTTTTATTATTATAAACTATTTAGGAACAACTCTATTATCTCCTTGATTGTAAGTTGTTCTCTCAATAACATTGAAAATATATCAAAACTCTGTCTCTATCAAAAGAATAAAGATATTATCATAATTTAACAAAATAAGTATGGCAAAAACTTAGGAACTAAAGATTCTAAAGATTGGAAAGAGAAAATAAAAAGCATTGAAAACAAAAACAAAATTTGATAAATGTCTTAAGTTTTTTAATCGTGGTGATCTCTCACACTTTCTGATTTGGTATCAGGTGCCTTAAATATTTAAAGGTAAATACTAAATAAGACGAAGGTGGTGGCAAAACCTTTTTAATAATTTATGGAGAAAAAATGGCTTACGTATCGATGAGACAGCTTCTTGAAGCTGGAGTACATTTTGGTCATCAGACCAGACGTTGGAATCCAAAAATGAAAAAATATATTTTTGGAGCAAGAAATGGAATTTATATTGTTGATCTTCAACAAACCGTTAAGATGTTTAGAGATGCTTACGATTTTGTTGTTGATGTTGCATCACAAGGTAAAAATATTCTTTTTGTTGGAACAAAAAAGCAGGCAAGAGAGTCAATTGCTGAAGAGGCAAATCGTGCTGGAGCATTTTATGTTCAAGAGAGATGGCTTGGAGGAATGCTTACAAACTTCCAGACAATTAAAAAGAATATCACAAGATTTGACTACCTTAATAACATTGAAAATGATGGCACAATAGAAGATTATCCTAAAAAAGAGCGTGCCCAGATGCTCAAAGAAAAAATAAAACTTGAAGCTACAATTGGTGGTATTAGTAAAATGAAGAGTTTGCCTGGTGCCATTTTCATTATTGACCCTAAGAATGAATCTATTGCTGTTAGCGAAGGCAAACGACTTGGAATACCCATTGTAGCGGTTGTAGATACAAACTGCGATCCTGATGATATTGATTATATAATTCCTGGAAACGATGACGCTATCCGCTCAATTCGTCTTTTTACATCAAAGATTGCAGATGCCTATATTGAAGGCAGAGAGAGATATGAAGAGAGACGTCAGGCAACCTCAGATAAAGCTGATCTTGCAGAAGAAGATGAAAAACCTGATTACAGGCCCAGCAGCAGTGATGACATTGCAGAGAGAATGCTCGTTGCAGATGGTTCAGATGGTCCTGTCGTAGAAAAAATAAGAAGAAAAACAACTGGCAGATAAAGGTTAGCAAATATATAAAGTTAGCCTTATAAATATTTGTCTGTTTTTAATTGACACAACGCAGAAGATAACAAAATAGATAACAAAATGAAATTGTAGGGGAGATTAGTTAATCACCCCTACTTTCATATATATAAGATATTTAAGGAGAGATTGAAAATGGCTGATATTACAGCAGCAATGGTTAAGGAACTTAGAGAGCAGACTGGCTCTGGTATGATGGATTGTAAAAAAGCATTGGCAGAGACAAATGGTGATCTTGAAAAAGCATTAGATTTTTTACGAAAAAAAGGGCTTGCCAAAGCACAAAAAAGAGCTGGTAGAGCAACTTCAGAAGGTATTATATACACTTATATTCATGCAGGTGCAAAACTTGGTGTGATGGTTGAGGTAAACTGTGAATCTGATTTTGTTGCAAAAACAGCAGATTTTCAAGAGTTTGCAAAAAATGTGGCAATGCACATTGCAGCGTCTAACCCAAGAGGTCTTGCCTCAGAGGATATTCCGCAATCTGTTATTGATAGAGAGAAAGATATTTACAGGGCACAATGTCTTGAGCAGGGCAAACCCGAAGCTATGATAGATAAAATTGTTGAAGGTCAGATACAGAAGTTTTATAAAGACTCCTGTCTTATGAGCCAACAATATATAAAAGACCCCAAAAAGACCGTAGCTGAAATGGCAACAGAGACCATTGGAAAAATCGGTGAGAATATCACTGTAAAAAGGTTTGTTCGTTTTCAAGTAGGCGAATAATATATTTTGGGGGAAAGAGCTATGGAGACTGGACATTTGAGGATTGAGCCTGAATTTGAGAGAGTTCTTATTAAGTTAAGTGGCGAAGCACTCATGGGCGATCAAAAATTTGGTATAAAGCCAGAAATGATAAATTATGTTGCACAAGAGATTGCTCAGATACATGCTCTTGGATTGCAGGTCTCCATGGTTGTTGGTGGCGGAAATATCTTTAGGGGTGTAGCTGGAAGTTCTGCTGGAATGGACAGGGCTTCAGCAGACCACATGGGAATGCTTGCAACAGTTATAAACTCACTTGCATTATCTGATGCTCTTGAAAAACACGGTGTTCCAACCCGTGTTCAGTCTGCAATTGGCATGAATAAGGTTGCGGAACCTTTTATTAGAAGGCGTGCAATTAGGCATCTTGAAAAGGGTAGAGTTGTAATATTTGCCGCTGGAACAGGCAACCCCTACTTTACTACAGATACAGCAGCAGTTCTTAGAGCTAAAGAGATGAATGCACAGATACTCTTCAAAGCTACTAAAGTTAATGGCGTATATGATAAAGACCCTGTTAAACATAGCGATGCAGTATTTATAAAAAGAATTTCATACATGAAGGTACTTGAACAGCAACTTCATGTTATGGATATGACAGCAATATCTCTTGCTATGGATAATGATTTGCCATTACAGATTTTTGATCTTAATAAAAAAGGTAATATAATGGCTGCTGTGTGTGGCAAAGATGTTGGAACAAGAATATATAATGATTAGCCTTAAAAAATACCTCTTCTTAAGTGTTATAGCTATACAGATAAATCAAGGCTTTAATTTTATTAGAAGTAAGAGTTAATATAACAGAATATAGGGAGCAGTTTTTATGATAAAAGAAGTTTTTCAAGAAGCTAAAGACAAAATGGAAAAATCTGTCAAAAACCTTGAGAAAGAGATGAGCCGTGTTAGAACTGGCAGGGCTTCTGCTTCATTACTTGACAGTGTAAAAGTTGATTACTATGGCACTTTAACACCTTTGAGTCAGATGGCATCAATTGCTGTCCCTGAAAGCAGACTTATCACGGTTCAACCTTGGGACGTAAGTGCTATAAAAGAGGTTGAGAAAGGCATTCTAAAGGCAAATATTGGATTAACTCCTTCAAGTGATGGGAAAATAGTTAGAATATCTATTCCACCTCTTACAGAAGTTAGAAGAAAAGAGATTGCCAAAAATGCTCATCAAACCTGCGAAGAGTGTAAAGTCGCTATTAGAAATATCAGAAGAGACGCAAATGAGACTTTGAAATCTCTTCAAAAAGATGGTGGTATTTCAGAAGATGAAAATTTTAAAGGTCAAAAGCAGATTCAAGATATGACGGATCAAAATATCACAAAAATTGATAAAATCTACTCAGCCAAAGAGAAAGAGATTCTTGAAGTCTGATAAGTATCATAAAAATTTGGTTGACAACTCTAATAATTATCATCAGCAAAATTATAGCCCAGTAGAAGATACAGATATGCTTGATAAGTGTCAGTTCTATGGTATTGATCCATTAAAGCTACCACGTCATGTTGCAATTATTATGGACGGCAATGGAAGATGGGCAAAAAAACGGTTAATGAATCGGGTAATTGGGCATGAGAAAGGTTCTGAAACTGTCCGTTCTATTGTAACTTTATGTCGAGAGCTTAGAATTGCTGTTCTTACACTTTATGCTTTTTCAACTGAAAATTGGGCAAGACCAAAAGCAGAAGTTGAAGCATTGATGGGTTTACTAAAGAGCTTCATCATATCTGAAAGAGACTCTCTACAAAAGCAAGGCATCCGCCTTGAAATGATAGGGCAGAAAAACAAACTTCCGTTGGATGTGCGGCAAGAGCTTGATATAACAATGTCCCACACTGCACAAAACAGTAAAATGTGCCTAAATCTTGCATTGAGCTATGGGAGCAGAGAAGAGATTGTCAATGCTGTCCGTAAAATAGCTTCAAAGGTTAAGAAAGGTAAACTCTCCTATGAAACAATCACAGAAGATGTTATAGCTCAACACCTATACACAAACAAACTGCCTGACCCTGACATGGTTATAAGAACAAGCGGAGAGATGAGGTTGAGTAATTTTCTTCTGTGGCAATCTGGTTATTCAGAATTTTTTTTTACTCAAACACTGTGGCCTGACTTTACCGAACAAGAGTTCGTTGAGATGGTTAAAGATTATCAGAATCGGGACCGCAGATTTGGAAAGGTTGTATGCTCCTCAAACGATTGCTCACAGCATTAGTTTTAATTCCAGTTTTAATTCTGATTTTACTTAAAGGCACTCCTGTTGCTTTTACTTTTCTTGTGCTAATTATCTCTCTTGTTAGTATTACAGAATATTTCAGAATTATATCCCCTTTATCTAACCCTATTCCATTAAAAGTTCAGTTTGTCTGTTATATATTCTCTCTCCTAATTATAATGGCTGCCAATAAAAATTCGCTCGAAATGATGCTGCTCTTTCTGACTTTTAATCTAATTACCATGTCAATTGTAGTGGTTGTTAAATTCAAATCAGATTCATCAATTCTTGATTCTTTATTAGGTGAAATACAAGGGGTCATCTATATTCCTCTTTTTCTCTCATTTCTGATTTTGCTTAGAAACACCCCTAATGGTGGTCATTTTGTTCTCTGGCTATGGATTATTATTGGAGTTAGCGACACTGGAGCCTATTATGTAGGCTCGAATTTTGGCTTACGTCCTCTTGCAAAGCACGTAAGCCCTAAAAAAACCGTAGAAGGTGCTTTAGGTGGGCTTGGTGCCGCAGCTTTAGCTGGTCTTGTTTATGGTTCAATATTTATTGATAATCTATCTTTTATAATGGCAATTTTATTTTCCGTTGCTACTGCTGCTTCTGGCCAAATTGGTGATCTGTTTGAATCTGCATTAAAAAGATCGAGTGGAATAAAAGATTCTGGAACAATACTTCCGGGACATGGTGGTGTGCTTGATAGAATTGATGGACTTATTTTTGCAGCACCCGTTGCATACCTGTTCAAGGTCTTTATTTTATGATTAAAATTGCCCCCACCCCTTACGCTGTACCCCAAGTAAACACAATCAGCTCTTATAAAGAATCGGACGCTATCAAATCTTCCAATATAAAGAGACTATCCATACTTGGCTCAACTGGCTCTATTGGTAAAAATGCTCTTGATATTGCTTTAATGCACCCAGAAAAATTTAAAATAACCGCTCTTGCTGCTGGAAATAATGTTAATCTTCTTGCAGAGCAGATAAGAATTTTTCAGCCTGATGTTGCTGTTGTTTTAAATGAAAAAAAAGCAGATGAGTTAAAGTCTATTTTAAAAGTTAAAAGTAAAATCGAAGCAAGCAACATTGGAATTGAGATTTACTGGGGAGATGAGGGTTATAAATTAGCGGCATCACACAAAAGTAGTGATGCTGTTTTGCTTGCTATGGTTGGAGCTGCTGGGCTTATGCCAGCACTTGCTGCAATAGATGCACAAAAACAGATTGCCCTTGCCAATAAAGAGACGTTAGTTATGGCAGGTGAGCTTGTAATGGCCCGGGCAGCAGAAAAAGGGGTCAAAATCTATCCTGTTGACAGCGAACATAGTGCTATTTTTCAATGTATTGGAGAAAAGGTAGGGCAAAATTTTTGCGTAGATAGGAATAAAGCAAATATAGATAAGAGTAACCTTAATAATAGTTTTAACAATTCAAATAGAAAAAATAGTAATTATGTAAAAAAAATATTTCTTACAGCCTCAGGCGGACCATTTAGAAATACACCATTTGAGAAATTCAAAGATATAAAACCAGAACACGCCCTGAACCACCCAACATGGAATATGGGAAGCAAAATTACAATTGATTCAGCAACCTTGATGAATAAAGCTCTTGAGATTGTTGAGGCTGTTCGTCTTTTTAATGTTCCAGTTTCTGATATTGAAGTGCTTGTTCACCCTCAAAGTATTGTTCACTCAATGGTAGGTTTTAATGACGGAACAATTATTGCCCAGATGGGTCTTCCTGATATGAAATCAGCCATCTCTTACGCTTTATCTTACCCCGAACGTCTTGACCTAAAAATTGATTTTCCAGATTTCACCTCATTGAGTAGTCCAGATTTTGCAGCATTGGGGCATCTTATCTTTGAAAAGCCTGATAGAAATAAATTTCCATCGCTTGATTTTGCAGTTGAGGCGTGTAAACAAGGTGGAACTCTTCCAGCAGTTATGAATGCAGCAAATGAGATTGCAGTTAATGCGTTTTTGAACCATGAGATTGATTTTCCAACTATATTTACCATAATTGAAAAGACCATGAAGATGCACCGCAATATTCATAGAGGTGGAGATATTGTTGAAGAATCAGAAACAGACACACTTACTTATACTCTTGATGATGTTATCAATGCAGATAAATGGGCAAGAGAGATAGCTAATTCGTTTATCTGATTTGATTGAAGTTGTTCAAAGTTGATTTGATTTTGTAAGATCGTATTTAATTTTATTCGTTAAAGATTTGGCAACTTTTAAAAAATTTTCAAATCTTTCGAGATATTTCAGAGGAATATTTATTATGAGCCATTCAATATTTGCATTTGTTGTTGTTCTTGGAATTCTTGTATTTGTTCACGAGCTTGGACACTTTTTGCTTGCCCGATTTTTTGGTGTAGGTGTTGAGACCTTTTCTTTGGGTTTTGGCCCTAAAATTTATAAGAAAAAAATAGGATTAACAGAATACTGTATATCTTTAATACCATTAGGCGGTTACGTAAAAATGGTGGGTGAAGAGCCAAACCAACCTATTGAACCTAAAGATATTGACCTATCTTTTAGCCATAAAAAACTATTTCAAAAAGCTGTTATTGTTGCGGCTGGTCCTATTTTCAACTTTCTTCTTGCCTTCTTAATTTTTTATGTAATCGCCCAATTTTCAGGAATGTATATTCTAAAACCTGTGGTTGGCAATGTTGGAGATAACACACCTGCAAAAGCTGCTGGAGTTGTTACAGGCGATATTGTCAAATCTGTTCAAGACAAACCTGTTGAGTCATGGGACGATATGGTTGAGATTATTGGAAATAGCACAGGTGAGCCACTTAAAATTGTTATTTTACGAAACGGCGAGCTTTTAACTCTTATGATTAAGCCAGAGTTAAAAGTAACTAAAAATATTTTTGGAGAAGATACAAATAAATATATGATTGGTATATCTGCTAAATCTGGAGAGGTTCAGCACATTCCATTAAACCCATTTCAGGCTTTAGCAGAAGGTGTGAAGCAGACATGGAGAATATCTTCTCTTACAATCCTATCTGTTATTAAAATTTTTCAAGGAACAGTTCCTACTGACACACTTGGTGGACCTATTATGATTGCCCAAATGGCAGGTGAACAGGCTAAGGAAGGCATGATTAATCTTGCATTTTTTATTGCCATGTTAAGCATAAATCTTGGAATTATAAATCTATTTCCAGTGCCTGTTCTTGATGGTGGACATCTTTTGTTTTTTGGGGTTGAGGCAATTACAGGAAAGGCAACAAGCGATAAGGTTCGTGAAAAAGCAAATCAAGTGGGGATTGCCCTTTTAGTTGCTTTAATGGTGTTTGTTTTTTATAACGATATTGTAAGAATTTTCACAAAATGAGATATGGCTACTGTTTATAAAAACGCTCTTTTTCACTGTAGATACAGCCACAATATTGCTGACGATACATCTCAAGTTGTTTTGACTCATCAATACCCTCTTTCCACCCTTGTCTAAAATCTCTGTAAAAAAAAGAGATACCCTCCTCTTTTCCAACTGCGTAGCCGATTTCGCGAATCATTTCATGGTTTTGAAATCGGCTATAAAGAAGCGTTGATGAAAAAGCATCAAATTTTCCTTTTTTTGCAACCTTTGCGGCAACAGATAGCCTATCGTGATAACAGAACTTACATCTATCTTTTTCACGAAAAACTACAGATTGAAGAAACCGCTCAAGCTCATAAGTATGCTGACATATAACTTTAACCCCTTTACTCTCAGCGTAATCAAGAAGGGTCTTTTCACGCTTCAGACACTCTGAAAATGGATGAATATTATGGCGATAAAAAAATCCCATTACATCTATATTTTCACCCTGAAGAATCTTTAAAGGATATATTGTGCATGGACCGCAGCATGTATGTAAAAGTAGTTTCATAATTACCAGTTCCATTATTGATTTTTATTATCTTTTATGAATATCTACTAAAATAGATTATCTTACATAACTATCTACTTCCAAATATTGACGTTCCTATCCTTACCATAGTTGACCCCTCTTCAATGGCAACTTTGAAATCTCCACTCATTCCCATTGAAAGCTCTTCCATATATATTTTAGGAATAGCTTTTCGTTTAATTATATCTTTTATCTTAGCAAGTTTTCTAAAATATGGTCTTGCCATTTCTGGCTCATCAAAAAAAGGTGGCATTCCCATTAACCCTTTAAGTGCAACAAATTTTAGGTGAGAGATTGATTCTGCAAGGCAAATTGCATCTTCAGCATCTGTTCCTGATTTTGTCTCTTCTTCACTTATATTGATTTGAATAAGAATATTTTGGATTTTACCTATTTTTTCAGCTTGACGGTCGATCTCTTGAGCTAATTTTAAAGAATCTACTGTGTGAATAAGATCAAAATATTTTACTGCAATTTTAGCTTTGTTTGACTGTAGATGCCCGATAAAATGCCAGATAGCTTTTTTATCTGTAGAAATTAGATTCCTATCAAGATTGTTAGTCTGCTCAACAAATATTTGGTTTATCGCCTCAATTTTTTCAACTGCTTCTTGAATATAATTTTCACCAAGAGTCTCAATGCCACTATTAATTGCACTTAGAATGGTCTCAACACTCTTTTTTTTGCTAACAGCAATAAGAGTAATCTCTTCGGTATTGCGACCGTATTTTATAGCTGTATCCCTTATTTCATCTTTAACGGCTTTTAATCTCTCTTTTATGTTATCCATTTTCTCTGTTCAATTCCTGTAAACAATTTTCAATTTATCCCAATTTGTAATGAAACTAAGATTAAGTTAAATTTTTTTATTAGCACATCTCAATGATACCCTCTTGCGTAAGAAGCTCAATAACTTCACAAACAGGAAGCCCAACAACATTGCTATATGAACCATTTATGCTTTTTATCATAAAAGCCCCCATTCCTTGAATTGCATAACCACCAGCCTTATCAAAAGGCTCTCCCGTGCCTATATACCAATCAATTTCACGTTCAGTAACTCTTTTGAAAAGCACTTCTGTTTTTACTAATCGGGTGATAATTTTACATTCACTCTCAGAACACAAAGTGAATCCTGTATAAACAATATGGGTCTTTTCGCTTAAAGTTTTAAGCATGAGCCTTGCATTATCTTCAGATGTGGGTTTTTCAAGAAGTTCATTTCCAACTACAACTGTAGTATCTGCCCCAAGAACCCAAATGTCGGGAGTATTTTTTGATATAGATTCTGATATACATTTGCTGTTAGACATAAAATAGGAATCTATAAACTTTTGTGCAACAAATTGGGCTTTCTCTCTTGAAAGCCTTTTAACATAGTCAGAAGGAGTTTCTGATGCCATTATATGTTCCTCAATATCTGCTGGCACTATCTCAAAATTAACACCAGCTTGTTCAAGAAGCTCTTTTCTCCTTGGTGATTGTGATGCGAGGATAAGTCTTTTTATGGTTATATTTTTCATCTTATTTTACTATCCATTTGTCTACTATGGTAAACTTGAGTTTTAGAATTTATACATAAAGCTATCTTAAAAAAGGTGAAATAAGAAATATCTTGATAGCCCATTTGAATAACGCTTATTAATCAATAACTCAATAGTTTAAAAATTTATTACAACTCTTGCAATTTATGGGTTTATGGTATAAGAAGAGTCATTTTTAAGCCTGGGTGGCGGAACTGGTAGACGCAAGGGACTTAAAATCCCTCGGGGCATAGCTCTGTACGAGTTCAATTCTCGTCCCAGGTACCAAAGCAAATTAAGGGTTTGACCACAGTTTTTTTGGTTAAACCCTTTTTTTAATAGTAATGCTAAAACATCTTGAAGCAATATATTCAAATATCTTGAGGAGTAATAAAAAGAGATGGATTACAAAAATACCCTGAATCTGCCAATAACCAAATTTGCAATGAAGGCAAATTTAGCGGCACGGGAGCCAGAACAGTTAAAAGCGTGGGAAGAGTCTGGTCTATACCAGAAACTAAGGCAATCTTCAGAAGGGAAAGAGACATTCATACTCCATGATGGACCTCCATACGCCAATGGTCATCTTCACATGGGACATGCCATTAACAAGATATTAAAAGATATTATTATAAGATCAAGACAGATGGCAGGATTTGATGCCCCATACGTTCCGGGCTGGGATTGTCATGGGCTTCCAATTGAACACAATGTTGATCAAAAACTTGGTTCAAAGAAAAAAGAGATGACCGCTGTCCAGATTCGTCAAGCATGCCGTAAGTATGCCGAAGGTTTTGTAGATATTCAAAGGGACGAATTTAAACGTTTTGGAGTATCTGGTGATTGGGATAATCCATACTTAACAATGCACAACGCTTATGAAGCACGAATCGCAAAAGAGTGCGGTGAATTTGCTTTAAGCTCTGATATGTTTCTTGGTAAAAAGCCGATTTATTGGTGTTGCAGCTGCGAGACAGCTTTGGCTGAAGCGGAGATTGAGTATAAAGATCATGGTTCGCCATCTATTTATGTAAAGTTTCCACTAAAAGATGACATTTTCGATCTTCTGCCAGCATTAAAAGAAGAAACGTTAGATTCTCCTGATAAAAGTGCATCTCAAGAGTGTTGCTGCTCTTCAAAAAAATCTTGCTGTAGTTTGCATGAAAATCAATTTAATAATTCAAAAAATATTTCAATTGTAATCTGGACAACCACTCCATGGACAATTCCAGCAAACCTTGCAATATGTCTTCACCCTGAATTTGAGTATTGTGCTGTTAAAACACCTAATCAAGGGATTATGATAATTGCAAAAGAGCTTGTTCAAAAAGTTATGGCTCAATTTAATATTCAAGATTATACAATTGTCGGAGATATTGCCTCTACTGCCCTTGAGAATAGAAAATGTAGCCACCCACTTTATGGTAGAGATTCTCTAATTATTCTTGGCACTCACGTTACCTTAGAAGCTGGAACAGGGTGTGTCCATACAGCCCCAGGTCATGGTGCTGATGACCACATTGCTGGACTTCGCTATGGTCTTGAACCATACTCTCCAGTTAATGATAATGGCTGCTTTACAGATGAAGTTGAAGGTTTTGCAGGGCAATTTATAATGAAAGCAAACAGCGGTATTGTTGAGGAACTTCAAAAACAAAATGCTCTTTTAAAACATGAGAATATGAATCACTCATACCCTCATTGCTGGAGATGCAAAAAGCCTGTAATCTTTCGTGCAACACCGCAGTGGTTTATCTCTATGGATAACCAAGGTTTAAGACAAAAAAGCCTTGAAGCAATTGATAAAGTTGAGTGGATTCCATCATGGGGTAAGGCAAGAATATACTCAATGATTGAACACAGACCTGATTGGTGTCTATCAAGACAACGCTCTTGGGGCGTGCCAATTCCTGTATTTCACTGCAATAAGTGTTCAGAAGTTTACGTTACACGAGAATCTGTTGATAAAATTCATGCCCTGTTTACAGAACATAGTTCAGATATATGGTTTGAAAAAGAGGCTGATTTTCTAATGCCAGAAGGGGCTGTCTGTGCAAAATGTGGAAGCCATGATTTTAAGAAAGATCAAAACATCTTAGATGTATGGTTTGACTCTGGAGTTAGCCATGCAGCTGTGCTTGAAGAGAGAGAAGGATTAAGAAGACCTGCAGACCTATACCTTGAAGGAAGCGATCAACACAGAGGGTGGTTTCACAGCTCGCTTTTAACAGCAGTGGGAAGAACAGGAAAAGCACCATACAAAGCTGTATTGACTCATGGATTTGTTGTGGATTCACAAGGCAAAAAGATGTCCAAATCTGTTGGAAATGTGGTTGCCCCAGAAAAGATAATCAAACAGCATGGTGCTGATATTTTAAGGCTTTGGGCAGCTTCAGCAGATTATCGCGATGACGTAAGAATTTCAGATAACATTATAACACAGCTTTCTGACGCTTATCGCCGCATCAGAAATACCTGCCGTTTTATGCTTGGCAATCTCTTTGATTTTAACCCTGCAACCGATATACAGTCAGTTGAAGAGATGTCAGATATGGATAAATTTATGCTCCATAAACTTGGAGTTGTGCTAAATAAATCTATAAGAGCTTATGATAATTACGAATTTCATACTGTTTATCATACTGTTTATAACTTCTGCACAGTTGATCTATCTGCTTTTTATCTTGATATTATTAAGGACAGGCTTTATACATTTCCAGCTAAAGATAAGGCAAGACAAGATGCTCAAACCGTTATGTATCTAACTCTTGACTCTATCACAAGGCTTCTTGCCCCGATTTTGCCCTTTACAACAGAAGAGGTTTGGAAAGAGATGCCATGTTTTGAGAACAAAACAGATGATGGGAAAATAGCTGATGGTTCAGCCGATGCTGATTCAGGTGTAAGCTGCAAAAATAAAGATATAGCAAATAGAAAAGCAGAAAGTGTCCACTTGACAATGAGACCAGTGCCAGACCCATCATGGCAAAATGATGCTCTTGCAGTAAATTGGGAAAAGATAATTGATGTCCGCTCTGAAGTTACAAAAGCTCTTGAAGAGGCAAGGGTTGCTAAAAAGATTGGACACTCGCTTGACGCAAGTATTGGAATTTATGTTGATGATGCTGATGTAAGGAAGATTTTATCCTCGTTTGGCAAAGATTTAAGAGATGTTTTTATTGTTTCTGATGCCTATCTTATCTCTGAACCAATGGAAATAACGGTTGAAAAAGATGGCAAAAAAGTTCAAGTTATTGTAGAAAAATCTTCTGGTGAAAAGTGTAGCCGATGCTGGAAATACGACATCACCACAGGAGCAAGAGAGGATCACCCTGAAACTTGCTCAAGATGTTCAGGGGCGTTAGATCAAATATTGTAAATTACTCTTTTTTACAAACAACGGAGGTAAAAGTTATGGGAGAAAAAGGAAGCAAAGACAAAGGAACAAAAGAGCAGAAGAAAAAAGCAGAACACTCTTTAAAAGAGAAACGCAAACTAAAACAGGAAAAAAAGAATAAAGCATAAAAATGTTTTGCCACTGAAATTAAATCAAAAACCAAAGTAGAATAAAAATTTTATGGGCTATTCGCAAGAATAGCCCATAAAATTTATGCGTCATTAATAGATTGTAAATATCAGCATAACTATAAAGTGTAAATAAATAAATTAATGATTAAAATAGAACTCAAACTTTTTGCCACACTTTCTCATTATCTTCCTGACCCTTCTTCTCCATTTTTTATTGAACAAGGCACAACTATAGGTCAAGTTGCTTCTAAACTTGGTATTCCAGACTCCGAGTTAAAACTAACATTTGTAAATGGAATACAGCAACCTCTTTGGCATATCCTAAATGATGGAGATAGAGTTGGAATATTTCCCCCAGTAGGTGGAGGATGAAGTGAAAATACTTATTATACACCAAAATTTTCCGGGTCAATTCAAACACCTTGCCCCTGCATTGGTATCTAAAGGAGATGAAGTTGTAGCATTTACAATGCAGAAAAACCATCCTTTCCAATGGCAGGGTGTTAAACTCGTTGGATACAATCCATCGCGAGGTACTACGCCAAATGTTCATCCTTGGGTAAGTGATTTTGAGACAAAAACAATTCGAGGGGAGGCGGCCTTCAGAAAGGCTTTACAACTAAAAAAAGAGGGATATACCCCTGATGTTATAGTTGCACACCCGGGTTGGGGTGAAAGTCTATTTTTAAAAGATGTCTGGTCTAAAGCAAAGCTACTTATCTATTGCGAATTTTTTTATCACGCTAACGGGGCTGATGTGGGCTTTGATCCTGAATTTCCAGCTATTGACCCGGGTGAGGTTTGCCGTCTTCGCCTTAAAAATCTTAATAATCTGCTTCATTTTGAGATAGCTGATGCTGGAATCTCTCCAACAAAATGGCAGGCAAGCACCTTCCCAGAGCCTTTTTGCAGCAAAATTAAAGTGTTACATGATGGCATTGACACAGATATGGTAGCACCCAACTCTGGTGTTAGCCTAACACTTAACAACACCTTATCACTAACTAAAAAAGATGAGATCATAACCTTTGTGAACCGCAATCTTGAACCATATCGTGGTTATCATATTTTCATGCGTGCTTTACCTGAAATTCTCAAACGTAGAAAAAATGCAAGGGTGCTTATTGTTGGTGGCAATGATGTAAGTTATGGGGCAAAAGCCTCTGCTGGGCAAACATGGAAAGATATTTTTTTAAATGAAGTTAAAGAAAAGATAGATTTAAATAGAGTCCACTTTTTGGGTAATATCCCTTATGAACACTTTATCCCTTTGCTCCAACTCTCAACTGTTCATGTCTATTTAACATACCCGTTTGTCTTATCGTGGAGTCTTTTAGAGGCTATGAGTGCGGGCTGTGCAATTGTTGCAAGCAACACAAAACCTCTGCATGAGGCAATATTTCATGGAAAGACTGGAGAGCTTGTAGATTTTTTTGATGTTGATGGTCTTGCTGATAGTGTTTGCAATCTTCTTGATGACCCATATAAAAGGGTGAGAATTGGCTCTAATGCCAGAGCTTTTGCTAAAGCCAACTATGATTTAAAAACAATATGTTTACCTGGTCAATTAGATTGGGTAAGGCAACAATAGATGACAAATCTTGATAAAATATCAGATCTTTATATAAAACATATTCTTCTTGAGAAGGGACTTGCTGCTAACAGTCTTGAATCATACACAATAGACCTTGCAGGATTTGTTGATTTTATGGTTAAAAATAGCATTGAATATATTGAGTTGGTGGATACAACTGCAATATTAGCATGGCTTATTCATCTTCAAAAAGAGGGACTTTCTGCCCGGTCAAGAGCAAGACATCTAATAACTATCAGAGGGTTATTCAAATTCTTGATAAAAGAGGAGATTATTAATAACGATCCCATCAAAACTGTCGAGATTCCTAAAACTGGTCTATATCTTCCTGAAGTTATGACAATATGTGAGATTGAGAAAATGCTATCTATTCCAGACATAACAGACCCTCGTGAGCTTAGAAATTCAGCTATGCTTGAAATACTCTACGGAGCTGGTCTTAGGGTATCTGAGCTTATTAATATGAAGGTTCAAGATATAAATTTTGATGCAGGATTTGTAAGGGCATTTGGCAAAGGTTCAAGCGAGCGGATTGTTCCAGTTGGCACTCATGCTAAAGAGAGAACTCTTGAGTGGATTAAAATAGGTCGTCCACAACTTCTTCAAAATATTACAAGCAAATATCTTTTTGTTGCAAGGGAAGGCAAACCAATTACTCGTCAAGGTTTTTGGAAAATAGTAAAAAGATATAGCCTAAAAGCTGGCTTAGAGCGTAATATTACACCTCATACATTTCGCCATTCGTTTGCAACACATCTTATTGAAGGTGGAGCAGATTTACGATCTGTTCAGACAATGCTTGGACATGCTGATATCTCAACTACACAGATATATACCCATATTTCAAAAAGACATCTTCTTGAAATACACAAAAAATTTCATCCAAGGGGGTAAGAAAGGTGATGTTTAAAGGCTACTGGTGTGAGGAAAATAATAGCCACTATCAGGAAAAAGAAGAAAATTTACAAAATATTTCATATAGTTCACCCAAAGATAGAGAAGAGATTTCAACCACTCTTGATAAACAAGAAATTTCAGCCACTCTTGATAGACAAGAGCTTTCATCCATTATTGATATAAAAGAGGCACTATCTTATATTGACGACTCTATTTATCTTGTTAATAACGCTGGAAAAGATCAATGGGTGCGTGGTGGCACAGCATTAATAACAGATAAAATTTTACCTGAAATGGAAGAAAATCTAAATTATTTAAAGCTCATAGCATACATTCCGCCCTTACCACTTGAAAATCTTGGAGATTCTGCTTTTAAAGCTCGCCATAATCTTAGATACCCATATATTGCTGGAGCTATGGCAAACGGCATCACGTCAGTTCAAATGGTTGAATCTATGGCAAAAAATGGCATGATCGCTTTTTTTGGTGCTGGAGGTTTATCGCTTTCTGAGGTTGAAAAGGCTATTGTCTATCTTAAACAGAGACTTGATAAATCCAATTTAACAGATACAACCTCTTATTTAGATTACTCAAAATCCTATCAATCAAGTTGCCTTCCTTTTGGATTTAACTTTATACACTCTCATGGTGATCCAGATTTTGAGATGGCTCTTGCACAACTCTATATTAAACATGGAGTTCATAAAGTTAGTGCTGCGGCTTTTATGCGTATAACTCTCCCGCTTGTTTACTATCGGCTAAAAGGAATCCACCGTGATATGGAGGGGAATATAATCACTCCAAATAAGATAATTGCCAAAGTTTCAAGAGTTGAAGTTGCACGACAGTTTTTCTCCCCACCTCCTCAAAAACTTGTATCTGAGCTTTTAAATCAAGGGCTTATATCAAACGAAGAGGCTGAATTAGCCCAATATATTCCAATGGCACAAGATTTAACAGCAGAGGCAGATTCAGGCGGACACACAGATAACCGTCCTGCAATATCGTTGTGGCCCACCATGATTGCACTTAAAGATGAACTCAATCAAAATTTTAATTATGCAGAGCCTTTGTGCGTTGGGTTTGCAGGTGGTATCTCAACTCCAGAATCAGCAGCAGCAGCATTCCAGATGGGGGCTGCATACATTTTAACTGGCTCTATAAATCAATCGTGTGTTGAGGCTTGTACATCAGAAGTTGTAAAATCACTTCTTGCTCAAGCAGAACAAGCAGATGTTGCAATGGCTCCTGCTGCTGATATGTTTGAAATTGGGGCAAGAGTTCAGGTGTTAAAGCGAGGCACTATGTTTTCAGTTAGGGCAGATAAGCTCTATCAAATCTATAAAAACTACGAAAACTTTGAAGATGTCCCTGAAAAGATAAAACAAGAGATAGAGGAGAAATATCTTAAAGCCTCTTTTGAGCAAAAGTGGAAAGAGACTAAAGAGTTCTTTAGAGCAAAAAACGCAAATGGACAAAACAGAAATCTAAATGAAGATACTCAAAAGCCAAACTCAGATAGTCAAAACAAAACCATAGCTCAACAGAGTATAAAAGAGCTTGAACGAGCAGAGAAAGAGCCTCGACATAAAATGGCTTTAGTTTTCAGATCATATCTTGGTTTATCATCACGCTGGTCTATAAATGGAGATCCAAATAGAAAGATGGATTACCAGATATGGTGTGGACCATCAATTGGTGCTTTTAACCAATGGGTTAAAGGCACATATTTAGAAAAAATCGACAACAGAAAAGTTGCTGATATTGCCCTTAATCTTCTATTTGGCGCATCTATTTGCACAAGAGCTGGTTGGCTAAGGAGTCAAGGAGTTGAGCTTCCGTTAGGGTCTGGGCGTTTTACCCCTATAGAGAGACGGTTATTCTCTAATATATTATGAACAATTTTTAAAATAGCGTTCCTGCAAAATTTGAATTGGCATTTGAGGTTACTTAATAGAAAATGGGTTTTGCAGGGGGCAAATTAGAGGTCAAATTAAAGGATAAAATGAAAAATAGAAATAGACTTGGAATCAATGGCTTTGGACGTATTGGTAAACTCACCACATGGCATCATATTAACAGAAAACAGTTTGATGAGCTTGTTATAAATGTGGGTAGAAAGGTGGGTAACGGAATAGAGGATATTGCACACTACATAGAGCGTGATTCAACCTATGGTCAATTATCCAACTACCTTTATGGCTGTAACGCAAGTTCCGTGATAGGCGAAATCAACGAGTCAGAAGGAACAATGGTTGTTGATGGTATCAAGATCAAATTTCTAAGAGAGGCAAGAGACCCAGCAAAAATTAAATGGAAAGAGAATGGAGTATCTCTTGTAGTTGATACAACAGGTCAATTTCTTGATCCTACACAACCAGAAGATGATCCTAAAGGTTCAATAAGAGGGCATCTTAAAGCAGGGGCAGAAAAAGTGGTTGTATCTGCCCCGTTTAAACTCAAAGATAAAGGCATGGATTTTAAAGGTGCAATGCCAGAAGATGCAATAACAACTGTTATGGGAATAAATGATCATATTTATGATCCAAGAAAACATACAATAATCTCAAATGCCTCTTGCACTACAAATTGCCTTGCCCACATGATGAAACCAGTTCTTGATGTTTTGGGATATAAAAAAATTCTTTCAGCGTCAATGGCAACAATTCACGCCGCAACAAGTTCGCAGGAGGTTTTAGATCGCCTTCCAGGTGCTGGCAAAAGTGATCTTAGAAAAAATCGTAGTATTTTAAATAATATAATTCTTACATCAACTGGAGCTGCTAAGGCTTTGGCTCTTGTTATTCCAGAGATGCAAAAGATAGGATTTATTGCAGAATCTGTAAGAATTCCTACAACTACGGGTTCTCTTGTCATCCTTGTTTTAAATATTCAAGAAGATATTCAGGGTCAGCAGATAAGGCGTGATTTTATAAATAATATCTACAAACAGGCTTCTCAAGATGATCCAAGGGGCTATCTTCACTACACAGAAAAACAGAACGTCTCGTGCGATCTGATCGGAAACCCAAAGGCAGCAGTAACTATTGAAGGGCATGAGACACACACACGAACTGCTGAAGTTAATATTGACCTTACTGCTGTGCCGGGTCTTGAACAAAATATTATTGCAACTTTAAACACAACAGTTATCCATGTCCCA
The DNA here is from genome assembly GCA_015231615.1 of Desulfamplus sp. Taxonomy (GTDB): domain Bacteria; phylum Desulfobacterota; class Desulfobacteria; order Desulfobacterales; family Desulfobacteraceae; genus Desulfamplus. The sequence goes on along the minus strand of JADGBE010000007.1, from coordinate 65,189 downwards.
GTAACTCAGTCGGTAATATATGGCTGGTATGATAATGAGATGGGAAGTTATGTGAATATGCTTGGAGACCGAACAGTATCCATTGCTGATGATATGTGAAAATTTAGCATCTTACTTAAGAGCCTATTGAAATATTAAGGCTCTTAAGAGTTATCAAACCAGAAAAGAGTTTTTAAACTAAAATACATTGGGGGAAAAAGTAGGAAAACACTATGATTTCTGTTAATATAGATACTATTCAGCAAAATTTTCTTCATTATCTCAAACAAATTGATTCTGGTGAAACGGTTCTGATTCTAAAAGCAGATAGACCGATAGCAGAATTGAAACCTATTTCAGACTCAAAAATATTGCGTCCGTATGGATTATGTTATGGAGAGTTCACTGTACCTGATGATTTTGATGAACCATTGCCGGAGAGTACAATTCTGGAATTTGAGGGTCAATGAAATGAAACTTCTATTAGATACACATGTTTTCCTTCGTAAACGTCATTCAATTTCAAGTTTGATCTTAGATGAATCAAGTGTCTGCCATCTTTCCAAATTACCTTCCATTCACCGTGATCCTTTTGATAGAATACTTATTTGTCAAGCAATAGAACATGGATTCACTATTGCAACGGTAGATAACACAATCAAATCCTATGCTGTTAAGACTTTGGAATAATAGAAAATCTAACTACTCGCTCAAATAGTCAGGGCAACACACGCTCCTTTTGAAGCAGGAAGAGACAAAATAACCTCTGTGCCAACATTCTCTTCAGACTCAATTGTTAATGAGCCATGATTTAACTCTGCAAAATCCTTAGCTACCATTAAACCGAGGCCACTTCCACCCTCTTTTCGTGTGCCGGGTTTTGAAGACCTCACCCCTACTTTAAAAATTGAGTCGCATACCTCTTTTTTCATGCCTATACCAGTATCTTTAACAGATATTCGGTGATACCCGTTCTCTTCTTTGCATGAAATTGTAATTGAATTTCCGCTGTCGCAATATTTAATTGCATTGTGGATAAGATTTCTTATTATAAAACTTAACATGTTTTTGTCATACATCACATCACACCCAGCTTTTACATCTGATAAAAGAGATATGCCTTTAGCTTCTGCATCTACCTTAAAAAATTCAATTATCTCAGATGCAATGACACCAACATTAATATTCTCTGTAACCACCTCAATGCTGTCAGTCTGCATTCTTGCCCATGTAAAGAGATTTTCAAATAGTTTATACATCTGCTGGGCAGATGTTGACATTGCCCTGATTCGATCCCGTTTTTCGTCATCAGTTAAGTCATTAAAAAAGGATTCAACCATTTCAATGCTTCCAGTCAGACCAAATAACTTGTTGCGCATATCATGGGCAACTATAGAAAATAGCTTGTCTTTTGAGGCATTTGCCTTTGCAAGTTCATTGTTTGTTTTTTCTAACTCTTTTTTTTGTCTTGATATGGTCAAGTGCGTATTGATTCTTGCCAACACCTCATCCTGATTAAATGGCTTAACTATAAAATCGACTGCACCGCGGTTAAATGCCTTGATTTTACTATCAGTATCTGCAAATGCGGTTAGAAAGATAATCGGAATATCTTCCGTCTCTTTCTGTTCCTTTAATCTACGGCAGGTTTCGTAGCCGTCAATTTCTGGCATCATAATATCAAGAAGTATAATATCAGGTTTTGCATTTGCCGTTCTTTCAAGGGCTTCTCTGCCATTTTTTGCAATAAAAATCTTGTAGCCCTTTTCCCCACTCAAATATTCAAAAAGCACTTTAAGGTTTGTTGGATTGTCATCTACTATCAATATCCTATTCTGGCTCTGATTAGATTCTCTTTGAATCATTTTGGTTTCTCCTTAAACAAGCTATATTAGACACCATGATTGTCTTTTATAGCAGTTATTATGACACTGATTCAAGAGAGAATCAATATAGGGAATTTTTTGCGAGCATCAGGCGTTCAATTCATCGCATCTGATTGCTTAAGCTCAATTTATAGCATCTGACCATCTGAAACTTAATTCATCGCATCTGACAGCAGAACCTCACAATATCTGCAATAATTGTTAGATTTCAAATCCACATCTTCAAGGCTTCGGCAGTAGTGCATTATACATGAGTGATCTTTGCAATGACGAAGGTTAAATGTATGACCCAGCTCATGAATACTCTCCTTGATAATTCTTTCAAGCACCTTGTTTTTTGAAAGCTGAAGATCTGTGTTGAGGCGGTTGGTTGATACAATGCAGGCAATGCCGTTAAGCTGGGCTTCTCCGTAAACATGGGTCAATATTGGAATAAAGAGATCCTTGTCTGTGATGGCAAGAATTTTAAGGCATCTTTCAGGGGCAAGGCTTGAAAGTTTTTCTAATATAAGGGTGGAATGGTATTGGTCTCTATCAGAATTAAATGCAAAATCAATCTCTTGTAGCAGAGGAAGTACTTTGATTGGATATCCGAAGAAATCCCCCACAGCATCTCCAATTTTTACAGAGAGTTCAATGGAGAACTTTTCTATTGGAGAAACCAGAATAAATGGAAGTTTCCCTTTTGTATTATCCATGTATTATCTCAGAATTATCCGCGTATCGTCCAAAATTATCCATGTATCGTCCAGAATCATTCTCTTAAGTTTCATTAATATATCGTCCTGCATTATGCTCCTTTTTTCAGGTGATATTGTCTGATTTTGCTGTAGAGTGTTGAACGGTCAATGCCAAGACAGGCGGCACTGCGGGCGATATTCCAACCATTTTCATTCAACGTATTAAAAATATGGTGTTTTTGAATATCATTTAGAGTTCCTGTTGTAGGGTAATTTGGTTCTATACATTCAAAGTTTACAATGGGAAGATTTGCAGGTTCTATGGTGTGGCTTCGACACACTACGACCGCCCGTTCCACAGCATTGGAAAGTTCTCTTACGTTCCCCGGCCAGTTGTACAACATAAGTTCATCCATTGCCTCCCTGCTGAATCGTTCCACAGGTTTGTTGATCTCTTGCACAAATTTATGGAGAAAGTGGTTGGCAAGAAGAGGAATATCTTCCTTTCTTTTTCTTAAGGGAGGCATGGTCAGGGCGATTACATTAAGGCGGTAGTAAAAATCTTCTCTAAAGGTGCGTTCCTGAATCATCTTTTCAAGAGTGCTGTTGGTAGCAGCAATCACGCGGAAATTGGCAGAAATAGGCTGGGTACCTCCAACTTTGTAAAAGACCCTCTCTTCCAAAACATGGAGTAGATCAATCTGCATACGCATGGGAATCTCTCCTATTTCATCAAGAAAAAGAGTTCCTCCGCACGCCATCTCAAGCCGCCCTTTCCGGGTCTCCTTAGCATCAGTAAAAGCACCTTTCTGATGACCAAAAAGTTCGCTCTCCATAATCTGTTCTGGAATAGCACCACAGTTGACACTTACAAAAGGACCCTCTTTTAGAGGACTACTTGTGTGTATGGCTTTGGCAGCCATACCTTTTCCTGTACCTGTCTCTCCTGTTATCAATACAGTTGATCTTGTCTCTTGTATGTCTTGAATGAGCTTGAATACCTCCTGCATGGCAGAGGATTGCCCAATCATGCTTTCAAAACGGCTTCGCTCCTTGAACTCCTCTTTAAGGTAATGATTCTCCCGTTTTCGCGACTGATGTTCTGTCAGTTTCTCAATAAGAACACCAAGTTCATTAGGGTCAAATGGCTTGAGAAGATAGTCGTATGCCCCTGCCTTCATAGCCTCTACAGACGATGGGATAGAGCCAAAAGCAGTTATCATTATGACATCGATGTCAGGATAGTGGTCTTTAACATGCTTGAGTACCTCCACACCGCTGATACCATCCATTTTGATATCTACAAGCAATATGTCAAAACTCTGTTTTTTCAGTATCTCTATGCACTTTTCGCCACTCTCCGCTGTCATGATGTGATGACCGTCCCTTTCAAGCCAAGCACCTAAGGATTCACGGATAACCAGCTCATCATCTACGATTAAAATTCTGGTTTTATGCATAATATCTTTCCATTTTATCGCCCTAAGCTAAAGCTATGGGCTAAATTATCAAAGCCCTCTTAAGAGGACTTCCAAATTTCGCCGATGGCTAAAGCCAACGGCGAGAGATTTAATAATAACGAAATTTATGATCGTTGGAAATAGTCTCTTTAAAATTATCTTTTATTTTCCAGAAAATATCCCACAAGCTTATCCCATTTAAGACCAGGTGCATTACCGTAAATATCTTCTCCTAATGTTCCTCCGTCAGCCGCCATCAAACCCGTCTCCTCCTCCAATATTTCATAAAGAGTATTAATATGCCGCTGCATATAGGCACGACTCTCTTCCATGAATAGTAAGCTCTTCATATCCTTCCGTAAATTGTCGCAATGCACCATAACCATCCACCCTTTGCAGTATGGATTCAGATTAGCTGCCCCCTTCTCTTTTATCATATCTTGATTAACTGCTGTTACAACTCCGTTGACTGGTGATAAAATAGAAGCCTTGTTTTCTCCTCTTGAGATATTTATCAAGGGGCTTCCCTTTACAGCTTTTGTCCCTATAAAGGGAAGTTCAATTTGATCAGGCGTTCCAAAAAGATGCAATGCGAAATCATCTACCCCAACCCTGACCTCCTGATCATCTTCAAGTTTAACCCAAGTGTGCCCTGTTGCTAAATAGTAGCCTTCAGGAAAAGAGATACCATCAATGGTGTGGTAATTAACAGGTTTCATAACAGTATGCACTCTGAACTGATCCTGAAAATATTGATCAAATTCACAACTTGAACATCGATACTCTTGATCGCATATCCTATATTCAATCTGACCTTTTAGATGATGAATGCAGGGCTTTTTAGCACAAAGTGTGTTGGTTAGGAATTTATCCTGCATTTGGATTTTATATTTCATGGCATCACCTTATCTGTTTTGAAAATTATTGGTTTCAAAATCTAAACATAAACAGGGGAGGAGTGAATTTACCCCCACCCCATGCTTATGTTTTGTCACCTTAACTGTTTTTAAGAAAGAGACGGGTAAGTTGTTTCCAGTCAAGTCCGGGAAGATTACCGTATATGTCGGGTAGCAGAATTCCACCATCAGTTGCCATTGGACCTGCCACTGATTCAATCATCTCTTCAAGACGGTTGACCTCTTCTCCTGTCCATGCCATGCTCTCATCGTGATCCATAAGAGCTTTAAGTGTGCCTTTTATATCGGAATTATGAACACTGAAAAGCCAGCCGTCTCCATAAGGGTCGCTGTTGGCAACGCCTGGGTTTCTTCTTGCTTTCTCGTTCACCTGAACAATGACCCCGTCCACTGGCGATAGTACATCAGCTAAATTATCTCTTCTTTTTAATCCCCAGCCCGGCATATTACGGTTGAGTTCCACCCCTATCATCGGCATATCAAGAGCATCAGCCTTACCTAAGAGTTTAAGGGCAAAATCATCAAGACCAACCTTGATATGACCTCCGTTCTCAATAACAGCCCAAGTATGACCGCTGTGAAAATAATAGCCCTGTGGCACATTAAAGCCTTTGACATTATCAATAGCAAATGCAGCATGTTTTGTTCTGTGAGATAGCACATCTTCAAGATACTGATCAAAATCGCATGATGAGCAGTTGTAATTATAGGCACATACGCGTGGTACCATTCGCATGGTCATGCTGTGTCGGCAGAGTCTCTCCATGCTCTCCCTTCTTCTCATGCTATCTTGCCAGCTTATCTGTTTACCATCTGCAACCTTTTGCTCCATAGCTGCATCATATTTGCATGATGTGCAGTCAAAAAAGTTGTTGCAGCTCTTTTTAGCTACTGCTCCTGATGCCATCCAGATACATGGTTTTACCTGTTGATCTTCTTTATCTGATTTTTCTTGTTTGAGTTTCCATACTTGGTTTCCCAATGTTGTGGAGTTATATCTGTTTTCTACTGCCTGTGCTGTGGTCTCTTCTCTTTGTGTTCTCATGCTCCCCCCTCTGGCTATGCCGTTATTTTTATGTTATATTCTGTTTCTGTTCTGTTTTTATTGCTCATTCTTACCTATTTAGTAAAAATGATGAAAACTTCCTGATTCATAGAGTATGCCCGAAATAACTGCTTAGGTCTTATTTCCTCTCCACAGGCTTTAAAATCCCGCAGAACCTGCGGTATATATTTTGTTAAGCTGCCATTAACTGCTGATATTGGCTTAAATTTATGGCTGCATTTAAATCTCTGTCTATCGTTGAAGAACAAGAAGGACATTTAAAGATTCTGTCAGAAAGCGTCAGGTCTTTATTAATATTCCCGCAGATTGAACATCTTTTTGAAGATGGAAACCATCTATCCGCAATAATTATATGTGAACCAAATATCTTAGATTTATATTCCATCTGCCTTTTAAATTCATAAAATCCCATATCTGAAATTGCTTTTGCTAATTTATGATTTGCCATCATGCCTTTTACATTCAAATCTTCAATCACGATTACACTATGATTTTTGGACAGCTTTGTCGTTAATTTGTTGATCAAATCTAAACGGATACACCTGATTCTATAATGCAGACGAGATATTTTACGCTTCTGCTTTTCCCTGTTTTTTGAACCTTTTTGAGTTTTAGAAAATGACTGCTGGAGGCGTTTTAACTTTTTCTCCATTCTTTTTAATGCTCTGCTTCCTTCTATTTTTTCTCCATTAGATACTGCTGCTAAATGTTTGATTCCTAAATCTACGCCTATAATATCTTGGTTTTCGATTTTAACAGGCGTGATTTCCATTGATAAACTTATTGACACAAACCATTTATCAGCACTTCTTGATACTGATGCTGACAAAATTTTACCTGACAGATTCAAACTCTCTTTTAAACGAATCCAGCCGATTTTTGGGATTCTGATTTTTTTACAATCAATTTTAAATTGGTCATTTGCAATATAAAAACTGTCATTACAACCCTTTTTCTTAAATACTGGATACCCTGATCTACCTTTAAAAAAGTTATTGAACGCTGTCTGTAAATCAGCAAAAGACTGGCTGTTTGCATCTCTTGGAGATTCCATAATCCATGGGAATAAATCTTTTTTGACGGCATTAAATTCTTTTTTAAGTCCAAAACCTGTTGGTTTTAATCCAGATTCATATTGTTTCTTCCATTCTGCAAGTCCCCAATTATAAGTAAATCTGCTTACTCCGCAGGCTCTTGCTAAAAAGTTTGATTGTTTATTATTCGGATTCAGCTCTATTTTATGTGATAAATTAATATTCATTGCTTAAATCCTATGTGCTTAAAATTTATTTATAATAGATAATTTTAGATAAGTTTGAATAAAAAATCAGGAACTATAATTTGCTCTTATTAATATGTAATATGTGCTATCTTTTTTAGGTTTTATGCTTAATAAAAGCAAGAAGGATACCAACAAAGACAATAAATTTGGAAATAGCAAAACACATTGATTTTATAGCATTTTTAGCTTTGGAAAGAGTAGAGCTTCTGTTATATTCATTTTATCAAAGTGTAGCAATATACTACAGTCCAGAAACAATTCAGCATAGATAACCATTAAATATAGGCGGAAACGCCTGTAGCCCTACCTTTGCAGATGTTGTAGGATTATCCTACACTGCATTCGTATTTTCCTACACTCCATTTAATTTTTTAGAACAATCTTTCAATCAACGCCCCTTAACCTAAGTGGACAGGGGTTCTCTTGAGGTGATTTATGAAACTCTTAGATAACGAGTTGGAGACCATTTTAAATGGTATCAGTGATTTTATCCTGATTATCTCTCCTGATAAAGATGTGATTCAGGTTAATGATGCGTTTTTGCGGTGTATGCACTACACCCGAGAACAGGTCATTGGCAAAAAATGCTATGATGTATTCAAGGCGGCTGGTCGTAAAAACAGTAATTGCGACACTCTCTGTCCCCTTGAAAAAGTTATAAGGAATAAACGCCATTGCCAGGTGGAACTCACACGTTTAGGTCCGGATAATAAGGAGAGATACGCAGAACTTACCATTTTTCCTATCTGGAAAAACAAGGGAGAAATTTCAAAGTTTATTGAAATCAGCAGAGATATTACAAAACGAAAAAGAGATGAACAGGAGATAACAAGTCGCCTTGAAAAAATGGTAGAGGAACGGACAAAACAGCTTAATGCAACACATGAAAAATTACTACATCAGGATAAAATGGCCTCTCTTGGCAAGCTATCAGCATCTGTTGTACACGAAATTAACAATCCAATAGCAGGAATTTTGAACCTTATCATTCTTAATAAACGCATCATTGAAGAGGGTCCTGTTAAAGCCCATGAGATGAAACTTTTTTCAAAATACCTTAATCTCATGGAGACAGAGACCCGTCGAATAAGCAGGATTGTCTCAAATCTACTTGTTTTTGCCAGACAATCCAAAATTGAGCTTAAAGAGATTGATATGAACCTCTTAATTGAACAGACAATCCTTCTCAATGCCAACCTTTTGAAGATCAATGGGGTTAAATTGAACAAAGAACTCGACAGTTCACTACCTCTATGTCATGGCTCAGAAGATCAGCTTAAGCAAGTTTTTATGAATTTTATCTCAAATGCTTCGGAAAGTATGGGGGCGATCTCAGGAGGAGTTTTGACGATCTCTACGGAATATCATAACGAGAGTGACAGCATTGTAATCCGTTTTACTGATACAGGTTCAGGTATTCCCCAAGAAAATATATCAAAGTTGTTTGAACCCTTTTTTACAACAAAAAGAAAAGGGAAAGGGGTGGGGCTTGGGCTATCCGTTGCCTATGGAATAATTAAAGAGCATGGGGGAAATATTTATGTCAGTTCGCAACAAGGAAAGGGGGCAACATTTAAAATCACACTTCCCAGAGAGCCGATTTTATCTTGACAATAAAATTATTATTACATAATTCTTATATTATGCTTATTATTATTTTTATATTTATATTTTTATTAAAAATAACTATTGACATTAAGAAAAAAATATAATAACTGAAATAACTATATAGAGAAAAATTATCTATAGCAACAAACAAATATCAGCTAAATTGATTAATCTAACAAAGGAGGGCTAAGCCATGGAAGACACCATGACCGTGTTTACCGCAAGCAAGTATTGCAATGTCTCGTCCAAGACCATCATTAATTGGATAGATGCAGGACACATCAAAGCATACAAAACAGTGGGCGGGCATCGCAGAATAAAGAAGAGTGATTTGGAGAACTTTATGGAGAATCAAGGGATTCCAATTCCTAAGGGAAATGATGATGCTACAAGAAAAAAAATCTTAGTTGTTGATGACGACCTTATTATTGTTGAATCAATTGTGCAGTGTCTTGAAGAAGATGAGTATGATTATGAGGTTATCTCTGCATCAGATGGTTTTGAGGCAGGTCTTCAGGTCAACCACTTCAAACCTGATCTTCTTATACTTGATATAATGATGCCTGACATAAAGGGTTATGAGGTTTGCAAAAAGATTAAAAACACTAAAGAGACTCAGCATATTAAAATCATAGTTCTCTCTGCCTATCTTGATGAAGAAAAATTTCAGCAGATGAAGAATAATGGTGCTGATCTCTGCCTTTCTAAGCCGCTGCCTCTTTCCCGCCTGAAAGATGAAGTTTCAGCATTGCTCGGGCTTAAGTAGAAGCCGTGATACTAACTAAATATCAACAATATTCAAATTAATATTAATCACGGATAAGTTAGAAAAAAACAACAAGCTAATAGAATAGAAAAATATAAGGAGGTAGGTTATGAACCTAAAAGAATCCCTGGAAAAAAAGAAATTTGTTGTAACATCGGAGATACAGGCTCCGCTTGGAGAGGATAACCCTGAAGAGATTATAAATAGTTTGAATAAAGTAAGAGGCAGAATAGATGGAGTGGCTGTTTCTGACGTTGAGCTTGAGGGAGTTGTCGGAGATTCAATTCAAACCTGCGATATTCTGCGAAAAAATCGTTTTAATGCGATCTACCAAACAACAACCCGTGACAAAAACCGTTTTCAGCTCCACAAAGATTTAACCCTTGCACATGAGACAGGTGTAGAGAATCTTCTTGTTTTTACAGAAGATTACAGGATTTCAGGAGATAGTCTTCAGGAGTCTATGTTCTTTCATGTTGATTCTGGGAAACTTGCGTCAGTGCTTGAACACATGCGTCAGGGGCAGACAATAGATGGCAATGCAATGGACAAGAAGATTGAGTTTGTCCTTGGTTCAGGTGTTGAAGCTCCATGGGGTAAAAATATACCTAAGAAAGGCATGGAAGAGATGGAAGATATGATGAATATTGGAACTGGCTACTTTCTTACAACCCCTATTTTTGATGTTGATCAATTTGCAAAATTTATGAAACAGGCAAATACCTTTAATGTTCCTGTCATTGCAGAAGTTATGATTCTCAGAACTGGCGGAATGGGCAAATTTTTGAATCGCCACTTTAAATCAGGGCTTGTGCCTGAGTGGGCTATCCAAAAACTTTTAAAAGCACCCGATAAAATGAAGGCAAGCATTGAACTTTTTGCAAATACAGTAAACAGCCTCAAAGATATTTGCCAAGGGGTTCACATTATTACAATTGGTGGAGAGGATAAACTTGCAGATTATCTTAATGCGGCAAAGCTGAGATAAACATAAAAAACAGCTATTTTTTTGTTCCATATAACTGTTTCAATGTGAAAATCTCGTTTCTACAGATGGTGAGGAGGAACGTAGTATGGCAGAAGCAATTAAACTTAAAGAGTTTGCATGCGATTTTAAAGATGAGGTAGCAAACCGCATACCAGAGGCAAATTTTGATCTCTGTCTCACCTGCGGAACATGCACAGGCGGATGCCCTGCATCTGAGCAGTATGACATGGATCCAAGGAAATTCCTTCGGATGCTGCTACTTGGCATGGATGACGAAATTAGAAAAAACCCTTGGACATGGGTCTGCACTATGTGCGGAAGGTGTATGTCAGCATGTCCTATGAAAATCAATATACCCAAATTTGTTTACAATGTCCGGGCAAGCTGGGACAGAGATAAAAGACCTAAAGGCATCAGAGGTTCATGCGATCAACACATCAAATCAGGCAATGCAATGGGGGTGCCCAAAGAGGATTTTGTGTTCACCATTGAAGATGTGGCAAGGGAAATCAGGGAAACCCAGCCAGAATTCAGCGATCTTGAGATTACGGCTGACAGAGTTGGTGCATATATGGCTTTGAACCAAAATTCCCGGGAGCCTGTAACAGAACCTGATGAACTTGGTCCGTTATGGAAAATTCTTCACAAGGTAAAGGCAGACTGGACACACCCCACGGTCATGTGGGGCGGAGAAAACTACTGCATGTTTCTGGCTGACGAAGAGGGCTGGCGATACATCATGGAGGAGTTTGTTTACCACATTGAACAAAATCTCAAATGTAAGGTTGTAGTCAACACCGAGTGAGGACACTCATACTTCTCAATCCTGGAAGGATTGAAAAAATATAAAATCCCGCACACATTTGAATTTAAAAGCATAATCGAACTATATGCCCAGTGGATTAAAGATGGCACACTAAAGGTCAATTCAGACTGGAACAAGGATTTAAAGATAAAATTTACGGTTCAAGACCCGTGTAATATTGGCAGAAAAATTGGCACTAACAAGATTGTTGATGATTTACGATTTGTGGTTAAAGCTGTAGTTGGAGAAGAGAACTTCATTGATATGGTTCCCAACAGATCAAATAATTTCTGCTGCGGCGGTGGTGGCGGTGCCTTGCAAGGAGGTCATACCGAACAGAGAAGAGCCTATGGAAAGGTAAAATTTGACCAGATCATCGAGACAGGTGCTAAATATGTGATAACTCCGTGCCACAACTGCCACGCCCAGATTGAAGATATGTGCCACCATTACGGCGGTGATTATCACACTCTGCATCTATGGACTGTAATCTGTCTTGCAATGGGCATTCTTGGCGAAAACGAACGAACTTATCTTGGACCTGATCTTGCTGAATTTGGTTTAGATATTGAAGGAGGTATCCAATGACCCAACAAAATAATGGTTCTGTGCTGGTTGTTGGTGCTGGTATTGCTGGGATTCAAGCATCTCTTGACCTTGCAGACTCAGGTTATCTTGTCTATCTTGCTGATACTAACTCCGCAATTGGCGGTGTAATGGCAAAACTTGACAAGACTTTTCCAACTAATGACTGCTCCATGTGCATTATCTCTCCAAAACTTGTGGAAGCAGGAAGACACCTCAACATTGAACTTTTAAATAAAACCCGTGTTCAAGAAGTTAGCGGCACTGCTGGCAATTTTAAAGTAAAACTTCTTGAAGAGCCAAGATTCATAGATACTGAAAAATGCACAGCCTGCGGAGAGTGTTCAAGTGTATGCCCTGTTGAACTACCAAATCAATTTGATGAAGGTTTAGGAGATCGTAAAGCTGCATTTAAACTTTATCCCCAAGCAATGCCGAGTGCATATACAATTGAAAAAGGCGACCGGCCCCCCTGTAAACTCACCTGCCCTGCTGGATTAAATGTTCAGGGCTATGTCCAGATGGTTAAAAAAGGCAAATATAAAGAGGCTCTTGAGATTATAATGGAGCAGTTGCCTCTACCTGGAGTTTTAGGACGAATTTGTCCGCATGAGTGCGAAAACGGCTGCCGCAGACGTGAAGTTGATCAGCCAATTGCAATAAGAGACCTAAAACGTCTTGCAGCAGATAAATTTGATGCAAGGCAAATTGAGATTAAGTGCGAGCCTTTAACTGGAAAAAAAGTTGCTATAATAGGTTCAGGTCCTGCGGGACTCTCTGCTGCATATCATCTTGCCAAAAAGGGAATAAAATCAACCATATTTGAAGCCTTACCCAAAGCTGGTGGAATGCTTCGAGTTGGAATTCCTGACCATCGCCTCCCTCCTGAAGTTCTTGACCGTGATATTGAAGTTATCACTAACCTTGGCGTTGAGATAAAGTTAAATAGTCCCCTTGGAATCAACAAATCGCTTACGAACAGTGAATCTGAAAAATATAATAAACAAAACGAGAGCAATAAACAGAGGGAGTGCATGACAATTGACTCCCTGCTTGCAGATGGCTTTGATGCTATTTTTCTCGGCATGGGGGCACACAAGGGTATTGATATTGCGATCCCAGGTGATCACCTTGAAGGAGTTAGACAAGGTGTTGATTATCTAAGAGAGTTAAATCTTACAGGCAACACAAAAACAGGAAAAAGAGTTGCAATTATCGGCGGCGGTAATGTGGCAATTGATGTCGCAAGAAGTGCTGTGCGTCTTGGGGCTGAAAAAGTAACTATAATCTATCGCAGAACACGCAAAGAGATGCCGGCATGGGAAGAGGAAATTTTCGCAGCTGAACATGAAGGAGTTGAGATAATCTATCTGTCAGCACCTCAACAGGCAATTGGAACAAGTATTGATGGTTCAGGAACACAGAAGGGTAAATTATCAGCAGTTCGTTGTATAAAAATGGAGCTGGGTGAACCTGACTCTTCTGGAAGACGGCGACCAATTCCTATTCCTGGAAGCGAATACGATATCGAGATTGACCAACTCATCTGTGCAATCGGTCAGCAGCCCGATGTCTCTGGAATTAAGGAACTTTATGCTGCTGAACAAAACAGCACAGTTGACCAAAGCAGCAAGAGAGGGGATAAAACCAAAGAGAGTGGTGAGATCAAAATCACAAAATGGGCAACTGTTGATGTGAACTCAACCACCTTTGAAACAGGTAGAAAGGGAGTTTTTGCAGGCGGTGATCTCCAAACTGGTCCCGGGGTTGCCATTTCTGCAATTGCTGCTGGCATGGAAGCTGCCGAATCTATTGCAAGGTATCTAAAGGGTGAAGATATGACCCTTGGCAGGGGAGACAGAATTGCTGCAATAGAGGAGAAAACTTCTGATAATCTCTCTTATAAAACATCTGACTATACACCCATCTCCGAAAATATCCCCAAAGCCGAGCGGGCAAAAGTTCGGGAAATTCACTTAGATCAAAGACAAGGTAATTTCAATGAGGTTGAGCTTGGGCTTGATGAGCAGGAAGGGCAAAAAGAGGCGGATCGTTGTCTGAATTGCGGATATTGTTCTGAATGTATGGCTTGTGTTGATGCCTGTCTTGCCAATGCTGTTGACCACTCAATGACTCGTAAAACTCACGAAATTGAAGTCGGGGCAGTAATTCTCTCTCCGGGATTTACACCATTTAACCCTTCTGTGTATGAGACTTACGGGTATGGTTCTAACCCCAATATTGTTACAAGTATTGAATTTGAGCGTCTGCTATCTGCGTCAGGTCCATATAGAGGGCATCTTGTTAGACCATCAGATGAGACAGAACCCAAAAAAATAGCATGGCTGCAATGTGTAGGCTCAAGAGATATAAACAGGGGCGGACACAGCTACTGCTCAGGTGTCTGCTGCATGTATGCCAACAAACAGGCAGTTATTGCAAAAGAGCATAGCGATAATGATTTAGATACTGCCATCTTTTTTATGGATATGAGAACCCATGGAAAGGAGTTTGATAAATACAATATACGGGCAGAAGATGAGAGCGGTGTAAGATTTGTCCGATCAAGAATTCACTCAATCTTTCCCATGAAAGATGACAGATTGCGTCTTGTTTATGCTACAGAATCTGGCTCAACCGCTGAAGAGATTTTTGATATGGTTGTGCTTTCAATAGGTCTTGCACCATGTTCTGACGCAGTTGAACTTGCCAAAACTATGGGAATTGAACTTAATCGCCATCAATTTGCAAAAACCTCCAATCTCTCTCCTGTAAGCACAACAAGAGATGGAGTTTATGTCTGCGGAGCATTCCAAGAGCCAAAAGATATTCCAATGTCAGTTATGGAGGCATCTGCTGCGGCAGCTATGGCTGCCCAAACACTTGCAGGTGCAAGGTGGAGCTTAACCAGAACAAAAGAACTACCGCCAGAGCGAGATTTTTCTGGTATGTCACCTCGTATTGGAGTCTTTGTCTGCAACTGTGGAATAAATATCGGTGGAGTTGCAGATGTTCCAGCAGTTCGGGACTATGCCGCCACCTTGCCTTATGTAGTTCATGTTGAGGATAATCTTTTTACCTGTTCGCAAGATTCTCAGGATCACATAAAAAAGGTTATAGTTGGAAAGGATATAAACCGAGTGGTTGTGGCTTCTTGCTCTCCAAGAACCCATGAACCTCTATTTCAGGAGACAATAAGAGAAGCAGGGCTTAATAAATATCTCTTTGAAATGGCAAATATAAGGGATCAAAATACTTGGGTTCACATGAACAGCCCAGAAAAAGCAACCCAAAAGGCAAAAGAGCTTGTTCGTATGGCTGTTGCAAAAGCTGCCCATGTTGAGCCTCTCCATCAGGTAAAACTTGCCATTAAAAAATCAGTTCTTGTAATAGGCGGCGGAGTGTCAGGCATGGAGGCAGCTTTAAGCGTTGCTGAACAGGGTTTTAAGGCAATTCTTGTGGAGAAGGGTGAAGAGCTTGGAGGCAATGCAAAACACTTGAGAGCAACGTGGCAAGGTGAGACTATCCAACCGTGGCTTAATGAGCTGGTTACAAGGGTTAGTAGAAATCCAAATATTGAGCTTCATCTTAATACAGAGGTGAAAACTACCACAGGAAGTCTTGGAAATTTCATCACAACTTTGTCATCTTCAACACTCACAACCATTGAGCATGGTGCCTCAATAATTGCAACAGGTGGAAAAGAGGATAAACCAACTCAATATCTCTATGGAGAACACCCCAATGTATTAACACATTTAGAGATGGATGATGTTCTTGAACACGCAGATAAAAGAGTTTCAAAGGCAAAGACAATTGCGTTTATACAATGCGTAGGATCAAGAAACAGCGACAAACCCTATTGCAGTAAAATCTGCTGCACCCACAGCCTTAAGAGTGCAATTGAGGTGAAAAACAGAAGACCCGGGGCAAGAGTTTATATCCTCTATCGCGATATCCGCTCCTATGGATTTAGAGAAGACCTCTATCAAGAAGCACGCCAAAAAGGTATTATCTTTATCAGGTATGACCTTGAGAATCTGCCGCAAGTCAAGGCTGTAATGCCGCAAGGAACAGAAGGCGACACTTACAGCTATGACAAAGATAGATACGGCAATCTTGAAATTACGGTCATTGACCATGTTTTAAGAATGCCGGTAAAGATAAATCCTGATATTCTTGTCCTTGCATCAGGTATTGTGCCAAATGCAAATAAACATCTGTTTGAGGCTTTTAAGATTCCTGTAAATGCAGAAGGCTTTCTTGTGGAGGCTCATGCAAAGCTAAGACCCGTTGATTTTGCTTCGGACGGTCTTTTTGTGGCGGGTCTTGCCCACTATCCCAAACCTCTTGAAGAGTGTATTGCCCAAGCAAAGGCATCAGCATCAAGGGCAATGAGAATTGTCTCTCGCGATTCAATAATGGTCGGAGGAGTTGTTGCTGTTGTTGAAGCTGAAAAGTGCGCGGTCTGTCTTACCTGTGTTAGAACCTGTCCTTACGAAATTCCATATATTCATCAGGACGGCTATGCCGTGATTGATGCAAGTGAGTGTCATGGATGCGGTCTTTGCGTATCAGAGTGTCCGGGCAAGGCAATAAAGCTCAACCATTTTACCGATGACCAGATAATGGCAAAAACTGATGCCTTGTTTAATGCTGCATGATGAATTTTAATTATCCCATAGCTTTAGCTTAGGGTGTCAAAAATAAATATGGAGGAAGAAATAAATGACGACCTCTTTTGAACCAATGATTATCGCCTTTTGCTGTCAATATTGAGCTTATGCGGCTGGGGACCTGGCAGGTTCCATGAGGCTTTCCTACCCTTCAAATATAAAGGTGATTCAGGTGCCATGCACTGGCAGAGTGGATATTTTGCATCTGTTGAATGCCATTGAAAACGGGGCAGACGGTGTATATGTGGCAGGCTGCCTTGAGGGTGAGTGCCACTATTTGACAGGAAATATAAAGACCAGAAAGAAAGTGAACTATGTGAAAAAGGTTTTGCAGGAGATTGGTATTGAACCTGAAAGGGTTGAGATGTTCAACCTCTCATCTGCAATGGGGCTAAGGTTTGCAGAGATTGCCCGCGAAATGGACGAAAAAATAAAAGCTCTTGGACCGACACCTGTAAAAAAGAAAAAAGCGGCTGATCAATAATTTTTCAGATAAGTCCAATAATTAAATTGGGAAAAATATTTTTTTAGAATTTTGTCGCCGTGGGGCTAAAGCCCTCGGCTAACTCATAAAAAAAGCCCACTTAAGTGGGCTTGGATAAGAATTAGCCCAGAGCTTTAGCTCAGGGCGATTTTTAATCTATAAAATTATAAGAGGTGAAAAATGATAGTAGCAGATCGGAAATCTCTTGAAGAAATATTAAGCATGGTCAAAGATTACAAAAACATACTTATTTTGGGTTGTAAGGGCTGTGTTACAGTCTGCAATGTAGGAGGCGTCAAAGAGGTTGAGATTCTTGCCTCTGCCTTGAGAATTGCAAGACAGAAAGAGGAAAATGAGATAACCATTGAGACCAAAGTAATTGAACGTCAGTGCGACAATGAATATGTGGCTCAAATAAAAGATAGTGTTGGCAGCTATGAAGCTGTGGTCTCAATGGCTTGTGGAGTTGGACCTCAATTTTTATCTGAAGCATACAAAGAACAGAAATTCTATCCAGCAGTCAATACAACCTTTTTTGGAGGAGCTGTTTCGCATGGAATTTGGGAAGAGCGTTGTGCAGGTTGCGGAACATGTATTATCCACGATTTTGACGGACTATGCCCAGTTGCCCGTTGTGCTAAAAGCCTTCTTCATGGACCATGCGGAGGATCATCAAAAGGTAAATGCGAAATCACAAAAGAGACCATCTGTATATGGGACTCTATTGTATCCAAAAAGATGGAACAAGGCAGACTGAATGACCTTCTTAAAGTCAGACCTGTAAAAGATTGGAGAACAGCAAGAGACGGCGGACCAAGAAGAAGCATTAGAGAAGAGCTAACCAAATGATTGATCATTGGCAATTGATATAAGGAGATTTAACCATGAGTGAAACCAACTCAGAAAATAATATCAAATCAGACAACAATTTTAAGTCTGGAAGCAATCTTGAAAAAGTCTTAAAAGCTGGACATTTTGCATTTACAGGAGAGTGCGGACCACCAAAAGGGGCTAATGTTGCCCATCTTGTGGAAAAATTCCAGCATTTAAAAGGAAATGTTGATGCTGTCAACATGACCGATAACCAGACCGCAGTGGTAAGAATGTCAAGCCTTGCTGCATCACACTTGATGATTGATCATGGACTTGAGCCAAATTTCCAGATGGTCTGCCGTGATAGAAACCGTCTTGCAATAACAAGCGATATTCTCGGGGCTTATGCTTTAGGTATCCGCAACATGTTATGCCTTTCTGGAGATCATCAATCTTTTGGAAACCACCCAGAAGCCAAAAATGTCCATGATATTGACTCCATGCAGCTTATAAACCTTGTAACCACCATGCGGGACAAGGAAGAATTTTTAAATGGTGAAAAGATTGATGTTGCCCCGAAACTTTTTGTTGGGGCGGCTTGTAATCCGTTTGCAGATCCTTTTGAATACAGGGTTTACAGGCTTGCCAACAAGATTGCAGCAGGAGCAGATTTTATCCAAACCCAGTGCATCTACAACATGGATAAATTCAGAACATTTATGAAACAGGTTGTTGATATGGGGTTGCATGAAAAATGCTATATTCTTGCTGGTGTAACTCCAATGAAGAGTGCAAGAATGGCATCTTTTATGGGCAAAAATGTGCCGGGTATGGATGTGCCTGAATCTTTAATAAACAGGCTAAAAGGAGCTGAAAAAGGGAAACAGGCAGAAGAGGGAATTAAATTTGCCCTTGAACAGATTGAGGAGTTTAAAGAGATGAAGGGGGTTGCTGGTGTGCATTTAATGGCTATTGAGTGGGAACACATGGTGCCAGAAATTGCAGAGCGGGCAAAAGTGCTGCCAAGACCTGTGGTTTGATATACTAATATCATAATTTGAGTTCGCCTAAACTGTAGAGACGCACGGCCGTGCGTCTCTACTTAAATACAAAAGGCCAATTCACACCCGCTTAGAGTATAGATAACTTCAATTATCGATGGATTCAAAAAGATAAATAAAAGAATAGAAAAATAAGGAGAACCCCGCCATGACTGACATAAAATCCTCCAGATTAGTAGAAGCTCTTAAAGCCATTGATGATGGAATTTACATCATCAACAAGAATCACACCGTTGAATATATGAATGATGCCATGATCAGAATCTTCGGAGATGGTGTGGGAAAAAAGTGCTATGAAATTATTAATAATGGGAAAGGAATATGCTCATGGTGCAAGTTCCACGAGGTGTTTGATAAAGGTGAAACCCACTATGGTGAGGTTTATCTTGATCATGTGAAGAAAACTTTTAACCTAATTGAATTACCAATTACCAATCCAGATGGCACCAGATTCAAGTTGTCACTTTATCGTGATATAACCCGCAGAAAAGAGCAACAGGCAAAGCTTAAATCTTCTGAAGAAGGCTACAGACGACTCTTTGACCACGCAGGATGCGGAGTTTTTATAAGCAGCAAAGAAGGACAGTTTATAGATGTGAATTCAGCATTCTTGAAAATGCTTGGCTATACAAATAAGGACAATTTCCTTACTATGGACATAGCTCATGATCTTTACCTTAAACCTGACGATAGAAAAAAATTCATAGAGAGTGTAGAAAAAACAGGCAGGGTGGTAGATTATGAGGTTGAATGGAGGCGAAGAGACGGTCACAGTATTCAAGTGATGCTAACAAGCCATGTCCGTTATGACGACAATGGAAATGTTATTGGATATGAGGGTATTGTTGTTGATCAATCCCAACGCAAGATTATGGAAGATAAGATGAAAAAAGCTCTTGATTTTCTTGATAAAACCATAGATTGCTCTCCAAATGCAATAATGGCAGCAGATATGAAGGGAGAAGTTCTTATCTGGAATAAAGGGGCTGAAGAGGTTTTTGGTGAGAGTGCAAAAGATGTAATAGGAAAGAAAAATATAAGAGATGTTTATACAGGCGATCTTGCACAACAGGTTATGAAAAAAATTCGCTCCAGCGATTATGGTGGTGTTGGGAAACTCAAATCATATCCTATTACATTTAAAAATATTAAAGGCAAAGAGACTGAAGGAAATTTTTCTGCAGCCATTTTGTATGATGATGATGGCAAAGAACTTGCGTCTGTTGGTAGTTTTGTTGATCTTGGCGAACGCCTTGCTATGGAGAGAAAACTTAGCGAAACCCGTCAGCAATTGCTTCAGTCTGAAAAACTTGCTGCAATGGGGCGATTGACCTCCCAGATTGCCCACGAGCTAAACAACCCTCTGTTTGGCATTATGAATACACTTGAGCTTATGAAAACTGAGATTTCCCCCCAAAATAAAAGACGCAAACTTCTTGATATGTCAATTTCAGAAACAGTTAGACTTGCAGAGATGCTCAGGAAAATGCTCTCATTTTCAAAACCAGATCAGGAGAAAAAAATAAATATCAATATAAATATAGTTTTAGATGAGATCATTCTTCTGTATGAAAAAAGATTCAGAGAAAACAGCGTCAAGTTTGAGTATCAGTTTGCAGATGAACTTCCAATGGTTTATGCCTCAAAAGATCAGCTACGTCAGGTTTTTCTCAACATGATATCCAATGCTATGGATGCCATGCCTGACGGTGGTAATTTGAAGATTACAACAGAAAATCATAAAAGCAAAGTCAGTATAATAATCTCAGACACAGGGACAGGAATTAAAGAGGAACATATAGAGAAGATTTTTGATTCGTTCTTCACAACTAAAACAGACAGCGTAAAAGGGGTTGGGTTGGGATTATCAGTATGTTATGGCTTTGTAAAGGATCACGGAGGAGACATCAAGGTTACAAGCAAGGTAGGGGAAGGGACAACATTTACAATCTGCCTGCCTGTTAGCACAGTAGGGGGGGTAGTATAAATAATATATTAATTGCTACTCTGTGGGACTAAATTTAGATATGCTATCAAGCAATATTGGACTGATAAGCATGTTTTTAAGGAGTTATCAAAGCAGATTTGCCTTGCATAACATTAATTTTAAGGTATTATCAGGTAAGAATGACCTAATAATCAATCATTGGCACCAATAGGCAAGGATGTTTTTAGTAGTAAAAAGATGAAACAGTTATTGCTTTAAAGATTCAGTTAGCATTATCCATCAGTTAAACCAAAATTAAAAAAGGAGACTATCATGTCAAACGACAAGTACACATCAATCGTAAAACTGGATTTCCAGTATGCTCACAGGTTTATGAATTGGCCGAGAGAAGCAAAGCACCTTCATGGGCATTCAGGTCTTTTAGAAATCGAACTTGAAGATACTGTAGACCCTGTGACTGGATTTGCACATGCCTGTAAAGAGGGGTTCAAGAAAGCATGGGAAGTTTGTGATCATTTCCATCACGCCACATTGTTTCAGGAAGGCGACCCGCTTCTTGAAGCGGTTCTTGCTGTATACAAAAAGGAAGGCATCAATAACAACCCGGAGCATTGCGTTCCTCTCAAGAAGATAGATCACCCGCTTGCTTGGTCATATCCCGAATATAGAGTAGTTGTAACCAAGAAAGTTTCTACTTGCGAGAATCTTTGCGAGCTTTTCTACGAACTTCTTAAAGACAAGATGCCAATCAAAAAAATTACCTTCCGCTCATCTTCTATGAATGCAGCAACAAAAGAATTTAAGTGAACTACCACTACCCTAAAAGGGTAGTGGCTTCAATAGTCTTTAATGGCTTACATCCCCTACCCTAAAGGGATAGGGGATGTAAGCCATTCTTATGAATTGACCTCCTGCAAAATTCATTTTTTATCCAATAAAATCAATGGGTAAATCCCAGTTTTGCAGGAACTCTAATATATTTAGTTGTAGAGTACAACAGTAGGAATATCAGAAGCTGAATGGAGGTCTATGTCATGTTTGGCTATCTGAATTTTCTACTATCAAGTTCTGACAATCAATAAGATTAACAGTTTATAATTTAATTTATGGAGAATCATTATGAAAAGTTGGCTTCTTTCTTTATTTGTATTTATTTTTACATGTAATGTATATGCAGAACCTATAAAAGTTGAAATTCTTACAGATGATGCCAACCCGCCGTTTTCTTATGAAGAAAACAAGGAGGCAAAAGGTATCTACGTCAATATTATTAAAGCCGTTTTTGATAAAATGCCGGAATACGATGTCGCGATTAAACCAATACCTTGGCAGAGAGGTAAAAAGATGATGGAAGACGGCAAAGGCTTTGGACTTGCAACAGCATACTTTCATGGACATGACTGGCCGTATCTTTATCCATATTCTTTACCTTTTGCGAGTGACATTCTTAATGTTTATTATCTTAAGGATGAGTCTATGAAGGACAGGAAGGTTTGGCCTGATGATTATAAAGGGTTAAAAATCGGACGACCGATGGGTTACAGTGGATGGGGTGGTCCAAAATTTGATGAAATGGTTAAAAATAATACAATTACGCTGGATGAGGCTAAAGGGATTACAACTCAAATTATGAAGTTAGGGGGAAAAAGATTTGATTGTATGATTATGGAACAGACAACTTTCAATTCAGAATACCATAAGTTAGTTAAAAACGGGGAATATAAGTCTGAATGGGGTGAACCAAAAATTGGAATTCAAATATCAAAGAATGATGTTTATATCGGTTACTCTAAAAAAGCCATCGAAAGCGGACTATATCCTTTCCACATGGATTTTATGCAGAAATTTGATTCTGAACTCTTTAAAATGATACTTTCAGGAGAAAGGGATAAAATTTTGAATGCTAATTGAGCGTTGTCTATCAAGATATAGCTCTCCTAAATGATTTGTGAAAATATAAATAATCAATATTTACGAGTAGAGACGCCGGCCGGCGTCTCTACTTTTAATATAATCTACGATGCAATAATTTTTTCAACCAGCGTAACAACCTCATCAATCATAAAGTTCTCGGCAAATTCGTTGATTATGTTTTTAAATCGTAAAGCAACAGCATCGTTTGCTGAAACAGCTTGAACCCACTCTTGAATACCAGCAACATCACCCTGTCTTGCAACTTCTAAAAGTTCATCAAGTTTTCCTATATTTTGAGCAATGTAGCGTTTCTCCTCAGAAGAAAATCCTGTTGAATCTCTTATATCTTCTAAAGCTAATTTATCTTCAGAAATAGTTTCAGTTTCTCCAGCAAGAGGCTTATTTAATTCGCTATTTTCCTCGTCTTGATATATCCAATCAATCTCTCTATATTTTGAAATTACAGTAAAAAGCGAATTAAGACTCACGGGTTTGGTAAGAAATTCATCACAACCAGCACGAAGGCTCTTTTCTCTTGACTCATTAACAACACTTGCAGAGATTGCTATAATAAGAATTCCCTTTAAAGCAGGATTTCGCCTGATAAGTTCGACCGCCTCAAACCCGTTCATCTTTGGCATCATCAAATCCATTAAAATAACATCAGGTTTGTTTTCAAGTGCCTTTTGGATACACTCTTTTCCATTATCTGCCATATGGACATGAAATCCGAGAGGTTCTAAGGCGTCCCTTAAAAGTTCTCTATTATTAAAGTTGTCATCTGCAACAAGAATATGAAAATTTTTATTGGCAATGCCAACAATATGTTTGTCAGATTCAAGTTTTATCTCCATTCCGCTTGTCTCTGGAAGGTTTATTGAAAAGGTAAAAATGCTACCCTCTTCTAATTTTGATTTTACAACAAGATCGCTTCCCATCAATCTTACAAGGCGTTGTGATATTGCAAGCCCAAGCCCTGTGCCTTGAGCAGTGTCATTTGGATTTCCAGCCTGTTCAAAAGGATAAAATATCTTTTCTAAATCACTCTCATCAATCCCTGCTCCTGAATCTTTGATTGAAAACCGAATCCAGCCAGTTGAACCTTTTGGAGCATCAATGTCATGCTCAACAATATATTCAACCACTCCTTCTTTTGTAAATTTAACTGCATTATCCAAAATATTAAACAACACCTGACGAATTCTTACCTCATCGCCAATAA
Organism: Desulfamplus sp.; assembly: GCA_015231615.1. Classification (GTDB taxonomy): domain Bacteria; phylum Desulfobacterota; class Desulfobacteria; order Desulfobacterales; family Desulfobacteraceae; genus Desulfamplus. The sequence goes on along the minus strand of JADGBE010000007.1, from coordinate 41,049 downwards.
CCCATTTTGGTAAGTTTTCAGATACTTTAAGCCTAAATTTTATATCTTTCTTTGTTGCCTTAATGCGTGTAATTGCAGAAGTTGCCTCTAAAAGTCCTGCGAGAGAAAATTCAACGGGATTTATCTCCATCTTTCCAGCTTCAATCTTTGATAAATCCAAAATATCGTTAATCATCATAAGAAGATGCTCGCCGCTTTGGCTAATTATCCTAAGTTGCTTTAGCTCTTTTTCCTGAAGATTACCGTTTCTCTCCATTATTTGCGTATAACCAAGAATACCGTTTAAAGGGGTTCTAAGCTCGTGGCTCATGCTTGCAAGAAATGCACTTTTTGCTTTATTGGCAACTTCTGCCTTCTCTTTAGAGACCATAAGCTCATGGTTTAAATCTTGAAGCCTTCTTGTTCTCTCTTGAACTTTCTCTTCTAAAATTGTCTTGTGATTTTCAAGCTCAAAATCTCTTACCTGAATTTCGCTTATCATCTGGTTAAATGCTTGAATCATATAATGTATCTCATCATAGGAGTTAGCATAGCATGGCACTCTAAGAGAGTAGTTCTTCTCCTTTGATATTAATTGAACAGCATTAGTTAAGGTTTTGACTGGGGCAGCCAGAACTTTCATAAATCTTGAGGAGATAAGATAGACAAGAAGTCCTGCTGCAAGAAGAATAAAAATATTATAACCAACATACCAAATAACTAAATTCATGATTTTGCTTGTACCAGCAATAATCAAAAGGTGTCCAAGCCCGTTTCCATTAAACATAATGGTTTTATGGGATTCAATATATTCAGCACAATGGTTTAAACCATCAGGCAAGAGTTTTTTATTTTTTAGATCATCAATGCTAATAAGATTATTTTTATTAGCATTTGAGTTATCTAATATATAAGATGCAAAGAGTTCACCTTTATCATTGTAAACACCTGCTGCAAGAATATCGTTGTTCTCCTTTAAAGAGCTTAAAGTCTCTTCTGCTGCCTCTGGATCGTTAAAATAGAGCGGGGCTTCAATGTGTGTCTCAACTAAGGTAGTAAGAGATGAGGCTACGTAATTGATTGTTGATTTCATTATTTGAAGGTCATTGATAACAAAAAAAGAGCCAGCAAAAATAAGTGCTGCTACATTGCTTACAAAAATCATCATAAACATTTTGCTTTTAAGGCTCTGCTTTGACAAGAAAAGATGAAAAAGTCGTTTGTGCATACGCATAGCTTCTAATGGGTTAACGCAGCAATTGTTGTGTTTATTGTCTGACATACCGCAATCAATAGAGATTTCCCAGTCAGATTTTTTTTTAGGGGAAACTGTGCATTGAGCTGAAACTGTTTGGTTTCTCTTAAATAGATTCATAATTTTCCCCCTTTTTTATTTAGCTCCTGCCCTATCTGTTTTACTTCCTTTCCAATGCTCTTAATTCCTTCTCCAATCTTTTTTATTCCCTTGCCAATGTTTGTTATCCCATTATCATTGCTTTGAGGTTTGTAGCTATTTTCAGATTTTTCGGTTTTTTCAGGGTTACCGTCTTTTTGAAATTTAACTTCAGAAGAGTTTATAATTTTAGCCAATTTAAGAAGATGTGAACTAATTTTTATACCTGACAACTCTTTTGATTCCATGTTGATTTCAAATCCTATTTTGTTGTTAGCTTTTTTGAAAAAATTGATTATTCCTCCATTTTGAGCAAATCCTTGAAAATCACCAATAGTGAGAATGGGTTTGCCTTTAAGTTTATCAAGCAGAGGTTTTATCTCTTTTTTCTCCGAAGAGCTGACGATTAAGATTTGAATTTTTCCAATAGTGTAAATATCTGTGTAAATATTTTCAATAGCTGGATAGTGGATAATTTTAAGTTGTTTTCCGTAAAATAGACGATCTATGAATGGTTCAAAAAGACCTTGATACTCATTTTTTCCCAAAATAGCGATTGTAAAATTATTTGAAGTTTTATCAAAAGAGTCAGAACTCCACTCAATAAAGTCAGTAAATTTGATTATCATTGCAGCTTGAATCTCTTGTTTTGAAGGCTCTTGAGCTTTTGCTAAAGTTATATAAAATGGCAAAAACATTGTATATAAAAACGCATTCAAAACAATAAACAGAATTACTGTTATATTTTTGTTTAGGAATTTCGATTTATTTTTAAATTTTCTGAGCAAAATCATCATCAGAATTTCCAATTCAAGCCAATATAGTAGGTTGGGTGTTCTAAGGAGATATTTTCAGAGTTTTGAAGATTATAGTAGTATCCTGCGGCTGGCACATCATTATCAAAGATGTTTTCTCCTTTAACGGTTATGGAACAGTTGCTCGTTAAATGGTATCTTGCACCTATGTTGAAGACAAATCTGTCATTGTTAAACATATCTGTTGAGAAGTTCTCGTCCTGAATAAAATCATTACTAACAGTATTGATACCTGTATTGAAAAGACATCCCAAGGAAATATCTAATTTTTCGTTAATAAATGATTTAGTTATATTTGCTTTGACTGTATGTTCAGGAAATGCTTTCCAGAGATCACCTGTTTTATCTACAAGATGGGGATTAACCTTAGTATCATCATTCATATTATATGGCTGTGAAAAAGAGTAGGAGACCTCCATAGTTGTATCGTTTGCAGGGTTATAAGTTAAAGATACTTCAAAGCCTGAAGATATAAACTCATCGGTAATTTGGCTATCAACAAATCCATCTTTATCTTCATCCATTAGTATAAATAATGTGTTATCAAATATGTTGCTGTAAATGTTTAAATTAAATTGAAATTTGCGATTCATAAAATCTTGATAATAACTTAACTCATAACTATCTACCTCTTCTGAAACGGTAGATGTGCCACCGCTAAATGAATTTAGATATTTCATTATCGTAATATAATCAGAGTTGTGGTATCCCTCTTGATATACAAATTTAATTATCTTATGTTCATCAATATTGTATGTAATTCCACATCTTGGTATTAAGGCATAACCATCTACATCTACATCTACATTAAGCTCTGAGCCAGATGGAATATAATATGTTTCTCCATCATAATTTAGAGTAAAACCTTCAACATTTTTAAAACTATTTGAGAAATTGTAAATCGCATCATATCTAAGACCTGCAAAGAGTGTTAAATTTTTTGTCAACTGATAGTTATCTTCAAAAAATAGAGATGTTTCAAACCACTTTAGCTCGGCTTTTGTATCAACCATAAAATCACCGTCTTCTGTAGATATTAATGGAATATAGAGTGAAACACGGTCAGAATCAAACTGCTTAAAACAGGTTGATCCTCCAAGAGCTATCCGATGGTTTGAAAATTTGGTAGTTTTAAATATTAAATTGGATTTTAGTTGAATTTCTGAATCAAGATCAAATGTCTCTGAAGAGAAGTATGCTGGGTCATACTCAAAATATTGGATAGGTAGTTCTATGGTCAACTTTTCAGTGTCAGTAAGGTCAAGATTTAACTGTGGAAGTATGGCCATAGTTTTCATACCAACATGTTTCTTAGAAAAATCTGACGATTTCTTATTATTATTAGTAGTAGTGGTCGTGGTATCACTGATTTTGTTGGTAGAAATATTATTAGTAGTAGTGGTAGTTGATTCTTTTTTGAAGGGTCTCCAAGGTAATGTAGATTCAACCTCTTCGTTTTGAAAAAAGGTAATTAAATGAAAATTATCTTTTTCCCAATTTAAAGAGAAACGGCTGTTTATATTAGGAAAATAATTATCATTTATGCTGCTTTGGTTAGTAGAGCTACTGTTTCCAGAGTCACTAATTCCATCTGATTTTACAGCACCAGCATAAATAAAAGTATCGCCATACTCTGAAGATGATACGCCATAACCAGTCTCTGTTTTGATAAGCCCATCGTTTAAGCCAGCCTCTGTGTTAATAAATCCGCCCTGATTATCTCTGCCGTTTTTTTGAATTACGTTTATAAACCCATTTATAGAGCCGCTACCATGAATAATTGAACATGGACCTTTTAAAACCTCTATACGTTCAACATCGCCAAGAAGTGGAAGATTAAGGTTTGTGTTGATTCCTGTTCCACTGCTTACATTCATGTTTGTGCCATTTACCATAAAAAGAGTGGTAGAGTTAGATGGAGATGCAATGCCCCTTGCAGAATAGAGAGAGCCAGCACTATAAGCCCTTGAGATATTTACACCCGGAACATAATACTCAAGAAAATCAGAGATACTTGATGAATAGGAATTTTCCATTTTTTCTTGTGAAATAAGATAGATTGAACCCGGGGCTTTTTCAGGAGGAGTATCAAAGAAAGTTGTGGAGCTTACCTCAATTGACATTAACTGCTCTATACTCAAATCAGCAAGAGCTTCAACAGAGCTTCTGGGCTTTGATGATTCTGCTATGCTGAATATCGGATACAAAAGAAAGGCGATAATTAGAGCAATATTGAAAAACAAATTTTTTAAAGAATCATAATAAAGCATCATAAATTCACCAAGCTGAGGTTTGACAACTTTTTAAAAGTTGTCAAACCTTAAAAAAAAATCTTAACTACAATTTTAAACCAAATCTCAATCTTAATTTATCTTACTTGTCCAGCACATCCCTGATCGTCTGCCCAAGCTCTTGCATAGAAACAGGTTTCATCAAATAGGCTGCAATACCCGTCTCTCTTGCCTTCTCTTCGTTCAATTCAGAAGTATAACCACTTGACACAATAATTGGAATATCAGCTCTTATTTGCTTAACTTTTTGGGCAAGTTTTGCCCCCGTCATATTTGGCATTGTCATATCAGTAATTATAAGATCAAAAGCAGATGGGTTAGCCATAAAAAGCTCAAGAGCCTCTTCAGGGTCGCCTTTACTCTCAACTTTATATCCAAGCCTTTCAAGCATCTCATTGGTCATATCAACAATAAATTCATCATCATCAACAAGAAGTATCCTCTCTGTTCCATGATATAAGTTCTCTTGCAAGGCTTCTGTGTTATCATCAACCGTAGATTTTTGTCCATGAAGAGGAAATAAGATGGTAAAGGTTGTACCATTTGATGGTTTACTATGAGCCTTGATAACTCCGTTATGGTTTTTAACAATTCCGTGAACCACCGCAAGTCCCATACCTGTCCCTTTATCAACTGGTTTTGTTGTAAAGTATGGGTCAAAGATTTTATCTATTATCTCAGGAGCAATTCCTATCCCACTATCAGTTACTGTTATCTTTAGGTTTTCAGATTTATCAACTACGATATTTTCTACACTAATATCAATCTTGCCCTCTTCCATCTTTTCCATTGCATGAGATGCGTTAACACAAAGATTTATGATAATCTGATGAATCTGGGTAGAATTTCCAAGAATTGTGTCGTTAATATCTGGCTGGATATTTCCATTAATCTCTATGTTTGAAGGTATAGTTGCCCTTAATAGCTGAATAGATTCTCTTACAATTGGAGTTATATTTATCGGTTTAAGCTCCATCTCTGTTTTACGACTAAAACTTAGAAGTTGTTTAACAATACTTGATGCTTTTTGCCCAGCAGCTTTAATAGCTTCGATTTTATGATATGCAGGAGTGTATTTCTCTATATCTTCCATAGCAAGTTCAGCATTGCCAAGCATGATGTTAAGAATATTGTTAAAATCGTGGGCAATACCGCCTGTCAAAGTTCCGATAGATTCCATTTTTTGAGCCTGCCGAAGTTGACTTTCAAGCATTTTTTTCTCGGTTACATCTCTGAATACACCTTCAATACCCAAGACATTACCATTTTCATCTTTAAAGAAATGGGCATTTGTTGAAGCCCACCAAATAGTTCCATCTTTTCTTTTTAACTTCTCTTCATAATTATTCACATAACCGTTTTGTTCAATCATAGAGATAAAATCGTTTCTTTCATAAGGATTTATGTAGAATAAGTCTGTTATTTTTTTACCAATTACCTCCTTGACAGCATAACCAGAGATAGATTTAGATGAACGGGACATAAAAAGAATTTTTCCTTCAACATCTGTCCTATAAAGAGCGTCTGGTATATTCTCAATAAGAACTCGGTACTGCTCTTCGCTTTTTTTAAGGGCTTCTCGTGCCTTGTGATGCTCTTCTAACTCAACTTGTAAAGAAGCATTAACAATTGATAACTCCATTGTCCGTTCTTTAACTCTATTGTCAAGCAAGCTGTTTGCACTAATTAAACGTATATTGAGATAGCAGATAGCGTAGATTAGAATCATTGCCAACAGAATATTCAGCTCTAAATAGATGGTATCACATTTCCAAATAGCTTTGATCACGCCTATTTTTTTATCATTATAGCTCACATCAGCTTCAAGTTTTATTTTGGGCATAAGGTGTATGAATGTTAAGAATCTTTCACCCCAACCTTTTACATATCCCTCAGCACTTTCAAAAAGATTACCTTTAGAGTCAATTACAGTAATTATCTTGTAGTTGTGGGATTTGCAAGCAAGTGAGAGGTACTCTTTAGAACCTTCCGGGTTTAGATTCCAAAGAGAGTTTGAGATAACAACAGCATGTTGCTCTATGCGATAGCGAGCCTTTTTATATTCATATTTCTCATAAAAATAGACAAAAAGACAAAAAGAAAATAGAAATACAATGGCGGTTGCCAATGTAAGTGTCTTATAATCAAGAGAGTTATATTTCAATTTGTTGATTCCTTTTTTATGGAGAATAAAAACTTAGTTTTTAACCAGCGAAATATATTAATCCATATAAATAATATCTACGCCATTGGGTATTGAAAACTCAAAGAGAGCATCATCAAGGTCAATAAAGTTGATATTGCTGAAAAGAAGCTCTGTAGCATCACCGTAACTATTAAAAGTTACTACCTTTTTAATGTTATAACTATCTTTTGCAACTGTAATAACTATAGATGAAATATCAGGATTCTTCTTTTTAGGAATCATTGTCATCTCAATTATAGATGTGTCAGCACTATTAATTGAGATGTTGTAATTTTTTCTCATAGTTGAAATATCAGATAAAAAAGCACCACCAGCACCTTCTTTAAAGAATTTTTCAGCACTTCCTTTAGTTACCTGTTTTTCATCTGGCTTGTAAATCCAAAGATTAACGCCATCACTGATTATCTGGTGAACTTCAGGGGCTGTATATTCCCATCTCATCATGCCCGGGTGGCTAAAAAATACTTTTCCAGAAGCTGTCTCTGTGGTCTCAAGTGCTTTAAGAATTGATGTTTGTTCATAGGAGGCACTAAACTCCTTGCCTGAATATCTTTGCTCAATTGCGGTCAAAATTTTATCTTTTTCTGCATCTGTGCTGTTAGCAGCAAAAAGCGTTGTGCTATTTACAATAAGAGTAAGCGTAGCTAATGCAAATATAGCTTTCATCTTAATTATGTTAAAAAACTTGTCTCTATTTTTTCTATAAGCTCTCATTTCTTAGTCTCCCAAAAATTATATCTGTTATTCTCTAAATAATTTAGATAAGGAATAAAAATTTAATAATACCTGAAATTATAACCAGCAAGGTGATAATTTGTAGTAGTAGGGTTTAACCATGGTTAAACCCTACAATAAAAAATTCAGTTTATTCCCATTTTAAGTATCAATAAACTATTTTAGCAACTTATCAACCTCTATTCTGTTATCCTTTGCGTAGAGTCTTCTAAGTTTTGGCTTCTCTATTTTACCAGTAGCATTTCTTGGCACATCTGCAAAAATTATCTTTCTAAGTCGTTTGTAACGTGGAAGCCCATAACCAAATTCAGTTATCTCAGCTTTTGTTAATGTCATGCCGGGTTTTGCACTAATAATGCCAGCAGTAATCTCCCCGAGACGCTCATCTGGAACTCCAATGACTGCAATATCTTGAATTTTCGGATGCTGCATAAAAAAATGTTCAATCTCTACAGGAAATATATTTTCACCTCCGCAGATAATGACATCTTTTTTTCTATCAACAAGCCAGATAAAACCATCTTTATCATAGCGAGCAATATCGCCAGTGTAAAGCCAACCATTGATTATTGTCTTTTTAGTTGCTTCAGGATTTTTGTAATACTCTTTCATAACTCCCGGACCTCTTATAAGAAGCTCGCCACTTTCACCCGGTGGTAAATCATTGCCAGAGCCATCAACAACTCTACACTCCCAATCAAATCCTGGCAGACCAATTGCCCCTATTTTATGGCTGTTTTCAATGCCAAGATGGACACAACCAGGTCCTGTTGACTCTGTTAGACCATAATTGGTGTCATATTCATGGTGGGGAAAATACTCTTTCCACTCCTTAATAAGACTTGGTGGAACTGGCTGTGCCCCAATATGCAGTAGTCTCCACTGGTCAAGGTTGTAATCTGCAAGTAGAACTTTATTGCTCTCAATAGCTATCAAAATATCGTGTGCCCAAGGGACAAGAAGCCAGACAATAGTTGCTTTCTCTTCAGAAACAGCCTCAAGTATCCATTCAGACTTTACCCCTTTTAAAATAACAGCTTTACCACCTACAATAAAACTTCCCATCCAGTGCATCTTTGCCCCTGTGTGATAAAGAGGCGGAATACAAAGAAAAACATCGTCATGATTCTGTCTGTGGTGATTATTTTCAACATAACAGGCATGTTCAAGGTTGCGATGAGTTAAAAGAACAGCTTTTGGTGTTCCTGTTGTGCCAGAAGTAAAATATAGAGCTGCGTCATCTTCAATATTTATCTTGATTTTACTAAGTTCAGAGTTAGAGGTAGATTGATTTATATTTGATTCTCCTTGAATAAAAATATGGTATGGAACAGCGTAAGACGGGCAATCTTTGGGTTCTCCTACAAAGACCCATGTATGAACCGTTGATTCAAGAATTGTCCTAATACTAAAAAGCCTCTCAATAAACTCCTCTCCAAATATAAAAACTTTTGCCTCAGCAACTTCTGTGCAAAGAAGTATTTTGTCAGATTCAAATCTAAAATTTAACGGAACAGCCAACGCACCAGTAGCTAAAATACCAAAATATATTGGAAGCCACTCTAAACAGTTGGTCATCAGTTGAACAACTCTGTCGCCTTTTTTTATGCCTACATTTAAAAGTGCATTGGCAAAAGAGTTAGAAGATGCGTAAAACTCGTACCACGTTATCTCTCTTCTAATATTTTCTGCTGGCGAGCGCTCAATTAAGGCAACTTTATCTCTGTAAACACGGCTGTTTCTGGCTAAAATCTCTGTTATAATCATTTTATTATATTTTTTTTATCCATTGGGCTGATGATGTTGTTGTTATAATAATTAAAAATATTTTTACCTAAAAAAAATCCCGCTGTGAAATATAGAACACAGCGGGATAATATTGCAAGATAGTTTGTGTAGCAACTCTAATTTTTAGAGCTTCAAAACCATATAGTTGATAATTTTTAAAAAGTTATCAACTATTTCAATCTTCAATCTTTTAAATTTACTACTTTTTACCAACCTCTTCAAAATCAGCATCAACAACATCATCATCTTTATTAAGATTAACACCGTCAGACTTATTACCAGAGGTAGAACTAGAACCAGTATCTTGTGCTGCCTGTTGATACATTGCCTCTGCTAACTTGTGAGATGCCTGAGTCAAAGCCTCAATTTTCTTTTTGATTGCCTCTGCATCATCGCCATCTTTTGCCCTTTTAAGCTCTGCAAGAGCGTCTTGAATTTTATCTTTTGACGCAGAATCTACCTTATCTCCATGCTCATTCAAAGTCTTTTCACACTGATTTATCAGGGATTCTGCAGAATTTTTGGCATCTACAAGTTCTCTTTTCTTTTTATCTTCATCAGCGTGAAGTTCAGCATCGCGAACCATTCTCTTAATCTCTTCATCAGAGAGACCGCTTGCAGCGGTAATACGGATTGACTGCTCTTTAGCTGTAGCCTTGTCTCTTGCAGATACATGGACAATACCATTTGCATCAATGTCAAAAGTAACTTCAATTTGAGGCACACCACGAGGTGCTGGAGGAATATCAGATAACTCAAACTGTCCAAGTGTCTTATTTCCCGCTGCCATTTCTCTCTCACCTTGGAGAACATGGATAGAAACCGCTGGTTGATTGTCAGCAGCAGTTGAGAAAACTTGACTCTTCTTAGTTGGAATTGTGGTATTTTTCTCAATTAGCTTTGTCATAACTCCACCAAGAGTCTCAATACCAAGTGAAAGTGGTGTTACATCAAGAAGCAGAACATCATTTACATCACCTTGAAGAACGCCAGCCTGAATTGCAGCACCCATTGCAACAACCTCGTCTGGATTAACCCCTTTGTGAGGTTTTTTGCCAAATATCTTTTCAACTCTCTCTTGAACCGCTGGCATACGGGTCATACCACCAACAAGCACAACCTCATTAATTTCGCTTGCACTCAAACCCGCATCTTTAAGGGCCGTCTGGCAAGGTCTTGTTAGGTTATCAAGAAGGTCTGCAACAAGTGATTCAAGTTTTGCCCGTGTAAGTTTGACGTTAAGATGTTTAGGACCACTTGCATCTGCTGTTATAAATGGGAGGTTTACCTCAGTTTCAACGGCAGTAGAAAGCTCCATCTTTGCCTTTTCAGCAGCCTCTTTGAGTCTCTGTAAGGCCATCTTATCTTTTCTTACATCAATACCCTGATCTTTTCTAAACTCGTCAGCAATGAAATCAATGATTCTTAAATCAAAATCTTCTCCACCAAGATGGGTATCACCATTTGTTGACTTTACTTCAAATACACCATCTCCAATTTCAAGAACTGAAACATCAAACGTTCCACCTCCAAGGTCAAATACAACGATCTTTTCATCGCCTTTTTTATCAAGACCATAAGCAAGAGATGCTGCTGTTGGCTCATTTATTATGCGTTTAACCTCAAGCCCTGCTATTTTACCAGCATCTTTTGTCGCCTGACGCTGGCTATCATTAAAATAAGCTGGAACTGTAATAACAGCCGATGTAACAGGCTCTCCTAAATAATCTTCAGCAGTTTTCTTAATGTTTGCTAATATAAATGAAGATATTTCAGCAGGGCTGTGCTGTTTACCGCGAAGATTTATGCGAGTATCACCATTAGAGGCAGCTTCAATCTTAAACGGCAGAACGTTTATATCTCCTTGAATCTCTTTGGAGCTATACTTTCTTCCGATCAATCTTTTTACCCCAAAAACCGTATTTTCAGGATTAGTTATTGCCTGACGTTTTGCAATCTGACCAACTAATCTATCACCACCCTCAGTTAGTGCTACAACAGAAGGGGTCGTGCGTCCGCCTTCTGCATTTGTTATTACTTTTGGTTCACCACCTTCCATAACTGCCACGCAAGAGTTTGTGGTTCCAAGATCAATGCCTATTATCTTACCCATTTTATTTTCCTCCAGTATATTTTTTAGTATATTCTATAAATTTGTTTCTATTTTTTTTATATTTTTAATAACTATTGAGATATTCTAAATAAATTTTTGAAATGTCTAATAATTATTCATTCTGTATCTACTACTGTATTGTTTGCTGTATTGTTATTTGTAGAAGCCTTTGAAACTACAACCATTGATGGTCTCAATAACCTGTCATGCAAAATATATCCTTTTTGAAGTTCTGCAATGACTGTATTCTCAGGGTATTGTTCAGATTCTTGTTGGCTTACTGCCTGATGAAACGCGGGGTCAAAAGGTTTTCCTTGAGCATCAACAGGTTTTACATTAAATGCCTCAAAGAGCTTTATAATATCTTTATAAGTCATCTCTACGCCTTGAATGACAGCACTATTTTGTAAATCTTGCTCTTTTTCAGAAGATTTAGATTTTAAAGGTGCAGAGGATAATGCCCTCTCTAAGTTATCCACAACCGTCAATAACTGCCTAAATACAGATTCATTGGCAAATTTTCTAAAATCTGCCATTTCGCGTGAAGAGCGTTTTTTGTAGTTATCAAACTCTGCTGAAAGCCTTAGAACACGATCCTTTTCAGCTAAAAGAGCTGCTTGCAACTGCTCAACAGTAGGTGTACTTTCTTTAGATGTATTATTATCAGCAGATGTATTATTATCAGCAGATGTATTATTATCAGCAGATGTATTATCACCTGATAATTCAGATTGTTCAAAGGGTTGTGAAGATGGAACATCTCCTGAATTAGTAGAGGTATCTTGAATAGTATCTGCTGTATTTGGTGGGACATTGTTGCTCGTTAATATCTCTTGAGATTCTTTTTGTTCCATAGTTCTGTTTTTCTTAGCCAATTGTCTCTCCCAAGTCCAATATGTTCTATAACTATTTAAAATTTGTAAAAAACCATAGTATAAATTTTGGAAAGAAAATAAGACCATTTAGTGCCATGTCAAGAACAAAAAAAGGGTTGAGCATAGGAGAAAAGCTGTAAGAATGTTGTAAATTAAGGAGGGGGGACTTAACAGAACAATTAAAGATTAGGGTAGTTGGTAAAAAAAGAACCGGCTGCCTGAACAAAGCCCCAGAATATTACAAAATCGGGATCGATCCGCGACACAGATGTTATCACTTATCGCTGCTTCCTTCCGGACCTGACGAGGTTCATGACCTTCTGTTACACGGCGACCGATTAGAATATCCATAAGGAATCTCTGACAGCACAGCCGGAAGTTGCTCTATACTTTAACCACAACTGGTTTTCAAGCAAAATTTTAATTATAATCTTCTTGACTCTAATATCTGTTTATTATATCTCGTCAAAAATTAATAAAGGCAAGAAGCCTTGTGATTTTTAGTAAGTAAATAAAAACATTACAACGCCCCCAAGGGGCGGGTATTAACCCGAGCTTCGCAATAAACAAAACCACGAAGGTTTGCGTATATACTTTACGCTGCTTTCGTGGTTTTTTGTTTATGAGAGATGAATAAGTAAATGTAGGATATTTTTACAGCTTATCATTTAAAAGCTCCAAGAACTAATACAAGTTCTCAAGAACCAAGAACTAAATAATAACTTTTCAAATCATAAGGAGAAACTGTTATGCACATGGCAGATGCTTTAATCTCACCAGCAGTTGGGTGTACAATGTGGGTAGTAACAGCAAGTTTAATTGGATATTGTTCAAAAAAGGTTAAAAGTGAGATGTACGATGAAAAAGTCCCACTAATGGGAGTTTTGGGTGCATTTATATTTGCAGCACAGATGATAAACTTTACCATACCAATTACAGGTTCGAGCGGACATCTTGGTGGTGGAATGATTCTTTCAATTCTTCTTGGTCCTCATATTGCATTTTTGACTATGGCATCTGTATTAACGGTACAATCGCTATTTTTTGCAGATGGAGGGTTACTTGCACTTGGATGCAATATCTTCAATTTAGGTTTTTTCCCCTGTTTCATAGCCTACCCACTTATTTATAAAAATATTGTACGTAAAGTTCACACCCAACCCTATTCACATCAGAATCAACAAAAAAAAGATAAGTATATCTTAATTGGGGCTTTAATTGCCTCTATTGTAGGATTACAGATGGGGGCATTTGCTGTTGTTCTTGAGACGCTATTTTCAGGAATATCTGAATTGCCATTTGGAACATTTCTTTTAATGATGCAACCAATTCACTTAGCAATTGGTGTCGTAGAGGGGGTAACTACAGCGGCAGTTGTAATTTTTATCTGGAAAGCCAGACCTGAAATTTTAGATTCAGCGTTATCAACATCTTCTTTATCAAATTCTAAATTAAATTCTAATTCTAAATCCTTATCAATTCGTAATGTAGTTATTGGAGTTGCTCTTGCTACTATATTAACTGGAGGGGTTTTAAGTTGGTTTGCTTCATCAAATCCTGACGGACTTGAATGGGCTATGTTTAAAACATCAGGTGTTGAAGAGTTAAAAACTCAAGAAGGAATACACACATCTCTGTCTGCAATTCAGGAAAAGATAGCTTTCTTGCCAGATTATGGCTTTAAATCTAATGAATTGAGTGAATCTAATAAATCAAGTGAAAATCCAAACCTTGTTGACTCTGACTCTAACATAGTTAATGCTGGAACGTCTGTGTCAGGGCTTGTTGGTGGAACACTTACATTACTATTTACTGTTGTCATTGGGGTTGCCCTAAAACGTAGAAAATCAAAAATCACAATATCTTAACTCTTGAATTAATAATTATAAATTACCCTCCTGCAAAATTGGGATTTGACCATTGATTTTGCTGGATAAAAACAAAGTTTTGCAGGAAGTCTAATATAAACTCAAGAGATCAATTTAAGTTTTGCAGGAACTCTAATATGGGAAATCTTCAAAATAACCTTTTTGATATATTTTATATGGACACCCTTGCATGTAGCAAGACATGGATACATTCTCTCGATCCAAGGGCAAAAGTTCTTACTACCTTATTATTTGTTGGAATCGTTGTCTCGTTTGGGAAATATGAAATATCTATACTAATTCCTTTTATGTTATATCCTGTTATTATGATTACTTGGGCAAACCTTCCAATAATCTATCTTATTAAAAAAATGGTGCTACTTATGCCATTTGCATTTTTTATTGGAATATTCAACCCTTTTATAGATAGGGATATTATTTTGAAGATTGATTTAACATTTATAAGTTTACTTGATATTGCAAGGTTTGTTGATCTTACAAAGTTTATCGAAATTATGGGATTACAAAATAGCACAGGAGTTATTGAAATAAGTGGTGGGTGGTTATCATTTTTCTCAATTATGATTCGTTTTAGCCTAACAGTTAGTGCTGCCTTAATACTTATCTCTACAACTGGTTTTGATTCAGTTTGTCTTGCACTCCAAAAATTTAGAGTACCAAGCCCATTTATTGTTCAACTCATGTTTTTATATAGATATATGTTTGTATTAATTGACGAAGCATCAAGAATGGTAAGGGCAAGATCATTACGGACATTTGATGCTGACAGTAAAATGAGATTTAGTTTATTTGTTCCAATGATAGGGCAGTTGTTGCTACGAACTTTAGATCGTGCCCAGAGAATCCATCTTGCAATGTGCTGTCGAGGATTTGACGGACATATTCAAATGGTGAGAAAAATGAGCTTTGGTATGAAAGAGATTTTGTTTATTGCTGGATGGAGTTTTGTGTTTGTGATGTTTAGATTATACAATATTCCTTTAAATCTTGGCATATTGCTCTCTAAGTTATATTGAAATATTGTTTTTAGAGGTTTTTCTTTTTATGAGTCATCATATTGTTCAGGCTGATAATCTCCATTACATCTATCCAGATGGAACGATTGGGTTAGATGAGATTAGTTTTAAGATTCATCATGGTGAATCTGTGGCTTTAGTAGGTTCAAATGGGGCGGGAAAATCAACCCTTCTTTTACATCTTATTGGTTGTCTAACACCAACAAAAGGAGATATTAGAATCGGGGATTATCCTTTGAATAAAAAGAATCTTAAAGCTGTTCGCCGCTCAACTGGCATGGTATTTCAAGACCCAGATGATCAACTTTTCATGCCAACAGTGTTTGACGATGTTGCATTTGGACTAATAAACTTTGGGGTTCCTGAATCAGAGATTGAAAACCAAGTTATGAAAGCACTTGAAATTGTAGGTGTGCCTCATTTATCAAAACGATCACCACACAAACTCTCAGGTGGAGAGAAGCGAGCAGTTGCCATTGCAACTGTAATTGCTACTATGCCAGATATTCTTATAATGGACGAACCATCATCTAATCTTGATCCAGCTTCTCGAAGACGCTTAATTAACCTTCTTAAAACTTTTACCCATACCAAAATAATTGCAACACACGATCTTGATATGGCTCTTGAGATTTGCGAACGAACAATTGTCCTTAACAAAGGTGGTATTATTGCTGATGGTAATACAAAGGAGCTATTTCATAATGAAAAACTCCTTTTAGAAAGCGGACTTGAAAAACCTTTGACAATGCAAGGATTAAGGTAAAATCTATTTATCAAAAAGATTATTTAAGAACAGTAATTTCCTAAGCTAAAATTACTGGTTTAAGATAATTTTAATGACTATCTTGCAATTTTATTTAAAGACTCTTCAATAGCGGCATAATCAAAAGGGGAAATATTATGAAATTGCACAGCTATCCCTTCAGGTTGAACTCTTACCACCTTTCCAGTTAGCTTAAACGGTTTTCTCCCTTCAATAATGGTAAATACCATAACGATTTTTTGATTCCTTACAAGATTATTGTATCTTTGTGTTTCAATAAAAAGTCCGTCCGAACTTATATCTCTTGTCTTCTCTTTGTAGAGCTTATCTGAACTTGTTGTAAAGTCTATAGGAATAGATATATCTTTTCGTTTATGTGTCCTCCAATCAATTATATTTATATCAGCATCTTCTATTTCCATTATCGGATTATATGAATCTGACAGAGTCTCGGCAGAAGAGATAGCCTCAGAATTAAAAGTATCTGATTTGCAAGTATAATTTTGACCTTTAGATTTATAACCCTTTGATTGTTGTGAATATATTGATTGCGACACTACATCATCAACTTGGGAAGAATTATCATAGTTTTTTGAGGGCTTGCCTTGCTCTTGTGGTGTCAAATTTGGCATCATCTTAAATGAGAGTTTTTTCTTTTTATAACTTGCAATTATTTTATTTAATAGATTTTCAATTGCCATTTTATTATTATCTCTACCTCTCTACCTCTATCTTGATAGATATTTATATTAAATATAGATTTCCTGCAAAACTTGAATTGATCACTTGATTTTACTGGATATAAAATGGATTTTGCAGGAGGTCAAATATACTCTACCTCATTTTTTACACCTAAGTTATATCAAACAGGCTCCGCAAAAATGCAACTCATAATTAGCATATCCTCTTCATAAGACTTACTAACCTTGAATGGTAATTTATTAAAAAGCTGAATCATGCCCTTATTGGTAGGAGAAGTGTAGGCAATTAAGCCTTTGATTCCATTAGTTTGGGCAGCTTCAGCAAGTTTATTCTGCAATGCCCTTGCAATGCCAGTTCCTTGTAACTCTTTTGAAACTGAATAGGCAACTTCAGCCATATTAAGAACAGGATTTCTAAGATACTCTCCAACAGCAACTATTTTTTCAAATCCCATCTCCCCTACTGCTGCAACAATAGTAAGATCATTTACATAGTCAATCTCAAAGGTTGCATCAATTTGATCATGGACAAAACTTGTCTTTTCATGGAAAAAACGAGAAATCACATCATTTTTATCCATGTTGTAATAGTGTTCTTGTATTGCCCTCTCATCTGCTGGTCTTGCTGGTCTTAGCATTACAGGAGTTCCCTTGATATTTATAACCTCTTCAAGCCTTAGGGGATAGACCCCCCTTATGGACTCCTTAAATTTTCTGCCAATATCAATAAAATCACGCTCTTTTGCCCTTTCAAATAGTTCGTCTCTAAAATCAGGGTGGGCAATGCTAATAAGTGCCAATGAACGTTCTTGAATACTTTTCCCAAAAAGATTTACAGCCCCATATTCTGTAACTACAAACTGCACATCGCCTCGAGGAACAACAACAGCAGTGTTTTCAAGAAATGGGACTATTCTACTTATTGTCCCACGTTCGCGGGTAGAGGTGAGCATTAAAATAGATTTGCCCCCCTGCGACATTGAAGAGCCTCTTATAAAGTCAAGCATTCCATTTACACCAGAGAAGTTGTTTTGAGGCAAGGCATCTGCTGCAACTTGTCCTGTTAAATCTATCTCCATAGCTGTATTTATTGATGTCATTGCATTGTGTCTTGATATTATCCTTGGGTCGTTCACATAGTCTGATGGGTGAAATTCAATGGCTGGGTTATCGTCCATAAATTCATATAAAATAGATGAGCCTACAGCACTACTTGCAACAAGTTTACCATCATTAAATCCCTTTTTCATGTTTGTAACAACACCCATTGAGACAAGACGCATAATCCCATCTGAAAGATATTGAGTGTGTATTCCAAGATCGTTTTTATCAGATAGACAAAGCAAAGTTGCACTTGTAGTTGCTCCAAGTGTGGTTTGCAAAGTTGAACCGTCATTGATAAGGCGAGACATGTGTTTTGCAATTGTGTTTGCAGTCTCAATATCTGGCATTTCCTGTTTTGCTAAAAGAGGTTCAGAGTGTTCAACAATGTAGTCAACATTGTTGACATGGATAAAACTTCTTCCAAGAACCCTTGGCATATATGTGTTTACCTGTGCAATGACAATATCTGCTGCTTCTGCTGCTGCTTTAGTTATATCAACCGACACTCCAAGGCTCATCCAGCCAAAGTCATCAGGCGGAGAGACTTGAATTAAGGCAACATTAATTGGAAGCATTCGACTTGTGAAGAGTTTTGGAACTTGCGAGAGGTTTATTGGAGTTATAAAACGTGAATTTTTATTCAGGGATTTGTTTTTTGCTGAACCAAGGTAAAATGAGCGAATATTGAACTGCTGGGAGTGTGTTCTATTTGCAATAAGGGTAATTGGGGTGTGGTCAAGACAGAGAAGTCTGACAATTTCAAGGTCAGTGAATCTGCTTGAATTCTCTGCAAGAGATTTCACCAAATGTTGAGGCTCTCCGCATGAAGAGCTTATAAATAGTCTTTGACCGGGTTTGACATTTGACAGTGCATCTTTTGCACTACGAACTTTATCAATATAACTGTCAGCCCAGTATAAAGATTTTGCCATGGCTTTCTCCTGTATAATTATTTATGATTTATGGGTATTGCCAACTTAAAAAACCTTGTATGATCAAATAAAACACCATAATATAGCATTTAAGATAGATAAATTGGAAATTAATATTTATAGCCCTTTACCTTAAATTTAAGATACTCTTTAAGAAATATCCTAATTTAAGAAATGGCTTATTTGAGGACAACAATCTAAATTTAAAGGAAAAAACTAAAATGAAAAAAAAGATAGCTGGTCAAAGGCTAAACATAATTTTTATAGTAACAGTATTTGTTATAATGGTTATATCGTTATGTACATTTATGAATTCTCCTGCTGTTGGTGTATCTGGAGGAATTGCATGGCAAAGCCATGACAAGGGTCTTATAATGGCAAAGGAACAGAAAAAAAAGCTCTTTGTATATTTTCATGCAGATTGGTGTGGCTACTGTCGTAAAATGGAGATGTCAACTTTTCAGAATAAAGCCTTGATAGACTATCTGAATGCAAACTTTACTGCTATAAAAGTTGATTCTGATCGTGAGAAAAAAATTGCAGAATCCTACAGCATACGTGGTCTTCCTACATGCTGGTTTCTTAAATCTAATGGCGATAAATTAAGCAGTATTCCCGGATATGTTGATGAAAAGAGGCTTTTGGCTATTCTTAAATATGTGAATACCGAAAGTTATGAGAAGATGACTTTTAGCGACTTTGAAAAGAGTTTGTGAACAAATAGTTAGGTTTAACAACTTTTTTAGAGCCTGAATATTAAAACAGGCTCTAAAATTATCAAACCTTATTTTTACTCCATAGCAAGCGATATGAGCTTATCAAGTATCTGTGCAAATGAGTATCCTGCAACCTGCGCTGATTGTGGATACAAACTTGTAGCGGTCATTCCGGGAATAGTGTTTGTCTCAAGAAGATAGAGTTCGCCATCGTTAGAGAGGAGCATATCACTTCTGCTATACCCTCTAAGAAAAAGTGCTTTATGGGCTGCAATCGCATACTCTTGAACCTTTATCCTCACCTTATCCTCAATCCTTGCTGGACATATCTCTTCGCTCGCCCCTTTTAGATACTTTGCATTATAATCAAAAAATTCATACCCTTTGCCCGGAATAATCTCAATAACTGGCAAGGCTTCAAGCTCACGATTGCCAAGAACACCGCAGGTCAATTCTACTCCTCTTATATAAGATTCAAGAAGAATATTTTTATCAAATTGAAATGCTTTTTCAATAGCTTGAACAATATCTTCCTTGTTTTTAACAATTGACATTCCAACACTTGACCCTGCACAGGCAGGTTTTACAACTATTGGAAGCCCAAGTTTATCTACCCATGAATCAATTTGAGTGTAATCTGTTTTAAGAGTAGCTGTTTGCTCTATATTATTGTTAAAAAAATCTCCCTTTGAAAACGAGATATATTGAGGAACTTTAATTCCAGATTGTTCATACATCGTTTTTGCAGCAAGTTTGTTCATTGCCAAAGCACTTCCAAGCACTCCAGCTCCTTGATATGGAATTTTGAGAAGCTCAAGAAGTCCCTGAACAGTTCCGTCTTCGCCATTTGGTCCATGAAGAATTAAAAGGGCAACATCAATATTTGGGGCATCTTCAACTATTTGCTTTAAATCTGTCTTTGGATCATATTTAGAGATATGATATTTTTCTTTATCCAATGCTTCATAGACCTGTTTGCCACTGCTAAGTGAGACTTCACGCTCTGATGAGTCGCCACCTGATAACAGGGCTAATCTTATTTTTTTCATATTATTCCCTCTATTTTATTATATTTTTGTGAATCGTTTAAGCCTATTTATAAATTTGGATATAAATTATCTCTGCTTTGACTATTATCAGATTCAAACAAAATACGCCTTTTAGCCATCTCATACTCCTCATCGTTTATTAGATTTCTATCATAAAGGCTCGCAAGTTCTGATAATCTTCTTTCAATGTGGGTATGTCCAGATTCAAGCCTTAGAGATTGTGAACTATTATCTGTTATGCCTTGTTCAAGCAAAGCAACATTTTGTGAAGCTCCAGAGGATAGTAGATTATCTCCCCCAGAAGCTGGGAGGCTTAATTTAAAGGTTGCAACTCCGCCTAAAAGTTTGATCTCAACATTGCGATTTTGAAATGCTGGGTGAGATAGAACATCTTTTATATCAGTTGATGACCGTTTAATTCTTAAGTAAAAAATCCAGAAAAGAGCAATTATAAATGCTGCAATTCCAGATAATATCCAAGGCAGATATTGATACACCCCTTTGAATAGAACAACCGCAACTCCAACGCCAGCCACCAGAAAAACATGGAGCAGCAACACAAAATATGCGGCAAACAGGCTTTTAAAAATCCCCTCTTTATCTGTTGGTTTAAATTTCATAAATTAAATTTTATAATATCCTTATAAGTTTTATAACATTTTTTTAATAAGTTTTTGTCTGTATTGTGATGGGAAAGAGTTATAGGAGTTTGTAGTTCCTCTGGTTGTATTTAGTTTAAGCAAGAGAAAATCAATTTTTTTCTGAATATTTGCCTTTTTTTTAAGATCAACTTTATTTGATAGCGTGCTGCTGTCAAATTGCGTACAATTCTCTTCATCAATTGATTTGAGCATATTCTCAAGTTCTCTTATCTGTTTTCTTAATTCAACTTCTGGAGGAAGAAAACCTGAGTTTTTCAAAATACGATGCACCATTCTAAATTCCTCTGGAATACTCATATCATCAAGATTTAAAGGCTTTCCTTGACCCGGTAAATTGTCTAACTCTCCATTTTTTTGTGCTTTTAATATTCTCTCTTCAACTAAAGACTCAAATCCTGAAAGCATGTTCAATTTCTCTCTTTATGCCAAAATTATAAACTCTTATGCCAAACTATATATTGGAACAAGTTATTAATAAACTTTAGTTGATACTATAAAAAAGATGCCCTGTTTGCAAGATAAAACAACTCTTATTTTCTTGACACTTTATGACTCCTACTATATCAATTATTTCTTTATTGATTGATGTAAAACTAATATTGAGATTGTTTTAAGATACACCTCTTAAATATAATAAAATGAGTAAAACAAAATGAGTAATAAGAAACCAAACATTTCAAACATAAGAAATATAGGCATCATGGCACACATTGATGCTGGTAAGACAACGGTAACCGAGCGAATTCTCTACTATACAGGCAAATCACACAAAATCGGTGAGGTGCATGACGGTGAGGCTGTCATGGACTGGATGGAAGATGAGCAAAATCGAGGCATTACAATCACATCAGCAGTTACAACATGCCAGTGGAAAAATGCACAGGTTCAGATTATTGATACCCCAGGTCATGTTGATTTTACGATTGAAGTTGAACGTGCTTTGCGTGTTTTAGATGGGGCAGTTGGTGTATTTTGTGCTGTTGCTGGCGTAGAACCTCAATCAGAAACTGTCTGGAGACAAGCTGATAAATATGGGGTGCCAAGAATTGCATTTATCAACAAAATGGATCGTGTTGGAGCTGATTTTTATAACGCCGTTGAGATGATACACAACAGGCTCAATGCAAATCCTCTGCCTCTTCAGATTCCAGTTGGAAGTGAAGATTCATTTACTGGGGTCGTTGATCTTGTCAACATGAAACAAATTACATGGGACGATGATACTCTTGGTTCAGAGTTTTCTATATCTGAAATTGACTCTTCTGATCCTGAAACTGTTGAAAAAGCAGAAGAGTATAGAGTAAAACTTCTTGAAGCAGTCTCAGAGTTTGATGACAACATCATGGAGAGATACCTTGCTGAAGAGGAGATTCCAGCGTCTGACCTTATTAAAGTTATTAGACAAGCAACTATTGATAGAAAAATTGTCCCTGTGTTGTGTGGCACAGCTTTACGAAATAAAGGAATTCAACCTCTACTTGATGCTATTAAAGATTATCTGCCAAGTCCTGCGGATATTCCGCCTGTTAAAGGTATTCACCCCCATACCCACGATACGGTTGAGTATCCGCCACAAAAATCAGTCCCTTTATCAGCACTTATCTTCAAAGTCTCCATGATTGAAGGTAGAAAACTCTGTTTTGTCAGAATTTATAGTGGCAAGATGGTTGCTGGCGAAGACATTTTTAATCCGTGGCTTAAGAAAAAAGAGAAGCCATCTCGGATATTTCAGATGCACGCAAACAAAATGGAGAGGATTGAAGAGGCAGTTGCTGGAGATATTGTTGGAGTAATGGGGCTTAAAGATTCATCAACTGGAGAGACTCTCTGTTCATCAGCTAATCCTGTTATTCTTGAAAGAATTGAGTTTTACAAACCAGTTATCTCAATTGCAATTGAGCCAAAAAGTCATGCGGATCAAGAAAAACTTGAAGATGTGTTAAAAAAATTCACTATGGAAGACCCAACACTTGCAGTTAAAACTGACGAAGATACAGGGCAGACCATTCTTTCAGGCATGGGAGAGCTTCATCTTGAAATTATAATTAGCAGAATGATTCGTGAGTTTAACACCAATGTAAATGTTGGCAAACCGCAAGTTGTTTACCGTGAGGTTATGGAATCTGCCTCAACTGGTCATGCTATTTTTGAACGTGATATTGCAGGAAAACCACACTTTGCAGAGCTTGAGATAACACTAAGTCCATTAGAGCGTGGGGCTGGAATTAAATTTACAAATAATCTAACTAAAGAGACAGTTCAAGGTTATGCAGAGACAGGAAGAAGTGCAGCAGATAGCCGTCGTAATGCTGCTTCAGGAGCTTCGGAGACTATTCTTCCAACTGAGTTTATTGCTGCAATTGAAAAAGGGGCAAAAGAGGCTATTGAGAGTGGCTTTTTAAAAGGTTACCCAGTTGTTGATACTGAGATTGCAGTAAAAAGCTGTTCCCTTCAAGAGGGGCAAAGTTTTCCGCTCGCATTTTCAGTTTGTGCATCAATGGCTTGTAAAGATGCAATGGAAAAGGGAAAGATGGCTCTATTACAGCCAATCATGGAGGTTGAGGTACTTGTTCCTGATAACTATATGGGCGATGCTATATCTGATCTTAACACAAGAGGTGGAAAGATTGAATCCATTGCCCCAAGGTCAAATATTCAGGTTATCAAGGCAACTGTGCCGTTATCTAAGATGTTTGGATACTCAACAGCTTTAAGGTCAGCAACTCAAGGCAGAGGTAACTTTACTATGAAATTTTCACGTTTTGGCAGGGCTTAATAATCTCATTGACTCTGTATAACAGATAGTTGCATTTAGTTAGAGTATAAAAGTTCTAAAATATATATTTATTAGGGAGTTTGTTTATGAAAACAGGATGTTATACTGCATTAGCAACACCATTTACTCCAACAGGGGAGTTAGATGCAGAAGGGCTTGATAAACTTATCAGGTTTCAGATTGAAAACAATATAACTGGAATAATTGCGGCTGGAACAACAGGAGAGAGTCCAACTCTTCAATGGGAAGAGCATCACAAATTAGTTGCCGCTATTGCTAAGAGATCAAAAGATATATGTATTGCGGATAAAAACTGCAATGCAAAACAAGGTTGTCTTTGCATTGCAGGGGCTGGAAGCAACAACATAAAAGAGGCTCTTGAAGCTGTTAAACATGCTGTTGATGTTGGCGTTGATGGAATTTTAATGGTTGATCCATACTATAATGGACCAAGCTCACTTGAAATACGCCGTGAATACTATGAACCAGTAGCAAAAGCCTTTCCTACAACAGAGATCATTCCTTATATAATTCCGGGCAGGACAGGAACCCAGTTATTACCCGAAGACCTTGCAATATTAAGCCGCGAATATAAAAATATAGCTTCTGTTAAAGAGGCTACTGGCAATATTGAAAACATGAAACGAACGAGAGTCTGCTGCGGAGAGAATTTTAATATTTTTTCTGGTGATGATGGCATTTTGCTTCAAATAATGGCTGATCAAGAAATTAAGGCTTGTGGCGGAATTTCAGTTATCTCCAACATTGCACCAAAGGCTCTTACAGATATGGTAAGGCTTCAATTAGAGGGAGATACTAAAAGGGCAGAGGCTCTTAATAAAGCACTATCGCCTCTACTTGGACTTGTTACTGTAATCACAGAAGAGATGACCCCTTACGGTATGGTCAAATGCAGGGCAAGAAACCCTCTTGCACTTAAAACAGTTATGCAGTTGCTTGGTATGCCGTCAGGTTCTTGCAGACCACCTATGGGAAAGATGACCCAAAAAGGTCTTGATGTTGTAATTGAGGCAACAAAAAAGGTGCAAAAAGAGAACCCTGAAATTTTAGAACCCCTTGCACGTTTTTTTGAAGTTGATATTGAGGAGAGGCTTGATAATCCTGAGTTCAGGAAGAATTTGTGCTATAATTATTAATTTCAAAAGCATATTAATTTAAGTAGTAAAAATTTAATAATTCCTTAAATTATACCAGCAATGTTATAAATTGTAATGTCATAATAAGTTGTAGGGTTTAACCATGGTTAAACCCTACAATACAAAAGAGTATATATTTACTCGTCCGCCTCGCCTGATACTGAATCCTGCTGATTGACTTTAACTTCCCCTTCTTGAAACAAGAGCGATTTTAACCACTCAAATCCAAATTGGAGTAGCTTTATATCATCTTTTCTTATCTCTTCAATTTTCTCTTTATCAAAAGTGAATCGTTTTAAGAATGAGCTTTCAAATACAAATTGCCTAAATTTATCTATGTTGTAGCATGCAAGAAAAAACATCTGTTTACTCTGTTCAGAAAGTTTTATGCTCATAGGTATTGTCTTTTTTCTTACTATCAGATCAGTCCAGCCAGCATTTACCTCATCTCTGATATTAACCCCTTGATCTTCTCTCCATTCAGCAACTGTCCACTCTTTTTTCTCATTAAATCCAAGGCAGTGAGACTCTTTTACCATAAAGAAAAAGGCGTCATCACTGCTTGTATCCTTGCCCTTGTTAAGTTCGCTTGCATAACTTAATGCTCCCATGCCGAGCGGATAATATCTACATGCTGAAGGTCTAAAAGGATAAATCTGGCAACCATCTATATCTTTCACAAATGGGCATGACTTTTGTTCGTCATCTAACTTTTTAAGAGTTACAATAGGAAGATCAGCTTTTTCAAGAAGATGAATGTCTGTGTAGATTGCCAAAAACTCCTCAGATGTTATCCCCATCTCTCTTCTCATTGTTAAAATATCGTAAGGGGTAAGCATTATATCAATGCCTCGACAGCATTTTGTAAAACATTTTACCCCTTTGTGACACTGAAACTGAAATTTTGTATTATATCCCATCTGTTCTGGGATAATTTCCGCAGTTGATGCATTACTCTCTTTGTTTTCCATTAATAACCGTTCCTTATCTGTTTTTATAATTAAATCAATCTTGATTCATTTGATTTTTTAATTCCATTCCTAAGTGGGCTAAGTTGGCGGCAATATAAATTAAAGGTGCAAACAAAGTCAATCCATCATTATGGTAAGGTATAGGAATGGACTTAAAAATAAACTATTGACAAATATGAGCTATTGCTTATTATAGTTATTAGCATATACTCATTAATATGATTTGATAGCCAAAAATCTGACTAACCAATATTAAGGCAATTAAAATGATAGTTACAGTCGCAAGTGGTAAAGGTGGAACAGGAAAGACAACAGTTGCAGTAAATCTTGCAGTTACAGCAGCAGAGGCAATTACAAGAACGGAAACAATTAAGGCAACACAATTAGTTATAGCCCCAGAAAACCCAGAAAATTTTGTTGAGCTTATTGATTGTGATGTTGAAGAGCCAAACGCCCATCTTTTTGTTAAGCCGCAAAATGTTGTTAAACAAGAGATTTCAACAATGGTGCCAGCGGTTGATATGGCTCTTTGCACCTTTTGTGGAGAGTGTGAAAAGATATGCAGGTTCAGTGCCATCACTATGATTGCAAAAAAAATCATGATATTTCCTGAGATGTGCCACTCATGTAAAGGGTGCGTCATGGTCTGTCCAACAGGTGCGATTAAAGAGGGGGCAAGGGTGCTTGGTTCTCTGCTCACAGGACAGAGCAGCCACGGATTTAATCTTACTTGGGGAGAGTTAAGAGTTGGGGAGGCTATGTCTCCTCCGTTAATCAAGCAGGTCAAAAAGACGATAACTTGCGGGAGCGGGAGAAGTAATTCAATAAGTGAAGATATTAATAACAAACTATCAATAGTTGATGCTCCACCGGGTACATCTTGTCCTGCTGTTACAACTCTTCGAGGTTCTGATTTTGCTCTTCTTGTAGCAGAAGAGACACCTTTTGGATTAAATGACCTTGCACTTACAGTTGAGGCACTTAAAAAACTTGGTGTTCCAATGGGGATTGTTATTAACAGAGCAGATAATGATCAAAAGGGAATTATTGACGATTACGCAGAAAAAGAAAATATCGAGATAATGCAGAGGATTCCATTTAGCCGTGAAGCTGCAAAAATCTGCTCAAAAGGACTCTTGTTAGTTAATGAACTACCAGAAATGAAGCAATGTTTTAAAGAACTTTATCTTAAAATTGTTAGTAGAATTACTCAAAATGCAAAAGAGTCTAAATATAAAAAAACATCTACAAAAACAGCAACAAGCTCATCTGACAATAGTATAGTTGGGAGGTCGTAATATGAAGGAGCTGACAGTTATAAGTGGTAAAGGTGGCACAGGTAAAACCAGTATCACAGCCTCCATAGCCTCCCTTGCAGAGAGAAGAATTGTAATTGACGCTGATGTAGATGCCGCAAACCTCTTTTTAACACTTGAGCATAATCTTATTGAGACAGAGCAGTTTCAAGGTGGATACAAGGCTAAAATTAACCCTGAACTTTGCATTGGTTGCAAAGAGTGCTTTAAAAGATGCCAGTTTGATGCAATTTTTGAAGAGATAACTGAAAATATAATCCCAAAGCTATCTAAACAAAAAGACGAACAAATAAGAGACAATAGAATATCACCTAAATTTGCCATAGACCCCATTGCATGTGAAGGGTGCGGAGTGTGTGTCCATTTCTGTCCAACAGTTGCGATCTCATTTGAGAGGCAGATTTGTGGAGAGAAATATATATCAACAACTGCCAACGGACCTATGATTCATGCAAGACTTGGTATTGCAGAGGAAAATTCTGGGCTTCTTGTCAGCCAATTAAGGCAAAAGGCAAGAGAGATGGCAAAAGAGCAAAAGATTCCATTGATTATTACAGACGGACCACCCGGAATTGGCTGTCCTGTTATTGCATCAATTAGCAATGCCGATGCTCTTCTTATTGTTACAGAGCCTACGTTATCAGCAATTCACGATATGAAAAGAGTTATAAAACTTGGCAGACAGATGAACGCACCTATCTATGTCTGCATTAACAAAGCAGACTTAAACAAAGAGACATCAGAAAATATTAAAGAGTTTTGCGTTTTAAATAATATCAAATTTGCGGGTGAAATTCCATTTGATAGGGCTGTTGTTGAATCAATGAAAATGGGGAAAGCTCTTGTAACTTACTCTGATGGAGCTGCATCTAAGGCGGTTAAAGAGGTTTGGGAAAATGTTAAACTGTTTATGGGCGATACAATGGAACGGGTGTTTTGAGTTAGAACATAAGTAGAGACGCACGGCCGTGCGTCTCTACAATTTAAGATTAGATTGAAATTCCTGAGCAAATAAAAAAAGGAGGTGTAGAAATGAAAGTAGCAGTATCATCAAGCGGAACAAATCTTGATTCTCCTCTTGATCCAAGGTTTGGCAGAGCATCATATTTTTTGATTATTGACACAGATACTTTGGCTTTTGAGGTTAAAGTAAACGACCAGAATATGAATCTTCCTCAAGGGGCTGGTATTCAGGCTGGGAAAATAGTTGCTAATTGTGGTGTGGATTGCCTCATTACAGGCAATTGCGGACCTAAAGCCTATAATGTTCTTCAAGCAGCGGGTATTAAGGTTTTCACTGGTACCAAGGGAAATATCAAAGAGGTTGTGGAGCTGTTTAAAAATGGTGCTTTGCAGTATTCACAAGGTCCAAATGTAGATGGGCATTGGGTTTAATACGTATTTATCAAACATTGTAAAAAAAATTAACGAGTAAAGATAAAGGGGGTGAAAGCAATGCCAAAAGGAAACAGAGGATGTTCACGAGGTCAAGGTGGTAATGGTGGTGGATGTGGTAATAAAGGCGGCAAGGGTTCAGGTCAGGGTTGTGGCGGTAACAGTGGACAAGGACAGGGGCGTCAAGGCAATCAGGGTCAGGGACAAGGTTCTGGTGGAAATAAGGGACAGGGTTCTGGAAGCAAATAATAAGAAATAACGACCGATATAAAGAAACAGCAGGAGGCAATATGCCAAGATTTGATGGAACAGGTCCAAATGGTGGACAAGGTAGGCAAGGTGGTGGTGGCAGAGGTTTCTGTAACACCTCAAATTCAGGAAATAGTGTTGGGTGTAATGGTGGAGAAATGGGAAAAGGCTCTGGCGGAGGCGGTGGAATGGGAAAAGGCTCTGGTAGAGGCTTTGGAAGGGGAGTCTGTCAACAATTGGGACAAGGTGCTGGTGCAAACAACTCTCCTGATGAGCTAACCAACCTAAAACAGAAGGCAAATTCTCTCCAAAGCACACTTGAGTCAATTACTGCAAGAATTACAGAGCTTGAAAAAATTTAACGGTATTCTTGAACATTCAGGATAGAATTAATAGTAATGGAGTTGAATTTATTATGAAATTTGCAATTCCCATGGCAATGGGTAAATTGACAGCACATTTTGGACATTGCAGAGAGTTTTGTTTTGTAACCACAGAGAACGATAAAATCAAAAATAGGGAGGTTGTTGAACCGCCACCACATGAACCGGGTGTGCTTCCTAAATGGCTTTACGATAATGGTGTAAATGTTGTTATTGCAGGTGGTATGGGACACAAGGCACAGGAGTTATTTAATCAGGCTGGAATTAATGTGATTATTGGTGCCCCAACTGAAACTCCTGAGAAATTAGTGGAGGCTTACCTTGCAAACTCACTTGTTACAGGGGAAAATGTTTGTGGGCATGATGCAAATTCTCCGTGTAATCACTAATTTACGATTAAAAAACAAAAATGTGCCAGATTTTGAAATTCTGGCACATTCATCAATTAGTAACCACCATATTTTTTGTGATATTAAGTAATCAATTTTGAAACATCTATTTAGAACACCTAATTGGAATTCAAAATCTCTATTTGAACCCTACCAATAAGCCCAACAATATCTAATTGCATATCCTGAGAACCTGATGAAAAGGCAATGTGAGTTACATCTGCTGGAATCTGATTAAACAAGGCATCAACAGTAATCCATCTGCCTACAAATAGAGAATTCCATGCGTGATAATAAAAACTTCCGTTTAAATAGACAAGACCCGCCTCTATTTTTGCAGGTATTCCAACTGCCCGACAAAAAGCTGCAAGCAAAGCTGCATGTTCATTACAGTCTCCCATTCTATTTTCCAAAGTTGACAGAGCATTTGGGAGCGACACCACAGGTTGACGCTTAATATTTTTCTGAATCCATGCAACAAGTTTTTTAACTTTTTCAAGTGGTAGGTCTGAAGGCTGGATAGTTTTAAAGGCAAAACTTCGTATTTTGTAATCGTCTGACTGGATAAATGCGTCAGGTTGTTTAAACTTATTATCAATTTGAGCTAAATCCTCAGAGGTGATTTCTTGAGGTAATCCCTCAAGCGACTCTTTTTCAATTTTTAATACCCAACTTTTAGACCCATTATCTCCTGATTTAGCACCTTTATCTTTTGATTCTGCCAATACCTGCCTTCCAGAGTTTAAAGAAGTATAAAAATTACTCAAATCATCAAGACCTGAAATTTTTACTGTTATATCTTTTAAATTAAAAGGATTATTAAGAATTTTGTTTGATTTCACAGACACGAGATTAGTAAGATCATCGCTATCTTGAATTGGAGTTCCTTCAATTGCCCCTTTACGATCTGTCCTTAAAAGCGTTATTCCAAGAAGCCCCTCTTCCTTAACAACTTTTCCCTCATTATCAACCCATGCAAATTGTTTTGCACCTTTAAAAGATAGAGATACTCTTTGAGCATTAATTGGTTTACCGTCAATAGTAATATCTTCACGCTCTTCCATTTTTACTGTAGCTGGAGCTTGACCAAGAGTTGATGGATCAAAAATAAAAAGCACCATCTCTTGATTTTGTTTTAAGCCTGATGCCAAAGTTGCCTGAATAATTCCAGATGTCAGGTATGGTCTATTCTCAAGAGCAATCTCTAAAGGTTTGTTGTTTTTATTGGCATTATTAGAATTGGCATTATCAAAAGAGGAATTATTAGAACCTGATTGAACATAAAGCGTATTTTCTTTAATTTCACCTTTTACGGAAAAGTTAAAACTTCCAGAGGTAATATTGAAATCAAACTTTTTTATGGCAAAGTCTATATCAGTTGTGCTTTTTGACTCAACCTGAATATCTTGAACCATACCCATTGTGTTTATCTTCATTACAGTCTTTTCATGGATTTTATAACTACTTCCCATATTCTCAAGAATACGGTGAGAAAAGCCTATTTTCTTAAAATTTTGAAAAATATTCATCCATGATTCGTCAGATTTTAAAGATTGGTTACTCCAATCAACCTTTTCTGACGCACTACTTTTAAATGTTCCACTATAAAACCCAACTCTATAGACCATAAGAGAGGTAAACAAAATAGATGAAACAATCGCACCAATCAAAAATTTTCTATTTTGGTAAAGTTTCATTAGACACGCTGCTCAAGAGATTTAACAAGAATATTCATGTGTGCTTTTTCTGCCTGTGCAAGTGAGTAGAAAGCCTCTTTTAATTTATTTTTCTCCTCATCTATCCTTTCTGACATAACTCTGTAAAGGTCAAATGCACGGTATTCCATAGATATTGCAATTTCAAGAATATCAATAAGTTGGTTATTGCCATTCTTTGCTATCAACCTAATGATTTCGTCAAAAGATGCACCGCCTTCAAGAATATCACCATTTAGATTATTATAAATATCCTCAAATGGCACTGTATCTGTTTTTATATTTTTCAAATTAGAATAAATTAGCTTTGCATGTCCAAGCTCTCCATCTCTTGCCTGTTTAAGAACTTCACTGATAGAGGTTTTATCTTTTTCAATGGCTCTATCATTATTTTTTGAAGATAGCTTTTCTAAATTATTTAGATCAACATTTTGCAGAATATAGTCATAAAATCTAAATGCCCCTTTTTCTAAATTGATGGCATCTAAAAGAATAGCATATATCTCTTTATTCAAATCAAAGGTTTTAAATAGTGGGATACCCTCAACAGTTATGCCATTCCAGCCAAGCACACCACCTTCAAGGGTGAATATATCTTTTTTAGCTTCATTGAAAAAATCTGCTGTAAGTGCAGCAGCTTTAGAGCGGACACCACTTCTGCAATAAAATATAAGATTTTTCTCTGGCAACTCCTCTACTTGCTCCTCAAACTCATTTAAAGGAAGAAGTATTGAACCCGGAATATGGCTCTCTTCATATTCAGCAGGCTGTCTTACATCAATAAGAAGATAGCTCTTCTCATGCTCTGTTTGTATGTATTCACGTAATTTATCAGCATTAATAGTTTTCATAAATTTAACCTTTATTAATATTTATCCTGCATTTCCTAAACCCATTATTGACAGCCCCGCCCACGAACAAACACCAGCTACAAATAATATTTGACCCCAAATATAATCGCGCTTAATTAGCCCAATTGGCAACGAAAACATTACAAAAACAAAACATAGCAACGCAGGAAACCCATATATCTTTATCGCTAACGGGATACCCACCCAAGAAAAAACAAATGCCATTAGAATGCCCGCTGGTACAGCTATCAACATATAAACAGACCACCAATAAATCGCTGAAGATAGGGCAATGAATATCAGTAAAGACAATAATATTATGAGAATTCTTTTGATAGTATCACCTATGTTTCATTGCCTAACCATTTATTTAAGAATATCTTCCATAATTTCATAGTGTCCAAAAGGTGGCATAATGCAAGCACCTCTAAAAAACTCCTTTGCTATTGCAAGCATCTCTCTTGCGTTGGCGACTCCTTCTGCAATCGGGTCTTTTGCATGGTTCATTTTTTCTTGCAACTTCTCAGGCACAACTATTCCAGCAACGCGATTGTGCAGAAACTCGGCATGTTTTGAAGTTCTAAGTGGTAGAATTCCCATAATAATTGGTATGTCGATGTGGCTTGTTGAGATTGAGATTGTTCTTGCCATATCTCTGTCATAAATCGGCTGGGTTACAGCAAACATAGCACCAGCAGCAACCTTTTTCTCAAGACGTTCAACCTCTTTTTCTAATCCATTTACTTCAGCACGAAAATCAAGCACAGCCCCTGTTATCATGTCTGAATTTTTAGCCATCTCAATTAATTGGAATACATCCATATCTTTAACATCTGAGGTGATTTTACGCTCACTAAGTGCTACAAAATCGCCTGTTACAGCAAGAACGTGTTTAATTCCAAGAGCATTTGCACCCCAAAAAGTAGATTGAAGGCTGATTCGGTTGTTGTCCCTTGTAGTTGCGTGCATAATTGCAAATTTACCAGTTTTTTGCTGAATAAGAGAGCAAAGTGCCATTGCAGACATGTGAGGCTTTGCAACTGGATTTGATGCAACACTAAAACCGCTTATTGGCAGATTTTTCAGTGCATCTAAAGCAGAAAGAATCCCACAAGGTTCTCCTCCATGAGGAGGCACCACTTCAACGGTGATAACAAAATTATCAAGGTCAATCGCTGAAACTTGTGCAGAGCCATTAATGCCATAACCATTGGTATCTGATGTCTTACCTTCACAATCACTATATTTCTTTTCCATAATTCCCTTCCCT
This sequence comes from Desulfamplus sp., assembly GCA_015231615.1. GTDB lineage: Bacteria > Desulfobacterota > Desulfobacteria > Desulfobacterales > Desulfobacteraceae > Desulfamplus. The sequence goes on along the minus strand of JADGBE010000007.1, from coordinate 7,547 downwards.
ATATTATTTATGTAATTAATTTTACCTAAATTTTGTTTTATTACCATCTCTTACTTCGTATGAGCCTTGTGGAAATCGTTTTATAGGACTCTCTTTCAATGAGCCATAAGTCTCATCAATAAATTCGAGCCACTCTGAATCAATATTTTGATCTCTTCTACCAACTTTCATTTCAAAATTTATTAAACTTGGTGATTCTATAATATTTTTTGATGGAGACTCTAACGTCTTAATAATTTTGTATAATACAGAAAAATACTCTTCATGAACTTTATCAATTTCTTCTTTAAGCAATTCTCTTGTAATCATTACGACCTCGCTATTTATAACACTAAAGATAAAGATTCTATTCAAATAAAAATGTTTAGACTTTATCAACTGCTGCATTTATTTTCAAGCAAAGGATTGGCTATAATTAAAGGATTAGATATAGTGTCAAAAAAAATATAGTTTTTCGTTAGGTAAATCAAATAATCTTTTATTAACAAGATATAAAAATTTAACAAAAACAATTAGATGGGTTAGATTTTGATAGACAAATATGGATTTTATATTTCAAGGATTTATTAAAGCATTAGAACTTTTAACAGGGGGCGATGATTCTATATGGTCTGCAATTTTTGCTACAATCAAAGTATCTACAGGCTCTATGATACTAAGCACTATTGCTGGTCTGCCTTGTGGATTTTGTCTTGGCTACTTTAATTTCAGGGGTAAACGAGCATTAAGAACTGTTGTTGATACTCTGCTATCACTTCCAACAGTATTTGTAGGGCTTATGGTCTATGCGTTCATTTCAAGTCAAGGTCCGCTTGGAGAGTTTGGGCTTCTATTTACACTTACAGGAGTTGCAATTGGTCAAAGTATCCTTGCTTTTCCTGTCGTAACAGCCTTGACTGCCGCAGCTATTGAAGGGGTTGATTCGCAGTTAAAACTTACCTTAATATCACTTGGAGCTGGCAGAAAAGAGATAATTCTAACCACATTGTGGGAGGTTCGTTTTGCAATTGTTGCGGCTATAGTTACAGCTTATGGGCGGGTGATGACAGAAGTTGGTATCTCAATGATGGTTGGTGGTAATATCAAATGGCATACCCGCACTATCACAACGGCAATTGCTTTAGAAACTGGTAAAGGTATGTTTGCCAACGGAATTGCTCTTGGACTTGTGCTTCTTGCTATTGCTTTTGGGGTCAACCTTTCTCTTGCTTTTCTTCGTAAAAAATAAATCAAAAAAAATTATGAATAGTATATTTGAACTTAAAAATGTTGAACAGATTTATAATAAAATCAAAGTTCTTGATATTAAATCTCTTGCCATTCTAAGAGGAACAATTACAGGGGTTATGGGTCCAAATGGAAGTGGCAAAACCACACTTCTAAAACTTCTTGCATTTTCGATGAAACCAACAAAAGGAAACATTTTATTTAATGGAAAACCTCAATACCCATTTTCAAAAGATGTAAGATTTAGCATTACCTTGCTGACACAAGAACCATATCTACTTAAAAGAACTGTATATGATAATATTAGCTATGGTTTAGTTCTAAGGAGAAAGCATGGTTTTTTGGGCAACAGCGATAAACAGATTAAGATGAAGGTAAGAGTTGCTATGAGTTATGTAGGGCTTGACTTTACAATCTTTGCCCATAGAAAATGGAATGAACTATCAGGAGGAGAGGCACAAAGAGTTGCAATGGCAGCAAGGCTTGCATTAAAGCCAGAGGTGCTTTTATTAGATGAACCAACTGCAAGCGTTGATGCTGACAGCTCTGAAAAAATAAGAGATGCTGCATTAAAGGCAAGACAAGATTGGGGAACAACCATTGTGGTTGCAAGCCATGATAAAAATTGGCTTGATGGAGTATGTGATACTCATATTCATCTTCTTGATGGCATACAGCAATTCTAATTTGAAAAATATTTTATCGTAATTTTTATAGGCGAGTGATAACTCGCACGGCTAAAGCTGACTTCTGTTATACTTTAAGCGGGTATGGATTGAACTTTTTATATGTAGAGACGCACGGCCGTGCGTCTCTACTCGTAAATATTGATTATTCATATTTCCACAAATAATTTAGGAGAGCTACATTACTTAAAAGGAGAACTAATTTATGGAATTTCTGTATGTAACATTTTCTGTGTCTGGTGTGAAAACATGGGTCTTTTTTCCACCTTTAGTTGCTTTCGTTGTATCTTTTTTTACCTCAATGGGTGGAGTATCTGGTGCATTCATGTTGCTACCATTTCAAATGAGCGTATTGAACTATACTGCCCCATCAGTTAGTGGCACAAATCAACTTTTTAATATTGTTGCAATACCAAGCGGAGTTTGGAGATATATTAAAGAGAAAAGAATGGTCTGGCCCCTTGCATGGACAGTCGTTATTGGGACATTGCCCGGAGTTTTTATAGGTGTATGGGTTAGACTTGAATATCTACCTGATCCTAAAAATTTCAAGTTTTTCGCAGGACTTGTTCTTCTTTACGTGGGTGTCAGACTCTTTAAAGACACCTTAAAAACAATAAAAAAGCCATCTAACCAGAAAGCAAAGCAAGCAACAATACCTGAAAATTTTGTCGTTACTGATACCCGATTCTCACTAAAAGAGGTCTCATTTAGCTTTGATGGAGAAAAATTTGCATTTTCAGTGCCGGGTGTTATGACGCTATGCTTTATCGTTGGAATTGTTGGTGGGATTTATGGAATTGGCGGCGGTGCTATTGTTGCCCCGTTTTTTGTGGCTTTTTTTCATCTACCAGTCTATGCGGTTGCTGGAGCTGCACTTATGGGGACATTTATGACTTCAATTGTAGGAGTTGCAACTTACCAGATTCTATCAAACTTTTATACGGAAGTTTCTGTAGCACCTGACTGGTTTCTTGGAGTTCTTTTTGGAATTGGTGGATTTTGTGGAATGTATCTTGGGGCAAGGTGTCAAAAGTATGTTCCAGCACATAAGATAAAATTTATATTGTGCTTCTGTGTATTATTTATAGCTATAAAATATATTGTTGATTTTATTAGGTAATTATTTCTACTTTGTTATATTACTTCGCCTCACCCCTAACCCCTCTCCTTGGAGAGGGGAATAATATAATTTCCTCCCATTGGGGAGGGCGGGGTTGGGCTAATAGGAATTGCCAATAATTGAGGTTTATAAATTGTAGAGACGCTGGCTGGCGTCTCTACTCTAAAAATAGAAAATTAGAAAAGCCTATTTAAGTAAAAGTATCACACGGACAGATTCATCAACATACTTAGATGGTAGATAGCCAATAGCATTTACGTTATCTTTCACCACATTTTTCATTGCTGTGCTATCACTCATAACAGGAGGAGGCTGAATTTCACCACTGAACTGAAGGCGTGTCCAGTAAGCATTAAGCCTTTTAAGGTTCATACCGTTCACAAGGCTGAAAAATTTCTCCCTTATTGCCCCATCTCGCTCTTGTTCTAAAACCATAACCGTTTCTCCTGAAGGAAAGGTTCTTCTTCTACTCAGAAAAATATCAGAAACTTGCTTAGATGTTAGACTAACTATTGGATTCTTAGGATTTACCACAACGGCAATCTCTTTAATATCCTCTTCACTCTCAGCCAAGCTAATAGATGGAGAAAAAAAGATAGAACAGTAAAAAAACAAAATAATAAAATGGATAAAGTTTATGTATATTTTCAAAACATGACCTCCATACTTATCGTTCCAAGGGTCATACGATTATCATTAATACTAATCTCTGGAGTGCAAAAAACCAATCCGTATCCTTTAGAATTATAATGAGTATTATCCAACTGAAACTTCAAGGCAGCCTGAAGGTGAAAATCCCATCTTACACCAAGAGATAGGGTCTCCTGATGCATTCTTGTAGTATTGATAATACCTACACTTTCGCTTTGTAACCAGCTCTCTTCCAATGCAGACCAATCAGCAAGAGGTTGTCTAACATCATTTCCCGCCCTAATTGCAGCAAACATGAGATATGGCGTAAAATCTCCAATCCTGTATCCTAAAGCAGCATAAGCCATCTTTCCGTGCGAAAAAACCTCTGCACTTGATGTAGATTGGGCAATCTCAGCTTGGGCAATCCAATCTCCATCATCATAAGATGCACCAAGTGTGAGGTAGGTAATGTCTATATCTTTAAAAGTAAGATTATTGCGAAGATAACGAGCTTCTTCAATAATTTCAGAAGAGAGTGTAGTGTCAGCCATAATTTGTTCTAACCCTCTATAACCTTCTCCAGAATGAAAATTACTAAAAAGGGAGAACTCGTTTTTAAAAGAGAATTTAGAATAGCCAGCTTTTATAGTTATGTTGCCTGACTGACGGCTAATAGTCATTGCGTGAAGACCTCTTGTTGAAGAGTCGAAATCAGTGTTATTTATTGGAACCATAAAACTTTGCTCACCAGCCTGAAGGCGAACTCTCCACTGGCTATCTTCGCCACCAAGTCTAAATGTGGCATCTGCCCCATCTATATGGAAAATCGGAATCCATCCATAAAATTCAATTGGGGGACGCACCCATGAATAGGCATACCCAAGATTTCTTGTATCAGACATTAAAAACGCATCATAGCCAATTCTACCCCCCCTAAGCTCTAACCATGATGATGGTCTAAATGCAAAATAGCCTAACTCCCATGAGTTCTTAAATGTTACGTAAGCCTGATCCCTTAATACGCCTTGAACTACAAAATCAAGGTCTTGATTTGCACGATAATGGGCTTGCAAACCAAAGCGTGAATCCATAAGAGTTACAAAGTCTTTTCTGTAAATTTGATTAGAAGACTGTCCAACATCTCTGGCTGGCTTGATAAATTCTCTGTCATCAAAACTGGTACTAATTGTGCCGTATCCACTAATTTTTAATTCAGATAAATCATCTGCATAGAGCCTTGTAGGCTTTATCTCGAATTTTGCATCTGGATTAATCCAAATTAGATTCAACCCATTTAGGTTTAGAAGGATAAAGGCGAAGATAAGATATTTTAATTTTTTCATAGCATACTTATATCTCCGTGTTTAAAGGTGGTTATAATGTTAAACGACATATTTACAACATACTTTGCTATACAGATAAAACAAAGAGTAAAATAAATCAAACGATAATTTTAAAGCGGGCTGTATAATTTTGTTTAAGTTTTGCTAAAATTTACCTTGACTTTGGGGAGGTATGTGTCTTATCAATATTCCTTAAAAACGATTTATATAATGTTCCTGATAAGGAAATAATACCCCATAAGGAAATGATAGATGAAAGTGCTATTAAAAGTAATGAAAGCGGCCTCAGAGCCTATACGAATTAAAATATTAAAGATGCTGGAGCAGAGAGTAATGTGTGTCTGTGAAATTTATACAGTGTTGGGAATAGCTCAGTCAACAGCAAGCAAACATCTTAAGATTCTTGAAGATGCTGGGCTTGTAACTTCATACAAAGATGGGCTTTGGGTCAATTTCATGTTGGCTGATGGGCGACAAAATCCTTATGCTTCTAACCTACTTGGCAATCTTAAACATTGGATTAATGAAGAGCCTGAAATATTGGATTTAATAAAAAGTTTGCCGAACGCTGATAGAGAAATAATTTGTAGAAAATAATTTTTTATATTTATCATATCGCTATATTACGATATAATAATTTTATAGTTTAATTGTAAACTAAACAAAGAGGTTAAAAATCTAATTAAAATTAAAAGGAGATAACAATGGAAATTAAAGTATTAGGTCCGGGCTGTGCAAAATGTAAAAAAACAGAAGAGCTTGTGATGCAAGTTGTAAGTGAGGCAAAGATTGCAGCATCTGTGGAAAAGGTCTCTGACCTTATGCAGATTGCGGGTTACGGGGTTTTTGGAACTCCAGCAGTTATTGTAAATGGTGAGGTAAAATGTGTGGGTAAAATCCCCACAAAACAGGAAATTTTGAACTGGATTAAATCCTGATCATAAGAGGAAAACAGATATAGATGAAAACAGTATCGCAATATAAAACCGTATCAGTTCTAATTATAATAGCAGCTCTTTTGACCATTTCATTTACAGCATACAGTGCAGAAAATATGACATCTCCTCCAGCAGTTCCAGTAAAAGGAATGGTTACTATGGTGGATTTGGGTGCTAAAAAATGTATTCCATGCAAGATGATGGCACCTATTCTTGAAAAGCTCGAAAAAGCCTACTCAGGTAAGGCTGCTATTATATTTATTGATGTTTGGGAACACAAAGAAGCGGGTCAGAAATTTGGCATCCGCGGTATTCCAACCCAAATTTTCTTTGATGCTGATGGAAAAGAAATTACACGACACACAGGATTTATGCCTGAAGAGGCTATTGTTGAACAACTTTCCAAAATGGGTGTTAAATTATAATTTTATCTATCCTATTTAATTTTTTTATAATTAGAGACGCACGGCCGTGCGTCTCTACAGTTTGTGTTAAATCTAAAAAGGCTACATCAAAAGATTTAAGGAATAGAAACTTATGCTTGATTCAATCTTTATAACCATAAATCAATGGATGACAGGCGGAATTGTGATTGCAGGGATCGGCTGTTTTCTCTGGGGAATGGTAAGCGTATTGCTCAGTCCCTGTCATCTTGCCGCAATACCTTTGATTATTGCTTATGTGGGAGGGCAAGATAAAGCTGTAAATCCTAAACAGGCAAGTGTTTATGCTGGAGCTTTTACTATTGGGCTTTTTATCACCATTGCCCTTGTGGGAATTATCTGTGCCATGCTGGGGCGAATGCTTGGAGATGTTGGGAACTATTGGCAGCTTCTCATCGGCGGAATACTTATATGGGTCTCCTTAGGAATGCTTGGTGTTGAGAAATGCTCAATGTCAGGAAGCCTTCTTTACCGCCTTAAAATCAAGGGAATATTTGGTGCTTTTATTCTTGGGCTTGCCTATGGGGTTTTATCTGGTTCATGCACGTTTGGATTTATTGCCCCTATTCTTGCTATCATTACAGTTCAGGAAAAGGTGGCAACTGGTATTATCCTGATAATCTTATTTGCTGTGGGTCATTGTCTTCCAATTGTAGTTGCTGGAAGTTCTACCGCAGCAGTGCGCAAACTCATGGAAAACAACAGATGGCAGGGTGCTGGAACTTGGTTTCGTAGAGGGGCGGGCGTTATGATATGCCTATTGGGCATCTATTTTATAGCAAGTCCGTTTATAAATTCGTAATTTTTCGGAATCACGGATTAACCTGATTACACAGATTCCACTGATTGTTTATCCGTGAAATCCTTTAATCCGTTAAATCAGTGATTCTGATAATATTTAAAAATAACAATTCTTTACGCTAACAACATTAGGAGATTAAACGTATATGTCAGAAGTCAAAAAATTATCATTTCTTGATAGATTTCTAACCTTATGGATATTTGCAGCTATGGCAGTCGGTGTTGGCTGGGGTTATACTTTCCCCGGCATCAAGAATTTCATTAACTTTTTTCAGGTAGGAACAACCAATATCCCGATTGCAATTGGTCTCATTCTTATGATGTATCCGCCTCTTGCAAAGGTTAAATATGAG
>JADGBE010000079.1 GCA_015231615.1 Desulfamplus sp. | reverse complement strand
TTTAGATGTTCATCAGATTATACACAATTTTGTTAGACCTCATTGGACGACTGGAAAAGTTCCAGCTGTCGCAATTGGTATTATTTCAAAACCACTTACTCTTGAAACTATCCTAACTATGCAAAAACAGGTAAACTGCCGATTGCGTAAAACCCATGCACTAAAGGAATAGAAGGTGCTTTCTAATTTTTAACCCCTATTTTCAGCCGCTCATCTCTTGCTGATTTTACAGCATATGCACTATTTAAAGCCTCTATAAGAACATCTGTTTCGCATGGTTTCATTATATAATCATATGCACCAAGTCTCATACCATCAATGCCTGAATCAACAGAAGCATGACCTGTTAGAAGAATAACCTCTATTCCTATGTCAATCTTTTTTATCTCCTTTAGAGTTTCAATACCACTCAAACCCGGCATTTTGACATCAAGAATAACTATGTCATAAGTTTTCTGTTTTATCTTTTGGATAGCTTCCATACCGCTGTTTGCAATATCTACATCTGATTTTTCCCTTGCAAGTATTTTCTGAAGAGTAATACAAAATCTTTCCTCATCATCTACAATAAGCACCTGTGCCTTAGACATATTTTTTATATCCCCATTTAAAATTTTGTTCATTTATATTCAATAGGCAGTTTGATTGTAAATATAGTTCCTTTGCCGACTTCGCTTTCAGCAAATATGCTTCCCCCAAGTTTCTGAATAATTCCATGACAGATTGACAGTCCAAGCCCCGTTCCTTTTCCTGGTGGTTTGGTAGTAAAGAAAGGATCAAATATTTTTTTTAAATTATCTTCTGGTATCCCCATACCTGAATCTTTGATAAAGATAACTACTGTGTCATTTTGAGAATTATTTTTCTGCGATCCGTTTTTCACAGATTCAATGCGTGTCCCTATTACTAATTCACCGCCTTTAGCGAGAGCGTCTATGGCATTGTTAATAAGGTTAAGAATAACCTGTCTTAATAAAGATGGATCGCTGAAAATAAGCGGAAGTTCTGCCTGATACTCTTTTAAAATTGCAATATTCATAAAAGAGGCTTCACGTTCGCGCATTGCAACAACTTCATCAATTAGGTTGTGCATATTAACTTCAAGAATAACAGAGTCCATTTTACGTGCAAAGTTAAGCAGCTTATGGGTAATCTCTTTACATCGATTAACCTGTTTTTTAATTTCACGCAATGAATCATCTATATCATCAAATTCTGACTCTTTTTTATAATCTTCTCTTTTAAAGAGAGTCTGAATAAGTTCTGCCTCTACATTTATAACTGCAAGCGGATTATTAATTTCATGTGCTATTCCTGCGGAGAATTCACCTATAGAGGCAATTTTTTGAGATTGAATTAACTGTTCGTCTAATAGCTCTTTTTCCTTATCCGCTTTTTCAATTCTTTTTATCAAAAGTTCTGTTGTTAAAAAAGTTACCACTCCAACAAGAATAATACCAAAGATAAATAAAATAATGGCACGGTTACGTGTATTAAACAACTCTGAAAAGGCATCGTCAACCTCCTGTTGAACAATGAGCAGCCAAGTGTTGTTTTTTAGCCATGCTTTTGCTCGAATCAGCTTTACTTCATTTTTTTCAGTTTCCCAAAGCCTTAGATCATCAAAATGCTCTATATTTAAAAAGTTAGAGTCAACGGTTTCCATAACATTTCCACCAAATCTGGCTCTTGTCTGATATATACCGTCAGTATTGATTATAAATGCTTCGCCCGTCCTTCCAAGACGGATATTTTCCACCAAATGTCCGAACGTGTAGGCATTTATAGTTGCTCTAAGTATCCAAAATGACTCACCCTTGCCCTGTCTTACAGCTATAATAAAGTGGGGAATATTTCTGTATCCTAAAAATACATCGCTTATATAAATCTGCTTTTCCATTGCCTCTTTAAACCAGATAGAGCTGCTGTAATTACGAGTTTGTAGATCATGTGTTCCCACATAGGCAACATGGTTGCCTTTATGATCAATAATCCCTATATCTTCAAAGGCATGATTATACTCTATTTGTAAGGTTTTAAAAATCAACTGCAAAGTATTTTGTTGAGAAATCTCTTCAAACGACTTAAGCTCTACAACCAATCTCATAGCTGCACTTGCTTCATGAAGAAACCTTTCAATAGACTCTTTGTGATGCATAACTATTGAAGTGAGCTGATTTTTAATTTTAGCGGTCATAGATTTACGATACTCGAAATATACTCCTCCTCCTATAAATATTACTGGAATAATAGCTGCAATGCACAAAGTAATAATTATATGGCGGCGTAAATTTGTATATGATTTTTTAGAAGGCGTAGTCATAATGCTGTCTCATTTATTTATGTTAGTTGCTTTAGGTGGGAATATGTATAAAATTAATTAATCCTCATAAAGGATGATAAACTTAACAATTAATTTTGATTAATGGATTGCACAGGTTAATTAAAAAAAAAATAAGTGAAACCTAAACCCACCCATGCAATCCATTTTATCTATGATTTGTATAAAAAAATATGAACACTAAAATTCAAACTATTTTACAAAACCTATAAGAGGCCAATATATCAAAGTACTTAGAACGCATATTAACAAAAGGATCAAACACCAAGGAACAGCAATCTTAATAAAATCCTTTTGGGTGAAATATCCTGTACTGTACGCAATAATCGTTGGAGGGCAACCTATTACTAACATAATAAATGATGTTGTCATTGGTGCTAACATTGCAACAGATTCAGCAGACATGTTCATCATCTCAGCCATTGGCAAAGTAATTGGCAACATTAATGCAACAGCAGCAGAGTTGGACATCATACTGGAGAGAAATGAACCGAAAAAGCCCATGCCATAATATACAACAAACATCGGTTTACCGTTTAAAAGTGGCAAAAATACTTCGGCTAAAAAACGTCCAGCTCCACTGTCAAGCATTGATACTCCTAATGATACGCCGGCTCCAAATACTATCCACGATTCCCATGGAAACTTATCGCATATAGTTCTAAAACTTATCCATCCAGGTCCGCAAAAGCCTAAGATAGCAAACGCTGCCGGAACACTGTAGTGCCAACCAGTTAAATCACCCATAAACCAGAGAATAAAAGTTATTACAAACACCACAAGAACACCTGACTCTGCACGACTCATAGGTCCGGGGTTTCCAAGCTCAACTCCTGCAAGCTCTTTCTCTTCTGGTTTAATCAAAAACCACAAAATAGCCCATGTTGCAACAGCCGTCAAAATACATATTGGAAATTGTATGACGATATACTGCAAAAAACCTATGGATATATTGCCTTCACTAAATTTAGTAAGAATTTCAAGTGCTAAAGGGTTACGACCTCCGCCAAGAAGGGTTCCAAAACCACCAGCAGAAGCAGCAAGAGGTATTAGAAGGAGGAAAAAGGTGGGTAGTTTATGTCCTTGACCCGGTTTCATTCCCATACTCATAAATACAGGCACAAATGCAAATACCATTATAACTGTAATTGTAGCATCGTGAAATACAGATGAGGTAATAGTGCAGCCTATAGCAAGAATTAGGCTTAGGCGTTTCACCTTTGTTCCTGCAACTTTAAGAAGATAATACATAAGGCGGTTTGCTAACCCAACCTCGTTTAACACAACTCCAAACATGATGATCATTAACACAAACATAACTGCCGGGCTTGAAAATGGTGCCCATGCGTTTTGTGCGGACTGAATGTTGAGGAGAATAAGACCAGCTCCAGACAAAAGAGCAGTTGCACCAATGGGAACTGCTTCACTTACCCAGAGAAATACAACAGTTACAAGAAGTCCCAGCAGTCTTTGACCCTCTGGCGTAAGATTTGCGGGTCTGGGCAGCAGCATTATCCCGATACCCAATGCTAAAGCTATTACTACTTTTATAACGATTGACCGGGTGCTTGCCGGTGGTTTAATCAATTCAACTTCTGCCATAAATTATACTCCTATATTCCATTTTAATTAGTTTATATTTATTATATTTTTTTGACTCCCCCTGCAGATACAAGGGGAGAAATTTTAACGAACTATTCAAGAAAAACCTATTATGGGCCAATAGACCAGCATACTCAAAACGCATATTAACAGAAGGAACATAGCCCACACCACAGCGATTTTGATAAACTGCTTCTGGGTAAAATATCCGGTACTGTATGCAATAATGGTAGGAGGACATCCAATTACTAACATGATAAACGATGTGCTTATCGGTGCTATCATTGTTACTACTTTAGGAGATAAATGCATCATCTCTGCCATTGGCAGCATAATAGGCAACATAAGTGCAACAGCAGCAGAGTTAGACATCATGCTTGAGAGAAATGAGCCAAAAAAGCCCATGCCATAATATACAACAAACATTGGTTTACCGCTTAGAAGTGGTAGAAAAACTTCGGCAAGAAAGCGTCCTGCACCACTGTCGAGCATAGTGTTGCCAAGCGATACACCTGCACCAAAGACAATCCATGACTCCCACGGAAATTTATCACATATAGTTCTAAAATTTATCCATCCAGGAGCACAGAAACCTAAAATAGCAAAGGCTGCCGGCACGCTGTAATGCCAACCAGTTAAATCACCCATAAACCAAAGTATGAATGTTATGATAAATATTACAAGAATACCCTTTTCCGCATTACTCATTGGTCCAGGGTTTTCAAGTGAAACTCCGACAAGCTCTTTCTCTTCAGGTCGAATAAATATCCATAGGATAGCCCATGTAGCTATAGCAGTAAGAATAGAGATAGGAAAAGCGATGACGATATATTCCAGAAAACCTATGGAGAGGTTTCCATTGCTGAATTTTTGAAGAATTTCAACAGCAAGGGGGCATCTTCCTCCTCCCAGTAGTGTTCCAAATCCTCCAGCAGAAGCAGCAAGAGGAATTAGAAGCATAAAAAACATGGGCAGTTTATGCCCCTGACCCGGTTTCATCCCCATTGCCATAAATACAGGCACAAAGGCAAAAACCATGATGACTGTAATTGTTGCATCATGGAAAACGGTTGAGGTCATTGTGCAGCCAATTGCCAAAATCAGACTCAGCCGCTTGACTTTTGTACCTGCAATTTTAAGCAGATAGTACATAAGGCGGTTGGCAAGCCCCACTTCGTTCAAAACCACACCAAACATGATGATCATCAGAACAAACATTACTGCCGGACTTGCAAAAGGTGCCCATGCAGCCTGTGCAGTCTGAATTTTCAAAAGAATCATGCCAGCAGCAGCTATAAGAGCTGTAGCACCGATCGGCACCGCCTCGCTTACCCAGAGAAATACCACCGCAATCAGCAGTCCCAACAGCCGTTGTCCTTCCGGTGGAAGATTAACAGGTCTGGGAAGCAGCATTATCCCAATACCCAATGCTAAAGCTATTACTACTTTTATAACGATTGACCGGGTACTTGCCGGTGGTTTAATTGATTCAACTTCAGCCATAAAGAGACTCCAAGTTTTAATTTTAATAGTTGCTGATTCACTCTATGAGAGTGAACTTCAATTGTTATATTTTTTAACCTTAATTCATAATTAAATATATAAAACTTTATCTAAAACTTTTTCTAAAACTTAAATTACCTTGATATTAAAATTATATGTGTGCCTGTTTTATAGCTTCAACCAGCCGGATTTTCTCTTCCAGTGCAAGGTGTCTGCTGAATGCCTCCTCTGCTTTCGCAACAATATCTTCAATATTTGCTGGTTTAGTAAGATAGTCGGTTGCACCTGACTTAAGACCCTCTACAGCAGATTCTGCTGTACCGTGGCCAGTAAGCATAATAACCTCTATCATGGGATATTTCTGTTTGATCTGCTTTAGAGTTTCAATACCCCCCATGCCCGGCATTTTTACATCAAGAATTATGACATGCACAAGCTCTTGCTCAAGTTTTACAAGACACTCTTCTCCACTTGAAGCAACCATTGCATCATAACCATGTTTAATCAGCATTTTCTGCGAGGTTTGAAGAAATCTCTCTTCATCATCTACAAGCATGATTCTCATTTTCACCATTGCTACCATTTGAGTTTCCTTTAATAAAATTATTTTAATATTAGTTTAATTTAATAAACAGTGTTTAACAATTTACAACTAAGATAAGCTATACAACAATATTTTTAAATTTACTTTATCAATATAACTGCTATTTAAATTTGACACTCTTTTACAAGCCCGAATAGAGTCTCAACAACATCGCTCAACCTAAGAATGCCGACAGTATCATCAGCTTTTTTAACAAGCAGAGACTGGACTTGAGTCAATATAAACTGGTGGACGGCCTGATCTAATGTTGCTTCATCATTAATGTAGTCAGAGTCTTTCAGGACATACATAAAATCTTTGGCATGGCTGTTTGAGGCTTTACTGCACAAATCGTTGAGCGGCTTCTCCCACAGAGAATGTGTCTTAATCTGTGAGTGTATCATTTCAGAAGTAAACGCTGTTCCAAGGTTATACTTGGACTCAATTGTTTTATTCATAGTTAGTAACAGTTCTTCAATCTCTCTGTACTTTGGTTCAAGGCTCTCAAGAAAATCTAAATATCCTATTCTTCCCACTACACGCTGATTTCTGTCTGTTACAAGAATTGCTCTATGTCTTAATTTGTTAGGATCAAACTTTTCACGAGCTTTTTCCAACGACAGAACCGCTTCAAACATTGCGGCATTTTCATCAACAGCAGCATAGTCAGAAAGTGGCACCATTAACTCTTTTACTTTAATATCCCGCATTATCATTCTCCATTATCTCTTTTTTTAATTAATATATAATAACAACACCTTAAAAAATGGAATATTTGTGAAGTGAATCTTAGACATCATAAAATTTCAAGCTGTTGAAACCAAAAACTTTGCAATCAGAAATTATTAAATCTTATAATTTGCTATAATTTGCTATAATTTGCTCTTTTGATAAATATCCCTTATATATTTTACCAACTCTTCAAAATCGTAAGGTTTAGGCAGACAGGCTATAGCACCAGAATCTAAACCTTTTTGGGTATCTTCAAGAGAACCGTGTCCTGTAATCATTATAACAGGCATATTAATGCCGATCTCTTTAAGCGCTTTTAAAACTTCAATCCCATCCATAAACTCCATTTTAAGATCCAGCAGCATTATATCAAAACTCTTTTTTTTGCACTGCTGAATTGCCCCGTCACCACTTAACGCTGTAGTTACTTTTATATTTCTTTTGCCAAGACGTTTTGAAAGTACCTCAACAAACCCCTCTTCATCATCTACAAGCAGAAGCTCAATAGCTTCAGAAGAAGGGCTGTTCTCTTTTTTAAGATCAGCAGGGTCGGTTTGTTTTTGATCTGTTTCCATGCTCCTGTCTCCTATCTTTGATGGGAGTGTTATTTTTAATCGAGACCTTTTTTTCTCATTATATCTTTCATTCGAGCTTCAACTATTTTGGTCTCTTGCGCCCGTTTTTTTGCAATAGCTTCACCGACTTTGGTTACAAGAACCTCCATATCGCAAGGCTTCATAAGATAGTCAAAAGCTCCTTTTTTCATACCATCAATTGCAGAAGAGACAGTTGCATGTCCAGTCAGCATTATCACCTCTACAAGCGGGTATTTACGTTTCAGCTCTTCAAGTGTTTCAATTCCGTCCATGCCGGGCATTTTGACATCTAAAATAACCACCTCAGGATCAAAACCATCTTCAGTAAATTTTTCTAATGCTTCCATGCCGCTGAAAGCCATCTCAACTTTAAAATTACGTTTTTTTAATCTTTTGCTTATTGCCTCAATAAAAGGGGCTTCATCATCAACTAAAAGCAATCTTGGTTCGTCCATATCCATAATTTTCCTCCTTAAATATTATTAATGTTTTATTATAACTATTCTTTACTCTGTCTCTTCGATAGCAGGTATTGATATGTGAAATAGAGTGCCTTCATTCAATACGCTTTTAACTTTAATATTACCGTTTAACTTATTGATAATTCCATAGCAGATATAAAGCCCAAGCCCGGTTCCTTTACCAACAGGCTTTGTTGTAAAAAATGGATCAAATATTCTTGCAATGTGTTCTGATGAAATACCAGAGCCATTATCCTCTACGGTTATTTTAACCATTTTATCCTCTTTTTCTGTTGATATAAGAATCTTGCCTCCAATATCCCTCATTGCGTCCATTGCATTGTTAATAAGATTAAATAGTATCTGCTGGATTTCAGTTTGTGAAGCCATGAATTGAAGATTGTTCTGCTTAAAATGTTGTTCAAAGGAGATATTAGAAAATTTTGCTTCATGTGCAAATAGATTTACAGTCTCTGTTATAAGCTCATTAATATTTATAATGTGGTTGCCGCTGTCTGCAGGTCTTGCAAAGCTTAGTAGTTTATGCGTTATATCTCTGCACCTTAATCCTTGCTTTTGTATCTGATCCAATGCCCGTTGAAACTCTTCAAGATTTTTACTTTTTTGAAACTCTTCCTCTGAAAGCAAGTCTTTTATCCAGCCAGCCTCTTCAACCATTATAGCTACTGGATTATTAATTTCATGGGCAATACCTGCTGCCATCTCTCCAAGAGCTGCGAGTCTGCCATGTTCAATTACCTGCTGATTCATCATCTCTTTCTCCCCCTCTGACCTAATAATTCTTGCCACCATGCGTCGAGAAAGTATAACAGCCATAGTTATTATGGCAATACCTCCTAACGTAAATGCTATAAATGCTGTGAGGCGAATTCTATTTAAATTTGCAAAAGCATCATCTGCATCCTGCTGAAATATTAAAATCCAATCTTTATTCTGAAGCATTGTTGCAACATAAAGAGTATTGCCGATACGTCTATGTTGAATTGATAATTCATTTTTATCACGATGCTTTGCAGTATTACTGCTGTTTTTTAAAATATCAGGATTATTATTTTCAATCGTATTTTCAGGAAGTTTCACTTCAAAACTCATCTCTTTTGGCAGCATTTTATTATAAAGCTCTTTTGGTTTATCAATTGCCAATGAAGTATGGGTCTGAAACTCCCCATTTTGATTTAAGATAAATGCAACACCTGTTTCACCGATTCTTATACTTTCAACAAGGTCTGTAAATGCCTGAAAATGAACTGACGTGCGGAGTATCCATGGTTTTCCCTCTTTGAACTGGCGTGTTGTTACTGTAAAGTGTGGAAATCCCCTCATCCCTAAAAATACATCACTTATATAATGGGGATGTTTTATTGCCATTTTAAACCACTGTGCATCTTTATAATCAGCACCTTCAAGCCCATAGGGTCCTGCATAGGCAACTTGTTCTCCTTTATCATTTAAAACAGCAAGGTCTGTAAAAACTTGACCATAAGCACGCTGCAGTATTGCAAGCTGCTGTTCTAAAAAATCGTGATCAGTAAGTTTTTCAAATGTTGACATTGAGGCTAATTGATTAATGTTATTTTGTCTTTCATTAAGAAAAACATCAATATTTTGACTATGTTTTTTTACAAGGGTATCAAGATGGGCAGTTGATTTTGCGGTATATGTTGTAGTGAATTGGATAAAAAGAATTCCAGCCACAAAGATAAGAGGCATGAATGAAACAATAATAATAGTAAATAGTATGTTTCTTGAAAGGGTATTGTAATAACTTTTATCAGTTTTTAACTCATTTTTATGTGAATGTTTCTTCATAATTTACAACCTGCTTTGGATATATAATGCCGGTTAAAGGGCATAAATAGTTAAATATCTTAAATTTAGCAATAAAGATGCCACTATATTTAATTTTAAAGCAAATGGGGTAATTTATTGACAATGTTATGCAAAACTATGCTTTCTATTAATTAAAATAACTCTTATGCTCATTGTATAACAATAAAAAGCACTCTATTGTTGAGGAATTATGCCCCAATGAGACATAATTCCCCGATTTGATCCAAAATTTTATTATTAACAAAAACAATAAAAAAACTACTTAATAAGAATAGGCATACCCATCATGGGCCAAATAACATAAACGGCAAGTCCTACTACAAGCATAAGAATAATACTTGTAGGAACTCCGTGCATGAAAAATTCGCCAGGGGTAAACTGCTTTGAGTTATAGGCAATCGCGTTAGGGGCAGCACCTACAAGAAATAAAAACGGCATACCAGCAGTTACAAGTGCAGCATATAAAATAACCTCACCGCTAACTCCTAAATATGGAGCAATAACTAAAGCTACTGGAAGAGATATAGCAATTGCAGCCACATTCATAATAACGTTAGTCATAACCATTACGAAAAATGCAATGCCCATGACAAATATAAACCAGTGAGACTCTTTAAAGATGGCAAGCCAGTTAATAGCCATCCACTCAGCAGCCCCTGTCTCCCAAAGGCAAAAACCAATACTCATAGCACCTGCAAAAAGAAGAATGATATTCCATGGAATATCTTCAAGATCATCAATATCAAGAATGCCTGCTATGAAAAATAGAATTGTTGAGATAAGCATTACAGCAGTTTTATTAGGTGCTTTGAAATCTGGAATATATGCGGTTAAAATTGCAAATGAGGCAAGTGCTGTTATCACTGAACCAACAATAATTGCAGCCATCCACTCATTCTTAGTTACTGGACCAAGCTCTTTATAAAGGTGTATTGCCCTGTTTTTGAGTCCGGGTATAGTTTTCTTTTCAGGCTTCATAACAATCATAAAATAGAGCCAGATAGCAGCAACCATAAGCAAGCCGACTGGAAGCATATAGTAGGTCAG
Source organism: Desulfamplus sp. (assembly GCA_015231615.1). GTDB lineage: Bacteria > Desulfobacterota > Desulfobacteria > Desulfobacterales > Desulfobacteraceae > Desulfamplus. Next base: position 1,897 of record JADGBE010000079.1, on the reverse strand, counting down.
CTCAAAAAAACCAATCTCTTTGCCTGCAATATCTTTAAAAAAACCAATTGCAACCGCACCGCGGGCAGCACCAAGAAGTGTTACTATAGAACCTGCACCTGCCACATAAGCCATGCCGATAAATAAACCTTTGCCGAATTTAGTAGGTTTATTGCCTTCGCCATATAAAGAGTAAATAGCTACCAGCAAAGGATATATAGTAGCAGCAACTGCTGTGTGAGCCATAATAAAAGTCAGCAAAGTTACCACCACAAAAGTTCCTAAATATATCATGCTGGTTCTCTCACCTACAATTGCCAGCATCTTGTATGCAAGACGTTTAGTAAGACCTGTTTTGGTAAAAACAATTCCAATTACAATAGAACCAAATATAAACATAACAGATGGATCCATGAAATCTTTAAATGCTTTATCTGCTGGACGAATTAAGAATAGAGCCTGTATAACGCCAATAGCAAGACTTGTAACTCCAATGGGAACAACCTCAAATACCCACCATGTTCCAGCAAGAAGAAAAAGTGCAATTGCACCTTTGCCTTGAGGGCTTAATGCAAAATGTTTTCCGAGTGGATCAACAGCGTCAGGCCACATTGGGGAGTAAAAAACAAGGGCAAAAAGTGCCATACCAATAAATAGACATAAAGGTTTAACCCAGTTAATTTTCTTTTTTTCCTCTAAAGCATTCATTATTTATCACCTCCATTATTAATACGGCACTGTTTCATTGCATCGCCTATATAATCAAAAACATCAGTGAGTCGAAGAATTCCTGTAATTTTATTATCTTTAGTTACAAGCAAAGATTGGTGATAGCCACAAACCAACTGATGAATCGCCTCATCTAATGATGAACTTTCATCAATGTATTCACCTTCCATAGGTTTTCTCATAAACTTTGTGACAGATATTTCTCCTGCCTTTTTACAAAGATCAGTGAGTGGTGAATCCCAAAGGTTGTAATAGTTGACAAGGGATTTGATGAATTTGCTTGAAAATCCATACATCGCAAGATTAGAACTCTCCTGCATCTCTGCGTATTTAGGTTCAAGGGCACGAAGTACATCCATCTGACTTACCTTACCCAATACTTGTCCATTTGCATCAAGAACAAGTATCGCCCTATGGGGATATTTTGTCCCCTGATAGGCTGCTTGAGCTTTTTCAAGTGCCAAAACAGCATCAAAAAGGGTTGCACTTTCTCCTACTGTCGCATATTTTGACAGCGATACCATTAACTCTTTTACCTTATAGTTCTTCAATTTTTTTCTCCTTACCGTTTATAGATTTAAGTGCATCACCGCACTTCAAAAATCGTATGTTTACGGACGTACTATTTTAAAACAACTTTATTAAAAAAAAATGAACTCGCCCATTATAAAGCAACAGTCAGGTATCATAAAGCAATCGGCAGGTCAAGATGGAGGTTAAGATAATAGTTTGAATTAATTCCATTTACTGCTATTTAAGACTACTAACTGACTTATTAGTTAGTACATATCGCTTATTTAGCCAATATCTTGATATAAATATAAATACATGATAAAAATTTAATTGTATAATTCATACAACTAAATTTACCATAAAGAGACGAAAAAGAGGATATGACTAATGCAGGAACTACAGAAGCTATACGACAGGATTATTCAAAGGGTAAATATCAATTTAAGAGAGTTGGAATTTGATGTAAATCCTTACGTAAAAAACCTTATTCCATTTGAGCAGATGGTTAAATTTTATGCTTTTTTTGGTATATCTCCACACCACCCTCTAAATTTTCAGTTCAAACATTCTAATCTTGCAGGTAGCTATTTTTTAGGGCAATGTAAAATTACAAATTCGCTTTTATATAAAAGCGATATAAGAGGCGATGAGTTGAAGAAAAAGGGAGATATTTTTC
>JADGBE010000078.1:7612-12968 GCA_015231615.1 Desulfamplus sp. | reverse complement strand
CCTTGATATACTTGCAAAACGCCATAAAGTCTATATTGATGCTAAAGCTAAAAATCCTCAGCGTTGGGCTGGAAAAACAAGAAACTGGAATCCTGTTCAAGAGGTGGCTTTAAACAAGCGAAACATTCTAAAATTAGATGAATCGTGTAGAAAAAAAGCGGCCTAAAACTTTTGTATAGATATTCATATAGTCCAAATAAAAATATCGCAAATTGTTTTAAAAATAACATGAAAAAAAACGGCAGCAAAAACATCATTTTTTTAGGGACAGGCGACAACTTCATTGACATTCACCGCTTTTTTCTATTCAAAAATTACTTTTATATTTATTAGGGTATCCAGTCGTTTTTATATTTAAGCTTCTTTTTATATAATCCAGATTGTTGTTGTATGTAATGAGTCTATCTTCAAGTGCTTTTTTTAGAGCCTCTGTTTCTTTTTGAATCTTCTTTAGCTTATCCCTGAATCAGTGGCAATAAACTGCTTTGTCTATCACTAACTGCTTGATATAATTTAAGAAATATGATATAAAAGGGTGCAAAAACATTACACTTATGAGGTGAAGAGAAAATGCAGCCTATTATTACTATAAAACATGGAAACGAGAAACTTGTGAGCCAAAGCGGACTACTTCCAGTAGGTGCTTTACTTGAGTATATGCAATTGGCAAAGCGTCTTGAAACAATTGCGGGTGTACATTGTGTAGAACCTACTATATCTCATGGAGAGATACTCTCTTCAATGATAGGGCTGATTTGCATGGGTAAATCAGATTACAGTGCCATTGAAATTTTTAGAGACGATGAATGGTTCTTTACTCAGGCACTTGGAATTTCAGCTTGTCCTTCTCAATCGACATTACGTCAACGTATAGATTTGATAGGGGAATCAGCTAACACCATTCTAAAAGATGCATCGGCTGAAATGATTTTGAAAAAAGCACCGTCTGTTTCAGCAATCAAGACATCTGCTGGTTATTTTGTCCCCCTTGATATTGATGTGAGTCCTTTTGATAACTCCAAAACGCAAAAAGAGAAGGTTTCAAGAACATATAAAGGTTTTGATGGATATGCCCCAATTTTGTCATATTTGGGTAAAGAAGGATATTTGATTGATGTGGAATTAAGAGAAGGTAAGCAGCATTGTCAAAAAAATACCCCAGAATTTATTGAGGAGACTTTGGGATATGCCCGTAAAATAACTCAAAAACCTATTTTGATAAGATTGGATTCTGGTAATGACAGTCAGGATAACTTTACGATAGGCAGCAAGTTTCCAAATATCCATTTTTTGGTGAAGCGGAATTTGCGTAAAGAGTCTTTAGATGAGTGGCTTGTTTTGGCTCAAAAGACAGAAAATAGAGTTTGCAGCCGCTATAATCACAAAATTGTATGGACAGGAAAGACGCTGACAGGAATCAATGGGAATGAATTACCTTACCCAATCACATTCAAAGTGACTGAAAGATATGAGAAAAAAGGTGAACGGCTGATGTTTCCAGAAGTAGAAGTAGAAACATATTGGTCTACCCTGCCTAAGCTGCCGCCTGATGAAGTCATCAATTTATATCATGACCATGGAACCAGCGAACAGTTTCACTCAGAAATCAAAAGTGACTTGGGTATAGAACGCTTTCCCAGCTGCCATTTTGCCACCAACAGCCTGATTCTTCACTTGGCTATGTCTGCCTATAATATTCTTCGTATCATTGGACAGACAAGTATTGAAGAGCAAAACAATGAACCTCTTCCTGCCAATCGTTGCAAAAAGGTCTCCAGAAGACGGCTTCGTACCGTTATACAAGACTTGATTTACATGGCAGGGCGGTTGCTTTATAGGGGAAGAAAATGGTTCATTTCGTTTGGCAGAATTAATCCATTTGCAAAAATGGCTGAACGCGTGTTGAAACGATTGCGTGATTGCCCCTGCTGAGAGCCATTGAGCTGAATGTTCAGAATTTTCAAAGAACAAAAAGGGAATAATATCTCAAGTGGAGAATTGTTCTTTTAATTTAAAAAATGACTAAAACTCCGCTTGCAGCCAACAAATTTTATGTTGTAATCATCATAATTCTGTGGATAGTAGTACACTACTAATATCTAAAACAAGAAATTATGTCTTATAGCAATGTTTATGCCACTGATTCAGGTATAAAGACAACATCTAAGCCTGAGGATAGTCTAAAGACTAATTACTCTTATTCTCATTAGCAATAACCTTATCTATAGCAGCATTTATTTTTATCATTATATCAGGGTTTGCTGACAAATATTGTTTGGATATGTATATTCCGAATGGTTGTTCCTTATGAACTACTATTTTATAGTTTTCAGCTTTATCCCCTTCTTTTTTTATCAAATCCAATGCTATAGCATCGGGCAGGAACAAAACATTAACATGGTCTGATTTCAACATTTTAAATAAAACATCAGCCTTAGGCGGAGAACTAACAGCATACTTATTCTCTATAAGCCATTTATGGAGATTGGTGTTCATGGGTGTTCCGACTTTTACTTGTTCTTTAAATTTTGTATTGCTTGGCTCAACAAGAGAACTGCTTTTAGGATAAACCCAACACCACTTATTTATAACCAACGACTTTGACAAAACCGCAATTTCGTTTCTTTCACTATTTTCAGATGCCAGAAAGAATCCATCCGCATATCCTTGTCCAGTGTTTTCAATAGACCTGCCATAATTGGGAACAAGTTGTATGGAATATTCAATATTCGCTTCTTTCATTACTTTATCAATCAGCTCAACTCCTATGCCTTGATATTTTCCGTCTTTTTCAAATGTATATGGCGGATAATCAGGGATAGCGAATCTTATCAACTCTTGTGAATAAATGTAATTACCAGACATAAACAGAGAAAAAAATATTATCAAACATGATTTGTTAAACACAATAGCCTCCTTTACTAATCATGGCTTTTCTCCATGGATTAGATTCCAGCAATGTTGCGGTCTATTAATGACAATATTGTTCCTGTTTGCGAGGGGGTGGATAAACAAGCTCTACTTTACAAAAACCTTATTGCTCCGCTCCCATTTCTTTTTGCCTCATATAACGCTGCATCAAAACGAGAAAATAACATATCACGAGTTTGTTAACTCCTGCCACGATTTTTCGGGATTTGGACAATACCCCCTGAGAACTTTGAAACCGTATTTTCTATACGCTGCCCTGCTCGTCAGAATAGCTATTGTTGAGTCTTGAATTTCCCCAATGTTAATTGTAATTCTCCACCAATCTTCTTCAATTTTTCCGCCTGAATCCTCAATTGTGCCGAACCTTTTGCACCTTCACCTGCTGCAACATTGACTCTGGCAATATCTTTACTTATGCTCGCAGAAGCACCTGAAGATTCCCCTACATTTCTATTTGCCTCCTGCACACCTTCTGAAACCTGAGCAATATTTGAAGATATTTCCGAAGTGGTTACAGAGTGTTCTTCAACCGCAGCAGCAATGGTGCTGATGATATTATGAATATCCTCTACAACCGCTGTGATACTTTTGATTTTTGCAACAGAACTCTGGGTGGTTCCTTGAATACTTTCAATCTTTGACTTTATATCCTTTGTTGCTCTGGCTGTCTGTCCAGCAAGGTCTTTAATCTCATTTGCCACAACTGCAAACCCTTTTCCGGCCTCTCCTGCCCTTGCAGCTTCAATTGTAGCATTGAGTGCTAAAAGATTGGTCTGATCCGAAATTTCCTTAATTACTTCTGTAACTTTACTTATATCAAGGGCAGCTTTTCCTAACTCTTCCATCTGCTGCGATGTCTTCTTTGCCTGAGTAAGAGCGTTATCCGAGATACCCCTTGCCCGTTCCGAGTTTTTTGTGATCTCGGTAATAGTGCTGGTCATCTGTTCGGAAGCACTTGCAACCATTGATAAATTTACAGAAGACTCTTCCATTGCAGCAGCAACAGCACTTAAATTATCTGACATATGCTCTGTTGCAGTGCTGACATTCATTGAAAGCGAAGATGTTGTTTCTGTTCCTTTCATAAGAGTAGATGCGATACTAAGAAGGTCAGATGACGATCTATCCATAACTTTTGCGTTTTCTACACTCTCTTTAATTATACTTTGCAGATTTTCCATAAACTTATCAAACCATCTTGCAAGCTCACCAATCTCATCGCTGCTTTTTATATTAAGTCGTTTTGTTAAGTCTCCCTCTCCTTCTGCAATATTCTTGAGCATATCTACACTTTTTTTAATTGGTTTTGAGACAATTATGTGTAAAGATATCATAATTGTTAGAATCAAAACAATAATAATTGATGCAGCAAGGATAACCTGTGATGTTACAGCACCTTTAATGCTCTTATCAAAAAGCTCGTGAAATTGTGATATATCTTGCTTAGTCCGACCCTTTCTATTTTCAATCTGCTGATTAATAAACTCTTTAGTAAAGTAGATTCTAACACTCCCAACCTTCTCGCTTTCGTGCATAGCGTCTCCAACAATTGACAGCGATCTATCTAAACTAACATTGTCTGGAATTTTTTCGCCTGTATCAATATCAGGGTTTTTCCACACCGCCCCAAACGGCTTATCATTTGTCAGAAGAACCTCTATAGCTGTTATTCCTTCTATATTCATATAGTTTTTAAGAAGAGTAAAAAGCCCTTCTGAATCAAAATTATAAATAAAACTTTGGGCTATGCTTCTGCAGATTTCCAAATTTGCCTCAAGATTTTCGACTAATGCTTTTTCTAATTTTAATGAATCTTTATCAAGAGACTCTTTTTGAGAGGCTTCAAAATTTGATATGATCAATTGAGACATTGATACTTGCAATTTTATTGATATTACACTGCTGAATGTAAGTAATATTAATACAATAACTCCGCATACAGCAGATGCTTTAACAGCAATGGTAAATCGTTTCTTTGTTTCAATATTCGCCATTATAACAAACTCCTTAAAACAATAGACTTCCTGCAGAACTAAATTTCTATCCAGTAAAATCAAGGGTCAAATCCCAGTTTGCAGGAGGTAAATTTATCAGCTTAAAAAATTAAAGATTTGACAACTTATAAAAAGTTATCAAATCTTTGTTCTATTGATTCTTATTTTAAACAATTCCAACATATCTACCTAAACTAATAAATGGATTGTAAGGAGAAACAGCACATTTAGAAGAAAGACAAATACATAGATAAGATTTGACAACTTTTTAAAAATTGTCAAATATTTTACACCATGAAGTATTAACCATCTGCCCATTAAAGATGGCGAAGATGTACTTGAGGTTAATTGGGTTGAAATAACCATAACACATACCGGAACTAAAGAAATTCTGTACAAAAATGCTTTTATGACAGATTTTCCGATTGACC
>JADGBE010000078.1:0-7602 GCA_015231615.1 Desulfamplus sp. | reverse complement strand
GACCTCAACTGGTTTAAGTCCAGTAAAGAGTCAAGGGGTTGGACTTAGTTTGAGTCAAAAATTTGTCCAGCTTATGGGAGGCAATATTGACGTTATCGTCAAAAAAGGAAAAGGGACTAAATTTAGCTTTGATATTGATGTTGTGGTAGTTTCAAAAAGTTATTTTGATAGACAAAAAGATATAAAAACTATTGAAAAAGATTGTAAGATATGCGATACAGATTTAAAAAATATATCAGTATTAGAGGTACAAGCTGCTGACCTGTTTGATCCCTCTGCCCTTGAAGAGCTTGAACCCAATTTAATCCTATCTTTTGAAGATGCCTTAAAACGTGTGCATACAGATTTGATAGATCGCATTATTGAAGATATTAGTTTTAAGGATAGTCAGCTTGCTCAATCACTAAAAGATATGGTCAGTAATTACGAATATATAAGGCTGCTTGATGTACTATCGAAAAGAGGGTAAAAGATGGGCAACAAATTGAATAACCAAAGTGATATTTCAAATAGCCAAGTGGTTCAAATAGCAGAAAAATCAAACATCGTCCTTGTAGATGATGTATCTGCAAATTTAAGGCTTTTGGTTGGTATTTTAGCCCGTCCTGATTACATGATACGCCCAATATTGGACCCTTTAATGGCAATTAGTGCCATAAAGGCAGACCCGCCTGATATTATTCTGCTTGATATTATGATGCCCACAATGTCAGGTTATGATGTCTGTGCCTGCTTAAAGGCTGATCCTGATACTGCAGATATTCCAATTATATTTATAACTGCTAAAGATGATGTTGAAGATAAGATTAAGGGGTTCTCTTTAGGTGCTGTTGATTACATAACTAAACCTTTTCAGGCTGCTGATGTTACTGCACGGGTTCAAATTCACCTTAAAATGTATTCTCTTCAAAAAAATCTTAGAAAACAGGCAGAAGATATGGAGGTTCTAAATCAAGAGCTTGCAAGGGTTATTGTTGAGCGTCAAAAGGCTGAATCTCTACTACAAGAGTCATATATTTGGCTTCATAATGTCTTTGATGCCCTTAAAGAGTCAGTTATTATATTAACTCCTGATAGGTTCATAATAGATGTTAATCCTGCTGCAGAGAAAATTTTTGGCTACTCAAAAGATGAGCTAAAGGGGAGAGCATCTGAGATATTTCATGTTGATTATGATCACTATTTGGAGTTCCAAAAAAAGATAGATGAGTCATTTAACAGCGGCAATACAGTTCTATTTGAGTATAGGCTAAAAAGAAAAGATGGCACTATATTTCCATCTGAACATAGCGTGGCTTTTTTAAAAACAGATGAGCACAAGCTCATAGGTATTGTAAGCGTTGTAAGAGATTTAACAAAGAAGAAAGAGGCTGAAGATAAGCTGATAGAGAGCGAAAAGCTCAAAGCCATTCTTGAGATTACTGGTGCTGTTTGCCATGAGCTTAACCAGCCTCTGATGAATATCTCAGGCTACTCTGAGCTGGCTCTGATGGATAGCTCGCCTCGAAGCCCTGTCTATATGAAACTAAAAAAGATACAGCAGCAGATTGAACGCATGGCTATAATAACAAAAAAATTGATGCAGATTTCACGATATAAAACCAAATATTACCCTGATGGCAAGATTATTGATTTAGCTGAGTCATCAGATTTAAATTAGCAATAGTCACATTAAAACCTCCCAGCAGGCGATGCAGCAAGCCCAAGGTCGTAATAATGCCCAAAGCCTTTTTAGTATTGAGAATATTCCTTCAGATAACCAAATCCGCAATTTACTGGATCCTATTTCTCCTGAGCTGCTGTATCCTTTGTTCTCAGGTGCATTGGAAGAGCTGGAATCCTATGGACATTTAGATGCTTACCGTTTTTGGGAAAACTATCTTTTAATACCTATTGATGGAACAGAATACTTCCGTTCCTCCAAAATTCATTGTAATAACTGTTCAGTCAGCAAGCATAAAAATGGTAAAATAACTTATTCCCATAAAGTCCTTACTCCTGTGATAGTTGCACCCAATAATCCCAAAATTATCTCTTTAGAACCTGAATTTATAACGCCTCAGGATGGTTCAATAAAACAGGACTGTGAACTGAATGCTGCAAAACGCTGGATTGAACGTAACGAACAATTAGCAAAGAAGAGAGCTATAATTCTTGGAGATGACCTTTTTTCCCGGGAACCCTTTTGTAAGTTATTGTTATCTAAAGGATTCCATTTTATACTTGTCTGTAAACCTGATTCCCACAAAACACTGTATGAATGGGTTGATTCTTTTGAAAAGACCAACGATATAAGCACGTTCACCACACGTAAATGGAATGGTCGTTTTCATGAACATTGGAATTACCGTTATATCAACCATCTGCCCATTAAAGATGGCGAAGATGTACTTGAGGTTAATTGGGTTGAAATAACCATAACACATACCGGAACTAAAGAAATTCTGTACAAAAATGCTTTTATGACAGATTTTCCGATTGACCTCACCAATGCTGCTATCATTGTAGAGGCTGGCAGAGCACGTTGGAAAGTAGAAAATGAAAACAATAACGTTCTTAAAACAAAAGGTTATCATTTAGAACACAGCTACGGACATGGAAAACAATTTCTTTCATCTGTTATGGTAACTCTAAATCTATTGGCTTTTTTGTTGCATACTTTCTTGGAATTAGTTGACAGCAAATACCAGGCAATTCGGAAAACCCTGGCAGCCAGAAAAAGATTTTTTCATGACTTTACCACATTAACAAAATACCTTTTCTTTAATAGCTGGGAGCACATGATGAGCTTTATGTTCGAACAACTCAAAATCCCTAAAACAGGATAAATTTTCAAATTTAGAATTGCTGTACATTGGGACATTAAAAGTAAAGCCATCAAGTTTTGCCAATAGGACATGCTGATTCACAATTTCTGCAATATTTAATTAATTTAACAGGCTTATCTGATTCTTTAATTACTTCTTCTTTCGCATCAACATTATTTTTTTCCATTTGAATATTGCATTGAGGGCGGCTGAAGCTGCCGTCACGACCGGGAAGAATATCCTGACCATAATCTTTTGAATCATATATTTTATTTTCAAACGATTTCTGCGGGCATCCTTTTCTACACCACTCATCACATGTGCTACATGGATCGAATCGTGTTGGTCCCGTGGATGGGAAGTCCACATCCATTGTCATGGCTCTAAGTCTTACTCTTGGACCATACTCAGGGGTTACAAGTATATTGTTTTTGCCGATACATCCCAACCCTGCAAGCACAGAAGCATCTTTTAAATATGTCCCTCCTTTTTCTACATGATAAGGCATGTGGAAAACACCAATATTATATGTATCTGCTATCCATGTACAAAGTTGTCGTATTACATTTGCCAAAACCTTGTTGCCCGGAGGATCAGATCTTCCAAACCACCAATCCATTTCAGGTTTGTCATCAGGATGCTCAACTGCAATCACCAATACAGTTTTTGCATTATCAGGCCATACTGCCTCACCCGGTCTAAGATCAAGATCATTTTTTCTGGTACCAATTCCTTCTCCTGCCCCCTGCATCTGAGGGGCAAAGCTGAATGATGGTGCTTTTTTAAGCTCTTCTACACTTGCAAAACCAGCAAGTGATGCACCAAATTCTTTTGCTTTTTTTAATATAACTGATGACGCTTTTAGCAACTCTCTTTGTTTCATATAATTTCTCCTTTCATAAAATGAGCTTATATGGCTTTTTTGATTTGATCATAACTTAATACGTCAACATCTTTTTTTAATTTTTCACCATAATCTTCGTTAAGCCATTTCATTAAAGAAAAAATCATAAGCAGAAGAACAGGTATCAAAGGCAGTGCCACAACGATTGAAGATAATTGAACAGCCTTTAAAGCACCAGTTTTTAATAATCCCAATGCTAAAAGACCTAATAAAATCCCCCACAATGTTCTGTTCCAGCGGGGTGGTTCTTGGTCGCCTGTAATATTTTTGGTAACCTGTGATGAGAGAGTGTAGGCAGCAGAGTTCAAAGTGGTTGCAAGAAAGATAGAACATAATATGGTAAAAACAGGGATAAAGATATATTTTGCTCCGGGTATGGCATTGAGAATAGCAACGATAGTAATGTCATTAGACCAGCCTGATTCTTTTAAGATGCTGTAAACATCTAAAGTTCCTGAAGTCTGAAGGTGGATAGCATATCCACCCCAGATAGCAAAAAATACCCAGCAGCCAAGACTGCCATAAACCAACTCTCCGAACACAACCTGACGGATTGTTCGTCCTTTGGAAATACGGGCAACAAAAAGTCCCATCATTGGTGCATAAGCAACCCACCACGCCCAATAGAAAACAGTCCATCCTTCTGGAAACCCGCCATTGTTAATAGGATCTGTCCACAGGCTGATTTTAAAAAAATCACTGAACATAAGTCCTAAGCTGTTACACCAATTGTTAAGAATAAAGGTTGTAGGTCCTATTATGAACACATAAATAAGAAGAAAATAGGCGATATAAGTATTTAAAGATGCAAGTTTTGCAATCCCCTTTTTAAGACCTGCCCAAACAGTTATTGTAAATAAGGCTGTCCAGATAATAAGGATAATAACTTGGAGTGAGAATGATTCAGGTAAACCTGTCATGTTTGAGACAAGGGCTGTGCCAAGAGGAACTGCTAATCCTAAACTTGTGCCTACACCGCCGATCATTCCGAAAATTACCACAATATCTATTAATTTACCTAAAGGTCCGTCAGCCTTTTTCCCAATAATTCCTCTGCATGCTGCACTTAAACGAAGTGCAGGTATCTTCTTGACATGTATGGCATAAGCAATTGGGAATGTGGGAAGTGCATATATCGCCCATGGAGTGATACCCCAATGAAATTGTCCATACATTCCAGCAAGTTCTCCCAAAAGCCCTTTTTGTGCTGCTGGATCAACATGAAGAATGCTTGTGTTGAGATAATATACAGGTTCAATAAAAGCCCAATATACGATGGCAATTCCGATTCCTGCACAGAAAATCATGGAAGCCCATTCGTATGTTGAAAATTCAGGTTCATCTTCAGGGGATCCAAGTTTAATATTACCCCACTTTGAGAAGGCAAGCCAGATTAGGAAAAGTACGCAAAACAATCCAAAAAGAAGAAAAAGCCACTTGAAATTGTGAGTTAATACTCCAAAAAGTGAATCTACGACTGCTTTTCCTGATTCTGGGAAAAGCGATAATAGAAGCCCAATAATACCTGTTACAATAACACCCGGCCACATTAGACCATGGTCTATGTCTGCTGATTTTTCTGCCATAATAGTCTCCTTTATAAAAGATGATAAAAATCCTTTTCTTGCTTTGAGATCAAATTCTAAAACCAATCTCAAGAAGTATGAATACCAATTTTCTCGTATTGTCTTCAGCAAGTTACATGCCAGATATGGATAAGTGTCGAGAAGGCTTCATGGAGTAAGGCGGCAGAAAAAAGATGGAATTCTTAGAATTGTAGAAATGCAAAATTATTTTGTCATACTTGCAAAAAATATTTTACAAGTAAAAAAAATTATTCAATTTATCTATATTGAATTTAACTTAATTTTTAATAAATTTAGTCTTAATCTATGCTTATTCACTTTATATCCTAAAAGCTGTCTTGATATTCCGAGAAGTTTTGCAGCTTTAGCAATATTGCCGTCTGTTTTTTCAAGTGCTTTTACTATATTATTTTTCTCTAATTGAGATTTTTTTGCAGGCAGATTAAATATTTCAGCTTCAACCGCAGGTATCTCTGGTATCTCCAAACTATCAACTGAATCAGCAGTAGTTAAAGGCTTGCTTTTAATGCAGTCTAAATGTGAACTATTCTCCTTGCAAAGCAGATTTACAAAATAACAATGCTCCAATCTTAATGTTGTTTCTTCATAGCTTGTCATATTAACAGCACTTTCGATTATGTGTTCAAGCTCTCTTACGTTTCCGGGCCAAGGATAATTCCAAAAAAAATCAATCAATTCTGGTGAAATATTTTTAATAGTTCTGCCCAAAACAGCGTTATATTTCTGAAGAAAATGACGACCAAGCTCTTCTACATCTAACCGACGCTCTCTTAATGCTGGGATTTGTATATAAATAACAGCCAACCTGTAAAAAAGATCCATTCTGAATTCACCAGAATCAACCAATTCTCTGGGTGATTTGTTTAATGAACTGATTATTTTTACATCCAGATTTATAGTTTCAAGAGAACCAACACGCCTGACTTTTTTTTCTTGAAGGACTCGTAATAACTTGCCTTGCATAGCTAAAGGCATTGAATTAATTTCATCAAGAAAAATCGTTCCGCCATTTGCTTGTTCAAAAAGCCCTGCACGATCTACAGCACCTGTATATGCTCCTTTTACTGTGCCAAATAAAATGCCCTCTATCAAACTTTCAGGGATTGCAGCACAGTTAATATCCATGTAGTGTCTCTTTTTTGAGTAATAAAAGTTATGAATTGCTTGAGCAAACAACTCCTTGCCTGTGCCAGTCTCTCCATAAAGCATTACAGGAGAAGGTGAGTTGCCTGCCATTTTGGCTGTTTTTACTGCATTAACAAAGAGAGGATCTGAGCCGATAATACTTGCAAATGTAAATCGTGTACCTTCTGCAAAATTTTCATTATTTTTTGGAGATAAAAATGATGGAATTGAACGTTCCATAATATTATAGTCTTTAACAAAACAGATCGTTCCAATAATTTTATCATCTTTCATCAAAGGAAAAACACTATGGATGGTATTTCCAACGTTTACATTGCTTGATCTGTAGGAGAGTGCATAATTAATGATTGGTTTTCCATGTTTTAAAACTCTCATACAGGTGCTTGAATCATTATTATATTTATAAACATCTGTAATGTGTTTTCCAAGAACATCTGATGGATCAAGTTTGTCAATGGTTGCCTGAACATCATTATAATAGACCATAATGCCTTTATCATCTGTCATTAGAATACCTAAATCAGAACCGCATAAGATGTCTATAAAATCAATTCGGCTGAAATCAAAACTATCTAACATGAATTTTTTATTATACTTGTTTGTAGTATGGGGCATTGAGATTTCCTTCTATTGAGTTAAATGAACCATCTTGTGTTTGAATCGGCGAGGATGCAAAATTGCTCAGATATCGACCTAACTCTGTCTGTCCTTTAGAATAGATGTTGATATGATCTATACCATCTTTAATGTAAATTCTATCATCTTTTTACGAAATTAAACCGTGGCAGGTAAAGTCATGGATAATTCCCAAAGCAGGTCCAGATTTTGTTTGTGCAATGGAAGATGTTTTAGATGTTTATGCCAGACCATATAATCCGAATAACCCTGTGGTATGCGTAGATGAATCACCCAAACAACTGATAAGTGAGTGCTGCCCCCCTTTTACTGATTCAAGATGAAATGACCAAAAAAGTCACCAATTGGTATGAAACTCGAAATAAAAATATGTCAAACGTTGATTGGCAATTTACTACCAAAAATGCAATATTCAAATGGAAAAAAATAATGTTGATGCGAAAGAAGAAGTAATTAAAGAATCAGATAAGCCTGTTAAATTAATTAAATATTGCAGAAATTG
>JADGBE010000077.1 GCA_015231615.1 Desulfamplus sp. | reverse complement strand
AGATTTTTTGGTAAGAGCATATCTAAAATCTTCGTGAATATCATATTTGGTTGAATCTCTAAGGTTTGTGTTTTTATCAGAAAATGGGGGAGCTTTAGGTTTTGCAACATTTTTTTTCTCAAAATTACCGCGAAGATTATTTGTAAAGCGGTGATAACGTAGAGACAACAGAGAACCGAAAGTATGGTTATCTGAAGTCCAATTACCTGTAGTTCTGTCCCACTGATAAGTAGCCTCAGCATGCCACAATAAATCTTCTGGGATAGGATCAAATGTCAAAGGATTACGTGTCCACCAATTACTCAAATCCTGCTCTTTTTTCTTTTCAACTTTCTGTTCAGTTTTATTCTCTTCCTTCTTAGCTTCTTGGGAAAAACTATTTGTTGGTAACGCCATACAAACTGTTATTATTCCCAAAATTACTACTCTAAGCACTCTGTCCCACATTTTTCTCCTCCTTCAGTTTATTGTTAATTAATTTCTATGTAATGCTTTAACTAATAAAACAATTTATTTTTTTGCGTTCTCTAAGACATCAGGTATCTGATAAAGTATCTTCAATCATTTGTCCAATTTTGTCCATATTATCAAAAATAAAAAAGTGGTTGCCTATGAATTTTTTAATTATCAATTGTGATGTAGTTTCAAGCTGCCAAACCTTTACATCTTTCTCTTTTATATGTTCATTACTTCCAAGCATAGCTGTTATAGGAACAGGCAGTGGCGGATAAAAGATATGTTCATAAACTTCTAACGCTTTGAAATCAGACCTTAAAATAGGAATAAAAAGATCCATAAGCTCTTTTTCTGCAAGCACCTCTTCTGCTACCCCCCCATAATTTTTAACTTTTTCAATAAAAGCATCACGAGGTAGTTTGTGAACATCTTTTTCGCTACGAGGAATTGATGGTGCAGGTGCCCCGCTTACAAAAAGATGGATCGGTAATGGAAGTCCTGCATTAAAAAGACGACGAGTTAATAAATAGGCGATAGTTCCACCCATACTGTGTCCCCAGATAGCAAACGGAAAATTATCAGAATAAGAAAGTTGGTGAAATATATCTGACACCAAATCATGTATATCGTCTAACAAAGGCTCATTGAGCCGTCTTCCATGTCCAGAATATTCAATGTATATAGTTTTAATATTATTATGAAGATGTTTGTTTATATCTCTGAACGCAAATGAAGTTCCACCAGCAAATGGGATACAAATAAGAGTGATAGGTTTTAGCATGTACCTGACTTTAAGCCTAATATCGGCAATTGATAGTTCTGAATTTTTATGAAGCTTTTCGCCGCACGAAGGGACGGTATGAATCAGGCTTCGCAAGCAATGGATTATTGATATTTACTAAAAGCTACTACTTAACGGCTATTAAAACCCCATATACTAAATGAAAATTCCATATAACATGTGATTAAAGAGGTCAAGTCTATTGTCAAGAATTTTAGTAGAGTTCCTGTAAAACTTGAATTGTTCCCTTGATTTTACTTGATAAAAATGGGTTGCGGAGGCCAAGTATTAGAAATTAGAAGTTATAGTTTAGTATTTTATTATAAAAAAATAGGGAATGAACAGCATTTACGTTGTTCATTCCCTACATTACAATCATATAAAAAAATAGTAGAAATATAACCAACCATAGGCGATTATATTTCTATGGAGTTTTAAACCATCTCAAATATAGCAGCAGCACCCATTCCGCCACCAATACACATTGAGACAATACCATATTTGCCTTTAACCTCTTTAAGGTTTGCAAGGCAAGTTGCGGTAAGTTTTGCACCTGTGCATCCCAATGGATGACCTAAGGCAATAGCACCGCCATGAATATTGATTTTGTGCATTGAGTCTTGAAGGCCAAGTTCACGGATTGAGTAAAGTGCCTGTGATGCAAATGCCTCATTAATCTCAAAAATATCAATATCTTCTATTTTTAAACCTGCAACTTCAAGGGCTTTGGGAATCGCATAACGGGGACCAACACCCATCTCATCAGATTTGCAGCCAACACTTACGTATGCAACAACTTTAGCGATTGGTTTAAGCCCAAGTTCATCGCATTTTGCTTTTGAAGCAATGATAGTTGCAGCAGCTCCATCTGTTGTTTGCGAAGAGTTACCAGCAGTAACCGAACCATTAACGGCAAAAGCTGGGCGAACTTTAGCAAGACCTTCTGCTGTTGTATCACCTCTAATACCATCGTCTATAGATACGAGAAACTGCTCTTTTGCATATGTGCCATCAGCCTGTTTAACATATTTGTATGCAGGTGTAGGAACTATTTCTGTAAAAAGCCCCTCTTTTGCAGCTTTTGCAGCTTTTGCCTGAGAATCTGCTGCAAATTTATCTTGGTCAGCTCTTGATACGTTGTAACGGTTGGCGACATTTTCTGCTGTAATACCCATTGAAATATACATAGAAGGCTCGTCAATAGCATATTGAGGATGGGGTCTTGGAACATTTCCGCCCATAGGCACAAAAGTCATAGACTCAATACCAGCACCCATTGTGATCTCTGACCAGCCCATCTGAACTCTTGCAGATGCTAAAGCAATAGCCTCAAGCCCTGATGCACAAAAACGGTTTACTGTAGCACCTGATACACTATCTGGAAATCCCGCCATTTTAGCTGCAATTCTTCCAATATTTAAGCCTTGTTCAGCCTCTGGAAAGGCACAACCACACATTACATCTTCAATGTCACCGGCTTTTAAGCCCGGGGTTCTTTCAACCGCTGCTTTCATGATAAATGAAAGGAGTTCTTCGGGTCTTGTCTCTTTAAATTGACCCCTTTTCTGCTTGCAGCCAGGGGTTCTTACTGACTGTACAATATATGCATCTCTCATTGTAATTTCTCCTTAAATTAGTTTCTGAGCGGTTTGCCTGTTTTGAGCATCTGGTCAATTCTTGCAATAGTTTTTTCTTCTTTTGCAAAGTCAACAAAGGCTTCTCTTTCAAGTTTCAAAATAGTCTCTTCAGAAACCTCAGTATCCTTATTGACATTACCACCGCTCATTACAAATGCAATGCGTTTTGCAAGGAATGCATCATATTCGCTCATGAATTTTCCTTGGAGCATGTTAAAAAGTTCGGCATTAATCATACCTTGCCCCGCATTTCCTATTACTCTGATGTTTTTCTTCATTGGTGGTGCATAGGCATCATCAACCATCTTCAGAACTTCTTTTTTAGCTTCGCCAATTTGTGTATCACGGTTGAACACAATGCGGTCGTTGGCACTCAGGAAACCATTGGAAATAGCTTGGGCTGCTGAAGTTGAAACTTTTGCCATAGCAACATTCATAAATGCAGCAACAAAAAGTTTTGCAAGGTCAATATCTTTATGAGCACCACCTGGAATAGCATCAATAAACCGTTTCCAGATATTTAAGCAACCACCACCAGCGGGAAGAAGTCCTACACCGATTTCAACAAGCCCCATATAGAGTTCTGCATGGGCAACAATTCTATCAGCACCAAGACAGGTTTCGCAGCCACCACCAAGTGTCATGCCATAAGGAGCTGCAACTACAGGGAAAGGAGAGTATTTAGCTTTCTGAATTCCAGCCTGTGCCCTTGCAAGGAAAGCGTCAATCTCTGCATAGTTTTTATCATGGCACATCTTTGAAATCTGGGAAAGATCAGCACCAGCAGAGAAAGCACCTGGCATTCCACCAGCCTGATTTCCAATAACAAGACCAACACCATTTGCATCAACATAATTTAGTGCCTGATCAATTGTGTCAATAATCTCTGCGTTAAGAGCATTCATCTTTGTGTGGAATTCAAGACAGAATACTCCATCTTCAATATCAATAAGGCTTGCAGATGAGTTGCCAAGAACAAGTTTATTATTACCACGGGCAGCAACAAGAGATATTGCTGTTTTGCTTACTGGCACTGGTTTATAGGCAGAAGATGCAAAGTCGTAGAAATATTTAACGCCCTTCTCAAGTTTGTAGAAGGATTTATTGCCAGCGTTTAGCATTGCCATAACATTTGAAGGAATTGCAAAACCTTCTGCTTTCATTCTCTCAACAGCTTCTGAAACTCCATAGGTATCCCACATTTCAAATGGACCCATCTCAAAATTGTATCCCCATTTCATGGAGTTATCTATTTCAATGACGGTATCAGAAATCTCTGGAATACGGTTTGCAGCATACTGAAAACTAATAGCCGCGATTTTCCAAGCAAATTTTGCCCCTTTATCATCACCAGTTAAAACACATTTCATCTTTTCAGGCAGAGTTGCTTTTTTCTTTGCTTCATCTAAGCATGGGAAAGATACTTTGGTAAGCTCTTCATATTCAAGGGTTGCGGGATTGATAACTTTTCTTATCTTTTTCCATTCAGGGGTAAGCTCTGTTTTGTAAAAACCAGCTTTTGTTTTATTGCCAAGTAGCTTTTTCTCAATCATCTGCTTTACAAACTCAGGAACTATAAAGGCGTTACGCTGCTCATCATCTGGGCAGAGATTATAAGAGTTAGCAGAAACATGAGACATTGTGTCAAGACCAACAAGGTCAGAAGTTTTAAATATAGCTGTCTTTGGACGACCAAGGGCAGAACCAAACAGGGCATCAACTTCAGGAATTGTTAAACCATCTTCAAGCATTGCACCCATGACTGCACCGATGCCGTGGATACCAATTCTATTGCCGACAAAATTTGGTGTATCTTTTGCCCAGACAATACCTTTTCCAAGATATTTTTCGCCAAATGATGCAACAAAATCAAGCACTTCGGGCAGAGTCTCAGCCCCTGGTATAAGCTCAAGAAGGTGCATATAACGGACAGGGTTAAAAAAGTGGGTTCCCATGAAGTGGTGTCTAAAATCTAAACTTAGCCCCTCGGATATATCCTTTAGAGGAATACCAGAAGTGTTGGAACTGATAATAGAACCTGGTTTTCTGATGCCTTCAATGCGTTTAAAAAGAGTTTGTTTGATTTTTAGATTCTCAACAACAACCTCACAAATCCAATCGCAGTCTGCAAGTTTGTTAAAATCATCTTCAAGGTTTCCTATCTTAATCAAAGTTGCATCTTTTTTGTTCATAAAAAGAGATGGGGCAGATGCAAGTGCTGCATCCATACCGGCTTTGACAATTCTATTCCTTGCTGCTGGATCACTTTTTTCCTCTTCTTTTAAATCAAAGGGAACGATGTCCAAAAGCAGCACATTTACTCCAGCACCGGCAAGGAGGGCAGCAATGCCACCACCCATTATTCCAGAACCGATTACCGCAGCCTTTCTGATCTTTCTACTCATGACTACCTCCTGTGTGTAATTAATAATACTTTTCATTGACTGTGAATGAGTATTCATTTCTGATTAACAAAATAGATGGGAATATGTCAAGTATTTTGAAAAAATATTTTTTTATAAATAAAAAATAAAAATTTTTATTTATTTCAAAGTTTTAAAATAGAATTATAATTCTATGGGTATTTTTTGAATCCAACAATGATTGTTCCTAACCCATTGCATAATGTTATATCCTTTACCTATTAATAGTGAATTAATATTCATAAAATAGCTCATTTCTTATAGCATAAAAATAAAAAACTCAATATAACCTTTGCTATATTGGCTTGACGAAAAGTTTTGCTACTGCTAATTAATAAACATGAAAGATGAACCAATAAAATATGAGAGATGGCGAAAAGAGATGGTTGAACGCCAAATCATTGCCAGAGGCATTACAGATACTAATGTAATTGATGCCATGCTCACTGTTCCAAGACACCTATTTGTAAATGAAGCATTGACTGACAGTGCCTATATGGATTACCCACTGCCTATAGGGGAGAGCCAAACTATATCTCAGCCATATATTATTGCAGAGATGACTCAATCATTACAACTGCAAAAAAATAATCGTGTTCTTGAAATTGGAACGGGCTCGGGCTACCAAGCAGCAGTACTTGCCCAAATAGTATCGCGTGTTTATACTATTGAGCGTAACAATACTCTTTTTATCAGGACTCGCAAGTTATTTGACACTCTAAAATATCATAATATTATTACAAAATATTCTGACGGCACTATTGGCTGGAAATCAGAAAGCCCATTTGACGCTATTATGGTAACAGCAGGGGGAGAAAAAATTCCTCAACCTCTTATTGATCAACTTGAAGTTGGTGGTAAACTTGTTATGCCTGTAGGTGGGTTAATGGCTCAAGAACTTCTTTTGCTTGAAAAAAATAGATTTGGAACTTCAACCAAAAGCCTTGGTGGATGCAGGTTTGTGAAATTGATTGGGCAACATGGTTGGAAAGATTAATAAAACTATAGCAAGGCATATATTTTATGATAATTATTGTTGATTACGGAGCTGGAAACCTTACAAGCGTTAAGAGGGCGGTGTCATATCTTGGATATGACTCCATTATTACTGATGATCCTGAAAAAATTGCCAATGCAGATAGGATTATTTTTCCGGGTGTAGGGGCTGCTGGAGCTGCAATGGAAATTATGCAGAAAAAAGAAATCGACAATGCCCTAAAACAGAGTTTTAAAGCAAAAATCCCCATGCTTGGTATATGTGTTGGATGTCAGATTATAATGGAGAGAAGTGAAGAAAATGATACAGTGTGTCTTGGATTAATTAAAGGAGAAGCTAAATCATTTCCTAATAATATGAAAGAAGTTGGAAATAGAATTTTAATTAATGATGAAAACGCAGTTGATCATTGTCTTAAAGTGCCTCACATGGGATGGAACGGACTTAATATAGTTCAAAACCACCCTCTTTTTAATGGAATAGAGCAAAACGATGAGTTCTATTTTGTCCATAGTTATTTTCCAGTTCCAATTGATAAAAGTCATATCTACGGAGAGACACAATATGGGATAACTTTTGCCTCAGCTATTGGAAAAAATAACCTATTTGCAACTCAATTTCACCTTGAGAAAAGTGGAGAACCAGGGCTATTGATCTTAAAAAATTTCTGTCTATGGAAACCATGATTGCCTATTCATCTTTTGCCTCTATTTGTTTAGATTGCAAATTATTCAAAATTTATTCCTATTTTTAAGGATATATTAATGCTTAGTAAAAGAATAATTCCATGCCTTGATGTTCGTGAAGGAAGAACAACAAAAGGCATTAAATTTGAAAATAATGTTGATATTGGTGATCCTGTTAAAATGGCACGCTTCTATTATGAGGCTGGTGCTGATGAGTTGGTCTTTTATGATATTACAGCATCTCACGAGAAAAGAGATATTATGATTGACGTAGTTCGTAGGGTGGCTGAAACAATTTTTATACCTTTTTCAGTTGGTGGAGGGATAAGAACTCTTGAAGATATGAGAGCTGTTCTTTTAGCAGGTGCAGAGAAGGTAAGCGTCAACTCTGCTGCTGTAAAAAATCCTGAAATTATATCACAAGGGGCAAAAGCATTTGGAAATCAGTGTGTTGTTTTGGGTATGGATGTAAAACATGTTGGAGAGAAAAAAGGGATTGCCTCTGGATACGAAGTTGTCATCAACGGTGGTAGGACATACATGGGTATTGATGCACTTGAATGGGCAAAACAAGGTCAAGCACTTGGAGCCGGAGAGATATGTCTGAACTCAATTGATGCTGATGGGACTAAAGATGGCTATGAAATGGCTTTGACCCAATTAATTTCAGATAATGTATCCATTCCAGTTATAGCTTCAGGCGGAGCTGGAAAACCTGAACATATATCTGAAGTTTTGACAAAAGGTCGTGCTGATGCAGCTCTCATAGCATCTATGGTTCACTATGGTACTTATACTATTAATGATATTAAAAATCACCTTGAGCAAAAGGGTATAAAAGTAAGAAAAAATAGAAATTTCTCTTCTTAATAAACATAAAATCAAACGGAGCTATCAAGATAATCTCCTCTGTAGAGCTTTATATACTCTGACTGTGCCACAATTGTACACTCGCGAACAATATCCATTAGCTCCTTATCCGTATTTCCACCTAAATCTTCGGCATCTTTAAGAAGACTACCTGCACTCTGATTAATTTCATTCATTAAGCTGTCTATATCTTTTAAAGAGAATTTAGGATTTTCTAACTCACTTGTATATAGGTTCAATTTATCAATAAGCTCCTCTGCTCTGCTTTCAACCTTTGCTATAGGGTTATTGATGTTAATATCATTTATAGAAGAAATTTTTGATAATAGCTCTCCTGATCTATTTTTCTGAACCGTCCCTAAGGCACTTGCACCTAACTCTTCAAGACTACGGTCTATTGTCTGAGTATGCTCTACCTTACCTTGCACAGCTTTATTAAGTAATTGCTTAAAAAGCTCTGAATTCTCAGTACTTTCGATTTTACTTGAAATAGTGCTACTATTTTGGCTGATTGGCGTATAACCGTTTATTGAGTCTATCATTTGGCCACCTATAAAGCTTAAGTTTTAATAATAAATTACTATATATTATGAAAAATCTTATAAGCAAAAAACAGACCATGTATAAATAAATTAACACAACCCTTAAAAGAAACAATAGCTAAAAAGCCTAACACGTTGTTTATACTATATTTATTTAAAAAATAGAAACCATAAATTCAGTAAAATAGACGATATTGAGAGAACAATTTAATATGTAGGTAGATATAGGTAGGTAATTTTTTAAGAAAGGATTATCAAAAAGTTTGGTAACTAGGAATTTTTTGCTGGGTTGCTATGTTTTTTTAATCTGATAAGATGAACAGGTATGAAATTCATAATTTATTTAAATCTGATAAGACGAACAAAGTATGAAATTTATAATTTGCATCTTAAAAAATATCTTAAAAATATTGTATTCTTAAGTGTTACAGCTTTTTCTAACTTTTAGAAAAATATAATCAGTAAGAGTTATCAAATAGAGAATGAATTCATGAATTTTTCAGCTATCTTTTCAGGCTCAATAGAGTATGTTCCTCGTGCTATAGACTCTTTGAGAGAGTTGATTTTGTCTGCTCTGCCCTCCTGAGTAGTATCCATAGCAGCAGAAATTTTCTGAAGTTGCAACGTAGTGTCAGAAAAGGTTACACTATCGCTTTTTCCATTTTTTATAGCATTTTCAACTGGAATAAATTTTGATGCTTTACTTGTTTCAGACTGTGAGTATGCCTTTTGAACAAATATAGTATTGGGATTTTGAATTCTCATATCTTCACCTCTCGTTTACATCTCTATGGTTTCGCCGCGGCTTCTCTTGCTAATTGTGTCATCCTTTTTAATACAAAGTTGGAATCTTCTACAGAAAGAGTCTGGGTGCTTTTTTGGTTATTTTCATCAATTGAACTAAAGCTAAATTTTTCCCCTTTTCTTTTAGTAAAATCAATTTTTCCACCCATCTCTTTTTCAAGCTTACCCGTTATCTCTTTTTCCATAGTTTCCTGTGGACCAACTGTTGTAATCTTATCTACAATACCAGCTGCAACTTTTTCTATAATTGCAGCTCTTTTACCTTCAGCAGAGATTTTGACCTTATCAGCAGATAGAGTATCATTTCCAGCCTGCTGATTTCTGGCTATAGCACGTCCTTGGCTTAATTGTTTACTATAAACCTTGAGAACATTCTGTATTTGATATGATGGAATCTGCATGGTCTTTTTCTCCTTTATCCACCAGATCGGCATATAAGAGTTAAAACTAAAGTTTTTTTCATTTAATCATCAAAATTTCCGGTCGCACCTTTGTCGCTTTGAATTAATCCCCCTTTTCTTATAATTTCCTCTTTTGTCCAATCTTCAGCCCTTTCAATGGGTGTAGATTTTGGACCAGGATCATGGGAACCGCAGTTTATAATATCCTCAATTGCAATTGGTGCTGTATCTTGTGCATTGAAAATATTTACAAGCATATTAAAAACAAAATCTTCAACACCCTTTGCCATACGCTCTCTTATAACCTTAGTCTGTGAAAGAAAAATGTTTTCAAATGGAAGATTTAGCTTCTTAAAATCTCCACCTTTAAGTTTCTGCTTTTCAGCAATGGCAAGCATCTTGTTCCATGTCTGTTCACTCATTCCTTTGTCATGTTTCTTGATAAAATCTCCGTTGCTATCAAGAATTGCATTGCCAAAATCATTGACCTCTACGCCCCATGAAATCATCTGAAGTGCAGTTGCTACATTTGCCTTTGTGGTTCTGGTCTTTGAAGCAATCTCCATTAATTTTGCAGAGCTGTTACCAGATGTGCCATGCTGGGCACCAGATACATTATACTTTTCCAATGTTTTATGTATTTGGTGAGTAAGTTCTACATTTATACCAGTTCCACTCTCTTCAATACCATGAGTTGTGCCGTTATTAAGGGCAATCCAATTTGGAAAAATATTGTGAGCATTTAATCCTTGAATCAAAAAAAGTGCCTCTTCAGCAGTTGAAAGTCCAGATTTACCTTTAATTTCACCAACTTCTGTCTCAAGACCTGCCCAATTTGGCACAAATGGCATTAGCTCTAAATTTGCAAGAAGATTTTGGGCATCGGTCAGATGTGAAGCATCAATGGCAATTGATGTGATACCAGCGTCAAAAAGAGAGGGGATTTCGATTTTTGCCTGTTCTATATCTTCAATACTCTTGATGCCAAAATGGTCAGCATGGATCGCAACTGGAACTGTAATATTGAGTTCATTGCAAAGAGCATCAACATGTCTTGCGATATTCCAAAGGCTTACGGGACAGTATGCAGAAGTTCCGCCTTCTGAGCGGGCAATCTCAATAATAATTGCGGCATTGGCACGCTGTGCAGCCATCAAAGCACCTTGGATCACAAAGTGGTTTCTGCCGTTTGCAGCAATTGTCATTGCTTTATTTTTTTTTATCATTGCTCGGTCGATATATTTTCCACTAACAATTAATGCTTGGGAATTTGGAAAAAGTCTCTTAATATTGTCAGGTCTGCCTACTTTAAGTGCTTTCTGGAAATCTTCTTTTGAGATCGAACTCTGTGTCATAATCCCTCGTTAAATTATTTTTTATATTAACTGTATGAAAGGTAGGTTGCATTAAAATGGT
Organism: Desulfamplus sp.; assembly: GCA_015231615.1. Taxonomy (GTDB): domain Bacteria; phylum Desulfobacterota; class Desulfobacteria; order Desulfobacterales; family Desulfobacteraceae; genus Desulfamplus. The sequence goes on along the minus strand of JADGBE010000077.1, from coordinate 2,928 downwards.
AGTAATTATAGTAATGATTTTTATTAGTTTCATCAATTATTTTTGCCATTTTTACATGGAACTATCAAAAACTATCAAAAATTTCAAGTAAACTTAAGTTAGGATATAAGGAATTAGAAAATATAATAACAAACAATTTTATAAATGAATTGCCCTTCATAATTGATATTTTTATTTTTTAACAATTATAGTATAGTCAATATAGTTTTATATTAAATTAATGTTGATATTAATTATCTGATTTTATTTTATAAACATACTCTTAATTAAGGTTTATAAAATAACTTTCTCCGCTTGACACATTAAAAAAGAATTTGATAATGTATGAATGACAATTCATTAATTAATAGATTTAAGGTGATGGTTAATTGCAAAAAGAGAAGACAGATAAATATTATGCCATATTAGAGAGTGCGGGTTCTATTTTTGCGAGATTTGGCTTTTATAAATCCACTATTACTCAGATTGCTACAGAGGCTGGTGTAGCTGATGGGACAATATATCTCTATTTTAAAAATAAAGATGATATTCTTTATCAATTTCTACAATTTAAAACTACCACTTTTTTTGAAAAGATGCGACAGGCAATAGATCGATCTGAAACTGCTGAATTAAAATTGAGAAGTTTAATAAAGTGTCATCTGCAAGAGTTCCAAAATGATATTAATATGGCTATTATCTTTCAATCTGAAGTTAGATATAGAAGAGATATAGCCTTCCATATTAAAGATATTTCTAAAATGTATTTAGAATTTTTATCTGAAATAATCGAACAGGGGCAGATGGAAGGAGCTTTACGTCAAGACCTTTTTGTTGGCTTAGTTAAGAGATTTATTTTAGGTGCGGTTGAAGGTGTTATAAATACATGGGTTGCAGCTGATGGCAAATATGATCTTGTTTCTATGACTGACCCATTAGTTGATCTTTATTTAAATGGTATTCAAAATAGTATCAATGGAACTAAAATAAACGGGAATATCAACAACATCAAAAGCATTTCTTTTCCTAAAGAGAACCTCGAAATTAACAATAGAGTTAATACAATAAATAGCAATCCATAGAATGAATGCCATATATAAGGTGAAGCATCTTTTTTCTTGACCTTTAGGATATTGTCAATTAAAGCCTTGAACCAAGATTACTTAAATATATTTTGAATGTAACGACAAATTTATGAAGAAGGTTAAAGAAAAGTCAGCAGACGAACTTAGACCCGAATACAAAAGAGAAGATTTTGGTAAGATCGTTCGAGGGAAATACGCAGGCAAAATAAAGGAGTCAACCAATTTTGTTCTTCTTGAGCCTGATATTGCAAAGGTATTTCCAAATGACGAAGCTGTCAATAAAGCTCTTAGATATTTATTGGAAGTAGCAGAAGTATCAACTCAACTAACAAAACAGGTAAGAAGTTTATAGTAGAGTTGATTTATTTTGATTTGATTTGCATAAGTTTACCATATTTACAATTAACTACAATTTTTATTAACTTTTTATGGAGTAAGATCATGACCCCATTGATTGGACCAGCAAATTTTATGTTTTTCGGTTTTTTTCCTGCTGCTATTCTATCAGTTGTGATACCTGTGATAGGGATAGCACTTTTCACCTATATCATGGCAAGACGCATTGCCCCTTTAGTGCGATCCGCCCCTGATAACCGTTTTGACAATATCCCAGAACGCATCAAAAACTTGATTGTAATTTGGCTTGCCCAGTGGCGTCAGCCGAGATACATGGTTGCTGGTGTCTTGCATATTGTAATTTTTGCAGGATTTTTAATACTCTCTATCCGTTCAACTTCTCTTGTTATTATTGGTATATCTCACGATTTTGTTCTTCCCGGTTTTGATGGAATAATTGGTAATATTTACAATTTTTTCAAAGACTATGCTGCAACTGCTGTTCTTGTTGCCTGTATTGTGGCAGCATTCAGAAGGGGAATTATAAGACCCGAGAGATATGCTGTGCCTGCAAAATATGGCAAAGATCATACTGCTGAAGCGGTTTTCGTTCTTGGTGTTATCTCAACTCTTATGATTTCAGAGAGTTTATTTGAGGCAACAGAGCTTGCGGCTGAAATGCAGCATACAGGACACGCAGAATTTCTAGCCCCTCTTTCACTTGTATGGATATTTAGAGAAATGGTATCAGGACTATCCCACAGCACTTTGCAGGGACTCCATATTGTCATGTATTATATCCACGATCTCACCTTTTTCTTTTTCCTCTGCTTTCTTCCAATGGGCAAACATTTTCATGTTATCACCTCTATTTTCAATGTCTTTTTTATGCGGGTCAAAAAAGGGAACATCAAGCCAGTCAAACATGGTGTGAGTGCTGAAGAACTTGATAACCTTGAATCTCTCGGCGTGAAAAAACTTGAAGACTTTACATGGAAACATATCCTTGATTTTTACTCATGTGCAGATTGCGGAAGATGCTCTGATCAATGTCCTGCAAATGCAGTTGGAAGACCACTTTCTCCTCGTTTTATAACAATCAAAGCAAGAGACCTTATATTTAGAAACTATCCTCTTAAATCAGATGTGATCTATAAAAGTAAACTTCTTGTGGAGGATATTTATACAGAAGAGGAAATCTGGTCATGCACAACCTGCGGAGCTTGTGAGCAAGAGTGTCCGCTGGGCATAGAGTATATTGACAAGATTGTTGACTTAAGAAGAGGTATGGTTGATGAGGGAATGGTTCCACAGTCTCTCCAAAAACCTCTTAAAGCTCTTGAAAAACGCGGTAATCCTTATGGAATAATGGAGAAAAAGCGTTCTGATTGGTGCACAGACAAAGAGTTTTTGCCAGTGCTGCCAGATAACTTGAAACAAAGATTTATAACGTTCTCTGTTTTTATCATCTAAATATTTTAGAAAATTCTTTTTCATTTTTCATCTTAAATTTTTAGAAATTGTCTTT
>JADGBE010000076.1 GCA_015231615.1 Desulfamplus sp. | reverse complement strand
TGCCTCAAAAAAATGGAATATGCCTATTCATCAATGGAAACAGGCTATGAACAGATTCGCAATTGAATTTGAGGGGAGATTTCGTCTATAACATAAATCGCATTTACACAGAATTATTTACAGGCTCTCAATTTCAAGCTGAACCTCTTTTTCTTCTGCTGAATACAGCTCAACTTTGGGATTCACCTCTGGCATTTTGCCCATTACAAGTTTTAAACGTGCCTTTTTGCTATGCTCTTCACTTACCTGTTGTGCTCTATCTGCAACTAATTTATGGATAGTCTGGCACTCAATTGCTCATGACCACTAACATCCTTGATAACCTCCACAGCTTTTCCATAGCTCGTATCACGTGCATACCTGCAAGCAAGTTCTTCCAAACCTCTTGTGCAATGATGGTGCATCCCTTCACCTATACGCCAACATAACCTGATACTTCCCGTCCATCTCTATCTTTAAAACGCTGGTTTCTAAATTCAATGCTGCCATGAAGAGTTTTAATTGTTATAATATTTATCCCATTACACACTATCTCTGCGGGCTTTTTTTTAAAATACTCTTTCTGTTCATTATCCAGAATACTCTGCCAACATTCGGTAATAATCCATTCCTAAAATTACTCACCGATGCCTCAATATCATTGAGACTACCTCCTTTTATATCTAACTCGTATTCCTTCTCGTCCATCGTATTTTCTTCAGGGTCTAATATCGTTATTATAGCTTTGTAAGATTTCTGTTTCATAGCTCTCTTCTCCATTAGCAACTCCGTAAATCACTAATTAAATTCGTCTTTTACCTTCAATTCCAATTCAACTGCTACATCTTTCGACCTGTTTTAACAATATTCTCAATCCAACGTCAATTTCAAACACCAGCTCTTTCCCTGAAATATTTACAGTCCCAAATAATATATTTAAAATTATCGGCATCTTAAACAGGTTTAGCCGTGAAACAGAAAAAAGCTCTACAATATCTGCAAGAGACTATAATGAGATTATTTTTATCCCTTTAAATTCGTTTGGCAATGAAAGCAATATGCTAACCAATCAAAATTATAATGGTTTTGGCAATAAAAATAATATAACGGAAATAATTTCACAAATAGACACAAGTGAGAGCGTTGTTATAGCTGGTAAAATGATAAAGAGAATCATGGAAGTTGCACATAATCAGATAGATGACTATCAAATTATAGTTCCAATGGAGCTTTTAAAACAGAGTCAGAAAATTCAACGAACATTTACCCTTGTTTTAAGTGCTATTGCAAGTATATCGCTTTTTGTTGGTGGAATTGGAATAATGAATATAATGCTTGCAATAGTTTCTGAGCGAACCAAAGAGATTGGAATAAGAAGGGCTGTAGGTGCTACCAAGAATGATATTATTTTTCAATTTCTAACAGAATCTATTATTTTAACCTCAATAGGTGGGCTTGCTGGTATTTTACTTGGAGCAGTTTCTTCAAAACTGCTCTCAGTAGTTGCTCAATGGCAGACTATAATCACTTTGTTTTCTGTATTTTTACCTCTTTTGATGTCTGTTCTTATCGGAGTATTTTTTGGATTGTATCCAGCTTATAAAGCAGCAAAGATGGAGCCAGTATTTGCACTTAGGCATGAATAAAAATTAAATTTCCTGCAAAACTTGGATTTAATCCTTGATATTATTGGATAAAAAGAGAGTTTTGCAGGAAATCAATTATTCAAAAAATATTACGCTTTTTCTATATATTCAACCGCCCTCTCAATTCTTTGAACTGTTCTATCTTTTCCTAATGCAAGCATCATCTCAAATATTCCGGGACTTACTGTTGTTCCTGTCAATGCAACTCGCAATGGCTGGGCAATCTTACCAAATTTAAGGTTTGTCTCTTCCATAACTTTTTTAAAGACATCTTCTAAGTTTTTTTCTGAAAAATCAGAAAGATCAATCGACTTGATATACTCTGCTGATATTTTTAAAGTCTCAATAATATCTGGCTTTAGGAATTTTTTTGCAGAACTCTCATCAAATTCTATTTCCTCTTTAAAATAAAATTTTGATGCCTCTGCCATCTCAACCATTGTTTTGCTTCTTGGCTGAAGGGTCTCAATTATTTTTTCTAAATTGAGTGAAGAATCAAGAGCCGAGTTAGATGTATCCTGCGATTCTGATTCAAAATTTAGACCCGCTTTAGATGCCTCTGACTCTATTTGTGGTCTAATCCCTATTTTCTCAAGGTTAGACAAAAAAAATGGAGCAAGTTCTGATGGCGATTTACTCTGTATATGTTTCGCGTTTAAGGCGGTGAGTTTATCCATATCAAACATAGAAGGAGATCGTCCAATATGCTCAAGAGAGAATTTTTCAATTAACTCTTGTCTTGTAAAAAACTCTTGATCTCCATGAGACCAACCAAGCCTTACAAGATAGTTTAACATTGCATCAGGCAAAAATCCCATATCTCTGTATTCGCTAACAGACATTGCACCATGGCGTTTGCTAAGGCGGGCTTTGTCAGATCCAAGAACCATTGGAACATGGGCAAACAGAGGTAAAGATGCTTCAAGTGCATTGTATATGATGATCTGCTTAGGAGTATTTACAAGGTGGTCATCACCTCTGATTATGGTATTTATATTCATGGTTATGTCATCAATAACCACTGCAAGGTTATACATTGGGCTGCCATCACTTCTTTGAATGATAAAGTCATCAATTTCGCTGTTTGGAAAAGCTGTGCTTCCCTTTACAACATCATCAACAACAGTTGATCCCATTCTTGGTGCTTTAATGCGAACTACCATATTGGTAGATTTTCCATCTTTGCCCTCTGAGTTTGGTTTTTTATTTAGCTCTCTACATTTGCCATTATACATGGGCTTCTTACCCGTAGCTCTTGCCTCTTCTCTCATTGCCTCTACCTCTTCTTGCGTGCAGTCGCAATAGTAGGCATGACCTGATTCAACTAATTTATGTATATAATCTCTGTATATATCATAACGCTGGGTCTGAAAATAGGGACCTTCGTCCCAATCAATTCCAAGCCATTCAAGTGATTCAAAAATTGCGTCAACAGACTCCTTTGTAGAGCGGGCTTCATCAGTATCTTCAATTCTTAAAACAAATTTGCCTCCCTTTTGTCTTGCATATAGCCAGTTAAAAAGTGCTGTTCTTGCCCCACCGATATGAAGGTATCCTGTGGGGCTGGGAGGGAATCGAGTTATTATTGTGTCCATTTTTTCTCCATTTTGGGTAAAACAAAAATCTAAATTTTAATTCTTATCCTCAAAATCTTCAGATGCTTTAACTAAATCAACAATCTTACAATCAGGATAATCTTTAGTCCTATATCTTGAAATACGCATCAGCTTTTTTGTTATTTCAGCCATTCTTTCAACCTGCTTTTGTATTTTTTTTAATTTTTTCTGTGCAGGATTATTTGTTGGAATATCCATTAAAGCAAGTTCAGAATAGCCTGAAATAGCCATCAAGGGTTGATTCATCTCATGGCATACAGCTCCTGTTATTTCCAAGACAGTTTTTAATTTTTCACTCTCTCTTAATTGCTCCTCAGCTTTTTTCTTTTCTGTCAAATCTCTCACAACACTTACCATACCTATACTTTTTTGAGAACTTGTTTTAAGGAGTGCCACGCTATGTTCGCTTGGAAAAATAGTGCCGTTTTTTCTTTTTGCCCTATACTCAAAGTTTATAGTTTCACCTTTTTCAAATGCTAAAGCTGTTTTATTTTTAAACTCTACAAAATGGTTATAATCTACATGAAATATTTCACAAGATTGCTGTTTTAGCTCCTCTCTTGTATATCCAAATATCTTTTCTGCTGCTGGATTGGCGTCAATTACAACTCTGTCTGGATTTAAAATGATAACAGCCTCTTCAAGAGCGTTAAACACTCTATTTAGCCAAAGATATGACTCTCTTAATTCCTCTTCAATTTTACGCCTCTCAAGATTTTCATGCTCAAGCCTATTATTTAGAGCTTGCATATCCTCTGTTCTTCTTTGAAGACTCTTTTGAAGAGCATACGTTTTAATATGAATCTGAACTCGAGCAATAACCTCATCTGACAAAAACGGCTTTGTTATATAGTCAACAGCTCCTAATGAAAAACCTTTGATTTTATCCTCAATATTATCTCGAGAGGTAATAAAGATGACTGGAATATTTTTAGTAATAGGGTCTAATTTTAATAATTTGCATAAATCATAACCTGAAATTTTGGGCATTATAATATCAAGCAAAATAATATCAGGAACTAATCCCTTTATAGCATCAATGGCAATAACAGGGTCTGATATTGGATAGATTATATACTCAGTAGAGTCTAAGATACCCGTTAAAAGTTTAAGATTTGACGGAGTATCATCTATAATAACAAGTTTTGATTTGTCCATTTAATGCCTCTTTTTAATCCCGACCCATGTTATCAATCTATCAATGTTATATTAAAATTTTCATATTGACTTTTTTTAAGTAATTCCAAGAGTTTCCATTATTAGATCGTGTAGCTTTGGGCGGAACTCCTTTATTTTCTGATTTGTTCTGGTTGGATGAACTCTGTTGGATAGCAAAATAACTATAAGCGACTTTATTGGATCTAACCAAAATGATGTGCCTGTAAAACCAAGATGACCTATGCTTTCAGATGCAAAATATCTGCCAGAAGAAGAACCTTTTACAGATGGGGTGTCAAAACCAGCAACCATATCAAATCTTTTAGATATGATGCTCTCAAACATGTGATGGTTGTATGTTATCTCCACTCTACTTTTTTTTGCCAAAAAAATCTTCAAAATATCGCTTCTGACGAGCAAACTCTCATCTCCATGAAGTATCTTCATAAGTTCAATAAGGATAGACCAAACACCTAAGGCCGTGCCAAAAAGTCCAGCATGACCCTCAACTCCTCCAACTGCCCAAGCATTGTCATCATGCACCTCTGCTTGGAGCATCTTTTTTCTCCATGGACAAATTTCAGTTGGCACAAACAATTTATGTTGTTTTAGATCAGCTATTTGCTTTTTTATATATTTATTTAAGTCATTGTTGTTTTTGCAGTTGATGTTTTTAGAATAGCTCTTATCACTACAGCTATTCTGGTGAATCGGTATAAAAAATAGATTATTTATTCCAATAGGCTCATATATAAACTTATAGGCAAAAATATCAAGAGAAAATCCAGATACTCTTTCAACTATCCATGCAAGAAGCATATAGCCAAGATCACTATAAATTTGCTCTTTACCCGGCTTTTGGACAAGAGGTTCTTTTAGAATAAGCTCTCTTAAAAGTTTTTTTCGTTCTGGTTCTGGATGTAAGATAAGCTCTTGATAAAATGGTCTGTGGGCAGGCAATCCAGATGTATGACGCAAAAGCTGATCTAAAGTTATATCTGCCTTATCTTTTGGAATAGCAAATTCAGCGTCATTATTAATTGATGTTACGCAATAATTTGCCCCACCCCCTTGCCCCCTCCCCATGTGGAGAGGGGGAATAATATCACTTCCTACCATGTGGGGAGACGAAATAACATTACTCCCTCCCCTGTGGGGAGGGCTGGGGAGGGGCTTTGCATAATTTGGCAATGTTTGCACAATATGTTGGATTTGGGAAAGTCTCTGCTCAAGACAAAGGATACCTTGCTCTACAAGTTTCATTACACAAAGTGCGGTTGCAAGGGGTTTAGTCAATGATGCAAGATCAAAAATCGAATCCTTTTGAACCAATTGACGAGCCTCAATATTTGCTACTCCAAATGCTTCATGGAATATAATCTTATCTTTATGGGATATAAGCAAAACTCCAGATGGAAAAACTCCGTCATTTACACCGTCTTGCATCAATTGAGAAATTGATTTCATCTTGTTATTTACCAGCATTGATTTCAACCATTGTTGCAAAACGCATGGATATATTTGTTTTGCCATGCCCAGCATCAACTCCCACAACTATAGGCACTTCAGGATTGTCAAATATCTCAAGTATGATTTCGTCAAGAAACTCTTGATGTCCATACCCTTCAAAAGAGCCTACAATAACACCTTTAACTCCACTGAACATACCAGCAAGTTTCATCTGAGTAAGCATTCTATCTATTTTATAAGGAGGTTCGCCAAGGTCTTCTAAAAATAAGATTGAACCATCAAAATTAGGTTGAAACGCAGTTCCTGTAAGATGACACAATGTTGTAAGATTACCTCCAGTCAGCTTTCCTGAAGCAACGCCTTTTCTCAAAGTTTTTTCTGCATTAAGAGATAACCAATTGTAGCTACTCGATGCAGAGGGAGCTTTTTCTTTCTCTTGAAGATTTTGACTATAAAAGGAGATATTCAAATCATAAGATGAGGTCAACTGTTCATAAAGAGATTGTAAAGTAGCTTCGTTAGTATCTGCAAGTGAGGTTACAACTGGACCATGAACTACCTTTATCATGGCTCTTTCAGAAATAGTTACAAGTAGAGCTGTAATATCACTAAATCCCACAAAGAGCTTAGGATTTCTTGCTATCAGATCATAATCTATATAATTCAGGAGTCTCATTGCCCCAAATCCCCCTCTTGCACAGATAATGGCTTTAATATCTCTCATTTCAAAGAGTGAGTTTATTACATCTGCTCTAAGTTTGTCCTCTCCTGCTAAATATCTTTTTTTTTCATAAATAGCAGATGGAATATAAAGATTAAATCCCATTGATTTAAGGCGATTTATCCCGATATTAAAACGGTCATGTTCAAACGAACCTGACGGGGCACATACACCAATCGTATCGCCTGTTTTGAGTGGAGGAGGTGTTTTATAATTATCCATAAAAAAAGATTCCATAAATTTATATTTTCTTTTGAACAAAAGAAAAATTTCGGTGTCAATAGGATTAGAAATAGAGTAATTGGTTTTTAATATTTAAAGACAATACAATATTAATTTAAGGAGAAATACAATGAAAAAAGCAATTACATTAATGTTTATAACGATTTTCGGAATAGTAGCAACTGTTGATTGTGTAGAAGCTGGACACAGACATGGAAGAGGCAATAATTTTGTTGAAGGTGCTATTATTGGAGTTGGAGCTGCTATCCTCGGGGCTGCTATTATAAGTGAGATAAACTCTCCACCAAGAACTAACTATATTTATGTAGATAGAGAGAGTAGGCAAGATAGGTATGAAGAGAGAGAGAGACGCCACAGAGATAATGTATATGATAGACATGACAGAAGAGAAAATAGACATGACAGGTATGATAGAGATGATAGATTTGATAGGAGAGACAGAGGCTACTGGAGTGTTGAGAGGGTTTGGGTTCCACCTATTTATAAACAAAGATGGTATCCAGGACACTACAGCCGCAGAGGACATTGGATTCCAGGTGGATATGACCGCGTGATTATACGTGAAGGTTATTGGAAAACTAAAAGGATTTGGGTATCTAAATAAATTGGCAAAACCCTTAAAATAAAACTAATTTTTGCATTTAACAACCAACTCAATTTACAATAGAATCAAGCAATATCAATCAATGAAACTTGATGAGAAAGAGTTACTTCAAGGATTAAGGCAGGCAGACAAGAGAGCTTTTGAGGTTCTTGTTGATACTTACCAAAAAAGAATTCTTGCCATTGCCTGCGGCATAACCCTTGATAGAGAAGAGAGCCTTGAAATTGTCCAAGATGTATTCTTAAGTGTCTATCAAAATATTGACAATTTTCGTGAGGAGTCTGGGCTTTTTACATGGATGAGAAAAATTACTATCAATATCTCTCTTAACTGGAAAAGAAGGTGGATAAGAAGATTTAGATGGAATCACCAAACTCTTGAAGATAAGAACTTTAATGAAAATAATGACTTACTCTATAGAGATAAATATCAAGAGAAGCCACAAACCCCCGAAGCTGAATATATAGAATATGAATCAGAGAATATTATTATGAATAAGATAGGGCAGTTGCCTGAAAAAATTAGAACTGTTTTGGTTCTTAAAGTATTTGAAAAGATGTCCTATGAAGATATAGCACAAACACTTGGGGTTAATATTGGGACTGTGAAATCAAGACTTCACTATGCAAAAAAGTTCTTAACCACTCTATGTCATTCACCTAAAATACGGAGAGATGAAGATGAGTATAAACAAAGATAGCAACAAACACGATAGCAACAAAAAAGAAAAATATTATGAATATATTGAGCAGGTGTTTGAATCGCGTATTAACTTAGCAGTATCTGAAATTGATAGCAATGTAGTAAAAGCATCTATATTAAAGTCGATTGAAAATGGAGAGGGGGATAAATACTCCCTCCCCTTGGGGAGGGCTGGGGAGGGGCAAAATGATTATCTGGAAAGATATATATACTCTATGTTTAATGGTTTCAATTTTAGTGTAAGAAACATAGGATTTCAAATAGCATGTGCCATTGTTATAGTTTGTTCAACTATATTTTATGTTGAGTTCTATTCTCAAAATATGATTTTAAGTGATAATATTGTAAATGTTGAGAATAAAGTTGCTTCAAAACCTATCTCTTTTCCACAAGATGAACCAAATGCGATAATAACTTCTGTTAAGTCTGAAGGCTCATCTGTAATGATTCTTGAGAGCGAGGATAAAAAAATGACCATAATATTGTATAAAGAGGTATGATAAATAATGTTTAATAAAAAAATGGGAAAAAATGATAAAAAAAATGAGAGAGATGAGAAAGGTGAGAGAGATAAAAAAGATGAGAGAGATAAAAAAGATGAGAAAATTATTAATATATTAAAGTTGTTTAGAGTAAAGATATTAATTGCCGTATTGGTGTTTGTTGTAAATATTTCAATATTTTTAACCTTAGGTGTTAATAACTCAAATGCAGGTGATTCTGTAATAAGCAGCGTAAAAGTAATTCTTGCTTCCTCTGAAGCTCCTTTAGATTCTCCTAAAATAGACCCAACCTTAAAGGATATATCAGAGCAACTTCAGTCTGTTTTCAAATATACCTCCTACCAATTAATTGATTCACGTACCATGACTATTGCCTATAACACAACGGCAATAGTCTCTCTTCCAGATGATAGAACTCTTGAAATAATTCCGGGTGGAATGAGTGGAGATAGGATTAAATTTACAATCCGTATTCTTAAAAAAAGTTCCCCAATATTTACGACCCAAATTCTTCTTAAGAATGGAAGCAGTGTTACCATAGGTGGGCCTGATTACAATAATGGCTATCTGCTCTTTAATATTTCAGGAGTCTCAAATTGACTATCAACTTGGAGCTATTAGCACCTGCTGGCAATGAAGAACTGGGTAAAGCCGCAATTGACCACGGTGCTGATGCGGTTTATATTGGCTCTCCACGCTTTAGTGCCAGAGCAAATGCTGGAAACAGCTTAAATGATATTGCTAAACTAATTGATTACGCTCATCTTTTCAATGCAAGGGTCTATATAGCACTAAACACAATTCTTGCTGACTCAGAAATTGAAGCTGCCCTAAATATAGTTTCAGAAGTTTATGAGGCTGGAGCTGATGGACTCATTATACAAGATATGGCTCTTCTACAAGCAAACCTTCCCCCGATTCCCCTTATTGCAAGCACTCAGATGCACAACACTACCCCTGAAAAAGTCAAATTTCTCCAAGATGTTGGGTTTAGCAGGGTAATTCTTGCACGTGAGCTAAACCTTAACGAAATAAGCGAAATTCGTTCTAAAACAGATGTTGAGCTTGAATGTTTTGTGCATGGTGCTTTATGTGTATCCTACAGCGGACAGTGTTATCTGAGTCAAGCATCTTTTGGCAGAAGTGGTAACAGAGGAGTATGTGCCCAACCTTGTCGTATGAAATATACCCTTAAAGATGGAAAAGGAAGAGATGTTATTTCAAACAAACACCTTCTCTCTCTAAAAGACCTAAATCTCATTGATCACATTAAAGATTTAGCACAATCTGGAATCACCTCTTTTAAAATTGAAGGTCGTTATAAAGATATAGCTTATGTTAAAAATGTTGTTGCAGCCTACCGACAGGATATTGACAGCTTTATTAAATCTCATAAAGGATATAGAAAGCAAAGCTCAGGAGATATTCATTTTAAGTTTGTTCCAGACATCAAAAAAACATTTAACCGCGGTTATACCCGCTATTTTCTTTTTGACTCTAAAGAGATTGAACATCAAGCTGCAATTGACACCCCAAAGTCAATAGGTGCTGATGTTGGTAAAATAACTCGTATAGAAAAAAAGAGTGGGTATTTCTTGATTAAGGGAAAAACACTTCATAACGGTGATGGAATGTGCTTTATCTCTCGTACAGGCGTATTAAAAGGTTTTAGAGTAGAGCGTATTGATGAAAATGGGTGCATATTTCCAAACGATATGAGTGAGCTGGGTGTTGGAGTTAAGTTGTTTCGCAATCATGATCATCAATTTTTAAAACTTATGGATAAAATTAGTGCTTATCGCAAAATAAGTGTCTCTATGGTGTTTGAGCAGAAAGATAAAGAGATAAACCTAACGATTACAGACCAAGATGGCTATGTTGTTAATTCAAACCTGCCAATTTTATATAATGAGGCAAAACAGCCAGAGAGAATTGAAGAACAGATTCAATCTCAACTAAGAAGCACAGGTAATACAATTTTTGAGGTCAAAGAGTTAGTTATCAATATCTATACTATTAGACCATCGTTTTTACCCAAAAGTATTCTTAATAGCTTAAGACGAGATGCCTTAGATAATCTCACGCGTTTAAGAGAGAAAAGCTATACAGTAAAAAAAAGATTGATAAACAATTTAACAATCCCCATATATCCTGAAAAAACTCTCGACTATAAAGCCAATATTTTTAACAGCTATGCTAAGGTATTTTATGAGAATCATGGTGCAGAGGTTTTAGAAGATGCTTTTGAGTCAGGGTTAAGCTCCTCTGCAAGGATAGGGTTAAACTCTTCTGAAAGAGTGCTTATGACTACTAAATATTGTATCAGAAGAGAAATAGGAGCTTGTTTTAAAAAAGATAGAGCTAAGTTGAAACTTGAACCACCACTTACATTGACAGATGGAAAACGTAGTTATAAACTCCTATTTGATTGTAAGCGATGTGAGATGTCTGTTAATCTATAGGTTTCCAGATAATTATTTTGCCCCTCCCCAGCCCTCCCCAAGTGGAGGGAGTGTTTATCCCCCTCTCCATTGGGGAGGGGGGTGGGGCAATAGGAATTGCCAATTTATTTATCTGGAATACTATAGAAACGTGAACTAAATTTATGACCTTAAATAGTAAATACTCAATCTAAATAAAATTATAAAATAAGAGATATAGTCTATGTTTATAACATTTTTCTACAAACTAAAAGAGGTTGGAGTTCCAGTTACACCAACATCATTTCTGACTCTTCAGAAGGCAATGTCAATGGGGCTTATAAACTCGCTTGATGATTTTTATACCTGTGCCAGAGCAGTTTTAGTAAAAAGCGAGCGATACTTTGACCTTTACGATCAGGTTTTTGCTTACCACTTTGATGGAGTTCCTCTGCCTGATATTGATGGCTTTGAAATAGATGAGATTGCAAGGGCAATGCTTGATGAGTGGCTTAAAAATCCAAAACAGCTTGCTGATGCTTTAGGAATTGATGAATCACAACTTGCAAAGCTCACTCCTGATCAATTAATTGACTATTTCAAAGAGAGGCTAAAAGAGCAAAAAGGGCGGCATGAAGGGGGAAATAAATGGATTGGAACAGGAGGAACATCTCCTGTTGGACACTCTGGATACCATCCGGGTGGAATGAGAGTTGGTGGAGAATCAAGAAATAAATCTGCTGTAAAGGTTGCTAGTGAAAGAAGATATAAAGATTATTCAAATCATGGACCTTTAACTCAGGCAATGATTGGGGAAGCTCTCAAGCGTCTTAGAAATATGGTGCCAACAGGACCAAAAGATCATATTAATGTTGACTCTACAATCTACAGAACGATGAAAAACGGCGGAGAGATTGAACTTGTATTTGACAGCTCATTAAGAGATAGACTTAAGATTATACTTGCAATTGATAACGGCGGTTGGTCAATGGACCCTTATATTTCAGTTGTGCAAACTCTTTTTGACTACTCACGTTCGCAGTTTAAAGAGGTAAAAACCTGCTTCTTTCACAACACCATATATGATTGTGTGTGGGAAGACCCTTCAAGATACCGTAAACCTATAAAGATTGATGAGTTCATAAAACTTGATCCTGATACACGATTTATTGTGGTTGGAGATGCAAGCATGGCTCCTTATGAACTTATGTCAACTGATGGCTCAATACATATAAGGGAGAGAAGCGGGAAGCCAAGTATTGATAGACTTCGATTCATTGCAAATACCTTTTCACACTCTGTCTGGTTCAATCCAGTGCCTCAATCTATGTGGAACTACACCAGCACAATAGCCGCTATATCAAAAATATTTCCCATGTTTGAGCTTTCCATAGATGGTTTGGAAAAGGCAGTAAGCTATTTAATGGCAAAATAAAGAGATGGAGTAAATTTTATTTTTTAGCCTCTCAAAAAATATTATAAGAGTTATGTCAGAAGGAATTTATATGAGGTTATATTAGGAGGAATTTATATGTTTAGAAAAAATGTTCTAACGTTAACGATATCTGTTTTTATAGTTGCTCTTTTAACTAACATTGCACTCTGCTCAGATACAGGCTCTGTAAAATTTTATAACAACAATCTTTTAACAATAGAAGATGCCATCAAGATAGCACTTCTCCAGAATCCTGATATTGGAATGGCACGCGAAGGTTTAGCTATTTCGCAGGAGGCTCTTAAAAAGACAGAAGCATTGTTCAAACCTCGTGTAACGCTATTTAGCGAAATTTCAACTGGAGATGCACCTTCTGCATATCTATTTAAAACTATAGACCAGCGTGCTTTACCTCCTCAGACCAATTTTAATGATCCCGGAACATTTACCAATATAGAAAATGGTGTAAACATAAACTTTAATCTTTATAAAGGTGGAGTTGATTCACTTAATAGACGTGTTGCACAGTCAGATGTTAGAGAGAAAGAAGCATTAATAGATCAGACTGAAAATATTATTGTATCTTCAGTTATTAAACTCTTTTTCTCTGTTTTAAAAGCTCAAGAGTATGTAAATATTGCCAAACAATCTGTAGATACAGTGCAAGAACAGTTAAGGGTTATGAATGTAAGATTTAAAGGTGGTGGAGTTCTTAAATCTGATATTCTCTCTCTTGAGGTAAGGCTTGCTGATGCAAAAAAAGAGCTTGTTCAAAGCCAAAATCTTTATACAACCACACTGACTGCATTTAATTCGCTTCTTGGCAAAAAACCAGAAGATGAGGTTGAGCTTGCTCGGAATTGTCAGTGTCCTGTTACTTTTCCAGCTACTTATAAAGAGGCAGTAGTAATTGCTATGGAGAAGCGTCCCGAAATATTTCAATCAAAGGAGATGATTCAAAAAGCTCGTCTTGCTCTTAAAAAAGCAGACGCTACATATCTTCCAAGTGTAGATTTGAATGCAAGGTGGTATCTTGATAACGAAGATCTTAAAGTAAACTCTAAGAACGATAACTATGTAGCTGGAGTAATGATGAACTGGGATATTTATACGGGTAACTCTACACGTTCAGATATTATTATGGCAAAGCATGGGCTTGCACTTGCTTTAAAAAATTTTGATAAGACAGAGCTTATGATCCATCAAGATGTTAGAGAGGCGTATCTAAATCATGAAGATGCAATGCAGCGTCTCAATGTTGCAGGAAAGAGTGTAGAGATGGCTGATGAATCTTTGATGCTTATTAAACAGCGATACGAAGGTGGATCAGATTCAATTACTCGCTACCTTGAAGCAGAACTTGCAAGAAACAGGGCAATGATAAACAAGGCAGCAGCTTTTTATGATGAGAAGATTGCCTTAAGTGATATTGCTAAATCTATGGGAATTTTGTCAACTATTTGGAAAAATTAAGAAATTAGCGATATTATTCTTCATTTTCTCCTTATCTTCTGATTAAATTTGAAACAGTATAAAAGTTTAGGCATACTATGGATTTGGACACGGGTTTTAATGAAATTAAAGAGTTGATTGATAAAGCTCGGGCTGATGCTTTTAAAAGCGTTAATAGACAACTAATCGAGCTGTACTGGAGAATAGGGCAATATGTCAGCCTCAAACTTGCAGAAGCAAACTGGGGTGAAAACA
>JADGBE010000075.1 GCA_015231615.1 Desulfamplus sp. | reverse complement strand
TTGATATACTTGCAAAACGCCATAAAGTCTATATTGATGCTAAAGCTAAAAACCCTCAGCGTTGGGCTGGAAAAACAAGAAACTGGAATCCTGTTCAAGAGGTGGCTTTAAACAAGCGAAACATTCTCAAATTAGATGAATCGTGTAGAAAAAAAGCGGCCTAAAACTTTTGTATAGATATTTATATAGTCCAAATAAAAATATCGCAAATTGTTTTAAAAATAACATGAAAAAAACGGCAGCAAAAACATCATTTTTTTTAGGGACAGGCGACAACTTCCTTGACATTCACCGTTAATCATAAGACACAGAAAAGCTATGATTTGGGTTTGAGCATAAACCGTATATCATTAATAGAAGGTGCGTTAGAAGAATTCAAAAGAGAAATTCTTCCAGAGATAACTTATGACATATTGTCATCTGCCAGAATAAAGAGAAAGAAACAGTAAAAAAAAACGTTATCAAAATGCAATGGTTGCAGCCCAGTCCAAATAAAGACAATTCATGGGGAATTCATTTTTCCTAATCAGCGATTTTTAGAGAAAACAGGGAAGAAGAATCTTGATTGGCTTGATTATACAGAGCAATTTTCAAGAGGTTATGAGAGTATTCGTTTAAGAAGTAAATGCTGCCATTATGCGAATATTATGAGTTATAATGAAGTTTCAAAACTACTTGAAGATGAAACAGGAGTCTCTTTATTGGCGACCAACGTATTCATGCCATTATTCATGATGAAGCTGTTAAAGTGGCGAATGCAATTCTAAAGAAGCAAAAGCAGTTTTGGCATCAGGGAAGGCTCTTCCATCGATTAATAAGGAAGTGTCCATTTACGACAGTTCTGTAAATGAAGTTCTTCTATTTAATGATGGTATTCAAGTGAAGAAGCAGAAAGAGAATCGTGAGAAACGGTCAGAGTCAGCTTGTAATAAAGATTCTGACTCTTCTGAGAGTAATGCAGACAAAAGAGAAAGCAGAATTCAAACAGATGTTATAATGCTTGGAAAGCGGATGGAAATTATATCCACTTGATGGAAGGTATTGAAAAGAAATCAGATGCAAGTGCAAGTTTAGAGGAGTTATTGACAAGCACGATAATCACTGAATATGGCAGTAAAAAAGATGGACTGAATCTTGTTGCAATTACAGATGGAGCAAGCAGTATCAGGCTTTACTTTGAAAGAGTATTTGGTTTTGCAATCATGTTGATATTAGATTGGTATCATTTGGAAAAGAAAATATGGAATTTGATGGCATGATTTCGTGGAATAAGTCAGAGAAAGAGATACACTGCGATATTCTTTTAAAGTGGCTGTGGACGGGTCAAGTAGATGATGCTTTGACATATCTGAAATCTGTTACCCCCAGAAATCAGAAGAAGTATGATGAATTGATAACATATCTGACCAAACATAAGACGGAGATTATCAATTATAAAGCTCGTAAGGATGCAGGTAAAACTATTGGCAGTGGTCGTATGGAAAAAGGGGTGGATATTGTTATCGGGCGTAGGCAGAAAGATAATGGTATGGTTGGAGTGAATCGGGAAGTAAAGCTCTTGGGATACTTAAAGTCAATGAGTTAAACAAACGCATTAAACTACCTGATGCTGACCGCTTTTAGCTGGTAGTAGCACGGATTTATTTACAGTAAGGAATAGTTTAATTTAACAAATTAATTTAGAGGTTTAAAAAAGATGAGTTTTGGAAAGCAGGTTAAGGCACTTATGGAGAAAGAATTACTTAATATCGGGTTTGGCAATACAGTGGTTGCAGATAAGGTTGTAACCATATTAACACCAAACACATCTCCAATGAAACGCCTAAAAGATGAGGCAAAAGAGGATAGACGTCTAATTGATGCAACACACGGAAGAAAAACTCGCTCAATCATTGTTACAGATAGCAACCATGTAATTCTTTCAGCTATTCAAGCTGAGACAATTTCTCAAAGGTTCTCTTCACTTACACTTAAGAAAGACGAACATTTGAAAGATGAGCCACTGAATAAGGATTAGATAAAGGATAATCCATGGATCGTAATGTAATAAAACAAGAAGGTAAGAAAAGAGGCAAAATTTTTGTTGTCTCTGCCCCATCTGGTGCCGGTAAAACAACTCTTTGTGCTAAAATCTTGGCTAAATTTCCTAATCTTGCATATTCTGTCTCTCACACTACTCGAAAACCAAGAGCAAACGAAATAGATGGAGTTGACTATTTTTTTATAACAGTTGATGAGTTTAAAAAGCGGATAGAGGAAAATCTCTGGGCTGAATGGGCAACTGTGCATGATAATTTTTACGGAACATCATTAAAGTTTATAGAAGAGAATGTGGCAGATGGAAACAATCTTCTCTTAGATATTGATGTTCAGGGGGCAAAGCAGTTTAAACGATCATTTCCAGAAGCAGTTACCATCTTTATTATGCCGCCATCAATTAATGTTCTCAAGGAGAGGCTTATAAAAAGAGGTACCGACTCTGATGATGTAATCATAAAACGCATCGCCAACGCTGAAAATGAGATTGCACAGAGGGCATTTTATGAGCATATTATTGTAAACGATCAACTTAATCTTTCTGAAAAGGAGATGGCAGATATTATTTCAAACGCCATATATAAATTAACATGATACCTGACGACAAAAAAAAGCTAATCTCAATAATATCCCGTATTTTGGTTTGGTGTAGCCTATTTTCAATTTTATATTTTTTACGTTCATTTTTTCTGCTTATTTTCTTAACCTTTGTTTTTGCCTATATTCAAGTTCGTATTGTAAGCTATATTCAAAAATGGAGGTGGATGGGTAACAGAAGATTAAGAGTTGTTCTCACTGGAGTAGCTCTACTCTGTTTTTTCATATCTGTAATGCTATTTTTGATTCCAAGTGTAAAAAAGCAGACTGAAGTTTTTATAAGTCAGTTTGGCACTTACATAAATCGTGTGGATCAGGAGATCATAAAATTAAGTAATCAGTATCCGTTTATAAATAAGATAATAGTTCAGTTAGAACTTATTGCTGATAATAATACTCCTACAAACAATATTTCTGATTCTAAAGCAAAAACGGTTACAAGCCAACCGCAAGCCGTACCTAAAGATCGTAAACTTGAAATAGTAAAAGAGTCGCAATTAAATACAGTTACACCCCCCCAAACTGAAAAGCCCAAGTCATCACCTGTAGTAACGCTTCTTCAAAAAGTCATTGGTATTGATAACGAAACAACAGGAATCACAAGTCTTAATCAGATACTTGAAAATTTCCGCAGCATAAGCGGTAAGATTGCCTCTGTTGGTTCTGCATTTCTTCTATCCTTACTTTTCTCATTTTTGATTGTTTTTGACCTACCAAATCTCACAAAACTTGTTAAAGAGCTTGAGAATACAAAACTTAATTTTTTCTACACAGAGGTGGCAGATAACATCAAAAATTTTGGACAAGTTCTTGGTAAGGCTTTGGAGGCCCAACTCTCAATTGCCATTGTTAACAGTATTCTAACTGCCCTTGGACTCTATATTCTTGGAATTGGTAAATACATTGCGTTTTTGTCAGTAATTGTTTTCTTTTGTAGCTTTATTCCAATTGTTGGTGTTTTTATAAGCACTGTCCCAATATGCCTTATAGCATTGCAGACAGCAGGACTTAACACTATGATTGTTGCTATCCTTCTTATTGTTTTAATTCACCTAATTGAAGGATACATACTTAATCCCAGAATTTATGGCTCATATATGAGGATAAATCCTGTTCTTGTGTTGATTATTCTCACCATTGGAGGAAAATTGTTTAATATCTGGGGTCTTGTTCTTGGAGTTCCTGTTTGCACCTATATTTTTGCCCATGCAATAAAAAGAAATAGTGATTAAAGATAGCCAACTGTTAAGGATAATTATGCTTTTACAGAAACAACATAAAATGACATCAAAAGAGTATCTTATTTTAGAGAGAAAATCTGAATATAAAAACGAATATTTCAACGGCGAAATATTTGCAATGGCGGGGGCAACAAGAGAGCATAATCAAATATCGAGCAATATTATCAGAGTCTTAGGAAACTATTTGATAGACTCTGAATGTTCTGTTTTTTCAAGTGATATGAGAATCAAAATAGAGGCAATAGAAAAATACACCTATCCAGATGTTGTTGTAATGTGCAGTAATAGCCAATTTGAAGAGCAAGATACCCTAATCAACCCTATTGTGATTATGGAGATACTCTCAACTTCTACTGAAGGATACGACAGAGGTGATAAATTTTCCCATTACCAATTTATTGAATCATTCATGGAATATATACTCATTTCCCAATATGTTTACAGAGTTGAAAAGTTTTTACGTCAGAAAGATGGGACATGGATATATTCAAAATATCATAATCCAAAAGATGTTATTAAAATTGAATCGATAAACTTTGAGCTTCCTGTTTCTGAGATATACAGAAAGGTCAATATAAAACCATTTCTTTTAGGTTAGGCTATTATTTAAAATGACGTGCGAAACTGAAATACTATGCGGTATCCATTCTGTTCTTGAAGCACTTAAAGCAAAAAGGCGAACATTTTTTAAAATATACATATCAAAGGAGCGTAACCTTGCAAGGCTTAATGAAATTCTTGAACTTGCCAAACTCCAACTTACTCAAGTTGAGTTTATATCTGCCAACGAGCTTGACCGTATAAGCAATAGAGTAAAACATCAGGGTATTGTGGCAAAGGTGTTACCACTATCTGTCAAAAAAGCAGAAGTTGAGATTAAAAACCTTGGGGCTATTAGATTAAATAAAAACAGTGATACAATATTTGATAAAAAATATAATAATTCTATTAAAATTAAACCTAATAGATATGAGATTGAACCTAATACAGAAGCCAAAGAGAGCAAAAAAAAATTTATTGTGGTTTTAGAAGGCATTGAAGATACGCACAATCTTGGGGCAATAATCAGAACCGCAATATGTGCTGGTGTTGATCATATTATCATACCAAAAGATAGAGCTGTTCAACCTTCACCTGCTGTTTCAAGAATATCTGCTGGAGCTATGGAACATGCTGATATTTGGATAGCAACCAACATAACATCTTCTCTTAAACTTTTGAAAAAAGAGGGCTTTTGGGTTGCTGGTTTAGATGCAGATGGAGAGACACCTCTTTTTAGATCAGACCTTACAGATAATATCGTCCTTGTCATTGGTGGAGAACATCAAGGAATACGCCCTCTTGTTAAAAAAGAGTGTGATTTTTTGTTATCGCTACCACTTGCAAGCATGGTTACATCTTTGAACGCCTCAGTTGCTTGCGGAATTGCCATCTATGAGGTGGTAAGGCAGAGGGGACTTGCCTAATAATCTTGCCCCTGTCTCTGTAATTAGATAATCTTCTTCATTCCTGATTCCACCAAATTTACGATATTGCTCAAGAGCTTTATAGTTGATAAAGTGCAAAAATTTTTTTTCTGAGTGCCATTTATCAATCAACGCTGGTATAAAATAGATTCCAGGCTCTATTGTTAGAACAAACCCTGCTTTCAAAGGTTTTGCAAGGCGAAGAGATTTAAGCCCAAACAGTTCACTTTTTGGCTCTCCATCATATCCAACATAGACTTCACCTAAATCTTCCATATCATGGACATCAAGCCCCATCATGTGTCCTGTTCCGCATGGAAAAAACAAGGCATGGGCACCTAATGCAACTGCATCATCAACATTACCTTTCATAATACCAACATCTTTAAGACCGTTTACTATGGTTTTACATGCTTTAAAATGAACATCTTTAAATAGAACTTTTGGGGCAAGTGCTAAAACCGCTTTTTTATGAGCATCAAGGGTTATTTGGTAAATTTCTTTCTGGATTGTTGTAAGTTTGCCATCAACAGGAAAGGTGGTTGATAGGTCAGAAGCATAGTGCATACTACTTTGAACACCAGCATCAAGAAGAAAAAGATCGCCTTTTTTGATAACATTTCCATAAAAGTGGTTGTGTAAAGTTTCTCCTCGTGTAGTTGCAATTGGAGTAAATGCCATTGATACAGAAGAGTTAGATAAAACATCACTATTAAATGAAGTCCCAGCATCAAGCATCTTTTTATAAATTGCTGAAACAACTTGTTGTTCTGTCATTCCATGTTTTGCAACTTTCATAGCTTCAATGTGCATCTTGGCACTTATGTTGACAGCCTCTTCAATTTGGGCAACCTCTTCATCTGTTTTTATCTCTCTTTGAGCAACTACAGCCTTTATAAGTTCAATTGATGGCTGGAGTTTAATTGATGAAGATAAAGCCTTTTCAGATAGCAGCTTTTGAGATGGCAAAATCTCAAGGTCAGAACTAATATCACCACTTCTTGTAATATCAACAACTCTCAACCACTTTAGCAACTTAAACACTGTCTCTTTGCGATATGGTGGGAGAAAATGGATTTTCCTTTTATATGAACAGGCTCTTTGAAAAAATGATTCAAATTTTTTAATGCTGCCTGTTCTACTGATACCCACTCTTTCACCAAGCTCTTTTATGGTTGGTTGAGGACCTGTCCAGATAAGCTCATCTATTCCAGCATCATTTCCAAAAAGATAATCTATACCTTCATCAATATCTATAACCCCTATAAGTTTAGGCAAATTATGTCCAAAGAAATAGAGAAAAGAGCTATCTTGGCGAAATGGGTAACTGTTATCTGTAAAGTTTATGGGGCTTTCATCATGCCCGATAAACAGGGCAATACCTGAGTAACCAATACTTGAGCTAAGTTGTTGTTTTAAACGGTTACGTCTTTGTATATAAATTTCAGATTTGAACATGATAATATCTCCTATAAATTTGGCATTTAATATTTTTAGCTACTACAGTTTGGTTATAAATCATCATTCTGATAACATAAGGAAAAGTAAAAATGATATTCGTTCATTGACAGAGGCAGTTTTATTTTATATTGCATATTTCTAATTGTTGGGCTTTTTTGAAGCCTTAAACACTTTAGTTTTAACTTTTTTTTTCTAACTTTTCTTTTAATTCCAAAAAACATTTAAAACAAGGAGACATTATGATGAAATGGAGAAATTGCATTAAAACATCAAGTATCACACCATTAAGTATCACAGTCATATTGACCATTTTGACTGCATCTTTGATTATTTTCAATACAGCGGTTCAAGCTAAAACATTTGTCTATTGCTCAGAAGGAAGTCCAGAGGGTTTTACACCAGCTCTTTACACTGCTGGAACAACTTTTGACGCATCTTCAGTTCAAGTTTTTGATAGACTTACAAGTTTTGAGCGTGGCACAACTAAAATTGTTCCGGGTCTTGCTGAATCTTGGGAAGTATCACCTGATGGAACAGTTTACACCTTTCACTTAAGAAAAAATGTAGATTTTCATACCACAACTTTTTTTACCCCAACCCGTAAATTCAATGCTGATGACGTTATCTTCTCTTTTGACCGTCAAAGAGACCCAAAGCACCCATATAATAAAATTTCAGGTGGAAACTATGAATATTTCGTAAGTATGGGTATGGTAGAACTTATTAAGTCTATTGAGAAAAAAGACGATTACACTGTCGTATTTAACCTCACAAAACCAGAAGCTCCATTTCTTGCAAATCTTGCTATGGACTTTGCATCAATTCACTCTGCTGAATATGCAGATAAGATGTTAAAAGCTAAAACTCCTGATGAGTTTGACCAAAAACCAGTTGGAACTGGTCCATTTGTATTTGTATCTTACCAGAAAGATTCAACAATTCGCTATCAGGCAAATGAGACTTATTGGGCTGGACGGGCAAAGATTGATAAACTTGTATTTACAATCACCCCTGATGCCTCTGTTCGTTATGCAAAACTAAAAGCTGGCGAGTGTCATCTTATCCCTTATCCAAATCCAGCAGATTTAGAGCAGATGAAAAAAGATAAAAATATTAACCTTATGCAAAAAGAGGGGCTAAATGTTGGTTATTTAGCATTTAACGTAAAGGTTAAAGAGTTTCAAGATGCAAAGGTTCGTCAAGCTCTTAACATGGCTATAAACAAACAGGCAATTATTGATGCAGTATTTCAAGGTGCTGGAAAAGTTGCTAAAAATCCACTTCCACCAACAATATGGTCATACAATGATGCTGTAAAAGATTATGAATATAATGTAGAAGCGGCTAAAAAACTTCTTGCAGAAGCTGGATTTGCAAATGGTTTTGAAACAGACCTTTGGGCAATGCCTGTTCAGCGTCCATATAACCCAAATGCCAGAAGAATGGCTGAGATGATTCAAGAAGATTGGTCAAAAGTTGGTGTAAAGGCAAAGATTGTCTCTTACGAATGGGGTGAATACCTCAAACGTTCAATGGCAGGAGAACACAAAAGCCTTCTTCTTGGCTGGACTGGTGATAATGGCGACCCTGACAACTTTCTTTCTGTTCTTCTTGGCTGCGATGCAGTTGGAAGCTCTAACCGTTCCCAGTGGTGCTACAAACCTTTTGATGATCTTATCAAAAAAGCAAAATTGACTGCTGACCCTGCTGAAAGAACTAAACTTTATCAAGAGGCACAAGTTGTTTTCAAAGAGCAGGCACCTTGGGTTACTATTGCCCATTCAGTTGTGTTTGAGCCTATGAACACAAAAGTTGTTGATTTTAAAATCGATCCCTTTGGAAAACATATTTTCTACGGTGTTGATCTAAAGGAATAAAATTTTGTGAGGAATGGGAATAAAATAACACCATAAATTTATCCAAATTGGTAGAGACGCCGACCGGCGTCTCTACTATCTTTTAAAAAGTTGTCAAATCTCGTGTCAAATTCTGAATAAAAAAGAGGCTTTATGATTCAATTTCTTGCAAAACGATTTATGCAGATTTTTCCAGCGTTTATTGGGATAACCCTTCTTACCTTTTCTCTTGTTCACCTAATACCCGGTGATCCTGTAGAGCTTTTGGCTGGCGAACGTGGAATTGACCCTGAACGACACGCTGAAATGAGAATTTCATTGGGTTTAGATAAGCCTTTGCCAATTCAGTATCTCCAATATATCACCAATGTTTTTAAAGGCGACCTTGGAAAGTCCTTTGTTACCAAAAAACCTGTATTAAAAGAGTTTATGACCCTTTTTCCAGCAACCTTAGAACTTTCTTTGTGTGCAATGATATTTGCTATTATGTTTGGTCTGCCTGCTGGGGTGATTGCTGGAGTTAAACGTGGCACATTCTTTGACCACTCAGTTATGGCGGTTTCTCTTACTGGTTACTCAATGCCAATATTTTGGTGGGGACTTCTTTTAATTCTATTTTTCTCTGTCCATCTTGGTTGGACACCTGTTTCTGGTCGCCTCTCTGCCCTGTTCTGGATTGATGCTGATACTGGTTTTATGCTGATTGACTCTTTAAGGTCTGATGAAGCTGGGGCATTCAAATCAGCTTTAAGCCATCTTGTTTTACCATCAATTGTCCTTGGAACTATTCCACTTGCTGTAATTGCAAGAATGACACGCTCCTCAATGCTTGAAGTTTTAAAAGAAGATTATGTAAGAACTGCAAAAGCTAAAGGACTTTCACCAGCAAGAGTTATAATGGTTCATGCTTTAAGAAATGCCTTGATTCCTGTTATTACTGTTATTGGACTTCAGATTGGTGTGCTTTTAGCAGGGGCTATTCTAACAGAGACGATATTTGCGTGGCCAGGTGTTGGTAAGTGGATTGTAGAATCAATAAACCGCCGTGATTATCCAGTGGTGCAAGGTGGAATTTTAATTATCTCCTCTCTTATAATATTTGTAAATCTGCTTGTTGATATTCTTTACGGAATTATCAATCCTCGTATTCGTCATACTGGATAAGAGACAAAAGACCTACTTTTTTCTTAAATCAATACCAAAAAGCGGATAGAGGTATTTTCTTCTAAAGACTCTTGAATACCACTCTACTTTATTGAAAATACCTCCTTTTCTCTCGCCAATCTCAATAGCAGAAGCAAAAACGCCTGTATGACTACCTTGAGATACAACAGTCGGCTCAAGCCATAAGATTAAAATTCCAATATCATTACATATTTTATCAATTAGCCCATCTGAAGGTAGGGCAAAACCATTTTTCTCTATCCAGTTCATCATTCTTTTGGCAGCACCTTTTGTAATAAAATATGAATCAGAGCAGCGGATTAATTGAGCAGGATATAACTTTTTGCCTTTATCCATTTTTGTCCATGGAACGTGCATCGCACCAGCATCACCCAAACTTATCAAAGCATCGTTATAGCAGCCGTTTAGCAACTCTTTGTTAAACTCTTCTAATGCACTTTTAACCAACTGTTGAAAATTTAACAGATCAATAACAACATCATCTTCAAATATAAAAGCACCCTCTTGGCTGCCTATTGCTATCTTCTCCCACGTAGATATATGCTTTAATGCACATGATACAGCAGAATCTTTCATATCACCATTATATGAATATCTCTTCAAAATTTCTTCTCTATTAGCATTTATGTCATATACATCGTAATCCAACACCCATTCAAATGAGATACCCAACTCACCAAACTGTTTAACTATACTCTGCTCTCTATCTTCATAGCCTTTTTTTACATGCAATACATAGTTTGGGTAGTTCAAATCTTTGACCTCCAGCTACAAGAATTATCATAAAACTATTAGTATAATTAACTATTTTCAAAATTAGAATTGCTACTGTTTTTGTCGCTTGACTTATAAATATCATCATCAATAGCAAGAAGGACACCACACCAGATCATAATAAATCGTCCCTCAGTAAATGTAGAAAAATGTGTAGAGAATAGGCTTGTAGCACACCATGCTATTAAAACTCCAATAGCCAAAATACGGGTAGGCTCTTTAGAACCTTTTTGTAAAAAGAATGCCCCAATAAAGGCAAAAAAAATAAGCAATCCTATAAACCCATGCTCTACAGCTATTCTTAAATATTGGTTATGAGGATCAGTAGAAGGCTCTCCTTGCAAACCATCTCTGCCTTCAATTTGCTTCTGATAGGCATTTTGAAAAGCTCCTGTGCCATAACCCCAAAAAGGATATTCAAGGTTTTGGAGAAGCTCAATTGTCTGTTTCCACATCACTATACGAATTCCCATAGATGTACTATAGGGAGCGTTTTCATAAGTTTTGATCTCATCTATTCCCATTTGGATTCTATTTTTAGCAACTGGAGATAGTATAAATATACCGGCAAGTGCCAATGTCGTAATACAGATAATCACATAACGCCACTTATTAACGATATTAAATAATATAAAAAGAGTGATTAATATATATAATGCTACGTAGCCACTTCTCCCCGGAGTTATATAAACCACATTGTAAAATAAAATTGCTGTGGATAATTTTAACAAAATAGAGGAGAGCCTACTTAAATTTGAATATTTAGGATAGCGGAGCATAACAAGGCAGATATAAATAGATACAGAAAAGAGCATACCTTGAGTAGCATGGTTGTGCAGAACAATTCCAACGCCATACTTGTAAATAGTGAACGCAAAAACACTACTTAAAAAAGATAATAAAGAGGCAAAGGTTATAAAACATAGAAAAGAGAAGATAAAACGCTTTTTCCAAATAGAGTCATCATAAACACTTATAGCAATAGGAATAAGAAGTAATTTTCTCCAGCTCCCCCAAATATCTATGCTTTGAGACATATCAGCAATGGTGTAAAAAAGTCCTATGGTTATCACTCCATAAAGCAACAATGACATAATGACTAAAGGTTGCCTTATTTGCGATATGACTCTGTTGCGTAACTGAGGGATAATCAACGCAGATAAAAATATCAAAACCTCAATAATCTCTGCTGGGGCAGTAAAAAAAGAGATTAAGATAATCTCAAGAATAATAAGAACTCTTACAAATGTTAGGAAATCTAACTTAAAAAGTCTGTTTATAATGTTTTGCATATTGTCTATTTTTTACCTAAAATTGCCTCAAGAACATCTTGAACCGTCAGATCATTCATGCAGCTCCAATGGCTGCACGGCTTTTGAGCATAACATGGAGAGCAGTTAAGTGGTTTCTGGATAATTGTATGAATGGATATTGTTTCTGATTCTCGGTTTAGATGAGACACCTCCATCAAGACAACCTTAGATGTTTCTGTCTTTATATTAGATTTCTCTTTTTTTATAGAATCATAAGGACCAGTTCTTACTGGATTTGCAGGTCCAAAAATGGCAAACACAGGCACATTTAGTGCTGCTGCAACGTGCATAGGACCCGTGTCATTGGTAATAAAGTATTTAGCTCTACCAATGACAGGAATCAAATCTTTTAAACCTGTCTTTCCAGCAATAGAGATAGCCTTACCATTTGAGTATTTTACAACCTCATCTGCAGTTGACATATCTTGTGGAGAAAGGCCGCTAATTACAACAGAAGGAAGAGGCAACATAGATGCAAGCTCTCCAAATCTTGATGCATGCCACTGATTTGCTTGTTTTCCAGCAGATGGGGAGATAATTACGTATTCTGATGGAAGCTCTTGCATAATTTTTGGCTTTTCGTCAAATGGTGCAAATGGGTAAGCTACAGCGTCTATTGGGCAGCCAAGGGCTTCGGCAAATTTTAAATAGCGGTCAATGGCGTGGATAGTCATATCTCCTTCTATTTTATGGGAATAAAAAAAGGGGCTGCCTTCATCTGACTCTTTAAATCCAAGTTTAATCTTTGCTCCTGACGCAAGTGCTATAAGCCCGCTTCTAAGTATTCCAGATAGATCAACAGCTACGTCATATTTTTCGCTTCTTAAACCTTTTGTAAGTGCAGCAATCTCTTTAAACGTATTTTTAAGATAATTTAACTTTTTCCACTTATCTTTTTTGATTACCCAAAGTTTGTTAATCATAGAGTGTCCTTCAAGAAACTTATGAAGTCCATCTGCTACAACCCAATCAATCTTGGCATCTGGGTATCCTCTTTTAAGTGCATTTAGAAATGGAAGGGTATGAACAATATCTCCAAATGCACTTGGCTTAATAATCAATATTTTATTTATTGAATTTCTATTTATGAAATTCTTATTTATGGAGCTTAACAAAAATTATATCCTTATTTTTTCTATTAACTTCTTAGCTTTGAGGCCAAGCTATCTCCTCAACTTTTGTTAAATCAATGTTTAACATTTTTCTTACTGTAAATAAATCCGTGCTACTACCAGCTAAAAGCGGTCAGAATCAGGTAGTGTAATGCGTTTGTTTAACTCATTGACTTTAAGTATCCCAAGAGCTTTACTTCCCGATTCACTCCAACCATACCATTATCTTTTTGTCTACGCCCGATAACAATATCCACCCCTTTTTCCATACGACCACTGCCAATAGTTTTACCTGCATCCTTACGAGCTTTATAATCTCTTTAATTTTATCCTTGCATCTTGGGTAGTAAATTGCCAGTCAACCTTAGATATATTTTTGTTTCGGGTCTCATACCAATTGGTAACTTTTTTAATCATTTCATCTTTACTTGATATTCTCCCATTAACTGCCTGACGAGTCAAAACACTGAGTTCACACTCAGCAATATTCAACCAAGAACCATGTTTTGGAGTATTAACAAATTCAATTCTTTCTATAATTGCTCTGGCTCTTTCTGGTGTAAAGAGTTCATACAGAGCTGATTTCTTATGGGCACTCAAATTATCGTTAACCAGCGTGATTCTTTCAGCAGATGGATACATGTTCTCTGCTATATGGGCGACTACTTCAGCCCACTCAAGGCGGGTGTGCTTATCTTTAACCAACACTTCACGCCTTCCTCCTAATGGTTCTGCTACCATATATAAATCAACCGTTCCTTCGCGTTTATACTCATAATCTGTATAGGTTGTCCCCTTAGAATTCTCAAAAGGTATCCGACATTCGCTTATCAGTTGTTTGGGTGATTCATCTACGCATACCACAGGCTTATTTGGATTATATGGTCTTGCATAAACATCTAAAACTTCTTCCATTGCACATACAAAATCAGGACCTGCTTCTGGAATTATCCATGATTTTACCTTCCATGGTTTAATTTCGTTTTTTTTAAAATCTGACGCACACTTTCATAGCTTATCGCTTTCACATACTCCAACTCTACCATTTTATCTGCAAGTAACTTCAGTGTCCATCTCTCATAACCCTCAGGAACTTGACTACAACGTAATGCTATTAATTGAGCTTCCACTTTTCCATCAAAAATCTTTTCTTTGAACACTTCTCGTGTTTTACCATATACTGCTATACGAAAACCATCTTCAACAAAACGCTCACGCACTCTTTCAACACTACGTGTAGCAACATTGTAGGTCTTATGAATCTGTTCATCCCGCCATCGTTTATCTCCCGCCTCGTCCGCTGCAAGAAGAATATAGCATTTC
>JADGBE010000074.1 GCA_015231615.1 Desulfamplus sp. | reverse complement strand
ATGGCTTAAAGAGCGGTTTATTCATGAGGCGGTGGCGATAGCAAATATCCGTCATCCCAATGTGGTAGGCATCTGGAGTTTTGAAAAGACAGACCATGAACTGTTTTACCTGATGGAATATTATGGTCGAAACTTAGGAGAACTTATCGGAGAATCATATTGGGCAGACAGACCGTCCAGAAAGGTGTCAGTTGAAAAGACCTGCCATTATCTTACCCAGATTCTTGAAGGGCTTTGCTGCCTGCATGAGGCAGATATCATTCACCGGGATATAAAACCCTTTAATGTCATGCTTGCAGATACAGGAACGGTGAAGATTGTTGATTTCGGTCTTTCAAAACGCAGGGGTGAACGTCAGTCCTATGATGCAGAGAAACTTGACATAGGCACACCGTTTTATGCAGCCCCTGAACAGATTGATTCTCCTGAAACAGTGGATCAAAGGGCAGATCTGTATTCGGTAGGAGTGATACTTTACCGGATGCTGACCGGTCATCTGCCCAATAAAAACCCAGCCTTACCAAGTGTTTTAAATGCTCAATTAGATCGCAACTGTGACCGGATCATTCTAAAGGCGATTGCTCCTAATCCAAATGATCGGTTCCAGACAGCAGATGCCATGTCAGATGAATTAAATGAGATGTCTTTGTCATATAAAAGTGCCATGCAAAAAGAGTGTTTGGCTTCAGACGATATTTTTGATGGAGAGAATCATATAGCAAAGGAGAACAGCACTGCTCCACGAATAACATCCGACCACCTTATAAGATCTGAATCATCCAGAATACTTGCAAAAGATGCCAGGACTGTTTTTAATTTAGATGATCTGCACCAGCCCTTACTCTTTGTTAAAAACGCATTTCAAAAAACAGGTGAGACCATAATTAAAGACATGGCCACCAACCTTATATGGCAGCAATCCGGCTCTCGCCATCCAATGCCGTGGCACCAGGCCCAAAGTTATATCCAGATGCTGAACGAATCCAGATTCGGAGGATATCAACATTGGCGTATGCCCACCATAAACGAAATATTGTCATTGGTAAATCCGTTGCATGATGACGATTTTTGCATGGAACCCATGTTCTCACCCGATCAGAAATGGCTTTGGAGCAGTGATACCCGTTCAAAAAAATCTGTCTGGACTGTAGATGCTCAGATGGGCTTTGTGACCTGTAGCGATTTTTTTGATTACAATTTTATAAAAGGGGTCTGTTCAGTAAAGTAAGTGTACTTGCCCAGAGTAACAGGTTATCTACGTTAGCATCATATTCAGCCGTGGTTGAACCCCTATTTTAACAGTAATAAAAATTAGTCAACCCGTTGCTGTTACTTTACCGTGAAGATAGATCACATTTTTTTACGGTAAAAAGATCTCCCCACCTCTTCTCTATGCCATTGTCTTCTTGAATCTGACCGATGCAATGGTGATAAAAGATATTGACAATATCAACTGAGCAGCAATTGCAGGCCAAAGGCTTGCAATCCCCACATCCTTCATGACAATTCCCCGCAAGATATGAAGAAACCATCTCATTGGATTAAGAAAGGTTACCCACTGGACAGCATGAGGCATGTTGTGGATCGGGAACATGAATCCGCTTAGCATTACGCAGGGCATGAGAATAAGAAAACTTGTAAGCATTGCCTGCTGCTGTTAATGGCCATCTATAATGACCCACATTCGGCCAATAATTTTGACCCACTAAAATCATAAATTTCTGAAGAAAAGCTAAATTCAGACACAAAGGTTTAGTTTTGATTTAGACTCCCCCCTTTGACCATTTTATTTCTGAAATGAGAAGGGAGGAGAAGAAAGTTTAATGAGTTACAAAGTCTTTTTATAATTCACATGAATTTTCAAACAGAGTTAACGCCTGGCTTGGGAGATAAACCTTTCCTGTCTTTTCAGCATATACGGTTACACCTTCCATTTCACATTTTGAATCGCCTATTTCCATTATGTTTTTAGCAAAAGGTATTTTTGCGGTTTTGCTACCCTTGTTCACTACAAGGCACATATTATTAGCATCTGATTTATCAATGCTAACAGAAGCACCGATAGGTTTAAAAAGCTCTTCAGATTCTACAAAAAGACGTTTATCAACTCCATCTAACGAAAATCCCATAAAAAACGCTGTACCAAGTGCAATATCGCTATTTTCAATGACTCTAAGGGCTGAGTTTAAACCATAATAATAGAAGAACAGGTCTTCTCCTGTATGACCTGATGTTGTCCAACCTATTAAAGAGCGGTTGCTTATCATTGGACCTACTACTGAATTTAGAGAACCTTTTTTATGATTTTTGATAGCCTCAATCTCTTCGGCTGTTAAATCTTCAATTCCATAATATTGTGCAACTTTTGCCTTTATATTATCTTCTGTTAAATCACCAGCAATCATGGCTTCAAGCCCCTCACCAGTTAAAGATGCTTTTTTAAGAGGTGCGATTAAAGATTCTACTGGTGTGCTTGAATATGTGTCATCTGATTTTTTACTTCCAATTGACATGCCACCATTTCCATGGTCGGAAAAGGCTAAAATCAATGTATTTTGGTCTTTTTTTGCAAAATCAAGAGCAACTTTAGCAGCAGCATCAAATGCTAACACATCACTTATAACACCAATAGGATCATTTGGATGAGATGCCCAGTCAACTTTGCTTGCTTCAACAAATAAAAAGAAACCATTTTGATTTTTTGACAATATCTCTATTGCTTTTTGGGTCATCTCTTCAAGAGATGGCTCATTTGGTTTAAGTGTTGGGCGGTCAAACTCATAAGCCATAGAGTCGTCAGCAAACATACCCCAAACTTTTGAGACATTGTTTAGATTTAGCATCTCATCTCTTGTTTCAACAAATGAATAACCATTTGATTTTAGAACAGATACAAGATTTTCTCCATCTTTTCTTGCCCCGCCTTCTGATTCAGGCAAGAGATACTTTTTGCCTGCTCCAAAAACAACATCAATATTTTGATATACCTGCTGTTCAGCTATCTCTGTGTAGTTACTTCTTGCGTGCCAATGAGATGAGTAAGCTGCTGGGCTTGCGTGCTGAATATTTGATGTCGCTACAAGACCTGTTGCTCTACCCAGAACTCTTGCACCTTCAAGCACTGTAGCTACTGGCTTGTATTTAAGATCATCAGCTATCTGTTCTACACCGGGTATAGTTGTTTTGCTTGGCAATACTCCTACAAACTTATCCTCTGATTTATGACCTGTTGCAAAAGCGGTTGCTGCTGGTGCTGAGTCAGTTATTATTGAATTTGAGCCGTATGTTCTTACAGCTCCTACATTCATCTCATCAAGAGCCATGTTTGAACCTTTATACCACCTTGTAAGTGTGGTATGGGTTGAGCCTGTTCCATCTGTCATAAGAATAATGACGTTTTTGTAGTATGAATCTGCATAAAGATTACATACCATTAGATTAAAGAGGGTTAAAGATAGAAAAAGAATTATCCACCTGTTTGTTTTGCTGTTCTTGTTCATTAATACTCCTTTTTTTTGAATAGGTTTTAATGTTGAAAGTTAAAGATTTAACTTTCAAATAATGGGAATTAAGGCTTTTAAAAAACAGGTGGATAATAAAACAGTTTTGTTAGGTGGGTATTAGGATTTAGTTAGTTTTATTTAAGGATTTTGCTATTTTTAATCAACGCATAAGTAGAGACGCACGGCAGTGCGTCTCTACTAAATATAAAAAGCTCAATTTATGCCCGCTTGGAATATATTTAAGAACTACAACTGAAAAGTGTAGTTTAAAGGAGAGTGGTCAGTAAGAAAATCAGGTGGTTCAAGCCATGCTCTCTCATGGTCAAATGGTTTAGAGTTGGTAAGATGGGGTTCGCCAACGTGCATCATACCGGGAAACGGGGAGAGACCAGCTACAATGTCATTAGGGTTTACTACGCGATATATCTTTATATGTTCTACAGAATTTGCAAACTCTGAATTACCAACCATTGGGGAACCAAAAGTATAAACCGCTTCTGGTTGTTTTAAAGATGCGGCAAGCACCGCAAGGGCACCGCCTAAACTATGTCCTGTATAGTATATTGGACCTTTTATAAATTCCAACTGTTGCCTAATCTCTTCCCATGCTTCCATTAAAAGCAGCTTAAACCCCCTATGCACCTTACCTCCAGACAGCCATGGTGATAATAGGGTGTTGAAATTAAAAAACCAGTTTGAGATTCTTCCTTCAGTTCCTCTAAAAACTAAAACTGAAAAGCGATTTTTGTTTGCAGCCAGTGTTCCAATAATAGCACATTTAACATACCTACCATTATAAAACCACTTCTCTTCAAGCCCCATTTTATTTAAAAAGCTGTTTCTGGATACAGTTACATATTCTGTGTCAACCTCGTTTGCATCTCTAACATATATAAGACGGGACAGTTCAGAGAGCCACCATGCGTTGGTTCTGCTAAAAGCTAATTTTTTAGTTGTAAACGGTTTGGGATTATTTGAAGAGAAGAAATTCACAGCTTTTCCCGGGTTAAAAATATCTTCCCATAAGTAACTATAAGGCATTTTAAATGGATTCTCGCTATTCTATTATATTTGTTAAGCTATAATTATTACAAACAAATTACCTAAGTTGGTAACCTTTGACAGTGCCACTAAAAACGACGCAATATATATTTTAAGAGTGTTTCTAATGTCAAGCAAATATTAGGATTGTGTTAGGAAATACTTATATTTTCTTACCAAATATTAACACAAACTTAATTATATCCTAACATCTATATGAGATACTATTTAAAGGTATGTTGATAACTATGTAGTAGCCTTAAAAAAAGAGCATAAGTTAGGAACTATTTGTTAATATAAATATCAACAGAACCTAATTATGAGATGTTTGTAATAGTATTTTTAAATTTGTAGGAAATTTTTTAGGAGGGGGAAACAGAAATACTATGTCAGTGTTATTTAATAAGAAAAATGAACAAGATAGATTATTTAGACAAGATGCAGAATCCCACGCTGATTTAATCAAAAGGGTATGTAAGGCACTTAAAATTGATCTAAGTTCTGATGAAAATTTTGTTGAGTCAATTCCCTTCTCTGACAATGACGCAACATGCGGATGCGAAAATGAGTTTCAAGCAGCTGTAATGGGTAGCTCATACAATGTTGATCTTCCTATTATAATAAGAGAGTCATCTTGCTACAAAAATCTTCTTAAAAGAAGTAAGCGAGATGGGGAAAATGGCAAGAAAATCGAGGGTTTTGAAAAATATCTAAATTCATCAACTTATGAGTCAGCTTATGATAACTCTCAACCACTTTTACCAAATAGCGAAACCCATTTACAAAATGACCATAATGATTTTACAGATGTTTGGGAAAATAGCTGGGTAAGATTTCCAAAAGAGGTATTAAATCTCTATGCAAGCCAAATCTTAGACAGCGACCTCTATTTTGACAAACAAAATCCCTCTGCTGGTTATCGTAAGGATATAAATTCATTTTTCATTAAAAAAGATGATGCAGAGTATCTGCGTATCCCTGTAAGCTATCTTCTAAAACTTGCCCTTGCTAATGCTGTTGGAAATCCTAATATCCACTTCTCATTAAGAACTACTGCCAAAAAAATGATGTCCTGCTATATAAATGACAACTCATCTCCTGAGATACTCTCTTTTTTCCCTTCCCCTTTAAAAATAGCTGCAAGAAGAGAGATAAAGGCAGTTAGAGAGACTGCTGTCAGGTTCTTGTTGATTCAAATGCTTGCTAACTATGCTAACAGACGATTTAAGCTTATTGAAAATGGTCAAAAAGCTATGGTCTATTTTGCATCTCATGCGCCTCATAGACAAAAAGAGTTTAATACAGTTATCCCAGATGCTTTTTACAGAGAGCTTTTTATGAGTCCATGCCTTTCAGGCTGGGATCAAGGTGAATATAAAATGGCATATATGCACATCTGCCACAGAGTTCTATCAAGAAGCCGTCTAAATGCAGTTAGTAAACTTAAAGATGCTGGAATTATCACATCAAATTTAGTTGTATTGCCTAATATTTCAGATGTGAGCCTTGCAAACAACGGCACTCATATAAGCATTGGCAGCAGAAAAATTTCAAAACTTCTTAAAGAAAGCTCTCCTGATTTTACGCACTTGGATGAGAAATATCTTGGAGATTTGAGTATAAAAATTTGTGAACACTTTTTGCCACTTTTTGTAGGAACATACAGTGCAACTCCATACCGTCTTGATTTTCAAGATTTCCACCCTGAAAATATATTGGGATTCCTTCCGCATGAACTTGACTTCACACATTTAAGAATGATCTGGAGAGAGTGGAAAAAGAAAGCTAACTTAAAAATATTTTCTCAGCCGGTTACTCCTTTTGGACCTGAAACATTAGATCAATTTATTCGCAAAATGTTTTCACTAAAAGGCGATATTGTGCCTGATTTTAGGTTGATCGACTATTTTGCTGCTGTAATGTCAACAGATGAAAACAGTGTTCTTAACGGCAGAGATGGAAATGAGAAAAAACTTGCAATGGACCTTCAAGACATGGGGATATTTGACGCAAGAATGTCTCTTTATATGCTGCTTCGACTTAGAAAAAACTCTGTTCACGGTTTTTCAGGAATTGAAGCACGTTATTACAGCACTTTTGAAAGCCTTTTTAACGATCTTGGAGATGCGATACAGATTCAGAGATTAATTATGATGGTTGCTTGGAAATTGATTCTTGAAGAGAAGATAAACCATGAAGATATTCCCGATACACCTGAAGTTGAGAGTGAACGGCGTCAGATTTTCTTTGGTTCTGCAATAGGTATAAAAATTGTATTTATAAAAGAGAAGAGTCCAAATAAATTTCTCCAAACTATTCTATCAATAGTTCAACAAAGAATAAAGCTAACTAAGAGCGTAAGATACACTGGTTATTATAAAATCAAAATAAAAGATTACCGAATAGCACTTTTGGATATGCTTGAACAACATGGGGCTATACTGATTCAAGCACCTGAGCTTTTAAGGTGTCTTAAAGATTTGAGAAAACGCATAGAATCTCCAGTTGGGAATCAGGTATACGATCGTATGGTCTCTGCAATTTTGGAAAAAGAGAATGTTAAAGACCCAATGGATATGAGGGCAGAAGATTTCAATCAAGCATGTGAGCGTTATTTAAGAGATGATTTAAGAAAAAAACATGCAGCAGAAGGGTTAAGGATTCTTGAAGAGGATATTCAAATGCTTGATCTTTGGGCATCTTTTAGAGACCCTGACTGTAGGGCTGTTCTATCTTCAATCTTAGGAAAAGACGAATCAGCCTCTAATTTTTTGTCAAAACATAAAGAGAATTTACTAAATGAAAGTTTAACAGAGGATATTCTTGAAAAACTTATCCAGCTTATTGTGCTTACAATTTCAAGAAATATAGACTTCACATCAGGAAACATCTAAATGGAAAATATAATAAATCATCAATATATTGATAGAAAAACAGGAAAAGTTAAAACAGAGCGTCTGTTTAAAGACAGCATTATCAATTTTTTTTACTCTACAGTAAGAGAAAACGCAGATTTCTGCTTTAACCTTATAGTATCAGGAAGAAGCACATCGCTTTTGAGCTATCTAAATTTTGATTTTGCCTTTAGAAGCAACAGAGAAAAGGCACAAAAATTCATAAATGAGCTTAATATCAATATTGAGGAGTGTATTCTGTCTCCAGAAAAATTTATGACTGCAAGGCAGGTTTTTGAACGCCAGATACAATATTGGAAGTATAGACCAATGCCTGATGATAAAAATATAAA
Organism: Desulfamplus sp.; assembly: GCA_015231615.1. GTDB lineage: Bacteria > Desulfobacterota > Desulfobacteria > Desulfobacterales > Desulfobacteraceae > Desulfamplus. Next base: position 7,331 of record JADGBE010000074.1, on the reverse strand, counting down.
TTACGATGAGATAAATGGCTATTTGTTTATAAACAGCGATCTATATCAAAGTCAAAATCAATCTAATACTATAGTTGATGATGGTATTGTGGTTTCTCCTTCAGATTCAAAGGTTCTTGTTGGTTCTCTTAGAAATAGTCAACAATTTTTCATAAAAGAGAAGTTTTTTCAATATAGTGAACTTCTTGAAAAAGAGGAGCGTCTAAAAATTTTTCAAAATGGAGATTTTGCAATTTTTAGACTGACTCCTGATGAATATCACTACAACCACACACCTGTATCTGGCAAAGTTGTTGATTTTTATGAAATTAGAGGACAATTCCACTCATGCAACCCTTATGCTGTAGTTCAAGAGGTTACTCCATATTCAAAAAATGATCGAGTAGTTACAGTTATAAATACAGATGTAGATGGTGGTACCCGCGTTGGCATGGTGGCTATTATTGAGGTTACTGCAATGATGATAGGCAGAGTAGAACAGTGCTACAGCCATAACTATTATGAATCGCCTCGCAAAATGACACCTGAAATGTATCTGCGTAAAGGACAGCCTAAAAGCCTTTTTAGACCCGGAAGTTCAACTGTTATTCTGCTTTTTGAAGAGGGAAAAATTAAATTTTCTGATGATATTGTTAAAAATATGTCCCGTACTGATGCAGACAGCCGTTTTACTATTGGATTTGGCTCTCCGCTTGTAGAGACTTCAGTTAGAGTAAGGGAAGAGATTGGAATAGGTTCAAATATATTCTAAGACAGCATCTTCCAATTGTCAGGGAGGGAGTTATATCAACCCCTCTACTAAGCAGGAGAGGGGTTTAGTGGTGAGGCGAAGTAATATAACAAAGTAGAAATAGATAAGGAGTTTTTATAATAATGACCACAGTAAATCTGTTATTTATACTATCTTTAGGTGCTATACTTACCGCTTTTATGGCATTTGGATTTAAAAATTTTCCAAAAGAGAGATGGCAGATATTTGCAACTGTTCCTTTAGTAAAAGATAAAATTGGAGGCTGGAAAGGTCTTAATCTCACCTATTACGGCATCTTATCTGCAAATGCCTACGCATTTGCCCTTACTATACTTATAATTCTTCTTGGTGCATACCACATTCCTATATCAATCCAAATGAGATGTATAATTCCAATTCTTATGGTTTCAGTTCCAGCAGCAAGAGTTGTAGCTTGGATTGTGGAGAAAAAAAGCAGTACTTTTACAGTAGGCGGAGCTGCTTTTACAGCTATAATGCTTCTTCCTTGGGTTGTTATAGGTGTAAATGCTTGTTCTGATATAAAAATGCCCCTTTTCTGCTTCTTTGCTGCTATATCAATATCTTATACCTATGGTGAAGCGTTAGGAAGACTTGCTTGCATAAGTTTTGGCTGCTGTTATGGAAAACCTCTTTCAAAGTCAAGTCCTCTAATGAAAATGCTCTTTGAAAAGTTTAACTTTGTGTTTAAAGGAGAGACCAAAAAGGCTGCTTATGCGTCAAATTTAGATGGAGAGCCGACAATACCTATACAGGCAATAACCTCAATTTTATATACAGTTGCAGCTCTTATTGGAACAGCACTTTTTTTGTCAGGATATTTTAAAAGTGCAATGCTTTTAACTATTGTTGTTACACAATTATGGAGGGTTGTATCAGAGTTTTTTAGAGCTGACTACAGAGGAGATTCAGGGTTTTCTGCATATCAGGTGATGGCTCTGGCTGCTGTTTTATATATGGCTGCTATATCAATATTTATGCCTGATGCTGTGTCATATAATATAACTAATGCCGTACCACAAAATATGCCTGATGCTCTAAAGTATAACCAATTGGCAGCTTACTCTATATTTCCAAATATTATTTATGGAATAGAGCAATTTTGGAATCCAACAACCATTATCTGTATGGAAATTTTTTGGATTGCAGCATTTTTATATACAGGTAGAAGTTTTGTAACTGGTTCAAATATCTTTTTTCATGTAGTGAGAGATAAAATTTAATCTATTCAATATATAACTTACTTTGTATAGTTTAGCTGCAAATTTCAATTTATTAAAATGTTTGAATTAAAAGAACATTCTTTTAATTGACTATAAATTTACCAACAATATTCTTTAACTGAACAGACATATCTTTTAATTCAAGCAAATTTTTGTCTAACTTGTTACTGCTTACTGATATATTTTCTGATGCTTTATTAACAAGTGCAATTTCTTGCGATATTTGCATTGCAACCTGCGAACTTTTGGCAACATTTCCATTAGCTTCAACTACAGTCATAGAAAGATTTTCAATATTAGATGAGATTTCACGGGTAGCAGATGTCTGCTCCTGCAAAGCAATAGAGATAGATGAGATAATTTCTTGAGTTTGGTGAAGTATTTTAGTTACTTCTTTAATTGAAAGATCGGCATTTAACGATGTTTTGTGAACGTTTGCAATCTGTTTGTTAATTTCAAGTGTTGCACCTGCTGTCTGTTTAGCAAGCTCTTTGATCTCGTTTGCAACCACGACAAAACCTTTTCCAGCAGCCCCGGCTCTTGATGCTTCAATAGTAGCGTTGAGTGCTAATAGGTTTGTCATCTCTGATATTTCTTTAATTGTTCCCGATGTCTTCTCAATTGCATCGGCTGTTTTAGAAAAATCGTCCATCAACTTGCTTGCTTCTAATGTTCTATCTAATGCCTTTATTGAAATATCCTCTGCTCTCTTTGTATTTTTTGAGATTTCGCTGATTGTGGTGTGCATCTCCTCTGATGCTGCTGCTACAATATCAGCATTGTTTGAAGATTGGTTCATTGATGCTGCGACATAAGCCATGTTGCTGCTCATCTGTTCAGAAGCAGAAGCAACTGTTGCTGACTTTTCCGAAGTCTCTACTGCAATGTTTAGAAGGTCAGAAGTAACTGACTGCAACGATAATGAAGCATTATCAATATTAGTAACTTGACCAGATATTTGGATAATTATTTTCTGCAGCTTGATTATAAAGATATTAAACCATTGAGCCAATTGCCCAAGCTCATCTTTTGATTTAACAACTATCCGCCTTGTAAGGTCTCCTTCGCCTTCTGCAATATCTTGAAATGCTTTTATAAGCATATTTATTGGTTTTGTTATTATAAAATTTGAAAGATAAAATACAATAAACAGGTTAAGAAGAACTGTTATTCCAGAAATAAGTGCAATATTTAGATTTCTCTGTCTTTTACTGTTATCAAGAGCTTTTTCATTTTCTGCTATCTTGTCTGTATAATTTAGTATCTCAATTCTTCTTTTTTCAGCAGAGATCATCTCATCAGCCAACATAAGATTTAACTGGCTGATTTTGTTCATTATAGCATCTTTATTATTTGATTGTTCCTGAATCTTTATTATTTCATTAGCAACTTTTTTTGCGTCATCAATTGGATTTTGACTTTTAAATAACAATCTTTCAACAGAGTCGGTAAATTTTCCTTCGCTATCAAGAATACCCCAACTGACAATAAACTTTTCATTATCGGTTGTAACAGCACATAACCCTTTTGAAATATCTCGTCTTTGGGTTCTATCATACTGTTTTTTATAAGCATCTCTGTCTGTTATCTTCTCTTCTTTATCAAGAGTATAATTTTCTTTAACCCATTTTATAATATCAGATTTTGGGTCAACTTTTAAGTGATCTGGAATAGTCAGCATCTTTAGTTGAAGGTTGATAATAGATGTCTTAAGATTTTCATTTAAGGCTTTTTGGATATCAAGCAGGCTTGCATATTTTTGGCTTATTTGGTTGTCCCAATACCAATTTGAGTAGATTAAGGTGCAAAAACAGAGCGTTGAGGCAGTTGCAACGCTTACTATAATTTTTGCACTTATTGATGATCTTATTGAAATATTTTTTAATGATTTTATTGATACCATTTTTAAAATCAGCCTCCTGTTTTTATCACCTCACGTAAATTTTATTACGAATATGAATGACAGGAATGCTTTTGTAATGTCAAGCAAATTTTTTGATAATTAACGCCGGCTGAATATAATCCCCCCTATTATTGCAGTAAAAGGAGCTACTGAAATAAGCCCGAAACTGCCGACAACTGTATGGAGTATTTCCGCAGAAACATATTGAATATTTAAAATGTTTGCCATAGGCACGCCTTGAGCAATGAAAACCATTAAAAGAGTAGAATAACCGCCAGAATAGGCTAAAAGAAGGGTGGTTGTCATTGTGCCGATTACAGCTCTGCCTACGCTGAATCCAGCTGAAGTTAAATCTATAAATCCAATTTCAGGTTTTTGAGATTTGACCTCTGCCATAGATGCAGAGACATCCATTGCAATATCCATAACTGCACCCGATGATGCTAAAAAAATGCCTGACAGAAAAATATCTGAAAGGTTCAGCTTAATAAATCCAGTGTAAAGCAATGTTTCAGAAAACGGCTTTATCTCTCCTGGAATTGCAAAGTATTTACCAAATAGAATCGACAAAAGAGCAGTAAGAATAACTCCTGCAAATGCTCCTAAAAATGCTGTCCAGCCTTTTTTAGTAAATCCAGCTATAAGAAAGATAATGGTTCCAGTCAATAATGTTGTAATAGATAGAGAGAATAATATCGGCGGATAAAATTTTAGATAACCGGGTAAAAGAATCTTCCATATAACAAGAGCTGTAAAGAAAAATGATATAAGCGATTTAAATCCAACCCAGCCCGCATATATCAGCAGAAAGAAAATAAAAAGAGCTGTAAGTATAAATTCAATTTCTATACGGTAACGATCTACAATCTGAATTTGAGTCATGTTGCTGTCAGATTCACCTTGAACAACTGCAAAAACAATATCGCCGGCACTGTAGAACTTATCAAGATCAAGTTTGCCAAGAAAATGGTTTACAGTGTCAAAACGCTTTCCTTTTAGTTCACCGTTTAATACTTCAATTACAAGGCTCTGCTCGCCAGTACGTATTAAACCAATAGTATGAATACCGCTGTTGTCAACCTCAGCAACTTCAGCTTTAACAGGCAGCGTAAATAGAGAGTTTTGAATTCCTGCCTCTTCAAAACCTGTGGGAATATAAAACATGATTATACAGGCAGTTATGCAGATTCCAACAAAAATAAGCTCTGCCCGTGTAATGCTGCTTAAGCCGAAAAATTTAAAGAGAGCATTAAGCGTGGTTTGATTGAATTTTGATTTCATAGATAGTTATGTTTTAACTTCATAGAATGGTTAGATTCTTGTTTCATTGAGAGGTTAGGTTTCTATTTTATAGAGCGGTGATATTTTGATTTGACATAATTTTTATCCCTCTTCCAACCTAATAAAAGGTCAGGAAGAGGGAGAGAGGAGAGGGAGTTTTTATATTTTCATAAGTGATACAAGTTTGGAGAAAATTTCTGTGTTGTCATAGTAGCCGTCAAATATCTCTGCACCTGCTCCAAACGCATAGGTCGGCACTGGTACGCCGGTATGAGAGTATGATGTCCAGCCTATTCCAGCTTTACGGTTCAAGATATGGGTTATTGTAACGGTCAGAGGCTCATATCCGCCATAAGCAATATAAGCACCATCATCGCTTGAGCGGGCATCTTCTGCTTTCATTGTTTCGGCAAAGCTATCTTTTAAAAGGGTGATTTCATATTCAGTCAAATCCATTTCTGATTTATCAGCTTTGTTTGTAAGTCCAAATGATTCAGTTATCAAAGGCATCACATCTTTTAATTGTGCATTGGGGTTAGAACTTTTAAATTGACCAAGTTTTTCGTCAAATTTGACATAAGATATTTTTTGGTGCTGAAGTTTTTGGAAGAATGTGTCATATTTAGTTCCAGCAAATCCTAAGGTCATACCGCCGCATTCATGGTCTCCAGTTACGATAATCAAGGTTTCGTCAGGATGGGCATTTGCAAAATCAACCGCTTTTTTAACTGCATCATCAAATGCAAACACATCTTTTATTGCACTCATAGCATCATTTGCATGGCAAGCCCAGTCAATCTTACCTCCTTCAACCATTACAAAAAAACCGTTTGGATTATCTAAAAGTTCAATTGCTTTTGATGTGTAGTCAGAAAGAGAAATCGCATCTTTTGGTCTATCTATCTCATAAAGCATAGCAGATTCATCTGCTGGCATCTCTGTTACTGCCCAAACCTTTGAGCCGTCTGGTTTAAGAGCAGAGAAAGCCTCTTTATTATCAACAACTTTATAGCCTTTTTGTTTAGCGTATTCAATTAAATTGCCGGGTTTGTTTTCCATTTTGCTCTTTTTGCCGTCAGGATCAACAACGCCTCCTCCTGCAAAAAAATCAAATCCGCTGTCAGCAAGCTGCAAGCCAATTTCATACATCATTTTACGAGAAGGGGCATTTGCATAAAAAACCGCTGGAGTAGCGTGGTCAATGGAAACACTTGAGATGATCCCAACTTTCATTCCTTTTTCTTTTGCCATAGTTGCAACTGATTTCAGCTCATTCTTCTTATCAACATCCATTGATATTACGCCGTTGAGAGTTTTATTGCCGGTTGCAATGGCAGTTCCAGATGAAGCAGAGTCAGTTATAAATGAGCTTGCGTCATGTGTAGTTGTTATTCCTTGAGCTGGGAATTTTGTAAAAGATAGCACGCGGGGAGCTTCAGGATATTTGCCAGACTTAAGTGCGCTTGAGTATATTTCAGCACTTGCGACCTGAGGCAATCCCATACCATCACCTATAAATACAAATACATATTTTGCAGGTTTTGCTGAATCTGCACTTGCAATTACATGCTGTGCTGAAAAAAGGCACATAAACGCAACCAAAATAAAAACTATGCTTTTCATTGTTTTAATTTTACTTCTACTTTTCATTAATTTGTCTCCTATTGTTATCTGCAAAGTTGATGCCTGCCAAGCAAAATGTCATTATGAAACTTTTTCAAAACCATAAATTCCTCCATTGCTCTTTAATTTGTTTAGGTAATACGGACTTAAAAATACTAAATAATTTTTGTTTATAATTTATAATTATTAGAAAAATATTAGGATTTTAATAGAATTTTATTAGGATTGCAGAAATTTCAATTTTTAATCTGAATCTAATACAATTCTAATATTTACTATTTATAATTTACAAAAATTTTATTCATAGAAAAAGGATTAGTAACTGACATTGAGCAATTGAATTTTGTGAAAAAAAGAATATAAGGTAAGCCTCAATTTTTAACTATTAACTATGAAATGGGGGCAATACGATGCTTGAGATAAAACGTTTGGATCATTTTGGATTAGTAGCAGGTGTAATAAAGGATTTGGGACTGATTGAGCTGATTGATAAGCACTTTGAGTATGAAGATACAGAGCATATTTCTACAGG
>JADGBE010000073.1 GCA_015231615.1 Desulfamplus sp. | reverse complement strand
TCAATATCGATGTTGTGGGGGAACCACACTTGGGGCATTTAATCTCTGATATTTTTTCCATAATTACAAATTAAAACACAAAATTTTTATTATTAAAAGAGATAATCTATGGTGTGAGCCCAGTGCCCACAGTTGTCCATTAACAACATTTTGCAGTAGATAAAATTTAAAATCCGAACCAATTTTTAATTTTTCCCCAAAGCCCTTTTGGCTGTGTAAGTTGTTTCTCAATATCTGAGTTATCTTCTGTTTGTCTATCATATAGTATCTCTTTATCTGCTAAGGTTTCAACGCCATTAGATTCTTGATTATACAGGGCTTTTGAACTATTAGAGTTACTATCCTGCTTGATTGATAAAGAGGGTTTGGGTTGATTTATAAGAATAGAGTTTTGAAAATCTATATATCTTGAAAAGACATCAATAATATTAATATCTTTAGATTTATTATCAGTTTTTATTTTTATATTTGTTGTTTTGCTTGTCTGAACTTGCTCTCCACCATCTTCCATTGATTCAACAATGTAGAGCATAAGTTCAAGTGTTTGCTCCTCTGGTGCAGGTGCAAGCAGATCAAAATATCCAGAAAGAGATTTGACCATTTTCAAAAGAAGTAATTTTTGGGGCTGTCCACTCCATAATATCTCTAAAGCCGATATTTTCTCATTTATATCTTTTATCTCCTTAACTCCACCGTGGAACATAGATTTGCCTACAGCAGATTTAAGCTCCTCAAGCAACTCAATTGCCTCTGGTGTTTCAATATATTTAGTATCAACAACATCTGCCACAATCTCTATCTGTTCTGTTTTTCTCTCTTCTACTCTATCAACAGATTCAATCTCTTCTTCAAACAATTCACTATCCAATTCATAGGGAATCATACTATCATCAGAGGCTATATTAAAATTGTCGATAGGTTGTTGAGCTTTAGGAGTGCCAGCCGCCGCCGCCTCCATCTTACGTATAGGTTCTTCAGCTATATCTCCAACACTGTCATCTTCAAATGATATTGCCTGCATATCAAGCTCTGAACCATAATCAAAATTAGACTCAGATTTTGCATTTGATAATGCAGCATGAGCTGATGTTGTTGAGTCTCCTTTATAAGGCACAACTGTTTCACCTGAATCTGCAAAAGATAGCTCTGAAAGAGATTCATCTTCATCAAAAAAGGCATCTAATCTTGTTTGAATTTCAGGTATAGGCTGTTTTTTAAATCGATTAGGAATAACTTCCTTGATTTCAGAATTAGTAGAACCTCCACCCGCCGAGCCATGTGAGCCTCTATTATCAATTGAGTGAGTTCTATCCCCTGAATCTTGAAGCATGTGTATCTCTTCAATAAGATCATCTACTGGAGAGAGATTGCTGCTGTTCTTTGTGCCAATAAGGTCGTCCATCGGACTCATTCCACCAACAGGGGGCGAGTAGCGTGGTTGTGGTATAGGATTTGATTTAATGGCAGGAGGAGCTGTAACAACTGGAGCATTTAAGTCTGAACGTGGATTTGAGATTTTTGAAGAGGAGATAATCTGTTTTAGATCATTAAACTTCTTCATCTCCTTTAAAAGTATCTCTTTTTGATCCACAACTGTTAGAGATGGATTTAAAACAATCTGTTCAAAATTTTTGTAAAGCGAATGAAGAAGTGAAATTGAATCAGGATGGGTGTTTGAGCCTTTGCTCATTACATAGCTTCCAATGCTCTTAAACATCTGAAGAAATGACAGGTGAGTCTTGCTATTTTGCCAATGAGGTTGAAGTCTATTTACCTCTTTTTCTAATTTATTGATCAACTCATCTGTTATTTCCCAATCCAATGAGAGGATAATGCTTTTAAGCTCAGATATTATGTTGATGTTCATATCAGGTTTATCTGATAAATTTGAGTCTTGAAGAGCTTCTTGGCTCTGCTCTCGTGTAGTTGATTTTATCTGTTGCTTCAAGTTATTATATTTTGCAATCTGTTCAGAGAGAATTGCCTGTTTTTTTGCAATTGGGAGATTAGCTCCAGATGAACTTGAAAGATACTCCATCTGAACTACAATTGAGTGCAATAAAGATGAAAGGTCTCTATTTATGTTGATCTTTCCTGAAGCTGCATAATCTGATAAAGCACGGGTCATTTTTACCAATGTAGATAAAATTTTATCTTGTTGCCAATGTTGACCTAAAGAGTCTGTTATTTTTATTATCTTCTGACTAATCTCATTTGTTATCCCCCTGTCAATGGAAAGCGTGAGGTGCTTAAGTTCATTGACATGAGAGTTTATATTTTTGGTAGATAGAGTGTTCAAATTCGCACCTCCTGAAAATAAGGGTGATATTGGCTAAAAGATTTGATCTTGAATTGACGATAATGTCAATGAAATAATTTTTTTCAATGTGGCAACAACATTGCCTCCTGCTAAAGCACTTGCTGCAAAGGCTGGTACCCTCAATTGGCTATTTAAGTCTTGCTGCATTATCTGTGGTGAAAGAAGAGGCACTCCAGCATCTTTGAGATCATATTTGTTATACTGCATCACAAGAGGAATGGTGTTAATATTAAGATTATATGACTCAAGATTCTCTCTTAACTGGTTTAATGACTCTATATTGCTCTTTCTTTGTTCCACCATAGCATCAGCAACAAAGACAATCCCATCAACGCCTTTTAATACAAGTTTTCGTGTTGCGTTATACTTTACCTGTCCAGGCACTGTATATAGCTGTATTGATACATCATATCCTTTAATTTTGCCAACATCAAAGGGAAGGAAATCAAAAAACAGAGTTCTGTCATCATGGGTTTTAAGGCTGACCATTTCTGTAGTGATGCTACTGCGGTATTTTTGATAAATATACTCAAGATTTGCAGTTTTGCCACCTCTACCAGGTCCGTAATAAACTATCTTTACCTGAACCGATTTAGTTTTAATATTTATAAAAGCCAATATAAACTCCTTACCTTGAAGTTGCTATGATGAATATAATTAATAATTTAACCTATCATCAATTTTAATCAGGTATTTTTCAATCAGTTATAAATAATCTTATTAAGGGCATCAATAGTGTCAGTAACTTTTAATCTTATAATACCAAGAGATATATCTTTTTGAAACATGGTAATTAAAAGGAAATTTTGATCTATTTTACTGAAATGGACACTTGCTGTCTCACCCCTGTGAAACAGAAGAGCGAATTCAGACTCTCCAACAAGCTTTGCCATAGCTTCTACTGCTGCAAAATTACCAGCAGCAAGTGCTGCAAATGACAAGGTGTCAATTTTGAACTGACCATTATCCTGTTTTGAAATAGTATTGCCAGCCATATCAATAAGCATAACATTTCTTACACCAGCCTTGATAAGTTTCTGCTGTAGTACCTCATCAATTGCATCAAGCTGTTTTTCAGTTAAGATAGGATATTTCTTCATGCCTTCACCATGTTTAAAATTAAAGAGTTTATATTTTATTCCAAAATTTTGCTTAAATTGTGTTTTACAGTCTGATGATCTGATTGATATTTACATATAACATTTAAAGTTTCCCTGATATGTGTCTCATTGAGTTCACTAACTCCAAGTGCGATTAACGCCCTTGCCCAATCAATTGATTCAGACACACATGGATTTTTTTTCAAATCCATATCCCTTATTTTATTGATACTCGTGATTATCTGTTCAAGCAATAGTTCATTTATATTAGGAATTTTTATTTGAACAATCTCTTTCTCTCTTTGTGGGGTTGGATAGTCAATATATAAGTGGATACAGCGTCTCTTTAAAGCATCGCTCATATCTCTATAGTTATTTGATGTAAGAAACACAAAAGGTATAGTAGTTGACTTACGAGTGCCAAGTTCAGGAATAGTAACTTGAAAATCGCTTAAAAGTTCAAGCAAAAATGCCTCAAACTCAGGGTCAGACTTATCTACCTCATCAATTAGAAGCACAACAGGAGAAGGAGAAGAGATAGCTTGAAGCAATGGTCTTGGCTGGATAAAACGTTCAGAAAAAAAGGCATCTTCTTGAGCTGCAATTTTATCAACAGCATCAGATAGCGATGTTGTATTAGAGATAACTGTGTTGATTCTATCTTTTACCATCTGGGTATATAGAAGTTGTTTGGCATACTCCCACTCATAAAGAGCCTTTGCTTCATCAAGACCTTCATAACATTGAAGCCGTATAAGTTGTCTGTTCATACATTTAGATAGAGCCTTTGCAAGTTCGGTTTTACCAACGCCAGCAGGTCCTTCAACCAAAACTGGCTTATCCGTTGAGATGGCAATAAAAATAACGGTCGCAATCTCTCTTGATGCTATATAGTTAGCTGATTCTAACATCTCCATGACATGCTCTACACTTTTAAAAAACATCTTTTATCCTTGTATCAGCTCTCTTTTGAGATGATTTTTTTCTTTTAACATACGCTTACCCTTTAAATATATATTTCAAAAAGGTAGTAAGTTTAAGTTTTTATTCAACTTATGACCAAGAGCAGTATAAATAGTAGATGTAGTATTACCAAAATTTCCAGAAAGGTTTTTTGACATCTTCCATCTCTTCTTCCTCTTCATCATCGCTATTAATTTGGCTATTAAGCTCAATCTTCTCTTCAGATGGAACATTTTTTGTAGAATCTGAATTTCCTAAAGATGAATTTTGAGAAATAACATTGGCTTTTAAAGAATTGGCTTCTAACGAGTTACTTTCCCTTCCATCTGGACTATCTTTTCCCCAGAATTTCCAAAAAGGTCTCTTTTTCTCAATCTCTCCTTGCTCAAAGGAAGTTAGGGGCATCAACTTTTCAGGATTTGCACGACTACTATTTGTAGTTCCCTCTTTTTTCTCTTCTTCAAGTAAAGCAAGGGAAGCTGTCTCTCTATTAAAAATATCTTTATTGATTTTTGCACTCAATATCTCAACGCTTGGAATTATCTTTTCAAGGGTTTCAGCCTGTATGAAAAAAGATTGTGAACTGTTTTGTCTAATATTGTAAACGGTTGCATCAACGCTAAATGCTCCTGCAAATTCAGTAATACTTCCTCGTATAATATAATCGAAACTTGCAAGATTTTGACGCCCTTCTTTTTCTTTGGATATATTATTTTTTGAAGATATATATTCTGTTTCAGTTATATCTTTTTTTATTAGCCCATCTTTTATTGATTCAAGATTTTCTGATACCACAAGAGTTTTATCTTTCCACGCAAGCCTTGAAGATAGCATTTCACGGATACCATTTTGGATGTAAGATATATCTTTTGGAGAGTTGATTTGGAATGGAGTAATGGCAACAGTTTTTATTGCAGAAATGTTAGTTTCAGATAATGCGACATTTGGAAATTGGCACAAAGAGATAAGAAAAAAAATTGCAATGTAAAAACAAATTACTGATTTTTGTCTGCTGTGCTTCATTTAAAATTCTCCAAATTTCCCTGCTAAATAGGATATTAACCGTTCTTTAGTAGATTTGACAACCTTATTAATATTAAAGATTGTCAAATCCTCCAATTATAATTTTTTACAATTTCTCATTAAGAAGCTGTGTTATCACTTTTGGGTCAGCCTTACCTTTTGTCTTTTTCATAATCTGTCCCATGAAAAAGCTAAAAAGCTTAGTTTTACCGTTTCTATATGATTCAAGTTCTGCTGGATTTTGGGCTATTACTTCATCTACAACAGTTCCAAGTTCAGAGTGATCTGAAACCTGCTCAAGTCCCATTTCACGAACTAATTGAGCTGGTTTTAACCCTTTCCATTTAAGTAATTCATCAGATTCAGGTTTTGTAGATCCAACAAATTCAGGTTTTTCAAATTCACCAAATTGAGATTCATTTGATTTGTCAAACTCATGGTTTGATTTAGCAGACTCACCAAACGCTTTATTTATAGATACCATCTTTTCAAAGACACTCTTTGCAGCAGTTGCATTGATGGTATTTTTTTCAAGGAGAGTTAAAAGCTCTGCAAGATCAGAAGATGAAATTGGAGGCTCCTCAATTGTGTTTCCTTCTCCTTTTATCATCGCAAGTATAGGTCCCATAATCCAGTTTGCGGCAAGTTTCTTATCTTGAAGAGAAGATGCTGTTGCCTCAAAATAGTTGGCAAGCTCTTTTGAAGATGTAAGAACTTCGGCATCATAGGCAGAAAGGTTATATTCGCTAATAAAGCGTAATTTTTTAACGTGGGGAAGTTCTGGCATATCTGCCTTGATAGCATTTATCCACTCATCATCAACAATTAAAGGAACAAGATCAGGATCAGGAAAATAACGATAATCATGGGCATTTTCTTTACCTCTCATAGATTTTGTCAGATTTTTCACAGGGTCCCAAAGACGTGTCTCCTGCACAATCTCTTTGCCTTCATCAAGAAGATAGGTCTGTCGTTGAATCTCATACAAAATTGCCTTTTCAACATGCTTAAATGAGTTGAGATTTTTAAGCTCTGTTCGAGTTCCAAACTTTGCTTCACCAAAAGGTCTAATTGAAACATTGGCATCGCACCTAAAACTACCTTCTTCCATATTTCCATCGCAAACATCAATATATTTCAAAATAGCGTGAAGTTTTCTTAAATATGCACCAGCTTCGGTTGCTGAACGAATATCTGGTTCACTTACAATTTCAACTAATGGAACTCCAGTTCTATTGAGATCAACCATACTTTTTGCCCTTTGCGGGTCATGTATCAACTTTCCTGCATCTTCTTCCATGTGGATTCGAGTAATTCCAATTATTTTCTCAAGCCCATTGTCAATATCAATTGAAAGATAGCCATGTTCTGCAATTGGGTAGGCATACTGAGAAATTTGATAGCCTTTTGGAAGGTCAGGGTAGAAGTAGTTTTTTCTATCAAACCTACTCTCTCTTGCAATTTTACAGTTTGTAGCAAGGGCGGCTCTTATGGCAAAAGTAACAGCTTTACGGTTTAAAACAGGTAGCACTCCTGGCATACCTGTGCAAACAGGGCATGTATTGGCATTTGGTTCTGCTCCAAATTTAGTTGAACAACTGCAAAATATCTTTGTATCAGTTTTTAGCTGGGCATGAACTTCAAGCCCAATTACTGGTTCATACTGCATAATATAGTATTCCTAAAATCTTTAATTATACTTCAAACTGGAATAAACTTAGCATTTTATAAATGCAGCTCAATTTATGACCGAAAGTAGTATAAGATTAATAATTTATAGTTAATTCAAGCCACTTAATTAGAATGAGATCAAATTCAAAACCCGATAAAATTTGGTCGAATTGTAGTGATTTATGAATAATTCCAACAATATCTTATAACCCTGATGATTTGATTTATCAATAATATTTTTTGTGCTATATTTTTGAATCAACTTGTGTCAGATATGGAATTAATAAAGGTTAGTTATGAGTTAATTAAAGGAACCAAAGGTTATTACATTTTAGAAATCAATTAAAAATTAAAATTTTATAGGACTTAAAATAAAATGGAATTTTTTCTTTGCGTCATTGGAATGGTTATGATTGTGGAAGGTCTGCCATACTTTGCCTTTCCAGAAAAAATGAAAGAGATAATAGCAGCAGTAACAGAGCTTCCTGAAAACTCGTTGCGGCGTTTTGGAGCTATCCTTATGCTTTTGGGGCTTGGAGTTGTCTATTTTGGAAAGAAATTGCTATAAAATGAGTTTTGCAGGAGTCCAATTGAATATCAGAACCAGTTTATTAAATTACAAAACGAACTTCTAAACGAGTTGTTAAATAAAAATGTATTTACTTTCAGACTACAGTTATGAGCTTCCTCCTGAACTTATAGCTCAAAATCCAGTAGAAAATAGAGAAGAGTCAAGGCTATTAAGAGTTGAAAAGATAAATAAAATAGCTCATACAAGAAACTCCACAGATCATATAGATAGCAATATATCTGAAATTAGTGGAAAAATATCTCACCATCAATTTAAAGATATTGAAAATATTTTAAAGCCCGATGATCTTTTAGTCATAAATAATACACGAGTAATACCAGCAAGGCTTAAAGGATATAAAGAGAGCGGCGGCAAAGTTGAGGTGTTAATTCTTGACTATATTGGTGGCATTGCAACACAAAAAGAGAAGGGCTATTTTGAGTGTGAATGTATGATTCGAGCATCAAAAAGCCCGAAACCCGGAACTATATTAAAACTTTGTAGTAAAAAATTTGAAGATAGTAGTTTTATGAAAGCAAGGGTTGAATCTGTAAATGAAGCAACTTTTATTGTCAGATTTTTCCTATCCGATGATAATGCTAATTTAGCCAACGAAAATTCAACAAATGATAATGCAATAAAACACAATTTAAGTAACAACAATTTACTTTTTTCAGATACTTCAAAACATATTGATTTTGATCTTCTACTTGAAGATCATGGAGAAATTCCTCTTCCACCATATATTCGCAGAGAGAATATTGTAGAAAACAGAGATATTAAAAGTTACCAAACAGTTTATGCCACAGAAAAGGGAGCTGTTGCAGCTCCAACAGCAGGACTTCATTTTACAGAGCCTCTTATTCAAAGGCTAAAAACAAAAGGGGTTGAGTTTGTCAATATTACACTTCATGTCGGATATGGAACTTTTACTCCAGTAAGAGTATCTGATATTAGAGAACATCAGATACACTCTGAATTTTACTCAATACCAGAAGAATCTGCAAAAGCTGTGAATAGGGCAAAATCAGATGGCAGAAGGATAATTGCTGTAGGAACTACATCTGTCCGAACTCTTGAATATGCAACTGATGCAAAAGGGGTATTACATGCTGGTAGTGGTAGATGTGATCTATTCATCTATCCGAGCTATAAATTCAAAATTGTCGATGCCATGATAACAAATTTTCACCTACCCGAATCGACACTGCTCATGCTTGTATCTGCATTTTCAACAAGAGAGCTTATGTTAAAAGCATACAAAGAGGCAATTGAGAAAAAATATCGTTTTTTCAGCTATGGAGATGCGATGTTTATTGAATGATTGGTAAAACTCTTGAAATCGTCAATTATTTAAGTAACTTGATTCTTGGTTGAAGTATATAAAATATTAAAAAGAGAGATAACAATGAGTAATGACAATAATACATATAAAAAGGTGGTAAAACCCGAAATTATTTTAGAAGATGAAGATATATCGGACAATGAAGTTCTTTCAGAAGATGCTTTGGAAAGTGATGAGCTTTTAGCTGATGAAGATATTGTTGCAGATGAGATATTAAGCGAAGAAGATGTTGAAATAGTAGTATCTAAGGTCTTTGATAATATTGACATTGATGAGATTATCAAAGATACAACCCCTGTAAATAGAAATGATTTTTTGCTGCCTGCCAAAAAACATGGAACATCAAGCAGCAATGCACTTGTAAAATCTGATCCTCTTCAGAGCTATTTAGCTGAAATTAACAGATACAGACTCCTTACTCGTGCAGAAGAGGTAAAATTAGGTCGCAAAATTCAAGAGGATAATGATAGCGATTCAGCATACATAATGGTAACCTCTAACCTTAGGTTGGTTGTAAAAATTGCTATTGAATTTCAGCGAATATGGATGCAAAACCTCCTTGACTTGATTCAAGAGGGAAATATTGGACTTGTTCAAGCAGTAAAAAAATTTGATCCATATAAAAATGTGAAATTCTCATATTATGCTTCTTTTTGGATTAAAGCATATATACTTAAATTCATTATGGATAATTGGCGGCTTGTTAAGATTGGAACAACACAGGGGCAACGTAAACTCTTTTTTAGATTAAAAAAAGAGAAACAGAGGCTAATTGAGCAAGGTTTTGATCCAAAACCCAAGTTACTTTCAGAGAGAATGGGAGTATCTGAGCAAGAGATTGTAGATATGGATCAACGGCTTGATGGTTGGGATATTTCGCTTGATGAGCCTATTAAAGAAGACTCTAACACTGAACGAATTGAGTTTATCAACAGTGATGTAGATTCAACCGAAGATAAAGTTGCAAGAAAACAGATTGAAGACATATTGCATACAAGAGTCAATGAATTTAAAAAGAGCCTAAAAGCCAGAGAGCTTGAGATTTTTGAAAAGAGAATATTTTCTGACGAACCTCTAACTCTACAAGAGATAGGAGAGACATACAACATCTCAAGAGAGAGGGTTCGTCAGATCGAAAACAATATTATAAAAAAGATGAAAGATTACTTTAAAGATAAAATTCCAGATTTTGAAGAGTATTCTTATAATTCATAAATTATAGCAGATAGTTAGTAATGGGAATAAAATAACACCATAAATTCTAAAATAAGAGAAATTTTCAAACAGTTTTAAACAGGAGAGTTTTTTATAAATAATATGAGACACTATTTAAAGCGTTTTGCCAATATCACCATTACGTTTATATTTACATTAGCTATTAGTTTGTCCTGTATTTCACTTAGCGGTTGTAGCTATCTTAAATCTAAAATAACTCAAGACTCTACAAATCAGGAATCTACAATTCAAGGTTCTGAAAAGCAGGGAACTACAACTAAAGGTTCTGAAAAGCAGGGACATACTACCAATCAAGGCTCTGAAAATAAGGGAACTATAAATCAAGACGCTACAAAAAAAGAAGAACCTAAATTTGTAGATAAAGCAAAAGATAAAAACGAGAAAGCAGATTATTCCAAAGATGCTTACTACCATTACATGGCATCAGAACGATATAGACAAAAGGGTGATATGAAATCAGCAATTGATGCCACTAAACAAGCAATTGCAACTGATCCTAACTCCATTTACCTTAAAAAAAATCTGATATTTCTCTATATTCTCAATAAAGATAACGAAAATGCTGTTAAGGCGGCTGAAGAGTTTAATAAAAAGCACCCTAATAGAGAGGAGATACTTGTTATTCTTGCAAAATTAAAACTTCAGTCAAACAAACTAAATGAAGCAAAAGTTTTGTATGAGCAGATTTTAAAAATAAACCCTAAAAACCATGATGCCTATATTGTTCTTGGCAATATAAGTATAGAAAATAAAAGAGCAGAAGAGGCTATAAAGCTATTTTCTACAATGGCAAAAGAGCTTCCAGATTCATACAGTTCCCATTTTTTTCTTGGCAAAATTTATATTCAGAAAAAAGAGTTTCTTAAAGCAGAAAAAGAGTTTCTTAGAACAATTGAGTTAAATAATGAGCTTATTGAGCCAAGATTTGAACTGATCTCAATTTACAAAGCTCAATCAAAGGCAAAAAAAAATGATAAAGGCAAAACTAAATCTCAAAATCGTAAAGATGAAGTTGAGATGCTGAAAAAGACAAATGGAATTCAAACAAATAAAAATCAAAAGATTGTAAATCTTTATGAAGAGATTTTGAATTTAGATAAAACAAATATTAAAGCAAATATTGGTCTTCCTATCTATCTTTATAAAAATGGCGAAAAATCAAAAGCATCTGAAATGCTTATTGATTTTGGTCAGAAGTATCAAAGCAATGATGAAATTATGACAGCAATGGCAAAGGAGATTGTAGGAAGTGACAGTAAAGATGATGCAATCATTGTATTTACAGAACTTCTCAAAGAGACAATTAACGAATCTTCTGATAAATCGTCTATACACTATCTTGCAGGGCTAACTTTTGACGCTCTCAAAGATGACAAAAGAGCAATATCTCACTTTATGAAGGTCTCTCCTAAATCAGAGCAGTATAAAAAATCAATATTTCATATTGCATATATTTACAATCAATTGGGACAAAATATTAAGGCTATTGAATTTTTAGAGTCCAAATTTAGCCAATTTCCAAAAGATGTTGAGTTAATAGGCTACCTTTCTGCATTTTATGAAGAGGAGAACCAGATTGACAAGGCACTTTCATTGATTAAACAGGGGCTTAAAGATGCTCCTGATGATACAGAGCTTTTATTTAGATCAGGAGTTATCCTTGATAAAAAAGGCGATAAAGATGGAAGCATGGCTGACATGAAAAAGGTTATTGAGCTTGATCCAGAACATTCAAGTGCGTTGAACTATCTTGGATATACTTATGCCGAGCTTGGAATAAACCTTGATGAGGCAGAGGAGCTTATTAAACGAGCGTTGGCTATAAAACCAGATGATGGATATATTACAGATAGTCTTGGTTGGGTATATTACAAAAAAGGTGATTACGATAGAGCTATTGAGATTCTTGAAAAAGCAGTTAAACTCTCATCAGGAGACGCTGTAATATTTGAGCATCTTGGAGATGCCTATAGAGAAAAAAAGAGCTATTTAAAGGCTATTGAGGCTTACAAAAATGCTCTTTCTAAAAATAAAACTCCTGAGAATAAAGCTCTGCTTGAAAAGAAAATCTATGAAGTTGAAACTCTGATTAAAGAGAATTAAGGTTTTCAAAAGTTGAAATTTTTTTTAGAAGATTGTCAAATCTGTGAGTAAATTTTTCAAATTTAAAAATTGCTGGATAAAATTTATTTGGACTAAATTGGATAAGATGAATAGATGAAAATAGCTAACAATATTATAATGTTGTCTCTTATAATCTATATTGCGGGCTGCTCTATTAAAACTCCATACTATATAAATGGAGAGGATAATGAGGCTCTTAATATACTCAAAAAAATAGAAGGCATAAACAAAGATATAAAAACATCTAAAGGAACGGGCTGGATAACAATAACAGATATAGCGTTATCAGATGGAGATATAAATAATTTAAACAATAATAACAAAGAAGAGCCAAATATTGATAAACAGATAATAACCAAACAAAAATCAAAAAAATTTAGAATGGCTTGGATAGCCTCGTTTCCTGATAAGATTCGCCTTACACTTTTAAGTGCTGGACACCCTGTTGAAACTATACTTGCAGATGGCGATTCAGTTACCTTTATATCTCACACAGGAAGACATAAAACAAAAAAGATAAGTTCGGCAAATCCATCTTTAAAAGATGTTGTCTCAATTCCCGTAACAATACAAGACATTCTCTCAATTTTTGCGGGCAGAACCCCAATCGGCAAATTTGACACTGCTGAGATTGCTCAAATTACATACTCTTCTGAATTAACTGATACTATGTTGATACTAAAAAGAAGGTGGAATGGGCACTCCCAGAATATTGTTTTAAGTGCGGATCATAAGGTTGCAAGTTTCTCACTTATGAACCAAAATCGTAAATTGATTCACAGTGTATTTAACGAGCAATTTAAAGTATTTGATTCGTTTTCAATACCTGTAAATGTAAAAATAAAAGATGGCGATGGGAGATTGATAGATTTTGAGATAAACAACTATCAACCTAATATAGCTGTTAAGGCTAATACGTTCATTTTAAAAGAGTCATCAGATTGATAAGTGTTAGGTAGCATTGTTCTCGATAACTGCCTATTGGTGTTTGATTTAGAAGAATCTAATTGTATTGACATAATTGAGATAATGCTCATTATCCAGAAGGTAATTACCTGATTAAGTTAGATAATTACTTTGTAATTTTAACTGATTATTCTATGACATTAAGTTTTTGGAAGACTAATAATTTTAATAATATACAAACTACAGGAGCTAAAAAAATATCATGCTTTATGAAAGTGTTGATCAGGCAAAAAAGAAGGGTGGAGGCTGCCCATCTCAGAGTAAACAGGCAAATCAGCAAGAGGAACAGGAAAAGATGATTCAGGCATCTCTTGCCAAAATAAAACATAAAATTTTTGTGTTAAGCGGCAAAGGTGGCGTTGGAAAGAGTAGCGTATCTGCAAATCTTGCAGCAAGCCTTGCATTAAAGGGATTTAAGACTGGTCTTATGGATGTTGATCTTCACGGTCCGTCAATTGCTCAAATGATGGGCATGACTCAACTACTTGATGTATCTAAAAACAACCTTCTTCTGCCTCAAAATATTGGGGAAAACCTAAAAGTTGTCTCTATTCAGGCGTTGATGCAAGATAAAGATCAGGCAATTATCTGGAGAGGTCCTGCTAAAACTGGCATGATTAAACAGTTTGTAGGATCGGTTGAGTGGGGAGATCTTGATTTTCTTATTATCGATGCACCTCCCGGAACTGGTGATGAACCAATATCTATTGTTCAGATTATTCCTGATGCAAAAGCTGTGATTGTAACCACACCACAAGAGGTTGCACTTGCAGATGTCCGTAAATCAATATCGTTTTGTAGAACAGTAAAGATAGAGACCCTTGGAATCGTTGAAAACATGGGACCTTTTAAATGTCCCCACTGCAACGAAGTTATTGAGCTTTTTAAAAGTGGTGGCGGAGAGGTAACTGCCAAGAACGAGGGGCTAAAATTCCTTGGCTCCATTCCATTTGACATGGCAGTTGTTAAATCTGGTGATGAGGGCATTCCAATGATGATGAAGGATAAAAGTTCTAATTTCTCTAAAGCCTTTGAGATTATTGTGGATAACATCACAAAGCAGTTGAATTAAAATCTATATATTGATTTATAAAAATCATTCTTTACAGGAACATTGTTTTATCGTTGGTGATAGTGAAATAGCCTCTGAATATCAATATTTCACTATCATAATTATGGTGGCTGTTATTTGAGATTATATTGTGCTTTTGGTCTGATTTGCAGGTATTTATAGGGATTCTGTCTAAAAACTAAAAAAGCTCTTTCCTAATCCTCTCAGATAGAGACTTTGTAAGTGAAAGCACCTTACAAGCGTGGTTTAAGCTAAGTGAGCCAGTGCCACAACTTGGGGTGATAAGAGTTTGTGATAAAATTTGTTCTCGACTTAAACCAATTGATTCTAACTCTCGCACTTGCTCGTTCCAAATCTTAAACAGAGAGTCTAAAGTCTCCTTTTCCACATATTCAGGGTTTGCAGTAGGAACTATTCCCCAAGCAAGAATACCTCCCCTTTCTATAAAGTGCTTTAGTGGTTCACGGTATAAAATAAGCCTGTCAAAATATGAGTAAGCATCAAAATTTATAATGTCTGTGCCAGATTCTAAAGCAAGTGTCCAATCACCATTTGCACAGATATGAATACCAGCAACTCCTCCAGCTTTATGAACCGCATCAATCCCCTCTTTAAGCGACTCTGTAATCTGCTCTCTTGTAATACTGATATAAGTTGATGAACCAAAACCTACAACTCCGGGTTCATCAAAGAAGATAATTGGCTTACAAGGAGTTTTCAACTTTAAGAGTTGAACTGTCTGCCATCTTGCGTTCATTGCAACCTGTTTAGTTACAATATCTCTCATACGCTCATCGTAAAAGAGGAGCCGTCCATTTTGGTCTTTAACGCCAATGCCCATTGTAATTGGTCCCGTAACCTGACCCTTTACCGCAACAGGGACATAAGGAAGAGTCTTAATAATATCCATAAAGACCGAGAAACCTTTCGCAGTCATGTTAGTTAAAGCAAATCTTGAGTCATCTACAGTTGATTTTAGAGTTCTATTGCCCTCAACAGCATAATTTTGCGACTCTAAACAAGGATTATCAACAATTGACATGTAAGATTCATAAAAGGCAAGAACTTCATCTTCAAAGCTACCTCTTGATGTGTCAATATAGAAAATCTTATCTTTAGATAAATCG
>JADGBE010000072.1 GCA_015231615.1 Desulfamplus sp. | reverse complement strand
TGCCTCTTCATATAAGAAAAGTTGAGAGAAATGGTAAGGCTTATGCAGTTCCTATAAGAAAGCAGCCATCTATTACTCCTATATTGCTTTCTGGAACTCTTATTTTGGCAGGTGCAGCTGAACACATATACCAACAGGGCTGGCTGCTATTGCTAAAGAAGAGAGGTCTCAGCATCTTAATCGAAAATTAGCATTAAGCAGACTTTATGAAAAACTAAAACAGGAGAAAGACGGCATGAAACTAAAACACCAGCAGGAACGCTGGAGCCATCATAACGAACTGGAACGAGGGAATCCTCTACGTATCTATGAAGGAAAAGATTTTAGTCCCAAGTAAGTTATGATTATAATTTTAACCACAGATTTAAACACGGAAAAGCAATGGAACAGAACCACATGGAATCAAAGATTAATGATGAACTACCCACAAATCCTGACAATTTTAGAGAATGGAATGAAAAACTTGTAAACTACCCCGCTTCTACTAAACTTTGGGATGGTTGGTGGTCTTATAAAAAAAAAGAGCGTTATGTAATAGAGATTATACAAGATTTGCTTATATTTGACTATATCAACTATTTTATAAAAAGTGGGGTAAAAACAGTTCTTTTAGCTGGTAATGGTGTTTCACAGCAGCCTAAAATGTTTTCTTATGCAGGATTTGATGTTACAGCAATAGATATTTCTCCTTATGCAAATTCTTATGCGTTAGATTATCAATTTCATCCTGAGCGTTATAGAATACAATATGGTGATATAACTAAACAACTGACTAAAAGAGATGGTGGTTCTTTAGAGTTTATAACAGGTGATTTTATGAATCCTGAGATATTTGATAAAAAACGCTTTGATGTGATAATAAGTTTTAAAACATTACAATATTACTCTGGTGATTTATTAGAAAAGGCGTGTCTTAGTTTAGCATCTTTACTAAATCCAAATGGGTTTTTATTAATTGGAATAGCAGGTCTTTCGCATGCAGCTAAGAAGATAGAGACGTTATTTAAAAAGCATAATATTCAAATTGAAATCATAGATGATTATTTAAAAGCTCAACATAATAGCAAAGAGTGTCAATTGTATGTTTATGATTAGCAATTCAAATTTACAAATTTTAATATTCCAAATGATTCAGGTATATGGAAATTGGGCTTTGGAAAATCTACTGGAGACCATGTCAGCCAATGCGGGTGGGAGGTTTTGTCAGCACATTTATAAAAATTGGCTCTCCATTCAACATTTAGAGCTGGAGTGATGACCTTACAGTATCTTCTCAGCAGGGATATTGGTATTGAGCAGGCAACTGTCCATGTAACTGGTTCACTTATTTCAGGATCAACAATCTGTGGTAACGAGTGATTGCATACTATCTGGCTGCATTCGCTTTTGGGGATTACAATTTTCTCTTTTATATCTGCTCCTGGATGAAAGTGGAAAAGCATTGTGCCTCCGCAGTTCATCTCAAGATTGAAGTAGCCCGCAGAGAGATCAGAATTCGGTGTAAAGAAGAATTCAACACAACTATCCTCCCAGACATTCCCCTGATGCTCTTGGGCTGCTGCACGAACATATCTGTCCTCAACTCTAAACATCAAGTATATAGCTGTATCATCATAAACAATCTTTACCTCTGTCTTTGGAAAATGGTCAGGTCTGCTTCCCATGTAGTTCTGTAGACGTTCTGATGGAATATCTCTCCATGGGGAACTGTTCCAATCTATATCGCATTTGAGATATTGTTTGTCGTATTACCTCGCACTCCATTAGTTATTCTTTCCTTTATTCATTTTATTTCTTCAACCTCTTCAACATCAAAGCCGTCAATAACCTCATCGCCTTGATATTCAATGTATTTTGCAATTTGTTTAAGAATTTTCTCTATATTCTTATTTCCAGCATACTGGACTGCATTAATTAGAATATCTTTTACTTCTTGTCCTAATTGATAATCTTTAGTTGCTTTAGTAAGAAAATTACTCTCATTTTTTCGCCATCTTAATAAAAAAAGAAAAAGGTTAGCAGAATTTTTAAAAATCATTTTAATATTATTTTTGAATAATTCATCTTTCATTTTATCACGGGCAAATGAGACAAGAAAAAGAGCCTGTTCTTTGTTAAGAGATTTATATGCTTCTTCTCTGTGAAGCAGAATTTTGTTGATTCCCCTAACCCATATATCCGTTTTATTTGTGTCCTGTTTTATTCTTTCAATAGCAACTTCAAAAAATAACTTTACATCATCTAACAAGTGAAAACTCCTGCCTATAGAATATATTGTATTACTTTTAATTGAAGTGCGGTTGTTAATTAAAATTGATTTAAGGTATTTTCTACAATTTGCAGGGGCTTCAATAAAGAAAAATGAACTTATTGTAATTAAAGTTTTAAGATGTGGGTGTAAATTAACCTGCTTTGCAATAGCTGATTTTATTTCAGAATCAAGTTTTATTATTGTTTTTCTAATCAATTCTTTATTTCTTAAATAATCTTCTTCTTTGAATAAAGAGTCGGTAGGAATCCTAATATAATCATCGTCAGTTAGTTTTGAAATATTGCCATTACTATCTAAAATTCCATAGGATTTTTTGTTTATAAATTGTGTTGTTTTTATGGCTTGTTTTAAATTACTGAGAACCTGTTTGTATTTAATATCTCTTGGAGAAATATTGATATAATCTTTAAATATAGTTTCATTATTAATAAATACTTGTAAATGTGATTTTAAAATGACTGGTTCTGGATAACCTATTTTAGAAATCGGTGGTGGAGAATCTTCATCACAATCAGCCGATTCCATTCTTTGCCAATCTAAAAACAAATGTTTCTTTCCAAAAAGCTCTGGCTTATCTGGAATAATTTCTACAGAAGCAAATCCTTGAGCAGGCTCCATTGTTATATGTAAATCAACTAAGATTTTTTCGGGAACTGGGGCAGGAAAATCAAATGGTAATTTTCTACATTGGTCAGCATCCATTCTTTTTAAAAAGAAATTTATATGTTCTTCTCCCTGTGATACTGAAAAATGCTTTTTGAATTTCTCACTGAATTTCTCAAAATATGTCTCGCCGCCTTCTATTTCATCTGTAGAAACTATGGTCTCCCATCGGTATCCAGTTTTATCATCATTACGAACTCTTATTTCAAGTTTTGGAAGACTATCACGATAAGTCGGCAAATTTTTTGATTTTTTATAGGCATATTTCAAACACCCTTCTGCAATATGGTCAGACTTCGGGTTGGAATCACTGTAGATATATGTTGCTGCTGCTAAATTATTCTCAAAGCCCAAATTTATCTTTTTTTTCAGTACACGAACAGCAATGTCTTGAAGTGTTTCTAATCCATTTGGTTTAAAGTTTTTAAAATGCCCTGATATTATTGCCCCTCCAGGTTCATCATCATTAGTATTTGAAACAAGCTCTGTAATTCTATTTTCAACCCATTCAGCAATATTTGAAAACGCATCTTTATAATTTTCCAAATTAAGCTCAATATCGCAGCACTCTTTGATGCTTTTTATAAACCATTCAGGATAATTTAATGTTCTTATATTATTTAAAGAAATATCTGTGTTATCAGCTCTATCCTTTAAAACATGCCAGCTTTTACCAGTATTACCAGTATCAATGAATCGTTTTTCCTGAATAGAACCAGAATCAGCAGAAGGAGTTAGAAGCTCCTCTCTTAAACTCCATAATTGCGATAATGATGTAAAAATCTGCCAGATAACAGATTCATCGTTAGTATTGTATTTAATTTTTGCAATGTGTTCAGCTGCACCTGCCAAAATAAGAGTTCCAGAAAGCAATATAGGAGTAATAGATGGCTGCTTTCTTATAGGAACTGCATAAGCCTTACCATTTCTCTCAACTTTTCTTATATGAAGAGGCACAAATTCAAATAAATCAGATCCAAAATGAATAAAATAAAAAGGATCATCTTTTTCCATTCTGTTTATTTCTTTTTGATCTAATTTTGAACACCAATCAATTGCAGCAGCAATTGGACGCCATAAAAGAGTTGGACTACATCCTTTTTTTTGTAATGAAGTTATAATTGCATCTTGAGCAAATTCATTTAAATTATTTGGAATTGAAAGGATTACTTTAGAATCATCTTTTTTGTCTGTTAAAAGATTAATTGTATGCTCTGCAATTATATCAGATAAAGATACTTTATGATTATCGCTGCTTTTCCATTCTACTTTTCTGTCTTCAGCAGCAATTAATAACTGCCATGCTAAACTTACAGGAATCCTTCTAATGCCGTTTTGTGGATTAAATTGAGATTCTAAGGGCCAAAAATAACCTCTGCATATTCTTGATTCATGGCTTTCTACTCCTGTAAGAAATTCTTGAAATCGTTTTTCTGGTAAAATAACAGTTGATGGTATTACCTTGTTCTGGTCAATTTTTATGCTGCTTTCATGGTTTTTAAAGAAAACCGCCCGAGCATCTAACAGACCTTCAAAATTACATCCTATATTTGAAAAAATCATTTTCACTTTTCCTGATTAATAAGATCAAGGGTTACAACAAAGAATATCTGTAATTTTTCTATGATGTCATGCCATTTATCAGGAGTTGAAGGAAATTGAATGGCATAGACTTTTGTCATTGGTTTCTCTTGATTAAATGCCTCATCATCCTTTATTTCTTCCTTCATTGAGCTGACCATTACACAGCCAGCCAGTTTAGGTGCAGAGTAGTTATAATATAAATCCTGATAAATATTAAAAAGACTTGAAGCTGCTGAATCTGCAATCTCTTTCATACTTGGAAGTGTTGTTGTTGATGCTCCGTGTATCCCCCAAAAAACAATAACAACTTTCTTCTGTGTTTGAGTATCAGTTATCAAAATATAAAGATGACCGCCTGTACCTCCAAGATACTTACAAATGGGGTGTTTTTCTGCATGAGATGGAGATGAATTTATTGCCTCAATAACATAAATTTTATTGTCATACTCAAACCAGCAAGGTCCTGGAATTGATTCACTAAAAAGCCATGAACCGAATATCTGCTCTGATCTAAATCTTGCTTCTGAGTTTGCGATCGGTTTAATTTCAATATGATTATTTTTCTTTTGCCCATTATCTTCTTCAGCAGAACCGCCTGAAAGGACTATTGAGACTAATAAAGCTGCAATATTTGACCATAATCTTGACTGCCATGCCCATGCATTATCAATTTCATAATCTTGTTTTACAAGCCTTTGATACCATTTCCATAAATCTTTATAATGTTCTCCTGATTGAAGGACATAATTTGGTTGAATAACTGATTCTATTTTTTGAACATCATTTAAAAATGGAGCATTTATAATTTTTTGAGAAAGGATATTAAACTTTTTGACATTCCTAAATCTTGTGCTTTTGGAGTTCTCAAAATGATTATATTCTCTAATATATTTGAAAGATGCTTCAATAGAGCGTTTTAAAAAATCTTTGAAAATTCTGTTTTCAAGTGTATCAAAAGAAGAAACTCTGACTACAGCCATTATTTTCTGTTTTGTTCCGCCTTTTTCTGGAATTGTTTTACCTGGCTGTCTTGCAATCCAGCGGAGAGAATTGCTGTCAATTTCTTGGATTTTCTGAATATTTTGTAGTTGATTATCCCTCATCAATCTTCTTCTTGGGTTTCGTGAAATCTTCTCAAGAATCTCCTGCATCTTTTCTGCAATTTTGACAATAAGTGCCATACGGGGTTCATCTTTTCTCTTTTTTTCTTCAAGAAGAAGAGAAACTATGTTTTTCCATTTAATATACTCTGTGTCTCTGTAACTATTACGAGCTTGTTTTGATTCATCATAAAAATTAGATGCAATAATCTCATTAATTATATCTACCCATGAAGATATTAGTTTCAGCAGTAATAAAGATAAATTTTCTTCCGATTCATTTGAATTATTACTTGTTTTGTCATTATCTGCTGATGATTTATTGAAATAACTTCTAATTTCATGTTTAGGAGGAGGCTTTATTGAACCTTGAAAAATTATAGAACACTTTAATTGTTCTCCATTTTTAACAGTGGTTATTCTGATATTTTTATCTGAAGAGCGTAAAAATGGCTGGGGTAATTCATATAGCTGAAATTTTTTAGACGAATTAGGCGGGCTGTAAATCAGACCAAGTTTAGGCAAGGTATCTTGAGTGCTTCCTAAATATACTTTAGTATTGCTATCAGTAGAAACATCGACAGAAATGACTGATGAACCCATAAACTTAACTATATTAGGGCTGTCTTGTTCAATCAATGGAATTCTCTGTTTATCATCTGCTGATGCCCATGGAAATGGAAAAATAAATGCGACAATTCTATCCATTATTTACTTTGACCTGCTTACGCCATGCCATGTGAACATGTATCTATTTTCAGTAGATTTTTTATAGGCATCACTAAGTTCTTTGTCATTCAAGTCTTCGATTATAGTTCTTATTGTCTCAAAACAATTATGATTATCTTGAATATCTACCCCTCGAAGTTTAGGCAGTATTTTTTGTTCTAATTGATCAGCAAAAGCGTATTTATAGGTATTATCGTAATTCACCTGCGGATAGTTTGCAAGGTAGGCAAAAATTGTCTGGTTAATACGATGACCAAAAGGTCTTCCAATATCTGCGAGACTGTTATTTATCTTTGATATCCAAGATTCCACCTTCTTAATAATCTCTAATGAGAGGTCTGTTTTTCCTCTCCAGCTATTCCATACAGATAAAGAAAGGTATTTATTGCTGTTATTCTCGCTCTCTTTGGGTATATCTGCTGACATTTCTTTCGGACGATTGAACCTGATAATATTAGCACGGTCAATAACTTTATCCGAAAGTGTCTGAGTTGATTCATCTTCGTTCATTGTGCCAATAAACATTACATTATTATGAACATAAAGACGCGGCGGCTTTATTCCTTTTCCATATTTACCTATATCAAGAGATATTTCAGCATCTCTTCTTTTGTCATCTATATCAGGATTAATTGAACGTCTTGTTTCAAGTCTGGATAAAAATTCGCTGAAATAATATTCAGGTCTGGCAAGATTCATCTCATCTAAAAGTACAATCAATAATCTATTATGAAATTCAGCCCTCTCTTTGTGATTCCATTTATCCATAAAAACAAGAGCTTGAGATAATTCGGTAGGTTTATACTGCTGTTCAAGATAGTTATAAAAACCAAACATATCTTGAGGGCTATCCCAACGAGGCTGGACTGGAAGAATAAGACAATGCATTCCCATTGCTTCTGCATATCTTCTTGGTAGTTCGCTTTTACCTGTGCCAGAAATACCTGCCATAACAAGAAGAGGGCTGATATCAACAATTTTAAGAGATGTATGAAATGAGTTTATTACTCTTTCGTGAAAATCGAGCTTACATTTATCAAGATATTCTTTTAAATTTGAAAGAGCCTTTTCTTCAGAATGTTTTTGATCATAAGGAACTGAAAGAACGGAAAAAAAGGCTGGTTTTCGATATAAAGTTTCATAAGGGTTATATTCAGTGCCTTTTGAATCATTTATCTGTTTTGATTTCAACTGCTTTTCTTCTTCTTGAAGTAATGAAATCCTTGCTTCAAGAGTGGTTAGTAAAATATTTTTTTCAGCCAAATTGAGATTTACATTGTTTAAAGTATTTTTTTGTTCAATTAGTGTGTTTTTTGTCTCCTCGACTAACTCTTCTGCTTTATTCTTATTCTGCTTTTCTATTTGAATAGATTCTTTTATGGAATTCTCTTTTTTTGTAAGTTGGGCAATATAGGTTTCAATTTGAAGAGAGTTCTCTTTAATCCGTGAAAAATATTCCTCAGCTTCTTTAATGCTCTTTTGAAGTGTTGCTAAATTAGTCTTTAAGTCTGTTTCTTTTACTACAAACTGCTCAAAGTTATCTCTCATCTTCTGAGCATCTGCAGCTGATTTTATCTTTTCTTTTTCAAGCTCATCTAACTCATTTTTGAGGTCTGTAACTTTATCTTGAATTGATGTTATATTTTTTAATAGCTCCTCTTTTTCATTATTTAATAGCTCTAAATTCCGCTGTTTTTCAATCAGAGTTTGCTCAAGGGCATTAAGAGAAATATTTTTTTCAGCAATGCTAAGATTTAGAGTATTGAGTGTTGCTTGTTTTTCGTTTAGTTCCGTGTTGGTCTCATCTAATTTGAGTCTCATAATTTTATTTTTTGATGCTGCATCATCAGCAAGTTCTTCAGCCTGCTTCTGCTTCTCAAGAGCTTGATAAAGAGCCGATTCAATATCTGCTTTTTTTTCTTTCAATTCAGGAAGTTCATTGTTAATATTGTTATATTCTTTTTGTGCAATTAATAGACGTTGTTCATCAGCCTCAATTTTAAGGCTAAGTTCCTTTATTGAATCTTTTAGAGTATTCTTCTCTTCCAAAAGCTGTTCAACTTCAATTTTTAATTTTTCAGACTCTGCCTCAGTTTCTCTTGCCTCTTGTTTAGCTCTTTCTCGTTGGTCAGCAAAAGTTACTATATCATCTTTTATTTGTTCTCTATCAGTCAATAAAGCATTTCTTTCACGAGTTGCAACAAGAAGCTCATTCTGACAGTTATTATACTGATCTTTCAAATGAGTCATCTCTTCTTGCTTACTTGCAAGCTCATATATTATTTGCTCAAGTTCTTTACGATACTCTTCCTGTTTTTTTCGCTCTGCTTCTGCTTTCAGCAATTCATCTTTATTATCGGTTAGCCATTTTTGACACTGTTCAATTTCCGCCAGCAATAATGATTTCTTTTGCTCCAGAGAAGCTATATTATTTGATAGGCTGGCAAAAGGGGCAAATCTGTTATAAAAGTAAAAATAAATAAAAATACAAAGCAACATTACAACTATCATTATAAATATTGCAAATATGGTTATAGAGCTTGATATGATCATTTAGGTTCTCCAGCTTTAATTGGTTTATCTGAACTCTTCTCTGGCTTATAATTTTCCATAGAATCTTTTAATTCATTAACTTTAAGAGCTAATTGACTGAAACTATTTTTAACAGAATCTGAATATTCTGTTACGTTAGATAATTCAGTTTTAATTTTACTATTTAGCTGCTCAAGCTCTGTCTGATTTAACTTTTCAGTATAGCTTCCAACCCTTTCTTTAAACTGCTCGACAGTGTTGGATGTGTTTTGTATTACTTGATTCAATCCTGTTATAATTAAATCAAATTCCTTGTTCACTGCTGATAATTGTTCAGATGTGTTTGTAAAATCTGACATAGTGTTTTTTGCAGAAGTTGAAATTGTAGAAGTGATTTCTTCAATTTGTCCAACTTGAAGTTTCATTTTGCTGGTGTTATCTTCAATGTCTTTAATTTTTGCCAGCAGTAAAGCTTTCTCATCTTGAAATGAAATAGCTTGAATTTTTTGATCTAAACTCTTCAAAGATGCTGTAACTTGCTGATAATATCCTTCAATTTGTGTTTTTATAAGTGATAAAGATTCTGTATTTTCTCCAAATTTTGTTATCTTGTCTGACAAACTCTTATTATTTTTGTCAATCTCATATATCTTTGAGTTTAATTGCTTTTTCTCCTCTTCTAAAGAGAATGAAGTAACTTTATTTTTAAATTCTCCAGAAGATTCCTGTATTTGCTTAGAAGTAATTTCAATATTTTTCTGATTGTCTGCAATTTTTATAATAATGTTGTTTAATTCGGAAATGTTAGAGGCTGCATTTTTATTATTTGTCTCTAATTCCACAATTCTGTTTTCAAGCAATGTTTTTTGAGATTCAAATGAAATAGTGTTAATCTTTTTATCAAAATTATCTGCTGATTCCTGTGCTTTGATTGATACACTATGAACTTTATCGCTTGCATCACTTACTTTTTGGGAAATATCCAGTAGGTTCTTTATTTGTTCTGATATTTTTGTATTGTTAGTTCCAATCTCAGTAATTCGTTTGTTAAGAAATCCTAATTCTTCAGAAAAAGATTTGGTATGCAGCTTTAAATTTTTATCGCTCTCTTCAACAGATTTGGTTGCAGCTTCTGATTTCTGTGCTAAATCTTGAAACTTAGAAGTCATTGTTTCTGATGCTGTAAAAATAGATTTTGATTGCTCAGTTAATTTAGCTGAAGTAGTCATAAGTTCTTTTGTATAATTATCAACTTTACTAACACTCTGCATTAATTCTTGCTTAAATGAAGCAGGCTGATCTTCAAGCTGCTTTACAATAGTTAACAATGTTCCAGCACTTTGCATTAAATCTGAACTTGGGGTGGTCAAAGATTTTATCTCAACAACTTTATTTTCAATCTCTTTTTTCAAATTATCCACAGCTTCTGTAAGTTCTGTATTAATTTTTTTTGCCTCTTTGCTTTTAGCTATAATCTCTTCTGCTCTAAATTTTGCCTCTTTTATGGTGCTATATTCATCTTCTATTTTTTTCTTGTCGTTAGTAAGTATTGCAATCGACTCTTTAAGAGAGTTTTCTTGGTTCTCAAGTTCAGGAATTTTTTTAAAGAGTTCGGAATATTTAGCTTTATCTTTCTCAAACTCATTGCGTTCTTGAGAGATTGCCATCTCTTCTTTTTCAAGACCAATTACTTTCCATAAAATCATACTTTGAAGAGCAATTGCAGTTATTACAAGTAAAACAATAAACAATTTATTAGGCAGCATAATGGTAGGTTTAGATTTTGTATCTATTAAATTATCATTATCCATTTTGATTCCATACTCCTTCAATCTGTTTTATACATCCATCTAAATTTTCTCTGAGTTGATAGACCCAAAATCTAATAACACGCCACCCCGCACCTTGTAACTGAATATCTCGCCACACGTCATCAAGCTTTCTTGAGCCATCTGGATTCCTATGAAATCTGTCTCCATCAACCTCAATATCAATTTTTATACTGTTGCTGATAAGAGCCATATCTAATCTTCTACCTAATGCAGGATATTGTGGTTCTGGTTTTATTCCATTTTTTATTAAGGCTTTATACAAAATTTCTTCCCAAGGTGATTCATGTGGATACCATTTTGATTTGAAAATTTCTCTTGAATTGCGATGCTCTCTATTTGTTTTTGTAAGACCCATTATGTGTGGATATTCAGAATTTTCTGCCCACTTCTTATTACCAACTATATGAAGAACTGCTCTTGCACGGCTTACAGCAACATTCATAAGATTTGCAGTTGTACCAATAAAAGATTTTGATCCCTGAGGCATATTGGGTCCAGCACATAAACTTAATATAATTACATCTCTTTCATCACCTTGAAAACCATGAGATGTGTCAATTATCAGTTTAGAATGTTCTCGTTTTTCAGGAGGAATTACTTGCAAAATACGATCTTGAATACGATTTGCTTGTTGTCTAAAAGGAGATACTATTCCTATAGTCCCTTCAAAATTATTATCAAGAAGAATATTAGACACTAATGATTCTACAATATTTATCTCTTCAGGTGCAAAACAGCCTGAAGAACCGCTGCTTTTAATTTCAGCTTCAACATCTGTCCAATGTATTCCAGCGGTAAAACCTTTTGGGATTTTACATAAGTCTGTATTTGTAGCAACTCTTAATTTCCCATCATAAAAATAACGGTTGGAATATTCGGCAATTGAGCTAACGCTTCTATATGTATTATTTAAAAAAATTGTGCTGACTCCATTTGTATATGAAACCAAATCAAAAAGAGAGGTATCAGAGTAAGAAAACCTTCGTAATTCAAGCCTATCAACACCATTACGTTTTATAAAAATAGTTTGTTTGTTTGGATTAAGATTTGTTATATGATTCAACTGATTAGGATCACCAATAACAGCTGCTCTCTTTGCCCTGAAAAATATTGGAATTGCAGAGGGAATATCACATTGGCTGGCTTCATCTATAACAGCACAATCGAATAATCCAGCAACAAGTGGAATACGACTCGAAACTGACAAATTGGTAACTGCCCATAATGGAAAATGTTTTAATATAAGTGGAGACAGCGAATTTAAAGCATGAGTTATTTCAATTCGTGTAGTCTCTTCAATAAAAGGCTGATTAATGGTTTTTAGAGCAGATTGCAGTGATGCAAGTTCTTCTCTTGATATATCTCGAGGAAGTCCTCTGCATTTTTTTAGATGAGCAATAAGAAGAGAATCTGATATTTCCAATAGTTTTTCTGAGCTTTCTTTGATTTTTACAACTAAAAATTCAAAAGACTCCTCGCTCTCTTGTTGTTCCATCTCTTTTTCTAAAATCATCATAGATTGTCTTATTTCAGATGAGCGGGCAGCATTGAGCCAACGTCCCATTCCAACCAAAAGTTCTTTCAGATCACTTGTTTTGTCAGATGATTCTGGTAATTTCCAATAATTGAAATTGCTATCCATTATTTTGTTAATCTTTTTCATCTGAGAACAAATATCAAACATTAGGAACAACGATCTGATTTTTTGTAGCATTTTGTTGGATTTGCTTAAATTATCCCACAGTTCAAGAGATTTCAACAATTCCAATGTATTCTGATATGGAAACTGTTGAAATCTTTTATTTAACTCTATTTTTTCTATATCAGACATATCTTGTTGTAATTCTGAAATTTTATATTCAATCTCTCCAATATCATCTTTTAACTTCTGTAAGATCAATGCTTTTTGAGCATAATCCCCGCGTCTTTTCAATAAAGCATCAAGCCTTAATTTTGCAGATGCAAATTGTTCATGCACATGTTTATCATAAGTTTCAAGCAGAAGCCTTTTTATCATAGTTGAAAAATCAAGTTTTAAGTATGGATCATCTTTTGAATTTGCACGAACAATTAAAGACTCAGAATCTGATGTTATAAGCCTATGCTCAACGCTATCAATTGCTTTATGATTACGACTTGCAAATAAAACGGATTGGTCTTTTAATCGGCAGTTAAGCATAGCACAAGATACAACTTGACTTTTACCAGTTCCAGGAGGACCTGTTATTACAGTTAAATTGTTGTTAATTATAGACGATACAGCTTTACGTTGTTCATTATTTAAAGGAACGGTATCAATAACAACTTCCTCGTGTTGTCTGCCATCATTTTGTTGACTGGAAATGTTGGTCTCGGGTGGATTTAGAGTAGTATTATTTGAATCAGCTTTAAAAATATATTGTAATGCACTTCTTTCAAGCTCTTCATCAGGCATCATTGATATAGTTTTAAGCTCTTTAATAAGATTTTCAGTATATTTTGTTTTTCTACCAATCATCAATACGGCTTTGTTATATATACCGTTTTCTAATTTATCTGGAAAATTACTTCTAATTGAATCAGGCTCAATATTTTCTTTCAAGATTTCAGAAAAAAAGGTTTCGATACCTTTAGAAATAGTTTTTAAATCTGTGTCATATTTATTGTATCCCAAATCTATTCTTCCAGTTTCCGCCACATAATCTCTATTAAGTATTCCGCATGTACCAAGAAACATTTTTTGCTGTTCAATGTTTTTTAACGCAAATTTAAGCCAGTCGAAATTGATTTTTGGAACAGGATATTCAGTTTCGACAGATAGAAAAAGAGGGTGTATCTTCCATGATACCTGATATGTGAAAATCGGCTTGATAAAAGTAATCTCAGGTTCGTCTGGTTTATTAATTATAAAAATTTGAATCGGGTATCCTAAAAATAGAGAACTTGATTCACCTCTTAACGCTGTATTTTTGAGAAATTGGCTGATATCTGGAGACACAGGAATCGAAATTTTCCATGGTATATTCCCTTTAGGATACCATTCACCTGTATTTGGTAAAGATATAAAATTTTTATTCAATTGATTGTAATAGGCAGATACTTCAGAAGCACCATCATTCTTTATACAGTCAATATAGTAATTGACTAATTTTCTAAAAATTTCCCATGAATCTGTAGTATCAGCATTTAAAGAGTTAGAGTAGTAATTTGATTTTGTAAGCCTCCATTGTCCTTTATAAAAATTTTAAATGTTCATCTCTTTGCAGCTTTAATAATCTCTGCATAACTTCATGTTCACAATATAAAATACCTCTTTTTTTTAGTATTGCTGTAATTTCTATTGGTGAAGGATGGATATTTGAGTTTTTAAAACATGAAAGAATTTCTTTCTCTTCTTCTGATATTGAATTGGTAGATATAGGATCGTTTATTATTGTCATTTAAATTCCTGAATTTAAAAAATAACTAACATCTAAGTAATCAATATATTTGATATTTTACTCACTTAAAACTACCTACACATTCAGGACAGGCGGTTTTTATTACCTGCTCTCCTAAATGCCCAAAACAGCTTTTAGCAGCAGAGTGAAATTCACGCAGTTTCCCGTTGGTATCACAGAGTTCACATTCAGCAAGAATTTTAAGAGCATCTATATCATCCAAAAGTTTATCTATCTCTTCCTCAAGTTCAATCAGCCATTTTCTGCGTGCATTAACAAGAAAAGGGGCATTTAGATTTAATAGAGCTATTGTATAAAGAGCTTTTTCCCTCTCGTCCTCAATCAGTGTTGATGAAGGTTCAACCTTTCCATTGCTGCGATATTCAAAATATCTCTCTGAATCTGTCATTAACGGCGAAATAAAGAGTTTTGAATCATAGTTGCTCTGTTTGTAATGACCTCCAAAACGATCCTGTTTGGAAAATAGCTCCAAAGATTCGCTCTTTAGTGCTGAAATCACAATATTATGGTAATCAAAGGTTCTCGCGGGATTATTACTTTTAGGTTCAATATGCTCGATATGGAAACCATGTTCAAATTTATCAAGAGCAAGTTCAGTGTATGCACAAAGCCACCACTGCTCATCAAGAAGGTATGAGATTATATCTGTTCCATGAATACGCCTGCAGCGGTTCCACCTTTTTTCAGCTTCTTTTGATGATAAAGGCGGTTGTTTTTGTCCTTCTTTCTCCAGTATTGGTATTATCTGACGTTTGTGAATTGTCCGCATCAGCCCAACACCTCTTTACGTCTGATGATTCTATCAGCTCTCTGTAATTCTCTGTGATCAGCACCAATAATCTGCTCAAGTTTTTTTCTCAGTATTTTTGCAGCTTCTTCTTTGTAAAGACCATCATCAATCATGGTGAAATAGTTCTCAAGCTCCCGAACATGCTCAACATCTGGTCTGAAATCTGTGTGCATAACTGTCTCAAGAATATCGTTGCTTGATTCACCAAATGTTCTGGCTATGGGGACTGAAGCAGCCTCATTACCAATTTCAAGAACCCTGATACTCTCTTTTTTCACAGTGGAGACAACTTGAGGATTGTGGGTTGTAACGATAAACTGAATTTCTGGGAACGCATCTTGATGTTGTAAATCTCTCAACACAAGCTGCTGCCAACCCGGATGGAGGTGCATGTCAACTTCATCAATAAGAACAATACCATTTGTCTTTCTTACTGCATCATTTCCAAGATGAGGATTGAGCCTTACTGCTCTGTAGGCAATATCTGCAAGAAGTCCAATCATATTTCTGATACCATCGCTGAGAATACTAACAGGTAAAATTCCAAAATCAGGATGTTCAGCAGCAACTTCCTGTGCAGATGGACTGAATCTTATGTTTTGCCAGCCGCT
>JADGBE010000071.1 GCA_015231615.1 Desulfamplus sp. | reverse complement strand
TAATTCGCAAAATCATATTATGGGCATTGCTGATGATAGCAATAGGATTTGTCATCTATCGGATCGGATTTATGCCGATTCCGGTTTCCGTTCACAGGGTCTCAACAGGACAGGTAGTTGCGGAAGTTATGGGGACAGGAACTTTGGAGGCACGTATACGGGCTACGGTGGGTTCAAAAATTCAGGGACGTCTGACACAAATTCTTGCGGATCAGAATACTTCTGTAAAAAAAGGACAGATTCTGGCTATCTTGGATAGCAGAGAGTTGATCGGACAGGTGAATATTGCCGAGGCATCGCTCAATGCTGCAAAGGCAACCGCAGAACGTGTCAGAACAGATGAAGTCAGAGCCAAAGTTGTTATGTCGCAATCCAAAAGAGATTATCAGAGATATACGAAACTATCGGAATCAAAGAGTATTTCAGACTCCGATTTGGAGAAAAGTCGGGAAAAGCTTTCGCTTTCAGAGGCAGATATGTCAAAAGCTTCGGCAGCGATAACTGAGGCTATGCTACATATTGTAACCGCAGAAAAAAATCTTCTTTACCATAAGTCAGGACTTGAAAATACAGAAATACGCAGCCCCTTTGACGGTCTGGTCGTCCGCCGTAACATGGAGGCAGGCGATATAGCGGTTCCGGGTGCATCAGTTTTTGAGTTGATATCAACCGATGAAATGTGGGTATCGGCATGGGTGGATGAATCCGCCATGTCCGGTTTGGCACCTGACCAGCCCGCCAGAATCGTATTCCGTTCAGAACCTTCCAAATCCTATCCGGGTAAAGTAATTCGGCTCGGACGGGAGGTTGATCGTGAGACCCGTGAGTTTCTGGTTGATGTGCGTACAGAGCATCTTCCAGATAACTGGGCTGTGGGACAACGGGCTGAAGTGTATATCGAAATCGGCAGAAAATCCGATGTTCCCGTAATTTCTTCCCATACAATCGTTTGGCACGATGGCAAATCAGGTGTTTATCTTGTAATCAACGGAAAAGCTGTATGGAAAGAAGTCAGATTCGGGTTAAAAGGTGTTGAGATAAGCGAAATCAAAGAAGGTTTGTCTTTGAATGATACGGTTATCGCAGATTCATATGAAAAAATAAAAGACGGAAAAAGGGTGGTTGTAAAATGAATCTTGCCATTCGTGATATTCGGCACAGTATTCCCCGTTTTCTTCTGACAGCAGTGGGAATCGGAATGCTACTGATGATTGTGATGGGAATGAGCGGAATCTATCGGGGCTTGATTGAGGACGCACTCCTTCTTGTGGACAAAATCGGTGCAGACCTTTGGATCGTTCAGCACGATACCCGCGGACCTTTTGCCGAAATTTCAAGGATTCCTCTCAAGATGGAGGATCGCATTCTTGCTGTTCCCGGAATCAAAAGCTCGCGTGCCTTTGTTTCCCATACTATACAGGAGGAACGTAACGACAAACCGTTGCGTATTGTTGTGCAGGGACTGTCATGGCCCCAGGACAAAGGAGAATGGATTCCGATGACGAACGGGCGTTGTCTGGCATCAGCACATTTTGAAATGATTGCAGATAAATCACTCGGGTTCAGGCTGGGTGAAAAAATTTATTTGGGAAAAAATGTTTATACAGTTGTAGGTCTGACACGCAACATGGTAGGACAGGGAGGCGATGGTATTGCCTTTTTTACCGTAAGAGACGCTATTGCGATTCAGTTTGACAACTCAGGCGAGGCTGTTCGTTTAGAGCGAGATGCAAGACGTTCCAGAGCGATTCAGCAGGATATAGGAAATAGTCGCCCCGAACTTTTGGACAGATCCTCATTGCCGAATATTCCCGCACTGGCAGGTCCGATGATAAGTGCAGTTATTGTTCAGACTGAACAAGGAGCAGATATTGAGAAAGTTGCAAAAACTATTTCCGGCTGGAAAGATGTATCTGTCCACACCGCAGAAAACCAAAGAAATCTTTTGTTAGATGGCAGTGTGGATAAAGCACGGAGGCAGATAGGTCTTTTCAGGGCATTGCTGGTTGTCATATCTGCAATAATCATGTCGCTCATTCTTTATACGCTGACACTTGATAAAATTCATGATATTGCTATGCTCAAACTAATCGGTGCCCGAAACTCTGTCATTTTAGGGCTTATCATTCAGCAGGCAATTATTCTCGGAGGATTGGGATATATACTTGCATTTTATTTCGGGAGATGGATATTTCCCCATTTTCCGAGACGTGTTATCATCACGACCAATGATCTGATCGGGCTTGCTGTGATTGTCTTGGCAATTTCGGTACTGTCAAGCCTTTTGGGTATCTGGAAAGCCATGAGCGTTCAGCCCAATGAGGTTTTATCATGACAACCGAAATCGCTATCGAAGTTTCACATATCAGCAAAATATATGGCTCCGGCAACACCGAAGTCAAAGCTATGTCAGATATTTCATTAACGATTTCTAAAGGAGAAGTGGTCGGACTGCTGGGTCCGAGCGGAGCCGGAAAATCCACGTTGCTTACCGCTATTGGACTGATTAATCCGCCGACATCAGGACAGATCATAATCGGGACGGTTTTGGTGATGGACGGACCTTTGGAGATGGTTGATATTCGGGAATTTCGTCGCAAACATATCGGCTATGTATTTCAGAAAGCAAACCTTATTCCGTTTCTGACCGCCCTTGAAAACGTTCAGATTGCTTTGGAAATCAATGATGTTCATCATAAAGAGGCTCGGAAAAGAGCAATAGAATTATTTGAATATTTAGGAATTGAAGAACGGAAGGACAGTTTGCCGCATCAGCTTTCAGGGGGACAGCAGCAGAGAGTTGCCGTCGCACGTGCTCTTGCCAACAAACCCGGTCTGATACTCGCCGATGAACCTACGGCAGCTTTGGACAGTTTCAGGGGACGTCAGGTAATGGAGCTTTTTCAAAAGGTAGCACATGAACAGGGAGCAGGAGTTCTGGTCGTTACCCACGATCATCGCTCCTTGGATGTGTTTGATCGTACATTTGAAATGGAAGACGGAACTCTGAACTAAGAGTTAGTTGATTGACTTTTTTCGGATAATCTCCAGCATATCAGGCTCATTAAAGATTTTTGCAAATCTTTCACCTTCTCTGGAATTTTTTTTGTAGAACTGTATAACGTTCCGAAGGGCATCTGTTGCCTCACTTTCTGAGAGAAGCCCGTCAATCTCAAGTGCAAGTCTTGGATGTCTGCCAAGATGTCCAGCTAACTGCACTCTGAATCCACGCTTACCTTCGCAGATGGTTCCAGTTGGACAAGCCTCTATACATTTTCCGCACATTAAACACGATGAGAAATCAATTGTTGGTATTTTACAACGTGAGTCTGTGGAGATAGAATTATCAGACATAGTTATGCAGTGGTCAGGGCAGGCATTTACACATGCTTGACACTGTGAACAAGGTTCATCTGCAATCGCCGGCAAAACCGCTCCAATAACTCCAAAATCCTTTATTTGGGGTTGTGAACAGCAATTCGGACAATCTGCACAACTTAATCTGAATTCATGGTGATATTTTAAATCGCCTTTTACATGCTGTTTAAGAAAAAAAAGGATGTTTTCTTGTTCAAGGAGATTTTCAGCCTTTTCAAGAAAAGAGCCAGATGAGTTGGCAACATTGGGACAACCTGATGCACCAAAACACCTGTCTGCCTGAAAGCCTCTAATATCTTTTGACATGTTTGATAGAAATTTCTCTTTTGCAGCTTTGACATCCTCAATAGTTACAACAGCACCATCAACAACTTCCGACCCTAT
Organism: Desulfamplus sp.; assembly: GCA_015231615.1. Taxonomy (GTDB): domain Bacteria; phylum Desulfobacterota; class Desulfobacteria; order Desulfobacterales; family Desulfobacteraceae; genus Desulfamplus. Next base: position 12,606 of record JADGBE010000071.1, on the reverse strand, counting down.
TGATGACCTCCTGATTTTTAATTTATCCAGCACATATTTTTCAATCCTGTTTTTAGCCTTTTTACGGACAAAAAACGGTACCTTTTTAAGTGCTGATTCTGCTTCTGTTGTCCAATGCAATTTATCGCCTGCATTTGTCTCTTGTTCTGTATCTGAAATCTTCATAGGAGACCTCACTTTATGAAATAATCTCTCCTCTTGCACTTATAACCACTTTTGTAATTGGAATTTCTACTCCCGAAAGTTCCATCCCTTTTTTCACAATCATCGGAAGTCCTGAACAGCATGGAACTTCCATTATCAGAGTGGTAACGCTTTTTATTCCAGCTGTTTTAAAAATGCCGGCAAATTTCTGAAAGTTTTAAATTATCAAGAAAAGAATCTTTTCGTTTTAAAACAAGTTAAAACCAGAATTCAGGGTATCTTCTGCTTTTTGCAAGATTATTTACAATAACGGCAACGAAAAGCATTATAAGAACGCCTGACCCCACAGGCATCAACGCGTAATAAAAACCTAATTTATGAATCTGCTCTCCCCCGATGACTGCAATCAGTGCTGTTGCCCCTCCAGGAGGATGAAGAGTCTTTGTTGCATGCATGGCTGCAATGGCTGTTGCAACACCAAATGAAGATGCAAGCCAGACAGCATCAGGAAAAAGTTTGTATGAGGCAACTCCGATAACTGCTGAAACCAGATGCCCTCCCACAAGGTTTCTTGGCTGTGCCAAAGGACTTCTTATTGCACCGTAGATAAGGACTGCCGAAGCACCAAAAGAACCAATAATCAGGACAATAGCTTTTTCCGAAAACATATTGTAGTGAAGAAAAGCAACGGGTGTAATTCCCAAAAACGCTCCAAGCCATGACCATAAAATTTCAGACAGATTGACAGCCGGTGGACTCTGTTTGCCCCCTTTCATCTTATTGAAAAATTCAATCACAAGATTCTCCCTTTTTCTAAAGAATACACTGATTATTGATTAAATCGTCATCTGTTTCAAAGGATCAGCAGAAAGCCTGAACAATATCTGATCTGGCTATGATTCCGGCGAGATTTGCATTTTCATCTAAAACAGGAACTCTGTTTATTTTTCGTGATTCAAAAATCGCTGCAACATCCATAATTGATATAGATTTTTCAACAGTAACAGGAGGAAAAGACATTATATCTTTTACATAAAGTTTTTTTAAATCTGCTGCCAAACAGCCTCTAAAATCTAAGCATTGAGCAATGATACTCATAAAAGAACCACTATCCTTTTCATTTTCCCGAACAATGCCATCTTTATGAACCATTCTTTTTAAAAAATCCTTTTCAGAAAGAATACCTGCAACACGCTGTTTATTATTAAGGACAGGAACTCCAGAGATATTATTGTGAGCCATCTGTTTTGCTGCATCTAAAATAGATGTCTCTTCAAATGCAGTTATCACAGGTGTTGTCATTACATGCTCTGCTTTAACTGAATTTTTGAGCCGTTCTAAAGCGTGTCTTGATGCTATCTGATAAATCTCTTTAAAATCTGAAGGCGTTATATCTAAATATCCTGAAATATCTCTCATTGCCTCAATAATATCGTCCTCACTAAAGCCTATTGTGCATTGATTTAATGTGTTGCTTTTCATAACTCCTCCGAATTAGAAATGGTCTGATTATTCCCCTGATTCTAAATATCAGACCTCCTGTAAAACCATAATTTAACCCTTGATGCTTTTGGATGAAAAATTAGTTTTACAGGAGGTCAGCTTGTCATATCGGAGGTGCAATGGTTACCAGAACCCTCATGTTCGTTTTTGCTCTGATACCATGCGGTTCACGAATATCTGAAACCAGAACATCACCCTGATTTGCCGGAAAAATAGTGTTATCCTTTCCCAGAAACTCTCCGCTGCCTTCCAGAACCACAATGGACAACTGCCCGTCTATATCGTGAGAGTGAATCGGTAATTCCTGACCCTGCATGAAATTGAAATTCAAAATCTTGAAATCCGATGAATCATGGACTATCAATTTCTTGAAACTCTTGTCGCTGAAATCGTTTTCCTTAAATACCTCTATACGTTTAATCACCTGTTTCCTCCTTTTATCTTTATAAACGTAGAGGGCGACAGAGTATCTGCCCTCTACAGTTTTATATAAAAATGAGTAAAAATTATTTCCCTGCCATCATAGCAGCAATATCAGCATCAGCCTCTCCGATGAGCTTTATGTCAAAGTTCTCAACAAGAACCTTGAGGACTCCAGCAGATACAAACCCCGGAAGTGTTGGCCCAAGACGGATTCCCTTGATCTGGAGATGAAGAAGAGCTAAAAGAACTGCAACAGCTTTTTGCTCATACCATCCAATATCAAAGGAAAGCGGAAGATCGTTGATATGGGCAAGTCCAAAAGCATCACGAAGTTTCATCGCAATAACTGCTAACGAATAGCAGTCATTGCACTGACCAGCATCAAGAACTCTTGGAATACCGCCAATATCGCCAAGGTTGAGCTTGTTATAGCGATATTTTGCACATCCTGCCGTGAGGATAATGGTATCTTTTGGCAGCTTCTCGGCAACTTCGGTGAAATATGCCCGACCTTTCTGTCTTCCATCACATCCTGCCATGACGATAAACCGTTTGATCGCCCCTGATTTGACAGCCTCAATAACCTTGTCAGCAAGAGCAAGAACCTGATTATGGGCAAATCCTCCAACAATCTTTCCTGTCTCAATCTCCTGAGGAGATGCACATTTTTTCGCAACCTCGATTATTGCTGAAAAATCTTTTGCTTTTCCGGGTGCCCTGTCTGCAATGTGTGTCAATCCAGGATATGAGACCACCCCTGTTGTAAAAATTCTGTTTTGATATGTGTTTTTGCTTTTTATTGGAATAATGCAGTTGGTGGTCATCAAAATTGCACCGTTAAAAGTCTCAAAATCCTCATTCTGTTTCCACCATGAACTGCCGTAGTTTCCTTTCAGATGAGCATATTTCTTGAACGCAGGATAGTAGTTTGCAGGCAGCATCTCACCATGTGTATATACATCAACGCCAGTTCCTTCTGTCTGTTTCAGAAGTTCATCCATATCTTTTAAATCGTGGCCGCTGATAAGAATCCCTGGGTTTTTACCCACGCCGATATTAACCTCTGTGATTTCAGGATTTCCGTAAGCTGTAGTGTTTGCCTGATCCAGAGCTGCCATTGTTGTTACAGCACACTCACCAGCCTTAAGAACTAATCCCACCATTTCATCAACAGACAAGTTTTCGGTTGTTGATGCAAGTGCTTTGAGAATAAATTCATAAATTTCGTCTTTCTCAACACCAAGGATTGCCGCATGATCTGCATAGGCTGAAATTCCTTTCAATCCAATGATAAGAAGCTGACGCAAAGACCTTACATCTTCATTCTCTGTTGCCAGCACACCAACTGTTTTGCCCTTTTCCTGATATGTTGCCTCATCATCTGAAAACCAGACAGCAGAGTCATCAAGAGTTGTGGAACAGCTGCAACAGCATTTACCCTCAACCTTGCCCTTCAGACCTTTTTTGTATTCCTGAGCCTTTTTTATCCACTGAACCAGATTGGCATCATTAAAATTGACATTGGTGATTGTGGTAAAAAGTCCCTGGGTTACAAACTGCCCTGCTTCTTTAATTACATCAACTCCGGCAGCCTTGCCTTTTGTAGCAAGAACAGCAATACCTTTAAGGTTAAAAATGAGCAAATCCTGAAGAGTTGCAGTGGTATCTTCCTTGCCGCAAACACCCTTTACTGTACAGCCGGTTCCTTTAGCTGTCTCCTGACATTGAAAACAAAACATGATAAAGCCTCCTTAAAAATTATAAGTAGTTGGACAAACATTTTTTCCTATTAACTAAAGGTGATTTGATACTCTTCACCAATTCCAGCCATTTATACGCACATTTTGTGCCAGATTGCTGCTGCCGTCTCATTCATATATTATACTGATTTTAAAGCACAATATAGTTTTTAAAAAATTAGGTGGCTGGTATAAACAGCCATCTAAAAAGGTCATATCTACCCAATGGTCATATAAGACTTTTTAATTTTTCCACAAAAAACAATATCTCATTGATATTATTTTCGGTCATATACTTATGGTTATTATTTGTTGCAACTTGAGAATGGCTTTTTTTATTCCGCCTTTTTGAGTGCAATATATGCTATCTTGAAAAGAAAAAACTTGAGCCAGATCAAGAAAAAATTATTATTTTTGTGGTAAAGTAGAAAACAGGTTTAATAAATATTATCATAAATATCCTTTTTGGGCATACAATAATGAATTTTATTTCAAATTAAACTTAAGTATAAAAAAATCAAACGGGGTACCCTGATGCTTAGAATTTTCAATAACGACATATCAAATCCTGATAAATTTGTTATAACTTTAGAGCTTGTTCCTAAACGTGAATCAGGAGGGCTATCTACTGACACTCTTATAAATATTGCAAAGGATGCTTTTGCTGATGGAAGGGTATCTGCCGTCTCAATTACCGATAATCCCGGAGGTAATCCATCTTTAAGTCCTGATGTTCTTGGATACGAGATTTTCCGACACGGTATGGATGTAATTGTCCATTTTACATGCAGAGATATGAATCGTGCAGGTATGGAGAGCCGAGCCTTGCAGCTTGCACGAATGGGTATGAAAAACATTCTTGCCTTAACTGGAGATTATTCAGGTAAGGGTTTTGGTGGTCAAGGGACACCTGTATTTGACTTTGACTCTGTAATTTTGACTAAAATGCTTCATAAGTTAAATGAAAGACTTGCAGCGTCTGAAGACCCTGACGGATTTTTTACAGGCTGTGCAGTATCCCCATTTAAAACAACAGAAGCTGAATGTGAGGCACAATATCGCAAACTTGATAGAAAAATTGAGGCTGGAGCATCATTCATAATAACGCAGCTTGGATATGATGTGGATAAGTTTCAAGAATTAATTACTCGAAGCAGCATTAAAGGTATTACAATTCCTGCCTTAGCATCAGTTTATATGTTAAGCCCAAAAGCTGCTAAAGCTATGAACAGAGGAAAAGTCCCAGGAGTTATAGTATCGGATTCATTGTGTAACCGTATAATTAAAGAGTGGGAAAATAGCAAACAAGATGGATTGCATAATGCGATTGAGCGTGCAGCAAGACTTGCAGTAATTTTAAAAGGAATAGGATACAAGGGAATTCACATTGGAGGCATTCACAGAAGTTTCAAGGCGGTTGGTGCAATACTCGACAAAATGGCAATCATGGAACACAACTGGCAGGATTATGTTGAAGGTTTCAGAACAGAGGACAAAAACTGCTTTTATATTTATAGAACATCTGATAGTAAAAAATTTGATAATGCTATTGAATCCATAATCTCAAAAGATAATCTACATACTATTAATGAAACAGTAGTATCTTCTTCTAAAGAACCTGTAACCACCATCGAAAACTTAAAGGAGAATTTACTTGACCATTATCCATATCTGTTGTTGAAACAACTACATGAACTTTTCTTCAACAAATCATCATCTTTATCTCCTGTATATAAAGCATTTGCTGAAGTAATTGATAAAAACAACAAGGCATGGATTTTAAAGATGTTTATTGAAGACCCATCTAAACGACTGCTTCTCTCATGCAAAGGGTGTGGAGATTGCGGTATCCAGCATATAGCATTTCAATGCCCTGAATCAGGCTGTCCAAAGCATACCCGTAATGGTGCCTGTGGTGGAAGTCGTGATGGATTCTGTGAGGTGGACAAGGATAAGAAATGTATTTGGGTGAGGGCTTTCAACCGTTTAAAAAAGAGTGATAAAACAGAAAATCTCTCAAAAGAATTTGTACCGCCAAGAATGTGGGAGCTAAACAACACATCTTCATGGATTAATTTTCATTTAGGAAGGGATCATCAAAAAGAATAGCGTAGGTTTGACAATTTTTAAGAAGTTGTCAAATCGTTAAAATTGCAGGAGGTCTATTTGTGATGTCAAAACATGCTTTGCGTATTATTATGGTAGTGGCAAGTGTTGTGTTAATGGCAGGAGTCGGGTTTGTGGTAAAAGAACTGTTGATACCTAAATCATTTGGTCTTTACGGTCCATATAGGGCAGATGCAATTGATGAAGAGACACAAAGAGTTTTAAGACATGGCACAAATGCCTCATGTTTTGGGTGTCATCAATACGAAGCAACTATCCATCTTACAGGGAATCATAAAACCATATCTTGCGAATTTTGCCATGGAACATATTCAGATCACGTCAGTAATGGAAGAAAAATCGCCACCTTGCCTGTCAAAAAGGGGGATGAAATTACCACTCTCTGTTTGAGATGTCATAACACCGAAATCAAAGCCAGATCAACTATGGTTATTAAAACCGTTGGAGTGCCAGATCATCTTAAAAAACAGAATGTAAAGCTCACCCATACCTGTAATCAGTGCCATCATGTCCATGCCCCTCTTAAGTATATCAATGAAGCCAAAAAGATAACGGGTTTGATGGAGGTAAAATAATGATAATAAAAGATTTCCCGCCTAATCAAGATTGTTCACATGAAAATTTTCCACCAAGTATAGATAAAAGAGATTTTATTAAAAAAGTGCTAAAAGGGACTATTGCAGGCTCACTATTTTTAGTCTTTCCAATGGATATATCAAGTGTTGGTTCAACTGCTGTAAAGAATTCAGAAACTACAAATAATATTGATCCAACTATTAAATTACCTGAAGAGATTCCCGAAATAAGAGATCGTCAATACGATATACATAAACAAAATTTCGCATTTATCGTTGATATAACAAGGTGTATTGGCTGTGGTTCGTGCTGCGTTGCAGACAAGCGAGAATATAATGTTCCTGATGGCAACTATCGCACATGGGTTGAAAGATATATCAAAGATTTTGACGATCAAGTTTATGTTGATTGCCCAAATGGTGGACTTGATGGCTACCAAAAACCCCGCACAGACATACCACTCAATGCAAGAGACACCTTTTTTGTTCCAAAGCTCTGCAATATGTGCAGAGAAGCTCCGTGTGTTCAGGTTTGTCCAGTAGGGGCAACGTTTACTTCTCCTGATGGTTTTATACTGATGGACAGCGATAGATGCGTTGGGTGTGCATACTGTATTCAGGCGTGTCCATATTCTGCAAGATTTTTAAATCCAATAACTAAAACTGCTGAAAAATGCACATGGTGCTATCACCGTGTCAGAAAAGGACTTTTGCCAGCTTGCGTTGAGGTCTGCCCAACTGGTGCAAGAAAATTTGGCAGCTTAAATGACGAAAACTCTGAAGTCTATAAAATACTTAAAGGTCCGGGAGTATTGACAGTGCTAAAACAATCAATGGGAACTTTACCCGCCTTATATTACATGGGTCAGAGATTGGAGGTGGTTTAATGAATCCTACTTTATATGAAGCATCGCAAAATCTTTCTCACGGAGCATCAATGCTTATCTCAAACTATGTCTTTCCAAACGATCTTCATGTCCATTGGAGCATGATGATTGTCCTCTATCCTTATATCACAGGGCTTGTTGATGGGGCTTTTATTATTGCAGCTCTATACTATCTATTTGATGTAAAGAGTTTAAAGCCTATAGCAAGATTCTCTCTTCTTTTTGCATTTGCGTTTCTCTGCTGTGCAACTTTACCACTTCTTCTTCATCTTGGAAGACCTGAGCGAAATTTTAACATGCTTTTAACACCAAGCCCAAGCTCTGCAATGGCAGGATTCGGCTATATTTATGCTGTATCAATGGGAGTTCTTTCTTTTATCGTGCTTTTTGTCTATCGTCCTGATTTGGTTGAACGAGGTAAAAATGCAAAAGGATTTATGAAATTAATCTATCGTGCTTTAACTTTTGACAGTGCCGATCTATCTGAAAAAGCACTTGCTCTTGACGGCAAGATTATCCGTTTTCTGGTTGGGCTTGGAATACCAGTAGCTGCGGTTCTTCACGGTTATGTTGGTTTTATATTTGGAGGTGTTAAGGCAAATCCAACATGGTCAACTCCGCTCATGCCTGTTATTTTTCTATTCTCTGCCTGTGTATCTGGAATATCTGCGATTATTATTGCATATATTATCATTCGGAAAATTGGTGGACGTTCTGTTGATTCTGACTGCATAAGAACCTGCATCAAAACTCTTACTGTTTTTTTTATTCTTGCATTCTCGTTTGAGATGCTTGAGGTATTTTCCCACTCATATCTTAAAACCGGATACCACCACATGGTCGAGGGGCTTCTCAACGGCCCACTTGCAAGCTCCTTCTGGCTCTGGCAGGTAAAGATATGTTCTGTAGTGCCGCTGATATTATTGGGCTGCATGGCATTCATTACCCTTAAAGACTCAATCTACACGTTTATTGCTGGTATAGTCTCTTGTATTCTACTTCTTCAGGTTTTTATTATGCGTTGGAATGTTGTTATCGGCGGTCAGCTTATGTCCAAAAGTGCAAGAGGCTATACTGTATTTCATACTGAATGGTTTGATAAGGAGGGTATTGTAGCAGTCATTATAATAATGCTCATACCCTTCATGATACTTTTTGTGCTTGGAAAGATTTTTCCATTCTGGGCAGAGGAGAGAAAAGGCGGTATTCAATAAACAAGTAATAAAAACAGGAGGAAATTAGACTATGACGTTTAAAAAAGTATTCACCATTTTTGCAGTGCTATCAATCTTTCCAGCCATCACTTTCTTCACTTTAGAAAGTGCCTTCGGATTAACTCAGGAGTCCTTTGATGTAAAAAATCCAAAGGTGCAAGAGATGAACAAAAAATGTATTACCTGCCATCTGAAAGAGAACAAATCAATTGTTAAACAGTGGGAAGCATCAGCCCACGCAGCAGCAAAAGAGGGACAAGTTGGGTGTTATAATTGCCATGCAGCAGAAGCAGGGGACGAGACTGGCTATCAGCATGAAGGTGCTTTTATAAAAACTATACTTTCACCCAAAGATTGCTCCAAATGCCATGAACCAGAGGCAAAGGAGATGGGCATTTCCCACCATGCAACCGCTGGTGAAATAATGGCATCTCTTGACAACATGCTTGCAGAGGTTATTGGCGGTATGCCGGACAATCAAGCTAATATGCACAGCGGCTGCTGGCAGTGTCATGGGTCTATTGTAACCATGAAAAGGGACAAGGACGGAAAACCTTTGAGATCAAAGACAGATGCCCCCCAGATGGATCACAACACCTTCCCTAATTCAGGAATCGGACGTATTAACCCTGACGGATCAAGAGGTGCATGTAATGCCTGTCATCCCAAACACTCATTCAGGGCAAGTGCTGGAAGACAGCCTGAAAACTGCGGAAAGTGTCATCTTGGGCCGGATCATCCACAAAAAGAGATATATGAGGAGTCCAAACATGGTATTGCATACGCTACAGCAGATAAAGAGGCTGGTTCTGAAGGTATGAACATTATGAAAGATGGTTCATGGGTGCTTGGCGAGGATTATAATGCAGCTCCAACCTGCTCAACTTGCCACATGGGTTCTTATGTAAAGCTCAACGGTGCAGTTGCAAAAAACAGCCACAATGTAGGTGACAGAATATCATGGAATTTAAGAGCACCTGTATCTTCAAAATTAAATCGTGTAACCTTTACTGACGGTACTGTAACTGATGTCCCGGGTGATATTCCTCCAAGAGCTGGGCAGAAAATAACTGCCAAATCATATACAAGGGAGGGAGATAAATTAAACAAGGTCATGGCAGAAAAGACAATTGAAAGTGTGGTATCATGGCAGGATAGACGCGATAAGATGCAAGAAGTTTGCAAATCCTGTCATGGAATAAACCACATCAAAGATTTTTACAGCCAATTTGATGAGCTTGTAACCCTTTACAACGACAAGTTTGGCAAACCCGGAACCGAATTGATTAACATGTTGACCAAAGATGGTATCCTTAAAAACAGCGGCTTCCAGCACAAACTTGGCTATACATGGTTTGAGGTTTGGCACCATGAGGGCAGAAGGACAAGAATGGCTGCTGCAATGCAGGCACCTGATTATACACATTGGCACGGAATGTATGAGGTCTCCCGCAATTTCTACCACGAATTTTTGCCAGAAGTTCAGGAGCTTGCAGACCATGCAGGTCAGGGAGAAAAATACAAAAAATATATAGAGGAACTTCTTGCAAAACCTGAGCATCTGTGGATCAAAACAGGTGGAAATGAAGAGACCATGAAGCTGATTCAGGAAGAACGCAAACTCAGATACAACCAGTAGTCTGATCAGTAGCCTGTATTCTTAGATACTGAATATTTAAACAGGCTCTAAACATTATCAATTGTAGGGCGGCTATACTGTCGCCCTTTTATAATTTTATAAGGAAAATCTCTGTGAGTAAATATTTATGCTGCGTTATTATTTTTATCTGTCTGGCAGGTTCAGCCCATGCTTCAGACCACCTTTTAGATGCTACAGACACTGTTTCAGATATTTATACAAAGGTGGAATCTCTCCAAATCAACTGGCATGGTTATACTCTTGGGGCTAAACTCAATGATTCCCAAAAAAAAATAGCCGAAAAAAATCATCTTCCTTCTACAGCTTCAGGGACATATAAATTTAGGGACAAAGAGTTAAATATTGTTGCAGACAGCAAAACAGACAGGGTTCTTATCTTGTTTGAGCTTATTGAAAACGCATCACAGCAAAAAGTGAGAGATATGCTTGGTTCTCTTGTCATAGTGTTTAATGATCCGACTCTTTCTGCCCATGACAAGATCGTCTATTGGGCTTATGGAGAAAATGGTAAATATAGTGCCACTCAATTTGAAGATGCAAAAGAAAATGTAAAGAACAAGAAGGAGACTCTGACCATTATTGCTACTGTTAAGCTGCAAAGCGAGGTTTCCATTATGGATAAGGGTCGAGACAAAGCATCTGGAAGAGCTTATTACATAATAAGCTCGGAAAGCCTTTTAAGAAAACAGGAATCTTGATAATTAAATTACATTGTCCGTCAATAACTTTCAGATTTGAGATTAGTCCATGTTGGAGAAGTAATAAGAGAACTTTGTATTCAGCCGCCAGTGCGTTTAGTTATTGATCTGAATCAATCTATATTATTCCAGAATAGTTATAGCATTACGTTCCTTTTATCTGCCTGAGATACTATAAAAAGTATTAAGGATTGAATTGAATATAAAAACCTGATTAACGATTTATTTTTTATGCTATATGAATAAAGTAATCAATAGTTTAGTATCTTAATAATGGATATAAAAAAGGCCTTTTATTTATAAAGAATGGATTAACAAAAGATGTTTAAATGGTCAGCTCAATCGGAGCTTTAGTATGGGTAATAAGAAAAAAAGTCCACCTGTAGATTTTCTTAAAAATAACATTTGATGTTATATATCTTTTGAGAATATAATTACTAAAAATGAATAAAACTTATCATTAAACCGCAAGTTAAAATTACAAAACATTAAGGCTTATGGCACAAGAACAAGATAAAAAAGACCACCATTCCCATGACACAGGCTATAAACTGTTATTTTCTCATCCAGAGTTGGTAAGAGATTTGCTAACTGGCTTTGTAAAAGAGGATTGGGTAAAGGAGATGGATTTTACCACCCTTGAATCAGTTGAAACATCCTTTGTTACAGATGATTTGAGAGAACGCCACGATGACAAAATATGGAGGCTTAAATTTAGAGATAAATGGCTCTATCTCTATCTTCTGCTTGAGTTCCAGTCGTCAGATGATTACTTTATGGCAGTGCGGATAATGACATACATCGGGCTTTTGTATCAGGATATTATAAGAAGCCAGAATCTTAAAAGAGGAGATGCTCTTCCTCCAGTTGTTCCAATGGTGATTTATAACGGAAAGTCAGCATGGAAAAGCCCTTGTGAAATAAAAGAATTGATTAACCCTGTCCATCCAAGTTTAGAGAAGTTTACTCCACATCTTTCATTTTGGCTACTTGATGAGGGCAGGGTTGGTGATGAAAACTTAGAAGAGTTTAAAACAACATTCAATCTCACAGCAGAGTTAATTGCGTTTGAGTTTTGCAAGACTCCAGAAGAGATAAGAGAGCATATATCAAGGCTGCATCAAAATCTTAAAGAGCCTGAGAATCAAGGTGTAAGGCGGACGTTTGCAATGTGGTTAAGCCGTCTTTTGAAGTCTCGGTTAAAAAATGATAGTATTCCAGAATTTCAAGAACTAATGGAGGTAGATGCTATGTTAGCAGAAACTATTACTGAATGGACAGAAAATTGGATGTTAAAAGGAAAGGTCAAAGGTCTTGCGGAAGGAGAGGCGAAGGGAAGAGTTGAGGGGATAGGAAAAGGCGAGTTAATAGGACGTATCCGCATACTCCAGCAGATTCTAAAAAAACCTGTTTCTTCAAAAGAAGATTTGATTGCAATGGAGATGGGCGAGCTTAAAACTCTATCCGAATCTATTGAACAAGAGTGGCAGGCTGTGCAGAATTAAAAAGGAAGTGAGCCTGTAAATCAAATTGTGTAAATGTTCAAAGAACTATAAGTTTTATAAGTTAAAGTAAAACTTAAAATGAAAAGGATGAACATACACATGGATACCAAAAAACTTGAAGCAGTGGCAAA
>JADGBE010000070.1 GCA_015231615.1 Desulfamplus sp. | reverse complement strand
TTGAGATGGCTTGTAGAGGTTTTTTTTGAAGACTGGAAGCTTTATGAAGGATGGGGGCAAGAGGCCAAACAATTTGACGAAGAGGGATCAAGCCGAAGCCTGATTCTGGTCTATTGATAGACCATTGCCTCCTCCTTCACCCTGAGCAAAAGGCCTGCATAGAAAACAAACAACCTGTGTTTACCGTAGGTAGCCTACAACGAATGGCCAAATGGAAGTTTTGATGGAATGTATTAAATCTTTGCTGCAGGAACGAGATCCAGGTGAAAAGCTCAAAGAAATGGGACGAATGATAAAAGATGTTTTCCGCCTGATGCCATCTCGAAAACATATGGTGGAAGATTAATGGGTAGATTGGAGTCCACACCTGTTCTTTCACACAAATATTGTTCTTGTTGAGTCCTTGCCCAAAAGTCAATAACTAAAAACTTGAACATCGAGTTTATCAATATAGTAGCGGGTAAGCTGATAGCGAAGCTCCTCAAGGTCTGCCATTCCAACATCACGGTTGATAAATTTCTCTGCAACTTTGTTTAGCTCTTGGTTTGAAAATACAGTGTTGCCTTCAAATATCACACCTTTTAGTTGAAATAGCTTTTTCCCTTGTGCTTGAGGGGTTCTATTTTCTGGAACAGGCGGTAGATTAAAATATTTTTTGTTATCTTCTTTAAAATATTTGGGAAGTTTGGGTATCTCTTTTGGTTTGGTTGTAACTCCAGATGTGCCATCATCTGCAATTGCATTAGTTGTGAAAATAAGTGTTAAAGCAAAAAACGCTAAAATTAATTGTGAAAATTTTTTCATCTCTGTTTCCTTTTCTGTAAGTTTATATTGTTATTACAAGTCATATATTTATACTATTCTAATGTTTTTTTAACCAGCAGAATGTGCTTTTTGTTTTAAAATATCATAATATGCAAAGATCTTTTTGACATATTTTATAGGCTCATGCCCTCGAGCATAACCATATCTTGCTTTTGAATAGTATCGAGGTTTGCTCAAAAGTGGTAGAGTTTTAGTTAGTGAAGCCCAACGGTTGGCATCTAAACCTTGTTTTTGGGCTATTTTTTGGGCATCAATAACATGACCATACCCCACATTGTAACTTGCAAGGGCAAATTTTATTCTCTCCATTGTGTCATTCACATCATTAAATTTTTGATAAAGAGAGTTTAGATAGCCAATGCCAGCTTTGAGGTTTTGAATTGGATATCTTCTGTTGCTAACACCCATTTCGGCAGCAGCTTTTTCTGTAACCTGCATAAGACCCCTTACACCAGTTTCACTTCTTGCTTTGGGGTCGAATCGTGATTCTTGATAAATAAGAGCAGCTATAATACGCCAATCAAAACCATGCTTTTCCGATTCCCTTACAATTGCTTTCTGATATTTTGGCAGCCTTGTCTCAACATCTTCATGGAATGCCTTTAAGTTAGAGTAATCAAAACCAGTTCCAAGATGACCATAATATTTTTCATATATTCTATTAAAAACTCCATTATGTTTAATAATATCAAAGAACTGCACCATTTTATCAGATAAATTGGTATCTTCTTTATGAACTGCCCAACCAATATGCTCTCTCTTTTGAATAGAGATACCAATAGATATATCTGGATAGTATCTTCTATTTAATCGAGCAATATGAGAATCTGCAACAGTATAGCTTACGCCATCTTCATTTTCTGACACCATACGGATAAGTTCTTCTGTGCAAAGATCATCATGGACAACCATATCAATATTTAAGCCACCTTTTTTTAGCTCAAGTAATCTGTCGTGATATTTTGTATTTTGGCTCACATGAATCTTGACACTCTCTAAATCTTTAATCTTTTCAATTGGAAATCTATCTTTGTTGTATATAATTTTCTGTTCAGCCTCCATATATGGCTGAGTAAACAGCATCTCTTTTTCCAATTTTTCTGTAATAGTAACTCCTGATGCCACAAAATCACCTTTTCCCATATCAAGATATGTGAAAAGTTTATCCAAATCTGGCGTTATCACTTCAAGTTTTACCTGAAGAAAGGCGGCAAACTCTTTGGCAATCTCGTACTCAAAGCCCATTGGCTCATCGCGGTAAATGTAATACGAATTTGAACTGTTCTCTGTTATCATAATAATTTTGCCAGCCTTCATAATTTTGGAAAGTGTAGATTGTGCAGGGGTATCTATATCTATTTTAGGCCCAGATTTATCTTGCTTTTTAATATAAACAAATATTGCTGTGAATGATGCTATTATGGATACAATAACTATAAAAAGAAAATATTTGGTAATAATTTTTCTCATGATTCACCTGGTTTTTTAGATTGTCCCAATCTATAAAGTATAACGAAAAATAGAGCTGTAGGAGAGATAGATTTCTTGGGTTTTAAATATCAGAATATGACATCATATACTATAATTGAAGGAATATGACAGATGTATAGCATAAAAAGAAGATAGGTGTCAAAGCCAGAAGTTTCATGATTTTGACCTACTGTAAAATTGTGATTTACCCATTGATTTTATTGGAGAAAAAATTAGTTTTACGGCAAATTTATTAAACTATACTCAAAAATTTATTGTTTTAAAGGGGTTGACCATATATAAGTCATAACTGTATGTTTAAGTTATGTTAAGGAATTGGCTTTAAGAACGCCTCTTCAAATATGGAGGGGTTTTACATAAAATTTGGAGATAAGCATGAAGCAGAAGTTTACATTTAAAATTGATAATTCTGAAGGAACTTTAAAGTTGTCAGAGGCTGCAGAGGCAGATACAGGAACATTTATTCGGGTCCACGAAGAGAGCTACAATCTTGTAGAGATGAAAGAAGCTGCCAAAAAGGGGCAACCTTTTTTTATTGAAAAGATGAGACGCAGGAATCTTTTTCCTCCGTTTGACCTTGCCGTTAAACTGTTTGAAGCTGCCCGTGATATGTTCAATGACACTTCATCAGAGGGGACTGTTGTTGAATACGAGGATATTGATGGATTGCCTTTATCAGATCATGACGCTATCCATTTTGCACACTTAGCTGATGATGACGAAGATGTTGAGATTGAAGATCTTCTAAAGGAAGATCCTGACGATTTAAGCGAGGACGATATAAAAGAGATTGACTCTGACGATGATACACCAAGATTTGAAACAGATGATGACTCTGAGCATGAAAATTGATAAATTGTGAACTATAGTATTCCAGATAAATAAATTGGCAATTCCTATTGCCCCACCCCCGTCCCCCCCTCCCCAATGGAGAGGGGGGCAATAATTACTCCCTCCCCTTGGGGAGGGTCGGGGAGGGGCAAAATAATTATCTGGAAAGCTATACCTCTACCCTAAATGGATAGAGGTTTTTACCCGTTACTATAAAGGGCAGGTATTTTGGAATTTTTATGAAAAATGTAATTAAAAATATTGTCATTAATGCCGCACAATTGGCATTTCAAAAAGGGCTTCTACAGTCTGATGTCATACCAGATATGGAGATTGAAGCCCCAAGACATGAAAATCACGGAGATTTTTCAACCAATTTTGCAATGATCTCTGCATCTATTCAAAAGATGGCACCAAGAAAAATTGCTGAAATTATAAAATCGTGCATTGAAGATAACATCAATAATTGTTACCCAAAAGATGGCAATAGCGGTTGTTCGGGTATTATCGCAAAAATAGAGATAGCGGGTCCGGGTTTTATAAATTTTTTTCTTGCCCCAACTGCATGGTATCCTTTTATCCAAAAAATTCACAATCAAGGCAAAGATTTTGGAAGATCAAATATTGGTCATGGGAAGAAGGTTCAAGTAGAGTTTGTCAGTGCTAACCCAACAGGACCTTTGCACATTGGTCATGGAAGAGGGGCAGCAGTTGGTGATGCTGTTGGAAACATACTTGCTTTTAGCGGATTTGATGTTCAAAAAGAGTATTATATCAATGACTCTGGAAGGCAGATAAGAACGCTTGGTCGCTCTGTTTGGTTAAGACTTTGCCAATTGGTTGGCAAAGAGATTGACTTTCCTGAGGACTGTTATCAAGGAGATTATATTCAAGATATTGCCAAAGAGATCAATGATTTGGTAACTAAAAAGCCTTTTGACTTAGCAAATCCTGAATCAGTCAATACTGCCGAGTTATCCAATACTGATGATGCAGAAACTCATTTAAAGATGTTGGGCAATCTTTTTGATAAAACAGAAGCAGAAGCTATTGATATATGTGCAAAATATGCTGCTGATAAGATATTACAGGGGATAAAAGATGATCTTTACGATT
Organism: Desulfamplus sp.; assembly: GCA_015231615.1. Classification (GTDB taxonomy): domain Bacteria; phylum Desulfobacterota; class Desulfobacteria; order Desulfobacterales; family Desulfobacteraceae; genus Desulfamplus. Next base: position 12,962 of record JADGBE010000070.1, on the reverse strand, counting down.
TTGGAGTTGAGTTTGATAGATGGTTTAGCGAACAGAGTCTCTATGATTCAGGTAAAGTGCAAGATGCAATAAAAAAGTTTCAGGCACGAGATGTTATATATGAAAAAGATGGTGCATTATGGTTTAAAACAGAATCTTTTGGAGATGAGAAAGATAGGGTAGTTGTTAGAAATAACGGTCTTACAACCTATTTTGCCTCTGACATCGCCTATCATACTGAAAAATTTGATCGAGGCTTTGATAGAGTTATTGATGTTTGGGGGGCAGACCATCATGGTTACATAAACCGAATAAATGCTGCAATTGAGGCATCTGGCAGAAAAAGAGAGCAATTTGATGTAATTTTGGTTCAATTAGTTAATCTGCTCAGAGGTGGTCAACCAGTTGCAATGTCAACACGCTCAGGTGAGTTTGTAACTCTCAAAGAGATTGTTGATGAAGTGGGAAAAGATGCTGCCCGCTTTATATTCTTGAGCAGAAGCTATGATAGCGGTCTTGACTTTGATTTAGAGGTTGCAAAACAGCAGACTGCTGATAATCCTGTCTATTATGTTCAATATGTCCATGCAAGAATCACTGGCATTGTTGCAAAAGCCTGTGAACAGGGCGTTATCTTAGCTCCTGAAGATGTAATGGTAAAAGGGGCATCTAATCTTGAGCATCTTGTTGAGCCAGAAGAGCTAAAACTTATCAAGATTCTTGCGTCATTTACTGAAGTTGTAGAAAAGAGTGCTTTGGCACTGCACCCGCACTTAATCTTTACCTATCTTATGTTGTTGGCTTCTGCATTTCATGGATATTATAATAAGCATAAGGTTATTACAGAACATCAAGATTTAACATTGGCAAGACTTTGTTTGATCTCATCAGTTAAAAAGGTGATTCATAATGGTCTTACACTTCTTGGTGTATCTGCTCCAGAGAGGATGTAGCATTGGCATTTTTCAAGGGACTTTTGAGATATTCTGGGCTATTAATGTTAAGTGGCTGGATGTTTTTCATGGGGGTGCTGGTAGGCAGAGGCACAGCTCCTGTGGAGTTTGACACTGGCTGGTTTCAAGAGAGGCTTGCTGTTATCTTTGATGACTCTGAGATAACGACAGAGACTGTTGCAGAAAAACCAGAACTTGATTTCTATACAGCATTGCAAAAGAGCACTCTTAATGAAGATTACGATCTTCAGATCAAGCAAACTCCAGATTCTCAAAATGGTAAAGATGACAAATCGACTTCTAACTCATTATCAGGAGAACTCTCTTATGATGTTGCTTTAAGTGATAACCAAGCTCCTTTGAAAAAAAGTAGAAAGGCTATGACAAAATCAGGAGCAAAGCCAAAGAGTTCTTCCACAACTGCTGAGACTATCGCAAAATCTGACTTTATATTAGCGAAAGCAGATAAGATAAAAGCTGCAAATAAATTCAACCAAACAAAATCTGCTATTCAGCAGACAACTGATTCACAGTATCAGAATCAGGTAGCAGAAGCCCAAAATAGTTCTCAAATAGCCAATTTAAAAACTTCAAGCAAGTTTTCCCAAATAAAGACTCCTACTACTCAGCAGTTGCCAGAGACAAAAAGCGAGCAGGTGAAAGAGTATGCTCAAAAAGTATATTCTTACACAATTCAGATCGCATCATTTAATAGCGAGAATGATGCGATTAACCATATCGCAAAACTTGGTGAGAAAGGTTATTCTGCTTATAAAATCAGCGGCACAGTTGGCGAAAAAACTTGGTATAGAATTAGAACAGGAGACTTTAATAACATAACAGAGGCAAAAGAGAGCCTTAAAAAACTTGAAAATATTGGGATAAAAGGGCTTATTATACAAAAAGATTGATTCATAGTAGGAGTAAAATCTATGTTGTATCTGTAGGTAAGAACATTGTTTCTTTTCCTACCATAATAAAAAACGCAATTTATAAGTTTTTATAACATAAAAAGGCAAAACCATGAAAATTACACAAAAAGATGTAGAGTATATTGCACATCTTTCACGTCTTGAGGTCGATGAAACTCTAATTGATAAGTTTGCAGAACAGATAAGCAATATTCTTCAATATATTGATAAGTTAAAAGATGCTGATGTTTCTGGGGCTTCTCTTATGGCTGGTGCAGCATTACAAAATAATGTTTTTAGAGAAGACATAGTAAAAAAATCTCCAGGTCCTGATGTAACGCTTTCCAATGCACCAGAGAGGCACGAAGATTTCTATACAGTTCCAAGAGTTGTGGGGTAATTCTTACTAAACTCAAAATTTCAGTTCTAAAATCAATATAATTTCGATGGAGGAATAAAAATGGTCAGATTACAAATAATATCTGATAGAAACAATATAATTCCCGTTATTCAGGATGCCATAGAAGCAAAAAGGAAAAGAACAGAAATTGGATTCCGAAAAACTGAGCAGGAAATACGCAAATTTGAGCTAAAATATAATATCCACTCAGGTGAGTTTATTAACTCCATTACAGCAGAAGATTTATCAGGAGGAGATGAAGACTATATTAGCTGGATGGGAGAAATCAAACTTAGAGAATCGCTTCTTGAAGAGTTACAGGCATTGCATGAAATCAAATATATCAAATAACGGTGGATTAAAAATATGGATTTATATGAATTGACAATAAAGCAGGCACAAAATGGTCTTGCAAAGAGAGATTTCTCTTCACTTGATTTGGTAAATGCTATGCTTGATAGAATAGAAAAATTAGATGGAGATATTGGGGCATATATCACCATTGATGCTGATGGGGCAAGAGAAGCTGCAATTGAAGCGGATCAACGTATTGAAAATGGCTACTATCTTTTAAAAAATGAGTCTTTTACAGATAATAAAAGTAACTCAAATAGCAGCAACTATCGCTATCCACTTCTTGGTATTCCAATTGCTCTTAAAGATTTACTTTGCACCATAGGTTTAAAAACAACTTGTGCTTCTAAAATTTTGGAAAATTTTGTGCCTCAATATGATGCAACAGTTGTCTCAATGCTTAAAAATGCTGGTGCTATTATTATTGGCAAAACCAATTTAGATGAATTTGCAATGGGTTCATCAACAGAAAATTCAGGCTTTCACATCACAAGAAACCCATGGGACAGAGAGCATGTTCCGGGTGGATCAAGTGGCGGCTCTGCTGCTGCTGTATCTGCAAGAATGTGCATTGCTGCACTTGGAACTGATACTGGTGGTTCTATTCGTCAACCAGCCTCCCATTGCGGTGTTGTTGGGATTAAGCCAACTTATGGACGAGTTTCGCGTTATGGTCTTGTCTCTTACGCATCTTCTTTGGATCAGATAGGTCCAATTACAAAAGATGTTCAAGATAGTGCTATTTTACTTAACGTAATTTGCGGGCATGATCCTTTAGACTCAACATCTGCAAATGTTGAAGTGCCTGATTTTACTTTTGCGTTAGAGCAGTTCAAAACTGATGGACTAAAAGGCATGAAGGCTGGTATCCCAAAGGAGTTTCTATCTTTAAAGGGTCTTGATCCTGATGTTGAGAATGCCTTTAATAAGGCAAAAGAGACTTTAGAGAGACTTGGCGTTGAGATGGTTGAAGTCTCTTTGCCTCAAACTGATTACGCAGTTGCAGCCTATTACGTTATAGCCCCTTCTGAAGCAAGCTCAAATTTGGCACGTTTTGATGGTGTCAGGTTCGGTTTAAGAGATAACTCTGCAAATGATCTAATTGATATGTATAAAAAGACAAAATCAAAAGGATTTGGTGCAGAGGTTCAACGCCGAATAATAACAGGTACTTATGCCCTTTCTGCTGGATATTACGATGCTTATTATGGACGGGCAACAAGGGTAAGAACCATGATACGTGATGATTTTACACGGGCATTTGAAAAGTGCGATATTATTATTTCGCCTGTAGCACCAACTCCAGCATTTAAAATTGGCGAAAATATTGACGATCCATTGACCATGTATCTAACAGATATTTTCACCCTTTCAACCAATATGGCGGGTCTGCCCGGAATATCTGTGCCTTGTGGTTTTTCGTCAAAAGGGCTGCCAATTGGTTTGCAGATTATGGCTAACCATTTTGATGAGATGGCACTTATAAAAGCTGGATATGGTTTGGAGCAGACTCTTGATATTAAAGAGAAATTTCCAATTATTTGATATTTAGGACTAATTTTAATATGAGATTCAGATTTGACAACTTTTAAAAAGTTGTCAAATCTCTCTAAACAGCCAAATGGAGATACTAAAAATGAGCAACATTCAGCCACAAGGCGACAATTTACGCAAAGCGGTTCAATGGATTTCTGAAGAGAGGCAAGCAAAGCCTGACCAAAATTCTATTATGCTTGCAGAAAAAGCGGCTATCAAATTTGATTTAAGTCCTGATGATTCTGAATTTTTGTTAAGATTTGTAAAAGAACCATCACCATCTATAGAGTAGCAAACTCTAATCCACCAATTCTCCACTATTTCAACGGTAAATAATTATGCCAGAAGTGCGAATACTTTCTGAAATCATCGCCAACAAGATCGCTGCTGGTGAAGTGGTAGAGCGTCCCGCCTCTGTTGTAAAGGAGTTGATAGAAAACTCACTTGATGCTGGGGCAACACGTATCTCTATTGAGGTTCAAAAAGGCGGTAGCGATCTTATAAGAGTATCTGACAATGGTTATGGAATGTCTCGCGAAAATGCTATCTTATCAATTGAGAGATTTGCCACAAGCAAGCTTACAAACGATGACGAACTCTTTTCAATCAAAACATTTGGATTTCGTGGAGAGGCTCTTCCGTCAATTGCATCTGTATCTCAGTTTAGCTTGATCACACGAAACGCTCAATCACAATCAGGCACAAGAGTTGATATAAACGGCGGCAAGCAGATTGATGTTGCTGAAACAGGCTCACCAATTGGCACAATGGTTGAGGTTAAAAATCTCTATTTCAATACCCCTGCCCGCAGAAAATTTCTAAAAACAGTCAATACAGAGATGGGACACATAGCCTACACTGTATCTGCTTTTGCACTTGCCTATCCCCATGTTCAGTTTAGTCTTGTTCATAATGGACGTAATGTAAAACATTTTTCAGAGTCTGATAATCTGCTTTCAAGAGTTGGCATGGTTCTCGGCTTAAGTGGTGATGAGAGCATCAATGATCTCTATTCATTGGATTCTGCGGAAAGTAAACACTCAGCAGAAAGAGGACTTTATATAGCTGGGTATATTACAAAACCTTCTGTTTCAAGAAACTCATCAAACAACATTCTTCTTTTTGTAAATAAAAGGCTTATATCTGACAGAACTCTTACATCAGCTATAGTAAAAGGGTATCAAGGAAGGTTGATGAAGGGTCAATTTCCAATGGCTACCTTGTTTATTCAAATCCCTTTTGATGAGGTTGATGTCAATGTCCACCCTGCAAAACTTCAGGTGAGATTTGCCAATCAAAATTTAGTATTTGGCTCTGTTGTAAATGCTGTGCATAATGCTCTTTTTCATGGTGAAAATAGAAATATAATATTCCAGATAAATAAATTGGCAATTCCTGTTGTCCCACCCCCGTCCCCTTCCCCAATTGGGAGGGGGAATAATTACTCCCTCCCCTTGGGGAGGGGCGGGGAGGGGCAAAATAATTATCTGGAAAGCTATAGTAGTTATGAGAAAAGAGAAAATAGTGCAGGAAATAGAGAAAATATTAAAAAGATAGATAGCTATGAAGCACGTGAATATTTACCAGAATTTGTTAAAAATAACATTGAAAATCTAAGCGAGCTTAAGATAATTGGTCAATTTGCCAATACCTATATCATTGCTGAATCAAATAATCTTAATAAATTAAGTTATGAATCAAACCTTACCACTGCAAATCGACAACTTGTATTGATAGATCAACACGCTGCACATGAAAGAGTTGTTTATGAGAAGCTAAAAAAGAGATCACAAGGGTTTAAACCTCCTTCTCAAGATTTAATTGTGCCTGAGATTGTTGAGTTCAACTATAAAGAGTCCGCCTTGCTTGAAACTATAATACCTGACCTTGCTAATGTAGGAATTGATATTGAACATTTTGGCGGAACAACTTTTGTTATTAAATCTGTACCTGCAATAGTAGATGACAAGTCAATTAAACAGATTCTTCATGATATAGTTGGTTTCATGGTTGAAGGTGATAAAGATATGAATAGGAAAGATAAAGATGAGGAATCTCTATCTACTTTAACTAAGAACGAGCTACGGCATGACCAAACAAAAGAATGGCTTGATAAAATATTAATATTGATGGCTTGTCATAGTGCTATTAGAGCAAATCATAAGCTCGATCAAAAAGAGATAAAACAGCTTCTTTCAGACCTTGAAAAATGCGATAATCCATACAACTGTCCACATGGGCGACCTACAATTATCTCCTTCACCAAAAAAGAGTTAGAAAAGCGATTTAAAAGGATTTAAAAGCCATTTAAAAGTGATTTATGCCTAATGCTTAAATCTATCCATTTTTTCTCCCCGATTTTACTTGAGATTTTCTCCAAATAAATATATTTTATGAAGCATCAGATAGATACTAAATGATATTCACAAAATATAATAATGAGGTAAGCAATGGGAATACACGAAAGAAAACAGCGAGAAAAAGAGCAGAGGCGTAAGCAGATAATGGAAGCCGCCAGAAAAGTTTTTTCCGCTAAAGGTTTCAACAGAGCTACAATGGAGGAGATTGCGGGTGAAGCAGAGTTAAGCCCCGGAACTCTTTATCTATATTTTAAAAATAAAGAGGAACTGCATACTTCGTTGTCAATTGATATTCTTGAATATATAACTGTTCAGATGAAAAAATTTATCAACCGAGACGATATTAATGCTGAACAGAAGATGCACTTATTAAAAGATACCTTTATGAATGTCTATGAGTATGATCCAATGGTATTGATAAATCTCTTCCACCTTCAATCAGGCGAAACATTGAAAAATCTATCCCCTGAAGTTATTGAAGAGCTAAAAGAGACCTCTGCAGATGCCTTATCTACTATAACGTCAATTGTTAATGAAGGTATAAATCAGGGGATATTTGTGAAGCGTCATCCTGTAGCTCTTGCCGATATAATCTGGGCAACCTATTCAGGAATTGTTCTATGGGTTGATAGTAAAAGACTTTTAAATAATGAAAAAGATTTTGTTAAGCAGACCATTGAAACAGCGTTTGAGATCATGGTCAATGGTTTTAAGAGGCAATAATGGGTTTATACTTCCAATGTTCATAAATTTCGTTATTATCAAATCTTTCGCCGATGGTTAAAACCATCGGCAAGTTAAAAAAGTCCTCTTAAGAGGACTTGGATAAATTAAGCCCTGGCTTTAGCTTTGGGCGAATTTCTCTACAAATTGCGATAATATAAAAAATACTTCAGTCTATTCTCCCAAATACGCTTTACGAATTTCAGGGTTATGTAGAAGCGAAGAAGCCTTATCTTCAAGTGTAATTTGACCTGTTTCAAGGACATAACCTCTTGTTGCAGCTTGCAGTGCAAGGTTTGCATTCTGCTCAACAAGCAAAATGGTAGTTCCTTGATTTCTATTAATATCCGCAATGATATCAAATATTTGATGGATAATTATCGGGGCAAGTCCCAAAGAAGGTTCGTCAAGAAGAAGAACTTTTGGCTTTGTCATCAATGCTCTGCCAATAGCAAGCATCTGCTGTTCTCCTCCTGATAGAGTTCCACCTTTTTGACGATTTCTCTCTCCAAGAACAGGGAAAAGAGAATAGACATGCTCAATATCTCTCTGAATCTCTGGTTTATCATTTCTATAAAATGCCCCTAAAATAAGATTTTCTTCAACCGTTAAGCGTGGGAAAATGCGGCGACCTTCAGGCACTTGGCATAACCCAAGTGGTGGTAGTTTCTCAGGGGCGATATTTTTCACAGAAGCCCCATTATAAAATATATCGCCTTTTTCAAGGGGAACAATTCCGCAGATAGTCATAAGTGTTGTCGATTTTCCTGCACCATTTGCACCAATAATTGCCACAACTTCACCCGGATATATCTTAAGTGATACATCTTTAAGTGCTTTAATGCTTCCATAGCCAGAGTGGACATTTTTCAATTCAAGAATCGGTTGGGCTGACATTTATATTGCTCCTTCTTTCGGATATTTATGATATTTCGTTCCTATATTATTTGAGTATGGTTAATAACATAAGATCGTTATTAAAATTTAAGATTTTGTCTCCATCATTTTTTTTCGCTTTGCGGCGATAAGACCTGATGGTCTAAAAAGCATCATAATAATCATAGTTAATCCAAAGACAAGCATTCTATATGATTCAAGTTCACGAAATACCTCTGGAAGTACAATCAATGCAATAACACCAAGTATAATTCCCGGAATTGAACTCATTCCACCCAGAACTACCATAGACAATACCATTACAGATTCAAGAAATGTAAAACTTTCAGGGCTTACGAATTTCATTCTTGCAGCAAATAATGCACCAGCAAAACCTGCAAATACAGCACCCATAGCATAAGCAAGTAGCTTATAATAAAAAGTGTTGACCCCCATAAGTTCGGCAGCAGTCTCATCTTCTCTGATTGCCTCTAATGCTCTACCTATTCTTGAAAAATTGATTCTTGTAACAGCAATAATTGTAAGAATGGCAAGAGCCAAAGCAAAATAATAAAAATATTCAAGTTTTTTTACCCAAAAGATTTCAAAAGTAAGTCCATTTTCCATAACAGGACGGAGAATACCGATTGTCTTTACACCAAGAATACCATTAGGACCGTTAGTTAGACTCATCCAGTTATTAAGAATAATACGGACAATTTCGCCAAATCCTAAAGTTACAATGGCGAGATAATCGCCTCTCATTCTTAAAGTTGGATAGCCAACAATACAACCGGCAATGCAGGCAGTTAATCCAGCAAGTGGAAAACAGACCCAGAATCCTATTCCATATTGAACATTTAATATTGCATAAGTATAAGCACCTACACCATAAAATGCGATATGCCCAAGATCAAGCATTCCAGCAAGCCCAACAACTACATAAAGCCCAAGTCCAAGACAAATATAGAGAAGCACATTAATGACAACATCTGTGGGATACCTTCCAGTTAAAATTGGATAAATAATTGCACCAATCAAAAGAGCAGATTTCCATATCCATGAAGGCATGGCTTGAACTATATCGCCAAGTTTCTGGCTTGTGTTGACAACAGGTTTAGTGAAGAATTCGAAATTGCCACTTTTATTTATGATATAAAAAATAAAACAGATAAATGTGCCTGCGAAAATATATGACCACACATTTACTGTTTGTTTAAATGAGAGTGTGCCATCAGGGTGAATACCCAAAAGAGGCCATAAAAGACCGAGCAACCACAACATTGTGATTGCATATTGTTTCCAGATTTTTTTAAACTCTTGTATCATCGATATTCTCGCCCATAATTCCTGTTGGTTTAAAATAGAGAACCCCAATCAGTATAATAAATGCAAATACGTCTTTGTATTCTCCTGAAATATAGCCTGCACCAAATATTTCGACCATACCAATAATAAGTCCACCAAGCATTGCCCCAGTAATATTGCCAATACCGCCAAGCACTGCTGCAGAAAAAGCCTTAATACCCGGAAGAAATCCCATATCGTAACGCACAGAGCCATAATATAACCCCACCATTATTCCTGCTGCGGCTGCAAGACCCGCACCAATTCCAAAGGTGAGAGAAATAATCTTGTTACTTCCAATGGCAACAAGTGCTGACATAGTCTTATCTTGAGCTGTAGCACGCATTGCCATTCCAATCTTTGTTTTGAATACAAGAAGATTCAAGGCTACAAGCAAAGCTCCTGTAAGGCATACAATAAGAACTTGAAGATAACCAATAGTTATAATTCCAAAGCTAAAACCACCTTGAAAAAGTTCACTTGGATAGGCTTTATCATACACTCCTTGAGTGAGCATCAATCCGTTAGAGAGAAATATAGATACCCCCAAAGCTGACAAAAGTGCAGCAAGGCGGGCCTCTTTTCTTAATGGTTTATATGCTATTTTTTCAACACCAATTGCAAGATATGCACAATACATCATAGCAAGTGCGAAAGATGCTGTGAGACATAATATAGGATGGGTCTCCATATAACCAAGACCTGTAAAAAAGCTTAAAAATATAACGCCAACATAGCCACCTGCTGCAAAAAATTCGCCATGTGCGAAATTTATCAACTGTATAACACCATAGACCATGGTATATCCCAGTGCAATCAGTGCATAAATGCCGCCAAGTGTAATACCGTTAATTAGCTGCTGAATAAAAGAATCCATTTTATTTTTTCACATTTTTTATGAGATTTGGCGAGATGACCCTACCTTTTTAAAGGTCTTTATACTTCAAACGGGGATAAATTTAGCTTTCTATTATAATGCAAAACTCAATTTATTAACGAGAAATGTATAAAATAAGTAGGGTCGTTGAATTGAAACTTTAGGGAGATGTTAAACCAGCCTTATTAACTCTGCTTAACTCTCTGTATTATTTTATTAGACCGTTTGTAGGCTCCCAGTAAGGAACAAACTCACCTTTTACAACCTTGAATGCAATATAAGAAGAGCCAGAATCACCGTTCTCTTTAAATTTTATATGCTTAGAAGCACCATTAAATTCAAGTTTCATAAGCTCTGCTTTAATTTTGTCAGGATCAGTTGAGCCAGCAGCTTTGATAGCTTTTAAAAGAGCAATTGTAGAGTCATAGGCATAGGTTGCATAAGCAGCAATTTTGCCATATTTAGGCTCATATATCTGCTGAAACGCTTTATATTCTGGAGTTGTTGGGTCAGTAAAACCATAAGTTAAATAGACACCTTCGGCAGCTTCTTTTGCAACTTCCATATATTTTGGCTGGAACACAGCGTCCTGAGTAACAATCTGGGCTTTGATCCCCATTCTTTTTGCCTGAATGCTCATAAGGGCAGCTGGTGAATAACCCTGAAGAGACATGTATAAAATATCAGGATTTGCACCCTTTACTTTTGTAAGAACTGCTGAGAAATCCTTGTCTCCCTGATTTACATGGTCATGGGTAACTACATTCATACCAAGTGCTTTACAATTTTTTGAAACACCATCGGCAAGACCCTGTGAATAGGTAGTTTTATCATCAATAATAAAAATGGTCTTGGCATTCAAGGACTCTTTCATAAATTTTGCAGCGGCAGGAGCTTGATCATCATCTCTTCCGCACATTCTAAACATATATGGAAGCCCGCGATCTGTAACTTGCTCATTTGTAGAAGCTGGGGTAATCATAACAATTTTAGCCTCATCAAGTGTCTCTGATGCAGGAATTGTGCATGATGAGCAGTAAGCACCAATTACACCAACAACTTTAAGGTTTATAAGTTTGTTTGCAGCAGCAACAGCATTTCTTGGATCGCACACATCGTCTTGTGGAAACAACTCAATTTTATCATAACCTGGAATTCCGCCTTCTTGTTTCTCAAATACTTCAATAGCTGTAAGAACACCATTTTTGATGTCTGTTCCATCAGAAGCATAGGGACCAGTAAGAGGGCTCATTGAACCGATTTTGAGTGATTCAGCAGATGCCGTTGAAATAATAAAAAGAGTGGTAAGAAGAGCCATTACCATAATTGAAAAAATTTTTTTACTCATTGTGTTCTCCTTAAAAATTAAAATAGTGATTAAATAGTAAATTGATAAAAAACAATAAAGATGGATTAAAACAATAATAATTTAATGAAAAATTATTTAATATCTAAGTTTGTCTAATCATGTGTTGCAGCAGGTTGTCCAAGATATGCTTCAATAACTTTGGGGTTATTTTGAATCTCTTGGGGTGAGCCCTCAGCAATTTTAATACCATGTTCAACACAAACAATACGATTACAAACACCCATAACAACTTTCATATCATGCTCTACTAAAAGGACATCAATTCCACGCTCTGATATTCTTGCAATATCTTTCATAAGCTCTGAACTTTCAGATGGGTTCATGCCAGCCGCTGGTTCGTCAAGCAAGAGAACTTTTGGTTCTGATGCAAGTGCCCTTGCAATCTCAAGTCTTCTTTGGGAACCATAAGGTAAATTTGATGCTACAGTATCGGCGAATTGAATAACACCCATAAATTTAAGAGCTTCTAACGCCTTCTCTTTTATATAAGCCTCTTCAGCTTTTTGGGAGTTTGTTCTAAGCAAAGCCCCCATAACACCCTTAGTTGAACGACAATGCATTGCTACCATAGTATTTTCAAGTGCTGTCATCTTTGAGAAGAGACGAATATTTTGAAAAGTTCTTGCAACTCCTCTTGAGAAAATTTTGTGAGGCTTTTTTCCAAGAATACTCTCCCCTTCAAATATAACATCGCCTTCTGTTGGTTTATACACTCCTGTAAGCACGTTGAAAATTGTCGTTTTACCAGCACCATTTGGTCCTATTAGACCAAGTATCTCTCCAGTGTGTATGGCAAAACTTAATTCAGAAAGGGCATAGAGTCCACCAAATCTAACCGTAATATTTTTTAATTCTAAATGTGCCATATTTCTTAACCATTTAAATTCTTAGGTAGTTGTTGGAACTGACAGGACGAAATGTCCTGGTGGATGCGAAAAAATAGAAAAACAAATAGTAATTATAATGCGAATATAATGCGAAATGTTGTTGAAAAATAATCATTATTAGTAATTATCTTATGATAACAGACTGTAATAATTTTGCAGTTTACTTATATACTTTTACTCAGACTGTCAACAAAAAATTAACTTCATTAAATCTTAAAAATAGTCTCATAGAATGTTATGAAATCAAAATATGATTGAGCTTCAGAACATAAGCAGCTTCGCTGCAATTATTGTTGACCGATTCATGTTGAAATCTCTATACTATGAAGATGGAGACGATCAAAAGCAAAAATATATCCATCCGCCAGATATTCCTGTGCCGCAGAGCAT
>JADGBE010000006.1:81970-93507 GCA_015231615.1 Desulfamplus sp. | reverse complement strand
CAAAGAGCATGGTAGAGAACCTTCTTTAGATATATTGGCAAATTATGCCAACCTCAATGTTCGCTCAAACATAGGTGATTGCCATGTTATCAATTGAAAATGTTGCCAGAAATATAGAAGTTTACGCCTTACGGCTATAGCAAATGAGCTTGGGTCAATAGTGGTCGGGCCAGGACAATGAGCTCTCTTATCTGCATCTTGCTGATATGCTGGTTGGAAAGAGCTGAATCAAAGAAACAGTAGCCGTATTGGCAGAACAGGCGTAAAGCGGGCTTTCCCGTGCATAAAAGTTTAGATGGTTTGATTATCGTTTTCAAACCACTATTACAAAACGAGAAGTCAACACCCTTTTAGATTTTGGTTTCATAGATAACAGGGATAATGTTGTCTTTATTGGCTCTCCAGGTGTAGGAAAAACACATCTAACCATTGGGATAGGCTTTAAAGCTATAGAGGCTGGTTATAAAGTATGTTTTAAAACCGCTCTAACTCTGGTTGAAGAGCTTGATTTGGCTGAATTACGAGGTGCGTTAAAAAACAAGCCAATCAGTTGCTAAAGTTTGATCTACTGCCATTGATGGCTTGGCTATCTGCCCATGAATAAACACAGCACTTACAATTTGTTTCAGTTGATTAATGCTATGTATGAGTTCCGCCTATTATTTTGACCACAAACAAGGATTTTACACGTTGGGCTGAATTTTTTGTTGATGATAATGTCGCCTCCCTATTGTTGACCGTATAATTCATCACTCAAATATTTTTATGCTTGGAGGAGAAAGCTATCGACTGCAAGCAAAGCTAAATTTGTGATTTTATACTTTGATTACATTCTAAAAATCAAAAAGTGGATCACTTTTAATGTCCGAAAATGGATCAATTCTGTTGTCCATTGACAGCGAAATTCACGCAAATTATGTTGAAGCCCAAAATGCCGCAACCCGAAGGAGAAACAGCACATTTAGAAGAAAGACAAATACATACGCCAAGACAAAAGAAGATTGTTCCTGTAAATAATTCCATGCCGTCTGCAAGAGTCTTTTAAGTATCTATATTTGGCTATTTTGTAGATTATACTGGCTTAAAAACAGATTAATATCCATGCTTTATCGGAAGAATATTATACTATATATAATTATTATACCATAATATCTGCTAACCAGATAAGAAATCAAATATAATTGCCAACACAGCACAGAATTATTTACAGTAAGAAATCTTTTGCAAAACAGAGAGTTATAAAGATAAAACCATAACGGTTTGGGGTATGTGAAGTTGAAAATAGGTGTTGAAAAATTTGCCAACGTGTTAAAATTACCAAAAACTAAAGGCAGCGGCTTGAGGTTTTTAGCTCTTAATTCAGATGAAACAGACCCATTTAATATTTTATAAATTTAATAAAACAAGGAGAAGTTGATATGAAGGTTGTTGCATTTAACGGTAGTCCAAGAAAACATGGCAATACAGCAGGATCATTGAACACTGTTATTGCCGAGCTTGAAAAAGAGGGAATTGAGACTGAGGTTATCCAAGTAGGAAGAGAGACTATTCACGGTTGTGTTGCCTGTTTTACATGTGCCAAGAAAAAAAATGAGCGATGTGCTTTTGAAGATGATAAAGTTAATGAGTGGATTCAAAAGATGAAAGCAGCAGACGGAATTCTTCTTGGTTCTCCTGTCCATTTTTCAGGAGTTGCAGGGGCAATGAAATGTTTTCTTGATAGAGCTTTTTTTGTTATCTCAGTAAATAATGGAATGATGAGGCACAAAGTTGGTGCAGCAGTTGCTGCTGTAAGGCGGTCAGGTGGAGTTGCTACAATGGATTCACTAAATCACTACCTTCTCTATTCTGAAATGATGATACCAACCTCTAACTATTGGAATGTTGCATACGGCATGAATCCTGGAGAGGTTGAGCAAGATGGCGAAGGCAAACAGATAATGTCAGTTCTTGGGAAAAATATGGCTTGGTTGATGAAATTAATGGCTGTTGGTATAAAAGAAGTGCCACCACCTGAGCAAGTTATAAAAACCATGACCAATTTCATAAGATAACACTAAACGATTATAATATCTATTAACTGTAACTGCTCGACAGACATTTGGTATAATAATTAGCTAAACAATATCTTAATCAAATATCATTTGCGAGTAAATTCAGGATATTGACATACTGGACACCCTTTTGGGCGTCCAGTACCTGGTGGCTCTTCCCATTCATGGGAACATGAGTCACAGACAAAAATTCTATCTCTAATGACAATTTCATAGTTACCACCATCAATTTTAATAGCTTTTCCATTGATAATAGCATCAGCAATAGCCTTTCTGGCATTTCTTAATATTCTGCCAAATGTTGCACGCGATACCGCCATCATCTCCCCACCCTCTTCGTGAGAAAGCCCTTGAAGGTCTGCAAGACGTATTGCTTCACGCTCATCAACGGTTAAAGATACCTCCATCAAATCAAGCATGGGGATACCGCGAGGTTTGAAATAACCAACTTCTGGTTTATATCCTACTTTTCTACTGATTACAGGTCTGACCATATATCATTCTCTTCTAATTTTATCGTTTTTCAGGGTTCACGGCGAGATTGTCAGTTTGTATTTTAAAACATATAATATATTTGTGCAAAACGTCCTACAAATAGAATAGATAGTCAAAAAAAAAGGGTTCTCTTTACAGAAAACCCTTTTTATAAACAAAAATAATCAATCAAAACTTAAAACAAATTATATTGCTATAATTAATGCTTTCAATTATTGCATTTTTGAGCCTTCTGCATGACTCTGAAGTTTAACTTCAACTTTCTCTGTCAGGCTTGCATAGTAAGCACGGAGAATTACAAGAACTTCCTCACGACCAAAATGATCAGCTACTGTCTCATTATTGGAAAGGGCATGACGTAGTTTTGTACCAGATAGAACTACACGATCTGCTTTGCCGTGTGGACAGGTTCTCTCAGAAGCCATGCCATCGCATTTGTAGCAATAGAATGTCCAGTCAATTTTTAGAGGCTCGCAAAGCAGTGCTTTACCTGGTTCTGCTGGAGTTGGGATAGCATCAAAAATCTCCTGGGCCTCAAACAGTGTATAGAAGTCGCCAACACCTGCATGATCACGACCTATAATCATCTTGTTTACGCCGTAGTTCTGACGGAATGTGGCATGAAGAAGAGCCTCTCTTGGACCTGCATAACGCATATCAAGAGGATAACCACCTTGAACAACATTCTTTTCAACAAAATAGCCTTTCACAAGAGTATCAATACAGTTTACACGAACATCTGCTGGAATATCGCCAGGTTTAAGGTTACCGATAAGAGAGTGAATGATAACACCATCACAAACATCAATAGCTATTTTGCAAAGATGCTCATGTGATCTGTGCATTGGGTTTCTGAGCTGAAGGGCAGCAACATTTTTCCAACCTCTTTCATCAAAAATAGCTCTTGTCTGAGCAGGTGTCAGATAGATACCTTTGAATTTTTCGGGGAACTCACCCTCTGAAAGAACTTTAACAGGACCTGCAAGACAGAACTCTTTTCTTGCCATAACCATCTTTACACCTGGATGATCTTTTAAAGCAACTTCCCAGAACTTTGCATCTGAAGACTCGTCGCCATGACCTTTATAGACTTTTTCTGACTCCCACTTTTTGTCATCTTCGGTCATCTCAAATTTTTCTGTAATCTTCATGGTGGCGTAGATTTGACCATTTCTCTCAAGGGTTATCTCATCACCTACTTTAATTGCAGCAGCATCATCTTTAGAAGCGTCAAGCATTACAGGAACTGGCCAGAATGTACCATCAGCAAGAAGGAAATCTGCGCATACACCTTTCCAATCTGCTTTTGTCATAAAACCATTGAGTGGGCTAAATCCACCAATACCCATCATTATAAGATCGCCTTTTACCTGTGAGCTTATCTCAATTTTTTTAAGACCAGCAGCTTTTTTAAGTTCAGACTCAAGTGCAGCACCTTCAAGTTTGCAACATACAAGACCTTTTCCACCGTGTGGGGCAACTAATTTAGACATATAACTAACTCTCCTTAAATTATCTTTACAATTTAATATTAACTAAAATAGAAGTCTATACCAGACATCTATACAAATTCAGCATTTCTATGGTTAAATTTATTAAGACACAAACTCAGAAAAAACTCTCTTCAACTAATGATGATTGAGATTTTTGTCAAGAATAATTATCATTTCAATTAATTTTTTATAAAAATTAAGGTTTGTTTTAGAGCATTATTTATTTAACTATAGTTGCAACTCCTATAGAAAAATATAGAAAATTGCATTAAATGAGTTGATTGACTGTCAGTGGTTGTCCACTTTTATCTCTCGAAGCGTAAAGCTCAGTTCTAACCCATCAGATGCACTACGAACATCTGGTCTCGATGAGATGAGACGGAGTTCAACAAAAAATCGAAATAAACGTTATCTCGATTATAACTATAAAATCCTTATTGCCTTAGATATTTTACATCAACAAGGCTATTTGTGTTGAAAACCCTATATATCTACTTGTCAAAGAACATAGTTTGTATCTAATTAACATTTAACCATTAAGAAGTCAAACCTATTTTTATGTAATTATTTCTATATATTACTATATTATACTATGATTTCAGTGAATCTTTATAATACTACTGACGATCATAAATTGAGTTCGCCTAAACTGTAGAGACGCCGCCGTCCGTCTCTACTCAAATATAGAAAGCTCAATCCATGTCTGCTATAGTATAAAAGCTAATTAAACAAGAGATTAGGCAGCCATAGAGATATAGCAGGAATGTATGTTATAAACATCAGATAAATAAGCATTACAATAATCCACGGGGCACAAGCCTTTGTGGTTTCAGTTAATCCTAAATGAGAGATACCAGATGCAACGTAGAGGTTAAGCCCAACTGGCGGAGTTATCATTCCTATCTCCATGTTTACAGTCATCAAAATTCCAAGGTGGATAGGGTCAATATTTAGCTGCATTGCCATTGGAAACAAAAGAGGGGCTGTAATAAGCAGAATTGATGATGGTTCCATAAAGTTCCCAGCAGCAAGAAGTAGAATGTTGACCATGATAAGAAAGCCAACAGAGCCAAGACCCATGTTTGTTATCCATGCAGTGAGCTGTTGCGGAATCTGCTCTGATGTGAGAAGAAACGAGAAAAGCACGGCATTTGTGATAATATAGAGAATCATTGCTGACATATTTGCTGCTGCAAGCAAAGTTTTTGGCACCTCTTTTAGAGTCATATCCTTATAAATGAACACAGCAACAATAAAGGCATAAACAGCACTCATTGCGGCAGCTTCTGTAGGAGTAAATGCACCTGAGTAAATACCGCCAATAACCACAAAAATAAGCAAAAGTCCCCAGATACTATCTTTAAAAGTACGAAGAACTGTTTTAAAATCAGCTTTGGGAAGGCGTGGATAGTTCCGTTTTTTTGCAACAAACCATGTAACTCCCATCAATAAAGCACAAAGAAGCAAACCCGGAATAATTCCAGCAACAAAGAGCTTTCCGATAGATGCGTTGGTTGAAACTGCATAGATAACCATGACAATTGATGGTGGAATCAAAATTCCAAGACCACCCGAAGTTCCGATAACACCAACTCCGAATTTCATTGGATAACCCTGTTTGACCATTGCTGGAAGAAGGATAGAGCCAATAGCCACAACAGTTGCGGGACTTGAACCAGAAACAGCGGCAAATAAAGCACAGGCAAGAACACCACCCAATGCTAAACCACCGCAAAGGTGTCCAACTAAAGCTGTTGCAAAGTTTATCATGCGTTTTGCAACTCCGCCGTGAGTTAGAAAGTTTCCAGCAAGAATAAAGAATGGAATTGCCATGATCTCGAATTTTTCAATACCAGTGAAGAGCTTCATGGCAACAGATTCAATAGGAACGTTTGTCATGGTAAAAAGGTAGGTTAGAACGGTAAGACCTAAAGATATAGAGATTGGCATACCAGTGAGCATAAGCACAGCCAATAGTGTAAAAATAATCAATCCGCTCATTATGCTTTCCCTCCATTTCCGACAGCTTTAAGGTTGTTCCCGATTTTATTTGGTTTTGTTGCGTTGTAATCTCCTATGGCTGGCTCATCAATTCCGTCAACATGACCAGCATCGTGGTGAGGAAGCTCTCCTGTTTTGATAAAACTTACAATCACCTGAAGAAATCTAAAACACATAAGATATGATCCAAGTGGAATTGCTGAGTAAAATATCCAGACAGGCCACTCTAAATCAGGAGAGACAGGACCTTCTGTTAAATCTGGCAGATCCAAACCAAATGTTGAGGCAACAGCGTAACGCAGTCCAACTTCCCAGACAAATGCAAACCCTAAAGTGCCTACAATTGCTGTGAATAATGCTCCGCCACTTAGACCGATTACAACAAATTTTGCTCTGAGCTTGTTATTAAGTCTGTTTATAAAAACATCAACGCCAACATGAATTCCTGTTCTTACTCCATAAGCTGCTCCAAATTTTGCCATCCATACAAACATATAAATACAAAGCTCTTGGGTCCAGCTCATATTAAGGCTCAAAAGCCAGTCCTGAACCACGGGAATCGGCAGCCCACTTGCGTAACGATGGGCAACTGACAGGAATATTATCACAGTTGCTGCACCTATGAGCGTTACGACTAACCACTCTTCCAAATGATCGAGAAGTTTTAACATAGCCTTTTTTGTTCTCCTTAAGGATTTTTTATTTTATGCCACCATGATATAAGGCAGCAATTCCATTTTTGAATATTTCTTAGGATAGATTGAGAAGATTTGACAACTTTTAAAAAGTTGTCAAATCTTTGGAAGCTAAATTATAAAAAGTGGGAAACTTATTTCTTGAAACCTATAGCCTGATAAACCTCTTCAATCAGTTCTTTACCAATACGGTCAGCCATTTTTGCATGAACTGGAACCAAGGCATCTTTCCATACCTGTCTCTCTTCTGGAGTGAGTTTGATAATTTCAGATTTACCAGAAGCTGCAACAGATGCAAGGTCTTCTTCGTTTTTCTTTTTGGCAATGTCGTTTGCAAAAATTGTTGAATCTGCCATTGCACTCTCAAGCTGTGTGAGAATATCTGCGGGTAGCCCCTCCCAGAATTTTTTGTTTACAAGAACAGCATATCCTAAATAGCCATGATCAGAAGCTGTTACATACTTTTGAACCTCAAACATCTTCTGGGTATAAAGGTTTGATGGTGGATTTTCTGTTCCATCAACAACACCAGTTTGAAGAGCCTGATAAACTTCAGAGAACGCCATAACTTGTGGAATTGAACCAAGGGCACGCATCTGGGCATCAAGAATTTTTGATGACTGGATACGCATTTTCAAACCTTTGCAATCTGTTGGAACTTTTAGCGGCTTATTGGCACTCATAACCTTAAAGCCGTTGTCCCAGTATGCAAGTCCGATAATTCCTTTTGGCTGGAGTTTATCAAGTAGTTTTTTTCCAACAGGTCCAAGTGTTATCTTGCGCAGTTCATCATAACCATTGAAGATAAAAGGAAGGTCAAAAAGTTCAAACTCTTTAACTCCAAGTGGGGCAAATTTAGCAAGAGACGGGGCAAGCATCTGAACAGCACCCATCTGAAGAGCTTCCATCTCCTCTTTGTCTTTGTAAAGCTGACTGTTTGGATAAACTTCAACTTTTACAGCACCTTTTGTTCTCTCTTCTGCAAGTTTCTTGAAATGCTCGGCAGCTTCACCTTTTGGTGTGTCAACAGCGACAACATGGCTAAATTTAATGATAATAGGGTCGGCAGCCATAGCAGTTGAGGTAAATGCAAATACCGCAGCAATTGCCAGAAGGGACATTACTTTCATACTTTTTTTCATTTTACATTCTCCTTTTTTCAAGTTTTAATACGGTTAAAATAGCACCTAATCGACTACGGTTAAAACAAAACTCCCTACGATGTTAAATAACACTTATTTAATTATACCCTTCTCCTTCCAGAACCTTTCAGCACCAGAGTGAAGAGGAGTAATAATACCAATGATTCCAGTTTCAAATGACATCTCTTTTAGATTTGTATTTTGTTGCGATAGCTGGTTTAGAGCATCATCGGTGTATATGATTGACAACATCTGATAGACTACATCAGAAGAGAGATCAGAATTTGCAACTAATATTGCATAATCTTGAAATGAAAGCGTACCTTTATCAACGCCATTATATGTTCCACCTTTTATCATTGTTGTTGCAAACCATGGGAACTCTTTTAAAAATCCGCTCTTATAAGCGTCATCTCCAAGATTAACAATTTCAATTAAACCTTTTGAGTTATTACTGCTATTAATCTCTGATCCGTTATTTTCAAATCCTTTGTTATGTTCAAAATCTTTATTTTTATCCCCTGCTACCATAGCAACAGCCGGGCAAGGCAGGGCTGAAAAGACCCAAAAAGCGTCAAGTTCATTATTTTTAAAAGCTCGTGCCGCATCATTATAGCCAATAGCTCTTCTCTCTATTTTGTCCCATAATCCTAAGTGTGTGAAAAAAAGCTCACAGCTTGAATAAGAACCAGAGCCACTGTTGCCAACCCCTACCCTTTTACCCTCAAGCTCTTTTACGCTTTTAATTACCTCATTTTTAGTGCTATTAGCATTGATTGCGGTGTTATCGCTTTTAGTCTCCAATCCTGCATGAACCACAAGTTGGGCAGATGCAGTATAAAGAGATGCAACCGCCATAACCTTTTTGTAAGTTGTCGGTGAATTTGCTAAGTTAGAACTTGCGGAAAAATTTGATGATGAAAGATTTGTAGCTGAAGATGAATTTACGCTTGAAGAGTCTTGTGTGTAGCTATCAATTTTTCCATTTATACCACGCCATAAGTCGCCAGCATAAACAATAGCCATTTGGAAAGAAGCTAAGTCAACTTTTTTAATATTCTCAATTGAACCTTCTGAAGATTGAACCTGAACCTTAAAATCAGTTGCATCTTTTATTGGTTTAGATGAGCTAATAGCATTGGCAACAGTTTGAAATGTGCCACCAGAAGGTCCGCCACCTAATACGATTTTTTCTTTGGAGATTACATTAGAATCTTTAGCTGATGAATTAGAGCTACTTACAAATGTCATTAAGAATAGAGATACAATAAAACAATTTATTTTAATGTAATCCAATTTCATAATAGCACCTTTTCAGATTTTATATTTTTTCGTGTTGATTATTTCGTATTGATTACTGGTTGGCATTACTATCATTATGAAAAATAAAAAACAATCCATCTATTTCTGATTGTGGTGTAGATATTTTGCTTAAACCCAAAGATATTAAAAAATCAGAGAAATAGCGTAATTAAAACAAGCACAATTGTTCCAAGATAAAAATTGATTTCATATCCTGAGCTTAAAAGGCTATGTTCTGCTATTTCAGTTCTATTCTCATTATAACATCGAGATGCCATAGCAATAGCAAGATTATCAGCGGAATTAAAAACTTTTGTAATCAATGGGACAGTAATATTTTTGATTTTTTTTATAGGGTTTTTCTTGAGATGAAAACATCTTGATTTTTGAGCGTCTGACACTTCTGTTGCTTTCTCAAGTAGCAAGGGTAAAAATCTAACAAAAAGACTAACCATAACAGCTACTCTATTTTTGGGTATAAATGGAAATGGTTTTAGAAACCACATCACAGCACTTTTTATCGCTGGTGCTGTAGTTGAAGATGAAAACAAAATTCCCATGATGACGATTAAAAAGAATCGCCACGAAACTTGACAACCATCGGTTAAACCATCTTTATCTATAGGAATATGATTTAGTATATTAGCATTAATATAATTTAGAATACCAATTAAATCTATTTTCACTAAATCTATCTCTATATATTTTAATCTATTTATAAATTCAAATATAGGTATAGATATGTGAGAGCTTGAAGTTGTAATAGTCCTAACAATAAATAGAAAAATCAAAATAATAAAAAAATATTTAAGTTCTCTGATTAGTCTCCTAATATTAAAACCAGAACGGTAAAGTAACCAAGAGAATATAGCAGTTATAAGATAAAGCTGTAGAAATTGGGCTTTGGCAATTACAATACTTAAAAAACAGATACAGATAATTTTACATCTGACATCTATTTGGAATAAGACAAAACTATCATAACGATATGACAATGGAGTTAAATTACCCATAATTGCCTATTTATCCCATGGTATAATATTCATGCCAAGTTTTGATGAACATGGTTCGCGAATTCCAAAATTTTCAACCTCTTTCAAAAGCATTTCAGGCTTATCATCTCCTACTATACGACCTTGGTGAATTATTATCATTCTTGAAGCATAAAATATAACTTTTTCAATATCATGCGTTGAAAGAATAATTGTATGACCAGCTTTGTGAAGCCAGATAATAGAAGACAAAAGATCGCGTGTCCCCGCATAATCTAAATTGGAGAAAGGTTCATCTAACACAATAACCTCTGGTCTCATAGTTAGAACTCCAGCAATAGCAAGTCTTCTCTTTTCTCCACCTGAGAGGGTAGCTGGATTTTGCTCTTTTAAATGGAGTAACCCAAGCTCTTTTAGAGCGTTGTTAGTTCTCTTGTGAATCTCTCCTATGGGCAGTCTCAAATTTTCAGGACCAAAAGCCGCGTCTTCAAAAACAGTTTGACCCACAATCTGACAATCTGCGTCTTGAAATATCATTCCCACAATTTGTCGGGCATACTCAAGGTTGGAGCTTACCGTTCTGCCATGAATCCACACTTCACCTGAAGTTGGAGAGAGCAACCCATTAAGGTGGCGAAATAGTGTTGATTTTCCCGAGCCATTTTGTCCAGCTACAACTATAAACTCAGCGGGCTTAACACCAAATGAGATATTTTTAATCCCTCTGTCAGTTGAGCCGTAAATGTGTGAAAGACGTTTTACCTCAATGATGTTTTTTCCTATTTTATCGTCAAATCTGCTCATTAGTTATATTTATCCAGGTCGCAATTTTGTTGATAACTATTGATAAGTCTATACATTTAACTTACCTCTAATCGCAAACATGGGTGCAACCAGCCCTCTATCCCCTCCTTCACTTTCTCTGTTAATTTTGAGAAACTGAACTCAGGATTACTTTTACGTAAAATGTTATATGAACCATTAATATCAGCATTTATAAGAACGCCATCTTTTGATTTATACAACCCTCTGTGAACTCTCTTACCACTAAATTCATGCTTGTTTTCAGGATTATAACTCTTTGGCAATAGGTCATTATCAAGAAAACTTGTCTTACTTGTATAACTCTCATCTGTTACAACGACTTCAATGGCGTGTAACTCAGCCTTATATCTAATTTTTGATATAAGTTGACCAAGAGAAATGTTGACAAAGTTCTGGTTATTCCGTTTGCTGATGTTAATCCCATTTATAGATTTTGACACATTACCAATTACAATCTTTGAAATATCATTAATCTGGCAGACACTTACTATCTTATTGCTGGCTTTATGCAGGTAGTCATTTACCTTGTTATTGCGTT
>JADGBE010000006.1:65129-81872 GCA_015231615.1 Desulfamplus sp. | reverse complement strand
TGATGTTAATCCCATTTATAGATTTTGACACATTACCAATTACAATCTTTGAAATATCATTAATCTGGCAGACACTTACTATCTTATTGCTGGCTTTATGCAGGTAGTCATTTACCTTGTTATTGCGTTTATCAGTCAGACTTTGTAATCTTTTTGACCATTTTATTTCTGGTCTGCTTTTATCCAATACTGATTTTGCTTTACCCATTTGTTTATTATAATACTGATTTATAGACTTTAGACCCTTCCCATCTATAACAAATGGCTTTATGATGCCGTTTGTCGTGCAGGCTGCGATATTATCCAAACCTAAATCAACCGCCATAATGTTATTATTTGTCTTTATTTTAGGATATTCCTTCGGGCATTCATACACAAAAACTACCTCAAAACATTTAAAACGTGGAATGATTTCTATCTGTTTTATATCCTCATAAAGCAGGCAATCAGGAATCTTAACGGATAAATCCTTTTCCAAAACAGCACAGCCATGTTTAATCTGAAAAGATTGATAAATGTAAATAAGGTTATGCTGTTCTTTTTTAAGATAACGTGGCGGTTTGGGACAGGATATATATTTGTGAGGATTGACTGTAAAATCTTTGACAGCACTGAAATAGCCTTTAAAAGATTTGTCTAACCGTTTTAAAGTTTGTTGTGCTACCTGTGCTTTCAGCAAACGGTAATTTATCTCATTTTCTAAATTAACCGTTTGTTTCATAATCTTATCCATAGCTGGAAAAGAGATATATTGCTTTGTATTACGATATTCCTGTTTTAAAATGTATAATGCCTGATTGTAGAGGTTTTTTGATACTGATGTCTTCTTTTTTAAAGTCTCATAAGAGGCTTTACTCAAATTTATCAGCTTCGCTTTCAGGCTTTTCAATGTCTAAAACCTCCTTTATTGTTAAAGTATTAACTTCTTAATAGTTATCAATAGATTTGTTGACTATATTTTTGTCTAACAAAGGTCGTAAAAATTTTATGCAATAAGCAGCAGCAACTATTTTAAGAATATCGCCAATAATGAATGGATACATACCAACAATAAAAACCTTATCCCACGTCATTCCAGTAGCAAGTTTGAGCCACGGCACTCCTGCAATATATACAACTAAAGAGCCAGCAAACATTGCTATTATATCTCCAAAAATATTTTTTCCTATTTTATCTGATATAAGTCCTGTAACTAATACTGCTGGTATATATCCAAGCAGATACCCACCAGTAGGTCCTAAAATTCGCCCGAGCCCACCTGTTCCACCTGCAAATACAGGAAATCCACATGCTCCCATAAATAGATATAAACCTAAAGCCGCCCCACCCCATTTTGTTCCAAGCAGAATAGCTGCCATAAGCACAAAAATATTTTGCAATACAATAGGGACGGGACCAATAGGAATAGCAAGATATGCACCAACAGAGATCAAGGCTGCAAACATTGAAGAATATACGGTCATTCTTAACTCTTTTGAGATATTCATATTATGTTTTATCCATCTATTTTTAATAATTAAAAGTAATACATTATAGTCGTTGGTAAAATGAACTCTATTGATAGAAGCAGTCTCCATAGATGATACTTTTCTCATTTCCAGAATCATCTCTTATGAGTAAAGCACCACTTTGTTCAACATCAATAGCAATCCCTTCATAAAAGCCATTAAACGTCTCTATTCTAACCCTTTTACCAATAGTAGATGTCATCTGTTTCCACTCTTCAATAAGATTTATGCAATTAATTGACCCAGATTCTATTGCCAAAATATGTTTCTCAAACTCATCAAGAAAAGAAGTCAATAAATCAATTTTACAAATATCTTGATTTATATATTGCAAATTTTTATTTAATATTTGTTTCATTGAAGTTGCGTTTAACTGCTCAATTTCAGGGTTATTATTCACATTAATTCCAATACCTATATTTACAAATGAAATTTTATCTCCGTAAGTCTCCATTTCTGACAACAAACCTGCAACTTTCTTATTTTGAAAAATCTCTTTATTATTTTCACTCTCTTTATCTCTAATAAGAATGTCATTGGGCCACTTTACACTAACATCTAAGCCATATTGATATTTTAATATTTTAGCAACAGATAAAGATGCGGCGAAATTAATTTGAAATGCAAGCGTTGGCGGAAAGATGGGTCTTAATATCACAGTAAACCACAACCCTTCTTTATCAGATAGCCAGATTCTATTCAAGCGTCCTCGTCCTTTAATCTGTTCTTCAGCAACTACAACGCTAAAATGTGGTGCATTATTTCGTGCAAGTTCTCTTGCCTTATCCATAGTAGTTGAAAGAGTTGGAAAAAAATGAATTTGCATATAAAACGTATTATATCCAATTGATAGTTATTTCAATTATTAGAAAAATAACAAAACAAATAAAGCCCTGATTAGCGTATAATATTTGCCAATCAGGGCTTCAAGTTTAGAATTAATAAAATTTAAGATGTCAACTACTTATCCATAACAAGCTCAATCATTGACATTGGTGCAGCATCACCAGAACGTGGTCCAAGTTTAACAACTCTTGTATAACCACCTTCCCTGTTACCAAATTTTTCTGCAACATCGCTAAATAATTTATGCACAACATCTTTTTCTCTAATATAGGCTAACGCCTGACGTCTTGCGTGTAAATCGCCTCTTTTAGCCAAAGTAATCATCTTATCAGCATGTTTTCTAAGCTCTTTTGCCTTAGCATCTGTAGTCTTAATGCTCTCGTGCTTAAATAGTGATGTAACCATATTTCTGAACATGGCTTTTCTGTGGCTTGAGGTTCGATTCAGCTTCACGCCTGCTTTTCTATGTCTCATGGGAAATTTTTTTCTCCTTCGTTAACTTGATATTCATCAGGAAGGGTGTTCCAAATTTTCTTCGTTAGATTGTTGCTGCTCAATAACGTCATCTTCAACAGGTGGCTCAAATCCATCAAGATCCATACCAAGAGAGAGTTCCATTGAAGTTAAAACCTCTTTAATTTCATTTAGAGATTTTCTTCCAAAATTCTTGGTTTTAAGCATTTCGCTCTCGCTTTTTTGAACAAGCTGATAAAGTTTGAGTATTTGAGCATTTTTAAGACAATTGGAACTTCTTACAGAGAGTTCAAGCTCATCAACACTTCTGTAAAGGTTTTCATTAAAATCTTTAGTAGAGCGATCATGCTCTCTATCTTCCTGTTCAGGCTCAATGTCTTCATCAAAATTGATAAAAGGATTCATCTGCTCTTTGAGAATTTTTGCGGCAAAGGCAACTGCATCCTCAGGAGTAACACTGCCGTCAGTCCAGACATCCATGGTAAGTTTATCATAGTCAGTTTTTTGACCAATTCTTGATGTCCCAACAATATATTTAACTCTTTTTATAGGCGAAAAAATACTGTCAATGGGAATTGTTCCTACAGGAGCATCAGGGTCGTTATTAGCAGATGCTAAAGAAAATCCTTTTCCTGTTTTTACTTTTAAAGACATTTTTAACACACCACCCTTTGACAAGGTGGCAATGTGCTGATCTGGATTAAGTATTTGAACACCAGAAACAATGCCTTGAAGATATGCCGCGGTCAAATTGCCTTCTCCTTCAAAATTGACCGTCAAAATTCTATCTTCTAAACTCTCAACTTTAAGCTGAACCGCCTTAAGATTCATTATGATTTCAGAAACATCTTCTCTGACATTAGGTATTACACTATATTCATGGAGTGCGTCTTCAAATTTTACAGAAACAATAGCGGCACCATAAAGTGAAGACAGAATGATACGTCTTAAAGAGTTACCTATTGTTATTCCAAAACCTTTTTCAAGGGGTTCACATACAAATTTACCGTATGTAGAAGTTGTTGTAACAACTACCTTTTCCGGTCTTATCATCTCATGCCAATTTACATATACAAGTTCATCTGATGACATTGTTTATCTCCTGATATAATAGGACAAACTGCTAAACTATTCGATTATTTAGAATAGAGTTCTACAATCAGCTGTTCCTGTATTGGCAGTGTAATATCTTCACGGTTAGGTAGAGATTTGATAACTCCTTTTAATCCGTCTTTATCAAGTTCAAGCCATTGGGGAATTCCTCTTCTGACAACTGTTTCAACAGAATCAGCAATAGCTTTTACATTTTTACTCTTTTCTCTTAACTCAATAATATCTCCACTTTTTATAACGTATGAAGGGATATTAACTTTTTTTCCATTAACGAGAAAGTGGTTATGTCTTACAAAGTGTCTCCCTTGTGTTCTTGAACTTGTGAAACCAAGTCTGAATACGACATTATCAAGTCTTCTCTCTAAAAGACCTAAAAGATTTGTTCCTGTAATGCCCTTCTGACGATCTGCATTGGCAAATATAATTCTGAACTGCTTCTCAGAAATTCCATAAATTCTTCTAACTTTCTGTTTTTCTCTAAGCTGTATCCCGTAATCAGAACTTTTTCCACGACGTTGACCATGCTGTCCCGGTGGGTATGCTCTGCGGTCAAAACTACATTTATCTGAAAAGCAACGATCTCCTTTAAGAAACAACTTCATATTTTCGCGTCTGCATTGACGGCAGACAGAACCTCTATAACGTGACAACGTTTTCCTCCTTATATAAACCTATGGGCAAGGTGGTAGCATATAAAACTTATAAACAAGGTAAATTAAACCCTTCTTCTCTTTGGCGGGCGGCATCCGTTATGGGGGACAGGTGTAACATCTTTTATCATGGATATATTAAAGCCAAGAGCGTGAAGGGCTCTTAAAGCTGATTCTCTACCTGCCCCAGGACCTTTAACATAAACGCTAATATTTTTCATCCCATGTTCCATAGCTTTAGCACCCGCATCCTCGGCAGCCATCTTTGATGCAAAAGGTGTGCTTTTTCTTGAGCCTTTAAATCCTTGGATACCGGAACTTGACCATGAAATAGTATTTCCTGTCTCATCAGTTATTGTTATGATTGTATTATTGAATGTTGATTGAATATGAACAACACCTGTTGATATATTCTTTTTTACTTTTTTCTTTGTTACTGTTTTTTTCGCTTTTTTAGCCATTAAATTCCCTATTCATCCTTAAATTAGACAGATGCCAAATAATGTAGGTAATAAACAATAAAGTGTCATAAACAATACTTACTTCTTCTTCTTAACAGCAGCACGTTTTGGACCTTTCCTTGTTCTGGCATTCGTGCTTGTACGCTGACCACGACATGGAAGAGATTTTCTATGGCGAAGCCCGCGATAGCATCCTAAATCCATGAGCCGCTTTATATTCATTGAAGTGTCTGCCTTAAGCTCTCCTTCAACTTTATATTTAGTGTCAATGATCTTCCTTATCTCATTTACCTGCTCTTCAGTTAGTTCGTCAGCTTTCATAATTGGATTAAGACCAACTTCGGCAATAATATCGCTGGATCTACTTCTTCCTATACCATAAATGCTGGTCAGTGCAATCACTACATGTTTGTTTTTTGGTAAATCTACGCCTGCAATTCTTGCCACGCCTGTATCCCCCTTTATCCCTGCCTCTGGTTATGACGTTTATTTATACATATTACCCTAACAACTCCAGATCTACGGATAATCTTACAATCTTTACAAATTTTTTTTACTGAAGCTCTGACTTTCATTAATATTTACTCCTCAAAAAATGCTGTAGAAAAAAATATTTATAAATAATAATTATCCTCTAAATAATCTATCTAAAGCATATTGTATATTATACTATTTATAACGATAGGTAATCCTACCTCTTGACAAGTCATAAGGTGATAATTCAACTGTTACTTTATCACCTGGTAGAATTTTAATAAAGTGCATTCTCATCTTGCCAGAAATGTGTGCAAGTAACTGATGCTTGTTATCAAGTTCCACCTTAAACATGGCATTTGGCAGTGTTTCAAGTACTGTGCCTTCAACTTTAATGGGTTCTTCTTTTGCCATATAAATTTCTACTCCATTGAATATATATCCACTCGCCGCTATCGGAATCTTGGGATTTATTTTTTTTACCTTCTTCCCTTTATTGCCCCTGCTTTACCCAAAAATCCCTCATAGTTTCTGGAAATCATGTGAGTTTCAATCTGAGATATTGTATCAATGGCGACTCCTACGACAATAAGAAGTGCTGTCCCGCCAAAGTAGAACGGAACATTAAATTTTGTCATCAGCATTGTTGGAAGAACACATATGATTGAAATATAGATTGCCCCACCAAGAGTTATTCTCGTTAGAACTTTATCAATGTATTCAGCAGTTTTTTTGCCGGGTCTTATACCGGGTATATACCCACCATTCTTCTTCATTCTATCGGCAACATCATCTGGATTAAAGGTTACGGCTGTATAAAAGAAACAGAAAAAAACAATAAATCCTATATATATAAGGTTATATACTATTGTGTCGGGATTCATTGCAGCAGCAACACTTTTCATAATCGGAAGGTCAATAAAATTGGCAATAGTAGCTGGAAACATTATTATTGAAGATGCAAAAATTGGCGGAATAACGCCAGCAGTATTGAGCTTCAATGGTAGGTGAGATGTCTGTCCACCATACATTTTACGACCAACAACCCTTTTTGCATATTGAACAGGTATTCGACGTTGTGACTGTTCCATAAAAATAATACAACCAATTACAATAACCATAAGAACAATTAAAATGATAATTGTAAATATACCCATCTCTCCAGTTGATACAAGACGAATGGTGTTACCAATTGCGGTTGGCATATTTGCCACAATACCAGCAAAAATTATAAGAGATATACCATTTCCAATACCTCTTTCAGTAATCTGCTCTCCAAGCCACATTATAAATGCAGTTCCTGCTGTAAGAGTTATTACTGTAACAATACGAAATCCCCACCCCGGATACATAACAATAGGCGCCCCTGCTGGAGATGTCATAGCTTCAAGCCCAACACTTATACCAAATCCCTGTATAATACTTAATATCACAGTTCCATATCTTGTATATTGAGTAATCTTCTTTCTACCATGTTCACCCTCTTTTGATAACTGTTCAAGATGAGGAACTACTACAGTCATCAATTGAAGAATAATAGAAGCACTGATATAGGGCATAATTCCAAGTGCAAAAACAGAAAGGTTCTCAAGTGCCCCACCTGAAAACATATTAAACATCGCAAATAGAGTGCCTCTGGTGCTGTCAAAAAAAGAGGCTAATGCTGCGGCATCAATTCCAGGTGTTGGAACATGCACTCCTACTCGATAGACAAAAAGCAGCAAAAGTGTAATAAGCAGCTTTTTCTTAAGTTCTGGAAGCTTAAGTATATTCTGGTATCCGCTCTGAATCATTAATAAAACCTCAGACTAATCTTAGCATTAATTACTGTTCGATACTTCCACCTGCTGTCTCAATTTTTTCCTTTGCAGTTTTACTTACAAAGCATTTTCTAAGAGAGATAGCTTTAGTAACTTCGCCATTGCCAAGTATTTTGACCTTATCAATACAACCCTTAACAAGCCCTGCATTTCTCAAGGCAAGCTCGTCAACGATCGTACCTGACTCAAATCTGTCAAGTTCAGAAACACTCACAATAGCTACAATCTCTTTGTGAATGTTTTTAAAACCACGTTTAGGCAATCGTCTATGCAAAGGCATCTGACCACCTTCAAATCCAGGTCTCACTCCACCTCCGGATCTTGCTTTTAGTCCCTTATGCCCTTTTGTTGAAGTTTTGCCCATACCTGAACCAGGTCCACGTCCTATCCTTTTTCTTTTATGTCTGCTACCCTCAGCAGGTGCAAGTTCATGCAATTTCATTTTAAACCTCCTCTGCACTGACAAGATGAGGAACTTTTTTTACCATCCCCATAATTGCGGGGTTCATATTGTGCTCCACTGTCATATGCATACGTTTTAAACCCAATGCACGAAGGATTTTCCGATGCTTTTCAGGACGCCCGATTAGGCTTCTTATTTGTGTCAATCTTACTTTACCAGACATTATTTGTCTCTCCACTATATCTTCAAATATCTTGACTATAATTCTTCAGGTCTAAGTCCGCGACGTTTAGCAACTTCCTCTTTTGTCTCTAACGATCTCAATCCAGCCATAGTTGCTCTGACAACATTGTGTGTATTATTAGTTCCAATACATTTTGTCAAAATGTCAGTTATGCCAGCAGCTTCAAGAACTGCACGGACAGCACCACCTGCAATAACACCAGTTCCAGGAGAAGCAGGTTTTAGTAGAACTCTACCCGCACCGAAATGCCCAATAACTTCAAATGGGACAGTTCCGTTCAGTACAGCAACTTTTACCATACTTCTTTTTGCCTTTTCAACGCCCTTACGAATAGCTTCTGGAACCTCACCCGCCTTACCGAGACCAAAACCTACATTGCCATCACCATCACCAACAACACAAAGAGCACTGAAACTAAAATTTCTTCCGCCTTTTACAACTTTTGCAACTCTGTTGATCCTAACTACTTTATCGATCAATTGATTTTCTTCTGTTTGTTTACCGACCAAGGGACATCCTCCTTAATTAGAATTGCAGCCCGCCTTCACGAGCTCCGTCTGAAAGTGCTTTCACCCGACCATGATAGAGAAAACCATTTCTGTCGAAAACCACTTTATTAATTCCCTTGTCAAGAGCCCTTTTAGCCACAATTTTACCAACGGCAACAGCAGCATCTTTGTTACCACCTTTTTTGCCCGTATCTGTGAATTCCTTATCAAGGGTTGATGCAGAAACAATGGTATTGCCTTCAATATCGTTGACTATCTGGGCATATATATGACTGGCACTTCTAAAGATATTAAGCCTCGGACGCTCTTGAGTGCCTGTCATCTTTTTTCTTATTCTCTTTTTTCTCTTAACTCTTGAGATATATTTTTCGGATGTATTTGCCATAAAATTCTATTCCCGATTTAGATTATTTTGCTGCAGACTTACCTGCTTTTTTGATTATTGTCTCATCAGAATACATAATACCCTTGCCTTTATAAGGTTCAGGTGGTCTTATTCTTCTGATGTTTGCTGCAGTCTCACCTAAACTTTCTTTATCTATTGAGGATAAAGTAATTTGGGTGTTTTTATCTACTTTTGCAGAAATTCCTTCAGGAAGTGGAAAATTGACTGGATTAGAAAATCCGACATTTAAAACAATGGTCTTGCCATTTAATTCTGCCCTGTATCCAATTCCACTCAACAAAAGGATTCTTTCATAACCATTAGTAACACCATTAACCATATTTTGAATCAACGCACGATACATACCCTGAAGTGCGACTATTTTCCGATCCTCTGGATTATTAGGTGCGACACGTAAAATTCCATCTTCAATACTAATTTCTACAGCCGGATGCAGACTTCTTGTTAATGTTCCCTTTGGTCCATTAACAGTCAATATATCACTATCAACAGTAATTTTGACTTTTGCTGGAATCTGGATCGGCTTCTTACCTATTCGTGACATATACCTCTCCCGTGTTACCAAATATTACAGAGGACTTCACCGCCCACATTCTCGTTTCTCGCCTGTTTATCCGTCATTAAACCTTTTGGAGTGGATAAAATCGCTATACCAAGACCGTTCAAAACCGGTTTTATATCTTTGGACTTGTTATATACCCTTCTACTTGGTTTACTTACTCTTTCAAGCCCATAAATTGCATGTTTTTTACCAGCATATTTCAGATAAACACGCAGTATTCCCTGCTTGTTATCTTCTAAAAACTTGTAATTTTTTATATATCCTTGCTCTTTTAGCACCCGCGCCATCTCAACTTTAAGTTTTGACCCGGGGATATCCACTTTTGCGAACTCAGCTTTTCCACCATTTCTGATTCTTGTAAGCATGTCCGCTATGGGATCACTCATTGCCATATTTTTCTCCTGGTAATATTACTTAATCTTCTTATCTTAAGATTAATCAAACAATCATTAAAACTATTTTTATTTTACACAATTCATTCTCTAATATAGCTATAACAACTTAAGAGGTTTTGTTTATATAGATTATGAATTCACTACCAACTTGATTTAGTAACACCTGGTAATCTACCAGCAGATGCAAGATTCCTAAAACAGATTCTACATATACCAGCTTTTCTTATGAATGCTCTGGGTCTTCCACATATTGGGCAGCGATTATAAGCACGAACCTCAAATTTTTGCTTTCTTTCTGCTCTAACAATAAGAGACGTCTTTGCCAAAATTACCTCCTAATTTTTAAAAGGCATCCCAAACAATTTCAGGAGTGTTCTGCCCTCTTCATCTGTTTTTGCCGTTGTAACTATAGAAACATTAAGACCTTTAATACTATCGGTCTTATCATAATCAATCTCAGGAAAAATTATATGTTCCTTAATACCAAGGCTGTAATTACCCCTTCCGTCAAATGCTTTTCCAGATATTCCTTTAAAGTCACGCACACGAGGAAGTGCAATATTAATTAGCTTATTTAGAAAATCGTACATCTTTTCACCACGCAAAGTTACCATACAACCAATTGGCATACCCATACGTAGTTTAAATGCAGCAATAGATTTTCTGGCTTTTGTGATTACAGGTTTCTGTCCAGCAATCAGTGATAAATCAGCTGCCGCAGAGTCAAGCAATTTAACATTTTTGATTGCTTCTCCAAGTCCTATATTTAACACGATCTTTTCCAGCATAGGAATCTGCATCGTGTTTTGGTAACCAAATGTCTTCTTTAACTCTGGTATTACTTCTTTTTCATATATTTTTTTAAGGCTCAACGTTTTTGCTCCTTAAGCTGCATCTTAGGCATCAATCTGTTCATTGCATTTTCTGCAGAATCTCACCTTTTTACCATCTTCGAGTTCTCTCATACCAATGCGAACGGGTTTAACACATTTATTGCACATAAGCATAAGATTGGAATAATCAATTGGCATCGGCTTCTCAACAATACCACCTTGTGGATTACCCTGAGTAGGTCTTTGATGAACTTTTGCAATATTTACATTTTCTACTACAACCCGATTTTTTTTCCTGAGAACCTTTAAAACTTTACCGATTTTTCCCTTATCTTTACCGGTAATAATTTTAACTTTATCATCAGTTTTTATTTTCGTTTTTAATCTTTCCATTTAAAATCCTCTTAAATAATAAACCGAAGCAGTTTAAAGAACTTCAGGAGCTAAAGATATTATTTTCATAAACTTTTTGGCTCTCAGTTCCCTTGCAACCGGGCCGAAAATACGGGTTCCAACAGGTTCGTTGGAGTTATTAATTATAACTGCTGAATTGTCATCAAATCTTATCATAGAACCATCAGGTCTTGAAATCTCCTTTTTTGTTCTAACAATTACAGCTTTTAATACATCACCTTTCTTTACTTTGGCATTAGGTATCGCCTCTTTTACTGAAACGACAATAACATCCCCGATACCAGCATAACGTCTTTTCGAGCCACCAAGCACTTTTATACAATAAAGCTCTTTGGCTCCGGAGTTGTCTGCTACAGTCAATCTCGTCTCGGTTTGAATCATTTTTCAACTCCCCTTAAATCAAACTGCCCTTTTGACAATCTCACTGACCCGAAATCTCTTTGTTTTGCTCAAAGGTCTTGACTCTGTAATCTTAACAACATCTCCAGTTTTACACTGGTTGTTTTCGTCGTGAGCAGCATACTTTTTATATTTTTTAATATATTTTTTGTAAACAGCGTGCTGAACAAATCTCTCGACTTGAACAACAACCGATTTTTCCATTTTGTCTGATACTACTATTCCAAGTAGTATTTTTTTTCTTCCTCTTTCATTCATGGCATCAACTTTTCTCATTAGCTAATATTTAAGTTCATCTCCCTTGAGATGGTCATCAGACGAGCTATATCTTTTCTGATTTTTGGGAGAATGGCTGTGTTTTCAAGCCTACCCACACCATGCTGAAAACGAAGATTAAAAAACTCTTTTTTCAGCTCAGCTATTTTAGTATTAATTTCATCAGAACTCATGGCTCTGATTTCACTTGTCTTCATGTTTTATTACACCCTCTCCACAAAGCGAGTTTTAACACAGAGCTTACTTGCAGCAAGCTCAAGGGCTTCAATTGCAAGCTCTCTTGGCACACCTTCCATTTCATAGAGAATTCTACCAGGTTTTACAGCTGCAACCCACCCTTCAGTTGGACCTTTACCTTTACCCATTCTAACTTCAGCTGGTTTTTTGGTAATAGGTTTATCGGGAAAAAAGCGAATCCATGTCTTTCCAAGCCTTTTAATCTTACGAGTCATTGCAATACGGGCAGCTTCAATTTGACGAGCATTAACATAACCGCATTCAACAGCTTGAAGACCAAATTCACCAAAATTAAGTTCTGTTCCCCTGCTGGGCTTTCCCTTTAATCTACCGCGCATTCTCTTGCGATATTTTACCTTTTTGGGACTTAGCATAATTATCTCCTTACCAGCATATTAAGCTGTAACTCTCTGATCCGCATTAAGCACTTCGCCTTTAAACACAAAGACTTTGATGCCAATGGCACCGTATGTTGTGCGAGCCTCAATAAAACCATAATCCATATCAGCCCTAAGTGTATGAAGTGGAATTCTCCCCTCTTTATACCACTCAGTCCTTGCCATTTCCGCACCACCAAGCCTGCCAGAACAGATAATTTTTATTCCTTGAGCCCCAAATCTCATAGCAGAAGTAACGCTTCTTTTCATTGCCCTTCTAAAAGCTATACGGCGTTCAAGCTGTAGTGCTATATTTTCAGCTACAAGTTGGGCATCAATTTCTGGTCTGCGAACCTCTTTAATATCAATGAGAACTTCTGGCGATACAATTTTTTCCAGTTCTTGCTTTAAGAGAGCAATATCAGCCCCTTTTTTACCTATTATAATTCCCGGTCTTGCAGCAAATACTCTAACTCTTATACGTTTAGAAAAACGCTCAATTTCAATCTTTGAGATTCCTGCATGATAGAGCTTTTTTTTCAAAAATTTTCTGATTTTGTAATCTTCAAGTACAAAATCACCATACTCTTTATCTGCATACCATCTGGAGTCCCATGTTCCTGTGATACCTAATCTTAATCCAATTGGATTTACTTTTTGGCCCAAGCCACTCCCTCCCTATTTGACCGTTTCCGAAACCGTGACTGTTATATGGCTGGTTCTTTTCAGAATCCTTGCTCCTCTGCCTCTAGCCCTCGCCCTAAATCTTTTTAAAGAGGGACCATGATCAACTGATATATTTTTTACGATAAGATCATCAACATCAATCTCATTATTATGTTCTGCATTAGCCACTGCAGACCCGAGGGTCTTTGATATAATACCGGCAGCTTTCAGAGGCATAAATTTAAGAAGATTCAAAGCATCTTCTACCTTTTTCCCCTTTACAGCTTCCACAGGTGCACGCAGTTTAAATGGCGAAATACGCACATATTTTGTTACTGCCTTAACTTCCATATTTATATCCTTATAAATTAACAACCCGTCAGCTTATTTTTTTACTTTAGCTTTTTTATCGCCTGCATGACCATAAAATGTTCTTGTTGGTGAAAATTCACCAAGTTTATGTCCTACCATATTTTCTGTAACAAAAACGGGTATAAATTTCTTTCCATTATGCACTGCGAGTGTAACACCAACCATTTCTGGAAAAATAGTTGATCTTCGAGACCAAGTTTTTATTACCTGATTACTCTTACTATCCTGAAGTGCTATTACCTTTTTCAAAAGTTCAGGGGCTATATACGGTCCCTTTTTTAACGACCTTGGCATATCAGATCACCTATTTATTTTTTCTTAGTTCTTCTTTTTACTATGTACTGATTAGATCTCTTGTTTGTACGGGTCTTGTAGCCCTTAGAAAGTACACCCCATGGACTACATGGCTGCCTTCCGCCAGAAGATCTTCCTTCACCACCACCCATTGGATGGTCAACAGGATTCATAGCCACGCCTCTAACAGATGGACGTTTACCAAGCCATCTGGTACGACCAGCTTTTCCTAAGCTAAGATCTCCATGTTTTTCATTCCCAACTCTTCCAATAGTTGCCTTGCATTTTACATGAACCATGCGTACTTCACCAGAAGGGAGAAGTACCTGTGCATAAGACCCCTCTTTTGCCATGAGTCTTGCATAGGTTCCAGCACTTCTAACTATTTGACCACCTTTATTTTGCTTTAACTCTACATTATGAATACGAGTACCAAGTGGTATGTTCTCAAGTGGAAGACAGTTACCAGGTTTAATATCAGATTGCGGACCTGTCTCAATCACATCTCCAACAGCTATCTCACGAGGTGCAAGAATATATCTTTTCTCTCCATCAGCATAAACTAAAAGAGCTATTCTGGCACTACGATTTGGATCATACTCTATGGAACTGACCTTTGCAGGAATACCATCTTTATCCCGCTTAAAATCAATTATTCTGTATTGTTGTTTAGCACCGCCACCTTTGTGCCTACTTGTTATTCTTCCGTATGAGTTCCTCCCACCCGTCTTTTTCAGTTTTTTAAGAAGAGACCGCTCAGGTTTATCTTTAGTAATTTCTTCAAATGTAAAATATTCCTGAGATCGTCTTCCGGGTGATGTGGGCTTTGTTTTTTTTATCGCCATTTTATTATCCCTTTAAACACCTTCAAAAAAATCAATTCTCTGCCCGGGCATTAGCCTTACAATGGCTTTTTTAAAATCCCGTCTTTTTCCAAGTATCCGTCCTCTACGTTTTATTTTACCTTTTATGTTTAACGTATTGACAGATTTGACTTTGGCATTGAATATTTTTTCTATTGCATTTTTAATCTCCACCCGATTTGCATGAGGTGCAACCTCAAATGTTAGCTGATTAGCCTGCTCTTTTTGCAAATTTGACTTTTCACTCTGAATAGGGCGTCTTATTACATCATATTCTATAATCATTTTAAGCAAACCTCCCTTCAATTGACTGGATGGAAGATTCAATAAGCAAAAGATTGTCATACTTAAGAAGGTCATAAACATTAAGACCTTCTGTCTTAAGCACTTTGACATCAGGTATATTTTGTGCTGATATAAAAAGAGTTCTGTCATCTTCGTTAGTGATAATCAGCACATTTTTTAAGCCAAGGTTTCGAGTAATATTAAGAACTTCCTTTGTTTTAATTTGGCTCAATCCAAAGGAATCAATAACAAAAAGTTCATTATTCTTCAATTTTGAACTTAAAGCCATTTTCATAGCAAGGCTCTTTACCTTTTTGTTTACTTTATGTTCATAGGATCTTTGAACAGGCCCAAAAATTATTCCGCCACCTTTTCTAAGAGCTGACTTTATTCCGCCTGCCCTAGCATTTCCAGTTCCTTTCTGTCTAAACAACTTTCTTGTGCTTCCCGCAACTTCACCCCTGACCTTAGCAACTGCTGTTCCTAAGCGTCGAGAAGTAAGCTGCATTCTGACAACATCGTGCAGCACGCTTTTCTTTACAGGAACGGTGAATATCTCATCAGAGAGATTAACTTCTGACACTTTTTCACCCGATCTGTTCAAAACATCTACAACAGCCATATACTTCCTCATTAAAAATAACGACCATGCATCACTGCGAAATTATTGCAATACCCATAGCCGTAAGTAAATAGTAACCTAATTTTCTATTTTTTATTTATATTAGATTTCACAATCTCAAGAATCCCTGTTTTAGAACCCGGTATTGCACCTTTTATCAACATCAAATTCTGTTCAGGTCTAATATCAATAATCTCAAGATTTTTAACGGTTTTTCTATCAACACCCATGTGACCTGGCATTTTTTTGCCCTTTATAATTCTTGATGGCCATGCGCTACAACCAACTGAACCAGGTTCACGAATATTTCGGCTTCCATGAGACCTTGGACCCATTGTAAATCCATGCCTCTTTACAGTTCCTGCAAACCCACGTCCTTTAGAGATACCTGAAACATTAATTTTTTGCCCTACAGAAAACATATCAAGGTTAATGAGCTGTCCTAACTGATAATCAGCAGGAGAGTCAACCCTGAATTCTCGCAAAGCTGAGAAAGCTGCTGAACCACTTTTGGAAAAATGCCCAGCGGCGGGTTTACTTACCTTTACAAGGCTCTTCTCCCCAAAACCTAACTGCAGTGCATTATATCCATCGGTTTTATCCGATTTAATCTGAGTCACATAACATGGTCCAACTTGAATTACTGTTACAGGGATAAAACGACCATCAGATGCAAAAACATTGGTCATCCCGATTTTTTTTCCTAAAATTCCATTACACATTATTATTCCCACCTGAACCCTAAATGGTATTTAAGGCTTTATCTTTGCTTAAAGTTTTATCTGAACATCAACACCTGGCGAAAGATCAAGTTTCATAAGTGCATCAACTGTCTGCTGAGTTGGCTCAAGTATATCCATCAGCCTTTTATGAGTTCTGATTTCAAATTGCTCACGGGATTTTTTATTCACATGGGGAGATCTGAGAACACAGAATTTATTGATACTCGTAGGTAGTGGTATAGGACCCACAACCTTTGCACCTGTCTTTCTTGCAGTATCAACAATATCTATAGATGACTGATCAAGAAGTTTGTGATCGTATGCTTTGAGCCTGATCCTGATTTTTGATTTTATCATAACAGCCTTATATTCTTATGCTTTATTCAATTATTCAATTATTTCACCAATGACACCAGCCCCTACAGTGCGACCACCTTCACGAATAGCAAAACGAAGCTCTTTTTCCATAGCTATCGGAGCTATAAGTTCAGCAGTTATACTCGCATTATCTCCGGGCA